>DASRBY010000010.1:0-2821 GCA_035653435.1 Gaiellaceae bacterium
CTGCGCCTCACGTACGCGCGAACTGCCTTGTGGTGCTCCGCATAGATCTGCTCGAACCGCTGCGTCATCGCTCACCCTGTCTATGTCGCGAGCGACGCGAAGGTTACGACGAGTTCGCGGTGTCAGGAACTTCCCCCCTCACCGACGGACTAGCAAGGCGCAAGAGTCCTCAGGCCAGGGTGTACTCGTGAACACTCATATGGCCCAGACGAGAGCGTGCCTGGCCCCTGACCATCCTGGGTCGGGGAGATCTCTCAGCGGGTGGCGACGTACGGACGGTGTGTGTACGATTACGCGCATGGCAAAGATGAAGGAGCGCTGGGACTTCCGGGTCGAGCCGGAAGCGGACCGCCTCGTGCGGCAGGCGGCGGCTGCGTCGCAGCGGACCCTGACCGAGTTCGTCGTCGACGCCGCCGTGCTCGAGGCGGAGCGTCTGCTGGCGGACCGAACGACGTTTGCGCTCCCCCCGGAGCAGTGGAAGCAGTTCGTCGCGCTGCTCGACCGCTCGCCGCGTGACAACCCCGGGCTCGAGAAGCTTTTCTCCCAGCCGAGCGTCTTCAGCGGCGGGTAGCCGGTGGCCTACCGGCCGCCGGAGCCGCTGGAGAAGCGCCACCGCCTCGACGATTTCGACTGCGGCGAGCCCGCGCTCGACGAGTGGCTCAAGCGGCACGCGCGCGCTGCGCACGCGTCAGGCTCAGCGCGTGTCTTCGTGACGACGCTCGAGGACGGCGAGACGGTCGCCGGCTACTACGCGCTGGCGGCTGCGCAGGTCGCGCCCGAAGCTGCGACCGAGCGCGCGCTCAAAGGCCAGCCGCGAACGAGGCCGGTGCCGGCGGTTCTCCTCGCTCGACTTGCGGTTGACCGAGAGCATCAGCGCGCGGGTCTTGGCCGGTCGCTCCTCCAGGACGCCATGATGCGTTGCCTCGAGGCTGCCGAGTCGATCGGTGCTCGCGTCTTGCTCGTCCATGCAAAGCACGACATCGCGAAGGCGTGGTATCTGCAGTACGGATTCGAGGAGGCTCCGACCGATCCGCTGCACTTGCTGATGTTGCTGAAGGACGTGAGGAGATTCGTGGAGCGCCGCAGAGTTTCGTAGTTGAGCGACAAGAAGTCCACGTGCAGGTCGCGCCGTCTCTCGCCAGAGAAGCGCCGCTTGATTCGTGACGAGGTGAAGCGTGTCGCGAGCGACGAGCGCGACCGTGACGAGATGCGGGTGATCCGTGAACAGCTTGCGGAGCTCGCTCCACGTCGCTCGACTCAGACGAGCAGCTCCGCGTACTCGAGCTCGCGCTCGTCGGCGACGACGTGCGTGTAGGTCCGAGCTGTGGTCACGAGGTCGTCGTGGCCGACGAGCTCGCCGATTCGCGCCCATGGCATGCCGCCGAGATGGAGAAGCGAAACGCGGCGATGGCGCAGGTCGTGCGGCGAGAACGCAGGAACTCCCGCGGCCGTGCACGCACGTGTCAGCGCGGTACGGAGACGCTCGCTCGTGACCTGCTCGAAGACCCGGCGATCCTGATGCCGATCGTCGCGCGGACAGAGGTCGAGGACGGCGTCGAGGAGGAGCGGTGGCGGGCTCACCCAGCGAGGCCGGCCGGTTTTGCTCGTCGCAATGCGCCAGCGGCCACGCGGCTCGTCGATGTCGCCCCAGGTGAGCGCCTCGAGCTCGCCGACCCGCATACCGGTGGCGTCGAGGATCAGCGCGGGTAGGCGATACCGCCCCGGCAGGAGGCGAACGACCGCCTCCACGTGCTCCGCAGTTGGGGGTTGCACTAGCCGGCGCTCCTCCCGCGGCAGCTTGACCGTCAGGCGATCGCGGGCCGGATTCGGCTGGATACGCGCGTGGTCGAGGACCATCGCCAGCACGCTGACCGTCTTGCGGATCGTCTGCTTCTTGAGGCCCTGGCCGTGAAGCTCCGCCACGAGGTCCGCGACGGTCTGGGCGTCGATGTCGGCGATCGGCCGGTCGCCGAATCTCGGCACCACGCGTCCCAGGGCGACTCGGTAGGTCTGGAGGGTGCCCGCGGCGACATCGACCCGAGATGCCTGCCACCTGCCCGCGACGTCGGACAGCGTGGGGGAGGTTGCTCGCTCATCCACGAGGCGAGGATCGGGTACCCGGAGCGCAGCGAGCTCACCGAGCACCCACGACTTCCGAGCCAGCGCCTCGCGCTTGGTCGAGAACGAGCCGGCGTAGCGCGGCATGCTCTCCCGACCGCCGAGCCGGTACATGACGCGGTAGCGGCTCTGCCCGCCGGCGGTCGGCCGCGTCGTGATCCACGCGCTAGCCACCGCTCGACCGTATCGGGCGCACACGGTCACCGCGGAACGTGTGGTCATCGACGAGCTCGAGGTATTGCTCTGCGCGGATCAGTGGGCGCGAGTAGCCGGGTAGTGCGACGACAGGAAGGGCCCGGAAAACGGCGTCGACGGCGCGCCGCTCGAGACCGAGCTCCCGTAGGTGGGAGCGGTTGAGGAGCGCTCCCGGGGTATCGAGAAGCTCCCTGGCCCGTGGATGGCTGCGACTTGCGAATGCCATGACCAGGCGTTCGCCGGTCGACTTTCGAGAATCGGCGGTGACGCTGATCCCGATCGAGAGGAGACCGTGGTGGAGTACGTGGGCATCGACTGGGCGACGCGGCGGGCGGCCTGGTGCGCGCTGAACGCGAAAGGTGAGGTCGTCGGCGAGGGTGTGGTGTCGGCTGACCTGGACGGGGTGCTGCGGCTCGTCACTTCGGCGGGGCGCGAGGTGCGGGCGGCGATCGAGATGATGAGCGGCGCCGCCTGGGTCGCCGAAACGTTGCAGGCGGCCGGCTGGCAG
>DASRBY010000011.1:0-6673 GCA_035653435.1 Gaiellaceae bacterium
CCCGGCCGAATCGGGCTCCGGCGCGGGCGTACTCGCGACGGCGCCGGGGCCTTCGTCCGTACCGGCTCCCGTGACCGCACCGCCGCCGTCGACGAGCCCCGGCGTGACGCCCGGGTGCGTACGGCCGCTCTCCGCGCTCGACATTGGCCAGGCGATGACTCGGCAGCAAATCGGCGTCGGATACCGCTCCGCGGACGACCCGAAGAGCTATCCGGGCACGTCGTTGGCCGTGAGCGGCGACAAGCGGATCATGATCATTAGCTTCGGATGCCAAGGCGACTACATCGACGAGATCGAGCGTGAGGACAAGGAAATCAGCGAAGGTCAGTACCGACCGATCCGCTTCACGAACGAAGCCGCGTTCGTGATCGTTCTGTTTCTAAAGCCGCCGACGGCGCGCGAAGCGATCGTGACCAAGGCGACTGTCGCAGCCCTCTCCGGAGACTAAAAGCCCCCGCACCCTGGGCCGCCTGCGCCCAATTCTCGCGCCAGGATCAAGTCGCGAGGCCGTAGCGCGCTTGCGTGTAACTGGACCACTCCGCGATCTCTGCGGCCGACAGGTCGCGGCTGTACAACGCGTCTTTGCACACGTCGCAGACCGCCCCACCCCCGGGAGACGGCGTGCCGGCGCTTACGCGCGTGCCGAGTGCCCACACCGTGGGTGTGATCACGTTGTAACCCCTCCAGGGTCGGCGTGTAGAAGTCGGGCGGCGAGCCATGCGAGGCGTGAGCGCGGAGGTCCTGCGCCATGCCGAGGTCGCGCGTCGAGTCGATCTTTGCTTTGCCCCGCTGGAGCGAGGCGGACGCCCGGGAGGTGCTCGAGGCGCTCGAGCTCTCGGGCGAGCCGGTGGCCGTCTTCGCCGCGGCGCACGGACTGGACGCGCAGCGGCTCTACATGTGGCGTCGCCGGCTCGGCGCGAGCGCCGAGCGTACCACGTTCCGCGAGCTGGTCGTCCGGGGCTCCGCGGAGCGGGCGACGGCATTCGAGGTGGTGCTGTCGACGGGCGTAACGGTTCGCGTCCCGGCCTCCTTCGACGCCGACGCCCTCGCGCGTCTACTCGATGTGCTGTCGCGGGTCGCGGCGTGCTGAGCCTGCCGCCGAGCGTGCGGCTGTTCATGGCAACCCAACCCGTGGACGGTCGCAAGGGGCCCGACAGCCTGATGGCGATGGTGCGCGAGGTCTTCGAGCACGACCCGCTCACCGGCCACCTCTTCATCTTCTTCTCTCGCCGGTGTGAGCGCGTGCGCATCGTGTACTGGGACCGCAACGGCTACGCGATGTGGACCAAGCGGCTGGAGCGCGGCCGCTTCCGCCCTCCTTTCGAGCCCGATGGACGCATGTCGGCGAAGTCGATCGAGGCCGCCCAGCTCGCGCTGATCGTGGAGGGCATCGACCTGGCCGGTGCCCGGCATCGCCCCCGCTGGCAGCCGGGTACCGCGACGGCTCTTTCCTGCGCGAGCCGGTGAATCCATCGAGGCTCAATCCGTCTGACCACCAGACGATGACGCCGCCGATGATCACCTCGCCGTACGCGCCGGACCTGGCGCAGGTGCGGGCGTGGCTGGAGAAGATGATCCGGGCGCTGCGTTTCATCGAGCTGGTCGCGGCGGTGCTCGCGCTCATCGGCAAGATGCGCGACGCCAACACCGAGCTGCTCCGCCAGGTGGCTCACCTGCGCCGCGCCCGCCCTCGCTCGGAGACGCTCGAGCGGCTCCAGCGCCAGCTCGCGCTGCCCCTCGCTGGGGTGCTCTCGCCGGTGGTCGCGCCCCCGGTGAAGACCGGCGAGGACGGCTCGACGCCCGGCGCGCGCGGCAAGCAGCGACGCACCAAGCACCCGGGCCGTGGCGCGCTTCCCGCGCATCTGCCGCGCGTACAGATCGTCAATGCCGTCCCCGCAGCGGCGCGCATCTGCCCCGCCTGCGGCGCCGAGATGACCACCGTCGGCCACTCGAAGTGCGAGAAGCTCGACATCGTCCCGGCGCGCATCGTCGTCATCGAGCGCCTCGACGAGCGCGTCGCCTGCCCCAAGGACGACACGATCGTGAGCGCGACGACGCCACCGGCCATCGTCGCGGGCGGCAAGCTCGGCGACACGCTCATCGTCGAGTCGCTCTGCGACAAGTACCTCGAGCACCAGCCGATCGAGCGACAGTGCACGCACTGGGCGCGCGCCGGCGCAGACATCGCCCCGCAGACGCTCGGTCGGAGCGTGGCCACGGCGATCGACCTGCTGCGCCCGGTCGCCGCGCTCATCGAGGACCAGACCCGGGCGCCCGGGCTGCTCGCCACCGACGCCACCGGCATTCCGGTGCTCGACCCCTCCGCTCGCGACGGCATCCGCACGGGCGCCATGTGGTGCTGGACCAACGCGCGGTGGGTCACCTTCTTCTATGCGCCCAGCGCCGACTCCGACAGCGTGCGGCGCTTCCTCGGAGACGACTTGGCGCGCACCGTCCAGTGCGACGGCACCAACGTCACCACGTTCCTCGAGCGCGCCGGCGGCAAGCGCCCGGGGTGCTGGAGCCACGGCCGGCGCGGTCTCGCCGAGGCGGCCCGCTCGGGCGACACCTCCGCCCTCGAAGGCGTCCGCATCATCGCCAAGCTTTTCGCCATCGAGCGAGCCTCCACCCTCGACGGCGATACCGCCGAGCAGCGGCGAGCGCGCCGCATCGAGCAGAGCGGCCCGGTACTCGACGAGCTGCGCGCATGGCTCGACGACAAGCGCGCCGTCATCCCGCCGAAGACCGCCTTCGGACGGGGCCTCGGGTACCTGCACAGACAGTGGCACCGGCTGCGGCTCTTCCTCGAAGACGGCAACATCGAGCTGACCAATAACCGCCGCGAGCGCGAGCTGCGACGCCTGGTTCTCGGCCGGCGCAACTGGCTCTTCACCTGGCTCGACCTGGGTGGTCGGCGCACGGCGACGATCCTGACCATCATCGGCACCTGCATCGCCCACGACGTCAACCCACGCGCCTATCTCCACCTGATCACGAGGCTCATCGTGCAGGGCTGGCCCAAGGCCCACTTGCGTGACCTGCTGCCCGACCGCCTCCTCGCGGCTCACCCCGAGCTTTACATCGGCGAGGGCGACGAGACCGTGGCGCTGCTGGCGAAGTAGCCGTCACTGACCTCCGCCTGCGGCCGGCAGCGCCTTCGGTGTCGCGGCTTCCGGCGGCTCGCTGACGTCGTCGTTGATCGCCTCGCGGATCACTCGCTCGGTCAGCTCCTGAAGATGAGCATGTAGCTCCTTCGACAGCGCGCGAAATTCCGGCAACAGAGTCTCGTCGTGAAACGCACGCGGCGCGCGCACTTGCACCGTGCTGTTGCGGCGACCCGCTTCCCGGAACGGCTTGAGCCCGTAGCGACGGCACAGCGCCAGGAACGTAACCCCTCCGGCATCGGCGTCCGCGAGAGCACTTGCGCGGAGCCGGGCGCTCGTGGCTGAGGGCTGACGCCGCGAGTCGGGGGTGCTCGAGTGGCCCGCTGATGCTGCCGCTCGAAGGGACGCTGGTCGAGAAGCTCCGGAAGATCGAGGCGCTGCACGCGGGGACGAAGGTCGACGGCGAGCGCGAGGCCGCGCGTCGCGCCGCGGAGCGCATCCGCGCGCGGATTGCGGAGCTTCGTGGTCGTGAAGAGGAAGTCGAGCTGCACTACCGGCTGCACGATCCGTGGAAGCGGATGCTGTTCGCGGCGCTGTGCAGGCGCTACGGGCTCACTCCGTACCGCGACGTCGGTCGACACCGCAGCACGATTCAGGTGCGCGCGCCGCGGACGTTCCACGATCACACGCTGTGGCCGGAGTACACCGCGCTCGCCGAGGAGCTGGACACGTATCTTCGCGAGCTGACCGAGCGCGTGATCCGCGAGGCGATCGACGACGACGTGAGCGAGGCTCCGGAGGCGCCGCCCAAGGCGCTACCGGCGGCGAGCCGGTGAAGCTCCGGAGGTCAGTCTCCGAGCAAGAGCAGCGCGCTCGACGCGCCGAGGGCGTCGCCGTCGCCGACGAAGAGGTCCGGGTGCCCGGCGAGGATGCGATCGGGGAGCAGCTCGGGCAACCGAGCGTTCGGCCATCCGCCGACGATGAGCTTCGTCACCAGGTGCAAGTAGGCGCGCGGGTTGACGTCGTGCGCGATGGCGGTGGCGATGATCGACAGGATGCGCGCGGTGCGCTCGCCACCCAGGTCGAGCCACGTGAAGAGCCAGTTCTTGCGACCGAGGATCAGCCGGCGCAGCTCACGCTCGCGCCGGTTATTGGTCGCCTCGATGTTGCCGTCGTCGAGGAAGAGCAAGAGCCTCTTCCACTGCCGATGCAGGTACCCCAGGCCTTGTCCGAGAGGAGTCTTGGGCGCGACGACTGCTCGCTTGTCCTCGATCCAGGCGTGGAGCTCGTCGAGAATCGGTCGCGTGTGCTCGTCGCGTCGGCAGCGGCGCTCTTCGGGCGTGTCCCCGGCCAGCGAGGCGGCACGCTCGACGGCGAAGATGCGCGAGATGATTCGCAGCCCTTCGAGCGCAATCTGATCCCCCGCACGCGCCGCTTCGACGAGGCGTCTTCGACCGTGGCTCCAACACCCCGGGCGCCGTCCGCCCGCGCGTTCCAGGAACGTGGTGACGCTCGTACCGTCGCACTGCACCGTGCGCGCGAGGTCTTCGCCGAGGAAACGCTTGACGCTCTCGGAGTCGCCGCTCGGCGAGTAGAAGAAGGTCACCCAGCGCGCGTTGGTCCAGCACCACATCGCGCCCGAGCGAATGCCCGCTGGCGCCGCGGGGTCGAGGATCGGGATCGACGTGGCGTCGGTGCCGAGCAGCCCGGGGGCGCGCGTTCGGTCTTCGATCGCCTTGGCCACGGGCTCGAGCACGTCGATGGCGCACGCGACGCCATGTCCAATCGTCTGCGGGGCGATGTCGACGCCGGCCCGCGCCAGGCGCGTGCACTGTCGCTCGATGGGGGTGTGCTCGATGTACTTGTCACAGAGCGCCTCGACCAGGAGGGTGTCGCCGAGCTTGCCCTTCTCGACGATCTGTGGCGGCGGCGGGGCGCTCACGATCGTGTCGTCGTTCGGGCAGGCGACCGTCTCGTCCTCGCGCCGCACGACGATGATCTTCGCCGGGATGACGTCCAGCCGCTCGCAGCACGAGAAGCCCACGGTCTTCATGTGGGCGCCGCAGTGCGGGCAGATGCGCTGCTCGGCGGGCACCTCGTTCTTGACGACGACGCGCTCCAGGCGCGCCGGCAACGCCCAGCGCCCGGGGTGGTTGCTCCGATCGGTGGACTTCGGCCCACGCTTCTTGACCTTCGGCGCGTCGAAGAGCGGCAGCACGAGCTGGCGCTCGAGCCGTTCGAGCGTCTCCGACGGCGGGCGCTTCCTCTTCAAGTAGGCCAGCCTGGCCAGCAGCTCGGTGTTGACGTCACGCATGCGGATGATGAGCGCGAGGATCGCTGTCACGATCTCGACGAAGAGGCGCGCCGCGATCTTCGCCTCGAGCCACGCGCGCACCCTCTCGACGTCGGGCGCGTACGGCGAGGTGATCGACGGCGTGCGCATCGCGGCTCGCGAAGTCTGACGAGCCGCGAATGGATTCAACCGCTCGCGCGCGAAAGTGCCGTCGTCGGTCGCGTCGAGCGCGGCTCCCATCGGGGACGACGGCGGGCACCGCGCAGATCGAGTCCCTCGATGATGAGCGCGAGCTCCGCGGCCTCGATGGCGTTGGCGCCCAGTCGTCCGTCGGCAGAGAAGGACGGTCGGAACCGGCCGCGCTCCAGTCGCTTCATCCACATCGCGAAACCGCTGCGGTCCCAGTAGACGATGCGTACCCGGTCGCAACGCTTCGAGAAAAAGACGAAGAGATGCCCCGTGTGCGGGTCCTGACCGAACACGTCGCGCACGATCACCATCAAGCTGTCGATCCCCTTGCGGCCGTCGACCGGCTGCGTCGCGACGAGCAACCGCACGCTCGGCGGAAGGCTCAGCACGCGCCGGCTCGCGACAGCACGACGAGCAGACGCTCCAGCGAGTCGTCGTCGAAGCCCGTCGGCACGCGCACCGTCGCGCCGGACGTGAGCACGATCTCGAATCGATCGGACCCAGCGGCGCGCACGACGACCTCCCGGAACGTGGTACGCTCGGCGCCCGCGCCGAGCCGGCGGCGCCAAAGGTAGACGCGCTGCGGGTCGAGTCCGTGCTCCGCCGCGAAGGCGCTCACCGGTTGCCCGGAGCGTTCCAAGGCGTCGAGCACCTGGCGGGCGTCCTCTTCGCTCCAGCGAGCGAGCTTGAACAGCGACGACCTTCGAAACGTCGGCATCGGCGTGACCTCCGGGCTCCACCGCGTGCCAGATCCCGAGGCCCTCCTCTACACGCCGTTGCCGGAGGGCTTACCCAGGAACAGCATCCGCATCCACGGATCGGGCAGCCGATAGTGAAGCTCGACGTCCTCGTCGCGGCCCCGAAGCTCCGCCAGGCGCGCTCGGATGCGCTCGGCCGCGATCCGCGCCGCCTCCTTCTCTCCGTTGACCGTCGTCCCCGCGTGAAGCGCCTCGATCTTCCGCAGCTTCTCCAGCAGCGTGCCTTCCAGGAACATGCACGCATCCCTACTCGACGGCCCGCGCGGCGACGAGGGGCGACCCTGCGGGCGTCAAGCCGGGATCAGCACGCCGGCCCTGGAGGGGTTACG
>DASRBY010000012.1:0-34012 GCA_035653435.1 Gaiellaceae bacterium
ACGTGCTGGAATCGCCACGCATGTCGCTCGCCCCCGTCCCCGCGCCGGCGTCCGTCCCGCCCCAGAACCTGGAGGCGGAAGAGAGCGTCCTCGGCGCGATGATGATCTCGCCGGGCGCGATCGCGGCCGTCAGCGAGATCCTCGACGCGGGCGACTTCTACCGCGAGTCGCACGCGAAGATCTACCGCGCCGCGCTCCAGCTCTACGGCAAGAACGAGCCGGTCGACGCCATCACGCTCACGAACGAGCTCGAGCAGCGGGGCGAGCTCGAGGCGATCGGCGGGCGCGTCCGCCTCCACGAGCTCGCGCGGCTCGTGCCCGCCACCGCCAACGCCCGGCACTACGCGGAGATCGTCCGCGAGACCGCCACCCTCCGCGGCCTCATCCTCGCGGGCGGCCAGATCGCGCAGCTCGGTTGGGACCGCGAGGGCGAGCCGGCCGAGCTCGTGGCGCGTGCCGAGCAGCTCGTCTTCGAGCTCGGCGAGCGGCGCGCCGAGGGCGAGCTCGTCCTCTTCAAGGACACGCTCGTCGAGACGTTCCAGCGGATCAGCCACCTTTACGAGTCGGGCGCCGAGGTCACGGGCCTCGCGAGCGGCTTCAAGGACCTCGACCGGATCACCGCCGGCTTCCAGCCCGCGAACCTCGTCATCATCGCCGCCCGCCCCTCGATGGGAAAGAGCGCCTTCGCGCTCGAGATCGCGAACCACGTCGCTGTCGACCTGCAGACGCCGTGCGCGTTCTTCAGCCTCGAGATGTCGCGGCAGGAGGTCGCCCAGAGGCTCATCTGCTCGCGCGGCAAGGTCGACGCCCACCACATCCGCACCGGCAAGCTCTCGAAGGACGACTGGCCGCGCCTCGCCCAGGCCTGCGGCCAGCTCGAGTCGGCGCCCCTCTTCGTCGACGACACGCCGGCGCTCAGCCTGCTCGAGCTCCGCGCCCGCGCCCAGACCCTGAAGCGCAGGCAGCCGGACCTCGGCCTCGTCGTCGTCGACTACCTCCAGCTGATGACGACCGGCCGCAGCGAGGAGAGCCGCCTGCAGGAGGTGTCCTCGATCTCCCGCGGCCTGAAGGAGATCGCGAAGGACCTCGACCTGCCCGTCATCGCGCTCTCCCAGCTCAACCGCTCGCCCGAGCAGCGCCACGACAAGCGCCCGATGCTCTCCGACCTGCGCGAGTCGGGCTCGATCGAGCAGGACGCCGACCTCGTGATGTTCCTCTACCGCGAGGAGTACTACGAACGCGACGAGACCGACGACAGCAACAAGGGCGTCGCCGAGGTGATCGTCGCGAAGCACCGCAACGGCCCGACCGGCGATTTCAAGGTCGCCTTCATCAGCAAGTACGCGAAGTTCGCCCCCCTTGCCCACTAGCCTCACATCGAAGTGCCTCGGCTGCGGACGCGAGTTCGCGACCGAGCAGGTCGTCCTCCTCGGCCAGACGTTCGCCGCCGAGCGCTACTGCGAGCTGTGCCGTGCCGCCGAGCAGGTCGTGGACGAGCAGCGCCGCGCCGACGAGCGTTGGAACCGCGTGCAGGTCCCCTCCGCCTACGACGGCTCCACGTTCGAGAACTTCGCGCCGGTGCCCGACACGCGCAACGCGCTCGCCGTCTGCCGGCAGTGGACGAAGGAGTTCAGAGCGGGTACCGACCTGCGTCAGGGCCTCCTGCTGCGCGGCAACCCGGGTGCCGGCAAGACGCACCTGGCCGTGGCGATCCTCCGCGAGGTCATCTGGAGCGACCGCGAGCCGAGGCCGACGGCGCTCTTCCTCAACGTCCCCGGCTGGCTGAACGCCCTGCGGGAGAGCTACGGGCACGGCGAGCCACCGCCGAATCCGAGCGGGTACGAGCTCGTCGTCCTCGACGACCTCGGGGCCGAGGACTGGTCGAGCTGGGCGCGCGACCGCATCTACAACCTCGTCAACCAGCGGGAGCAGCAACGGCGACTCGTGATCGTGACGACGAATCACGAGTGGCGCGAGCTCGCCGCCCGGGTGGGCGCCCCGACGGCGAGCCGCCTGCGCCGCCTGACCCGGGAGGTCCACGTGGACGCGCGCCAGGACTACCGCGAGAACGCAGCCGCGTAGAGCCGGCAGCCGCCGACGGCATACTTCACCACCGTGCCCGCCACCGTCATCGTGGGCGCGCAGTGGGGCGACGAGGGGAAAGGCAAGATCGTCGACCTGCTCGCCCGCGACTCCGACCTCGTCTGTCGCTACAACGGCGGCCCCAACGCCGGCCACACGATCGTGGCCGACGGCGAGACGTACAAGCTCAAGCACATCCCCTCGGGGCTCCTCCAGGGCAAGGAGTCGGTGATCGGTGCCGGCTGCGTCGTCGACCCTCCGGTGCTGATCGAGGAGCTCGACGACCTCGGCTCGCGCGGGGTCGAGATCGGTCTCGTCCGGCTCTCGGGCAACGCGCACCTGATCATGCCCTGGCACCTCGCGCTCGACCGGGCGTGCGAGCGTCGCCTCGGCGACCTAGCGATCGGGACGACGAAGCGCGGCATCGGGCCGTGCTACGCCGACAAGGCGATGCGGCTCGGGATCCGGGTGCAGGACATCCTCGACCCGAAGATCCTGCGCCAGAAGATCGAGGTCGCGCTCGCCGAGAAGAACCTGTGGCTCGAGCGCGTGTACGGCGAGGTGCCGATCGAGCTCGAGGGGCTCGTGGAGCAGTACGAGGGCTACGCCGCGCGCCTCCGGCCGATGATCACCGACACCTCGCTGCTCGTCGACACGGCGCTCCGGCAAGGCAAGCGTGTCCTCTTCGACGGCGCCCACGGCACGCTCCTCGACCTCGACCACGGCACCTATCCGTTCGTCACGTCCTCGCCGACCGTCGCGGGCGGCGCCGGAGTCGGGATCGGGATCGGCCCGACCCGGATCGACGGCGTGGTCGGCGTCGCCAAGGCCTACGTGACGCGCGTCGGCCAGGGGCCGTTCCCGTCCGAGATCGCAGGCTCCGACCAGGAGCGCCTCCGGGAGCTCGGCGGCGAGTACGGGACGGTGACGGGCCGCGAGCGCCGGTGTGGCTGGCTCGACCTCGTCGCGCTCCGCTACGCCGTGCGCGTGAACGGCATCGACCGCCTGGCGCTGACGAAGCTGGACGTCCTCTCCCACTTCGCGGAGCTGCCCGTGTGCGTCCGTTACCGAACGCGCGACGGGTCGGAGACGCGCGACTTCCCCGCGCATCAGAGCGACTTCCACGCGGCAGCCCCGGTCTACGAGGTGCTCGACGGCTGGCGGGAGCCCCTCGACGGCTGCTCGTCCGTCGGCGAGCTCCCCGAAGCGGCCCGCAGGTACGTCGAGCTCGTGGAGCGCGAGCTCGACGTCGAGGTGACGCTCGTCGGCACGGGGGCGGAGCGCTCGTCCGTGCTCACCCGGGCGTGACGGCGGCGGCGAACGCCCGCGCCTTCAGCTCGAACGGCCCCGGAGGGCTGCCGAGCTGCCGGAACAGCTCCTCGTACGCCTGGTCCCGCCTCTCCGAGTCGAGCGACGCGAGCCACTGCCCTGCCGGGCCGACCCCGTGGTCCATGGCCTGCCAGAACTCGTCGAACTCCCGGTAGCCGGCCGTCACGTCGAGCTCGGCGGACTCGACCTCCCCGTGGGGAGCGAGCAGGTCGTGGATCTCCTGCGGCGTGCGGTAGCGGCGCGGCTCGGTTGCGCGCGACGCGCCGATCGCCTCCGCCGTCCGGTCGATCGCGGCGAACATGTCCACCTCCGCCACGCCCCACATGCAGACCGCGACACGCCGCGAGACCCGCGCCATCTCGGCAACCGCGGCAGGCGCGTCGCTCATGAACGCCACGACGAGCTGCGCGAGCGCCAGGTCGAACTCCCCCGCACCGACGGGCAACGACTCCGCGGGAGCCTCGTGAACCTCGATCTCCGGGAAGCGCTCGCGCAGGACCGCGGCGAACTCGGGGGACGGGTCCGCCGCAACGACCGTGGCGTCTCGGGCGAGGAGCGCGGCAGTGAGCGCGCCTGTGCCTGCGCCGACGTCGAGCACGCGCGCACCCGGGCGGACACCGGCGAAATCGGCGAAGAGCGGCGCCAGGCGCGTCGAGTAGCGGCCCATGAACTCGTCGTACGCGTCGCCGCCGACTTGGAAGGCCCCACTCACGGGGCGAGCCTACTCACCCGCCGAACTGCGCCACGGAGATGAGGTTGCCTTCGCTGTCCCTGAACCAGGCGGCCTTGACCGTGCCGTAGTCCATGATCCCGTCGCGGAAGGTCGCGCCGGGAGGCGCCTCGTAGGTCTCGAGTTCCACGCCGCGTTCGCGCAACGTGGCTACCGCCCCTTCCACGTCGTCCACGACGAAGCCGAGCTGGTCGTGAGTGCCCGACGGCGAACCGCTGGAGGGAAAGACGAGGAACGACCCGCCGCCGCACTCGTAGAAGAGGTGGTTCCGGTGCTGCCGGATCGGCTCGAACCCGAGCACGTCGCGGTAGAAGGCACGGGCGCGTTCGACGTCCTGCGCCGGCAGCTTCCCGTAGGAGCTGCGGAAGATCTCTCTCATCCTCTCCCCCTCGTTCGGTCGTCCTCGGACGGCGCGATTCTACGCAGGTCGTCAGGTTCGTTCACGTTCGCGAGCAGCGAGGAGTCGAGCACGACTCGCGCCGTGTCGAGGCCTTCGAGGACGGCCCGAAGCCGACGCTCGCCGGTCTCGAAGGCGGGCAGCGTGCGCCGCGCGACCGCACACGGCAGCGGCCCGGCCTGGGCGACCGCGGCGTCGCGGCAGGCCTCCGCAAGCACTCGGAGCGCGCCGGCGGTCAAGAGCGGCATGTCCACCGGGACGACTACGGCCAGGTCGTGGGTCGCGGCGCGCAGGCCGACGGCGATTGCGGCCACCGGACCGGTGCCGGGGTCGGCCAGTCCGTCGCCCCCGACCACGACCCGCTCCTCGCACGCCTCGCCGAGCATGCGCCACGCCCGCTCCTCGAGCGTCTCACCGCCGAAGCGGGCGAGCGCCTTCGGCGACCCGAAGCGGCTGCTGGCGCCCCCCACGAGCAGAATCCCCGTCAGCCCTCGATCCGCCACGGCTCCGTGTAGACGTTGACGGAACCCGCGCGGACGAACCCGCAGAGCGTGACGCCTCGATCGGCGGCGAGGTCGACGGCGAGGCTCGACGGAGCGCCGACCGCGACGAGCACCGGGCAGCCCGCGACCGCGGCCTTCTGCACGAGCTCGAACGAGAGCCGGCCGCTCACGCAGAGCACCTGCTCGGCGAGCGGCAACAGCTGCTCGCGGAACGCCCAGCCTACGACCTTGTCCAGGGCGTTGTGGCGGCCGACGTCCTCGCGCACGCACAACGCCTCGCCCGCGGGGGAAAACAGCCCCGTCGCGTGCAGGCCGCCGGTCACCGCGAAGGCCGCCTGAGCCTCCCGCAGCCGCTCGGGCAGCGACGAGACGAGGGATCGCGACAGCTTCAGCTCGGACTCGACGCGCGGCGCCTCGACCGCGACTGCCTCGAGCGCTCCCTTCCCGCAGACCCCGCACGAGGACGAGGTGTAGAAACTGCGCTCGAGGCGCGCCGGATCGAAGCCGGGCGCGTCGACCTCGACCGCGTTCGCGCCCAGATCGTCCGGGAGGCGCGCCTCATCGGGCCGCAGCCCCTCGGACAGGCAGAAGCCGAGCGCGAGCTCCTCGTCGTGCCCCGGCGTCCGCATCGTGATGGCGACCGGCTGCCCGCCGATCCGGATCTCGAGCGGCTCCTCGACGGCGACCCGATCGGGCTCGGTCGTGCCCGCCGGAAGCCGCAGGACGTCGACCGCGGCGGCCGAGTAGGGCGGCGCGTCCATTAGGACCGCAGCCTAGCCCTGGGTCAGGCCTCTTCGGCTTCTGCCGCTTCGAGAGGCGCGTCGGCAGCGGCGCGTGTGGTGACGAGATGGTCGAAGACGGCGCGGTACGCGTTGATGGCGGCGGCCACATCACCGGGCGAGAGATCGCCGGAGTCACGCTCCCTCGCGAGCGCGATCTCGTGCGCCGCGAGGTACTCGGAGACGACCTCCCGCTCCTCGCCTTCGCGGACGACGGGGTCGGTCAGGTCGTAGCCGCTCTCCTCGAGCATCCGCGCTACGAGGCTGTCGAGCTCGGGCAGCGCATGGTCGGGATCGGTGCGGAGGTCCTCCTCGAGCGACTCCCACTCGCTCTCCCACTCGTGACGGTTGAGTCCGGGGTCGTACATGGCTGGAATCCTGCGCGGGCAGGGGCTACTTCAAACTCCCATTGCATACGATCCCGCGGTGCGAGTGCTCGTCGTCGGGTCGGGAGGTCGCGAGCACGCGCTCGTGTGGTCACTTTCCCGCAGCGACAGCCTCGACGAGCTCCATGCTGCGCCCGGCAATCCCGGAATCGCCGCGCTCGCGCACTGTCACCCGGTGCGCGCGGACGACCACGCGGCGCTCGTCTCGCTCGCCCGGGAGCTCCGGATCGATCTCGTCGTCGTCGGCCCCGAGGCCCCGCTCGTCGCCGGTCTCGCCGACGAGTTGCGCCACCGCGGGCTCGCCGTCTTCGGCCCGAGCGCCGCGGCCGCGCGTATCGAGGGCTCGAAGTCGTTCGCCAAGGAGGTGCTGGAGGCCGCCGGCGTCCCCACCGCGAGGACACTGCCGGTCGCACGGCCGCCGTGCGTCGTCAAGGTCGACGGGCTCGCAGCCGGCAAGGGGGTCTGGGTCTGCCACACCGAGGACGAGCTGGACACGGGGCTGCGCGCGGCACAGGCGCTCGGCCAGCCGTTTCACGTCGAGGAGCTGCTCGAAGGGCCCGAGCTGTCGGTCTTCGCCCTCGCCGCAGGCGAGGCCGCCCTCGCCTTACCCCCGGCCCGGGACTACAAGCGGATCGGAGACGGCGACACCGGCCCGAACACCGGCGGGATGGGCTCGTTCTCGCCCCTGCCCGACGTCGCCGACGACGAGGCGCCGGAGGTCCTCGAGATGGTGCACCTGCCCGTGCTCCACGAGCTCGCTCGCCGCGGCGCTCCGTTTCAGGGTCTCCTCTACGCGGGCCTGATGCGGACGGAGGACGGACTGCGCGTGATCGAGTTCAACTGCCGCTTCGGCGATCCCGAGACGCAATCGATCCTCCCACGCCTCGAAAGCGACCTGCTGCCGCTCCTTGCCGGCGATCTCTCGCAGCCGCCGCAGCTCGCGGATCGGGCGGCCGTGACGATCGTGCTCTCGGGCGCCGAGTATCCCGAGAGCGGCGACCGCGGCACGCCGATCGCCGGCGTCGAGGAGGCAGAGGCGAGCGGCGGGCTCGTCTTCCATGCGGGAACGGCGCTGCACGAGGGAGGGCTCGTCACGAACGGCGGCCGGATCCTCAACGTCGTCGGCCGCGGTGGGACGGTCGCGGAGGCGCGAAGCGCGGCGTACGCCGCCGCCGCGCACATAGATTTCGCCGGCATGCACTTCCGCACCGACATCGCCGCGAATGCCTGACGGACCGCTCGTCGGGATTCTCGTCGGGTCCGACTCGGACCGCGAGCGGATGCAGGGAGCCACGACGCTGCTCGACGAGGCGGGCGTCGGTTACGAGTTCGAGGTGCGGTCGGCGCACCGCACCCCGGACGCGGTCGCGGAGTACGCCCGCAGCGCCCGTGACCGCGGACTGCGTGTGCTCATCTGCGGCGCGGGCCTTGCGGCCGCGCTACCCGGCGCGGTCGCCGCGCAGACCGACCTACCCGTGATCGGCGTGCCCCTTCGCTCCAGCCTGAGCGTCCTCGACGGCCTCGACGCGCTGCTCGCGATCGCGCAGATGCCGCCCGGCGTTCCGGTCGCGACGGTCGGCGTCGACAACGCGCGCAACGCCGCAGCCCTCGCGCTCCGGATCCTTCGTTCCTAGCCGGCGATATTCGTTCCGCCGGCCGGCACGCTGCCGTCCAGACCCTCGGATTGGAGCGCCTTGGAGAGCACGCGGTGCGCTGCCGACTGCCGCAGCCCGCAGTCGCAGCCGGAAGTCCCCTGCGTCATCACCCCGGCGAAGTGGACGGGCTTGTGGTAGCGGCCGCGCGCGATCCGTGCCAGCTCGGCCCACTCCTGCGCCATCGCCGGGCTGTAGATCTCGGGCAGGGCCTTCGTATGACGCAGGCCGCCGGCGACGTACCAGGCCTGGCGCGCGCTCCAGACCGCGCCTACGCCGCCGTCGAGCGAGCCGTAGTCGTAGAGCGTGTGGCCGTGCACCGCGGCGCGGAACCCGTGGAAGAACTGTCCCGTCTTCGTGAACTCCGGATCCCACGCGGGCTCTGCGTCGTCGGCCGCGGCGGCTTCGACGTGCTCGGACCACCCCCTCTGGTCGAGCTCGCGTCCGAGCGCGTTCGTCTCGCGCGCCCAGCGAGTGCCGGCCGAGTAGGCACTCGGCACCGCGGGGTGGTAGTTGCTCGTGCCGCGCGCGAGCTCGATCGAAGCGGTCGACTCCTGCGGAAGGCAGGAGACGTAGCCGTGGGCGTAGGCGAGCATGGCGCGTGTGATCCTGTGATTGCCCGCGAAGCGGCCCGAGAAGAGGATGGTGCCGTACTCGTGCCGCTCGAACGCCGGCTTGCCGAAGTCGAGGACGACGACTCCGTTCTCTTGCCGTTTCCCAGCGGCGCAACCCTGGGCGGCGAGGATCCAGTGGTGCGCCTTGTGCTCGTAGATCGAGAGCGTCGTGACGCGCACGTCCGGCGTCGGCGTCTGCTGCTGCGCGGCCGGCGGCTGGGGCGCCTTCGGCTTGTGGGACGGCTTCGGGTTCAGCGGGAACTGGCGGAGCGCCTCCAGCCAGGCGCCCGGCTGCGGCACGAAGCTCGGGATCAGACTGGGCGTAGGGCCCGCTGCCAGGGCGCCGCCGGAGGCGGCGAGCGCGACCGCGAGGGCCACCGAGACCGAAAGAAGATACCTCTTCAAGAACACCTTCCTGGAGATTTCGCGGGATAAAATCCGCGCCAGAGTAGCGTTGTATTTCCGTGCCGGCTGTCCCCCGTTCGAGGGAGGAGGCGACGGCAGACGAGGCCTCTAGACTGGAACCGTGATCGCCCGCTACTCCCGCCCGGCCATGGCCAGGATCTGGTCGGACGAGGGGAAGCTCGCGACGTGGCTCGAGGTCGAACTGGCGGCCACCGCAGCCTGGGCCGAGCTCGGCGTGGTGCCCGAAGACGCTGCGGCCCGTATCGCTTCAGCGACGCCGCCAAGCGCAGAGCGCGTGGCCGAGCTCGAGGCCACCCTCCACCACGACACCGCCGCCTTCGTCGACGCCGTCGCCGAGCACCTGGGGGAAGAGGGCCGGTGGTTCCACTACGGGCTCACCTCGTCCGACGTCGTCGACACCGCCCTCTCGCTCCAGATCCGCGAGGCGGGCGCGCTGATCCTCGCGGGACTCGACCGCGCCTTCGCGGTCGTCACGGCGCGCGCCCAGGAGCACCGCGAGACGCTGCAGATCGGCCGCACGCACGGCGTCCACGCCGAGCCGACGACGTTCGGGCTCAAGCTCGCCGGCTGGGCGTTCGAGCTGACCCGCGGCCGCGACCGCGTCGCCCGCGCGCTCGAGGGGATGCGCGTCGGCAAGCTCTCCGGCGCGGTCGGCACCTACGCGGCGACCGACCCGGAGCTCGAGCGGCTCGCCTGCGAGCGCCTCGGGCTAGAGCCGGCGCCGAGCTCGACGCAGATCCTCCAGCGCGACCGCCACGCCGAGCTGCTCGCAGCGCTCGCGGTCGTCGCGTCCTCGCTCGACGCGTTCGCGCTCGAGATCCGGCACCTCGCCCGCACCGAGGTCGGCGAGGTGCAGGAGCCGTTCGGCCGTGGCCAGAAGGGCTCGTCGGCGATGCCACACAAGCGGAACCCCGTGGTCGCGGAGCGGATCTGTGGGCTCGCCCGCGTGGTGCGGGCATGCTCTCTCGTCGGGCTCGAGAACGTCGCGCTGTGGCACGAGCGCGACATCTCCCACTCGTCGGCCGAGCGGGTCGCGATTCCCGATGCATTCCTCGCTCTCGACTACATGCTCGACCGCTTCGCGTGGCTCGTGGAGGGTCTCGTCGTGCGGCCAGAGCGGATGCGACGCAACCTCGAGGCGAGTCACTTCCTCTTCTTCAGCCAGCGCGTCCTCAACGCGCTCGTCGAGTCGGGCCTCGCCCGGGACGACGCCTACCGCCTCGTCCAGCGCGCGGCGATGCGCGCGTGGGAGGAGGAGCTCGACTTCCGCGAACTCTGCCGCGCCGACGACGAGATCGCCTCGCGCGTCGACCTCGGCTCGACGTTCGACTTCGGCGCTTACACGCGCCACATCGACACCGTGTTCGGCCGTCTCGAAGCCCTCAAGGAGGAACCGCTACATGCCTGAGACCCACATCGCGTCCGGAAAGGTCCGCGACATCTACGAGATCGACGACGAACGGCTGCTGCTCGTCGCGTCCGACCGGATCTCGACCTTCGACGTGGTCCTGCCGACCGAGATCCCGGACAAGGGCCGCGTTCTGACCGGTCTCTCCGGCTACTGGTTCACCCTCCTCGCGCCGATCGTCCCGAACCACATGCTCGCCATCCGCGACGACGGCCGCTCGATGGAGTGCCGCCGCCTCGAGATGCTGCCGATCGAATGCGTCGTGCGGGGCTACCTCGCGGGCTCGGGCTGGAAGGACTACCGGGCGAGCGGCGAGGTCTGCGGCCACCGGCTCCCCGAAGGGCTCCGCGAGTCGGACAAGCTCCCCGAGCCGATCTTCACGCCCGCGACGAAGGCGCACGAGGGCCACGACGAGAACATCACCCGCGAGCAGGCGGCGGAGCTGATCGGCGAAGACAGGCTGCGCGAGGTCGAGAAAGTGTCGCTCAGCCTCTACAAGACGGCGGCCGACCACGCGCTGCGCGCGGGGATCATCATCGCCGACACGAAGTTCGAGCTCGGGCTCGACCCGGACGGCCGGCTCGTCCTGGGGGACGAGGCCCTGACACCGGACTCGTCGCGCTTCTGGCCCGGCGACACGTACGAGCCGGGCCGCGCGCAGGACAGCTTCGACAAGCAGTACGTCCGCGACTATTGCGAGACGACCGGCTGGGACAAGACCGAGCCCGGCCCGGAGTTGCCGGACGACGTCGTGCAGGTGACGCGCGCGAAGTACCACGAGGCGTTCGAGCGGCTGACGACGATCCCGTTCCCGGCGTACCTCGACGACCCGACGACGGTGTTGGGTTGAAGGCGACCGTCCTCGTGCGCCCGAAGCCGGGCATCCTCGACCCCCAGGGCGAGGCAGTCGGCTCGGCCCTCGGGCACCTCGGCTTCGACATCCGCGACGCGCGGGTCGGCAAAGTGATCGATCTCGAGCTGGAGGCCGCCGACGAGGCAGCCGCCAGAGCAGAGGTGGAGCGGATGTGCGAGGAGCTGCTCACGAACCCGCTGATCGAGTCCTACGAGGTGGAGATCGTTGGCTAGCCCGCAGCCCAGGATCGGGGTCGTCACGTATCCGGGATCGCAGGACGATCGCGACGCCCTCTGGGCCCTCGCGGCGCTCGACGCGGAGGCGGTGGCGGTCTGGCACGAGGAGCGCGAGCTGCCGCAGCTCGACGCCGTCGTCCTCCCCGGCGGCTTCTCGTACGGGGACTACCTGCGCTGCGGCGCGATCGCGCGCTTCTCGCCGGCCACGTCGGCGGTGCGCGAGTTCGCCGAAGCGGGAGGGCTCGTGCTCGGGATCTGCAACGGCTTCCAGATCCTCTGCGAGGCCCGGCTCCTGCCCGGAGCGCTCCTCCGCAACGAGTCGCTCCGCTTCGTGTGCCGCGACGTGCGCCTCACGGTCGAGCGGGACGACCTGCCGTTCACCACGCGGTGCACTCTCGGGCAGCGGCTCGTGCTCCCCGTGAAGCACGGCGACGGCCGTTACCTGCCGCCGCCCGACCTCGACCCCGCGCAGGTCGTGCTCCGCTACCTCGACAACCCGAACGGATCCGTCGAGCGGATCGCCGGCGTCTGCAACGAGGACGGGAACGTCATGGGCCTCATGCCGCACCCGGAGCATGCGGTCGACCCGCTGCTCGGCTCGGACGACGGGGCACTGCTCCTCGCGTCGTTCGTCGACGCGGCCCGCGAGCGGGTGCTCGCCGCGGCCTAGAGGCCGAGCGTCTCAGCCAGCGCGGGGTGCTGCGCGAGGGCGGCTTTCAGCCGTCCGATGTCTCGCTCCCGAAGAGTTACCGGGCCGCGGGTGCCGCCCCCGGGCCCGGCGTAGGAGAAGCGGACGAGCCTCTCCCCCTTCAGGGTCTCGAGCAGCTGCACCCTCGACGAGAAACGCTTGGTCCCCGCCTGCTGCGGGACGGTCAGCTCCTCCACGAGATCCGCAGGTCCCCACGGTGTCGCCGCCCTCGTCGCCATGACGAGGACGCTAGCCCGAAAGGTGTGACGACTCTGTCGAGACTTCCGGACGCTTCGCTCGCGGCTAGCCGAGCTTCGCCTTGCAGGGATCGAGATAGAAGTCGTCGACCAGCCAGTTGCCGCTGCTCGCCTGCGACGACAGCAGCACCTGAGCCGAGGTCGTCCCGAGCGGCAGCGCAAGCGCCGACGACACCCGGCCGCTGGGCTGCCAGATTGCGTAGTCGGCCGTCGCGAGGTCGCCGTAGTTGAGGAGGCCGGTCAGGTTCCCGAGCAGGCCGCGGAAGATCACCTGCACGTGAAGCCTCCCGTTCGCGCCCGAGCTGCGCGCGAAGAAGCGGAGCCAGGGATCGAGGAGGTTGACCGGGAGAGGCGAGCTGAGCGCTACTGCGCCCGGCCCGAGCTGGAGCGCGTGCGTCCCGGGGCCCGAGACGTGCCACGGCTCGTTCCCGGACACGACCGAGGCCTTGCCGGCGAGACTCCAGCCGGTCGCGCCGCTCTCGAAGCCGAGATTCGGGAAGGCGCAGTAGGAGTGGTCGTCGCCCCACGGCGTGAACGGCTGCGACGTGGCCCCGCAGGAGGGCAGCAGCCCGAGGTCATTGCCGAGCAGCCCGGCCGACGCCGTCGGCACGGAAAGCCCGACTGCAGCGAGAACCGCCGCGACGAAGAACCACAGACGCCTGTCTTTTCTCATCTCCGCTATCACCCCGTCCGCAGGAACACTGGGCCAATCGTGCCTCGGCCGTAATGGGCGAACAATCACCCGGGAGGGGGTCATCCTTCACTCGAACGAGGGTTTCTCCCCTGCCGCTCAAGCACCCCTCCTCGGTGTGCCGATCATGCTCCAGTGACCGAAGCGATCAGGGCGGACGCCGTTCGCACGACCGAGGATGCGGTTCTCGAGCTCCAGCGAGAGAGCGAGTCGCAGCATCTCGCCCGCATGGGCTTCACCGGTCTGCTCGCGGCCGGGTTCGTGGCGGTCGCCGTCGGTGCCCTGCTCCTTCCCTCGCATCGGCCGCTCTCACTCGTCGCCCTCGGCAGCGCCCTCGTCGCCTACGCCCTGGCGTCGCGGGTCGAAGTCGAGTTCCCCGGCTTCGCGGCGATCCCCACGGAGGCTGTCTTCGTCGTCATGTGGTTCGTCCTGCCGCTCCGGACGCTTCCGCTGGTGGCGTGCGCGGCATTGGTGCTCGGCGCTCTTCCCGACGTGCTGCGCCGTCGTCTCCCTCCCGACCGGCTCGCGCTGTGTCTCATCTCCTCCTGGCCGGTCGTGGGCGCGTCACTCGTTCTCTACCTGGCCGGAGCGGGCGCCCCACGCTGGCGTGACGCCCCGATCTACGCGGCCGCGCTCGGTGCGCAGTTTCTCTTCGATTTCGGGGCGACGTTCGCGGTCTCCAGG
The DNA here is from genome assembly GCA_035653435.1 of Gaiellaceae bacterium. Taxonomy (GTDB): domain Bacteria; phylum Actinomycetota; class Thermoleophilia; order Gaiellales; family Gaiellaceae; genus Palsa-739. Next base: position 13,716 of record DASRBY010000012.1, read on the forward strand.
GGTGTCCTTCCGGTCTCGGCGCGGGCCTACCTCAGGAGCATGCTCCTCGCCTACGGTTTCGACTTCGCGCTCGCCCCGCTCGGACTGCTTGCGGCCTTCCCCTGCCACCGTCATCCCGCGGCTCTGCTGCTCCTCATGCCGATGGTTCTGATCGTCGCCCGGGTGGGACGCGAGCGGGAGGAGAAGAACGACAAGGTGCTCGAGCTCAAGGACGCCTACCAGGGGACGTCGTACCTGCTGGGCGACATGATCGAGTCGGACGACGCGTACACCGGCTCGCACAGTCGGGACGTCGTGGGGCTCGTCCTCACCGTGGCCGCCCGCCTCGGACTCGACGCGGACGAGCAGCGGATGGCGGAGTTCACGGCGTTGCTCCACGACGTCGGGAAGATCCGCATCCCGGCCGAGATCATCAACAAGCCGGGCCCGCTCACCGACGAGGAGCGCGCGCTGATGAACACGCACACGATCCTGGGCCAGGAGATGCTCGAGCGGGCCGGAGGACTACTGGGCGCGGTCGGGCCGCTCGTCCGGTCGTGCCACGAGCACTGGGACGGGAACGGCTATCCCGACGGGCTGGAGGGCGAGGAGACCCCGCTCGTCGCGCGGATCGTGTGCACATGCGACGCCTGGAGCGCGATGACGACCGACCGCTCGTACCGTCGTGCGCTCTCGAGCGACGCGGCTGCGGCCGAGCTCCGGAAGTGCTCCGGCACGCAGTTCGATCCACGGGTCGTCGACGCGCTCTTGGCCGTTCTCTCCCTCTAGCGCACGAGGAGACCAAAGAGGTAGCCGGCCGTGAGTGAGCCGGCCGGCCCCACCACCCAGGCGAGCGGGATCGAGAGGAGGGTCTCGAGGTGGACGGCCTCACGCCCGCGCGCGACGCCGGCGCCGGCCATCGCACCGACGAGCGCCTGGTTCATCGAGGTGAAGAAGCCGAAGGCGACGGCGGCGAGCACGACGGCGGCCTGCACGAGCTGCGCGGCCGTGGCCATCGCCCGGTCGACCTTCACGATCTCGAACGCGACGCGGCGCAGCAGCGGCTTGCCCCAGGTGAGGACGCCGAGAGCGATTCCGGCACCGCCGACCGCTCCCGCAGCGAGCGGGCCGAAGACGCCGCTGCCGACGAGGGCGCCGCTCGCGTTCGAGACGTCGTTCGCTCCCATCGCGAAGGCCGCCATGGCACCGACGGCGACGAGTGCGGTCCCGGTCCGCCCGCCGAGCGGCACGCGGTCGAGCCCCTTGGTGAGAAGCGCTCCGAGCAGGAAGGCCGCGACCGGCGCGCTCACCCAGACGATCCCGAGGTGGCCGATCGCGCTCCAGCGCACTCCACGCCCCGCGGCGAGCGTCACGCCCACCACCGCGAAGACGAGGATCTGGATCGTCGAGGTCGGCGCGCGCAAGCGGTTGAAGACGGTCGTGAGCGCGAAGGCGACGCCGACCACGACCGCTTCCTGGCTGACCGTCAGCCGATGGTCGGTCAGGCCCGATCCGACACGCTGCTCGACGGCATGGCTCGCGAAGGCGGCGCCGATGAAGGCCAACGGCGCCATAAGGAGGAGGGCCTGCCACGCGCCGATCGCGCGCAGCGCGTGGGGCATCCCCATCACCGCTCCGGTGTAGTGCGCGCCGATGCTCCACGCGAAGCCGAACGCGAGCAGGATCAGGAGTGCGGTCACATCGCGGCAGCGACGCGCTCGGCTGCCGCAACGAGCTCCTCGTCCGGCACCTTCGGCAGCACGTCCTCCCAGACCGGCAGCGCCATCCCCGACGCCTCGAGCATGCCGAGCGGCCTGGGCACGAACCAGACGTGGAAGTGCGCACCGCCGTCTCCCCAGCGGTAGAGGTGGACGCGGGCGACGTCGCCGAGGGAGAGGATCCCGCGCTCGACGCGTGCCGCCACGCGGCCGAAGTCGGCCGCGAGCTCGTCGGGGAGGTCCGAGAACGAGTCGACGTGGACGCGGCTGGCGAGCCACACCGTCCCGGGCAGGCTGCCCTGGACCGGAGGGTGCAGCGTCCAGTGGTCGTCCGCCCAGACAGGAGCGGTGCTTTCGCCGGTGCAGATCCCGCAGGGCGGGCCGCCGGGCTCGCCGCGGCGGGGAGGCTCGGGGATCCGGCGTTCGCCCGGCTCACGCGGCACGAGCGGTTCGACGTATGGCAAGGCCATGTTGCTCATCGCGACTCCTTTCGCCGGCTCATGTGCTGCGAGCTCGTCGGGTCGGTGATGCCGCGGAGGACGACGGCGACGACCCAGGCTCTCGCCTCCTCGGCGGGCCACTCGTGCCGCCCGCGCAGGTGGACGTACGGCCAGGCGGCCATGTTGAAGGCGACGTCGGCGACTCGCACGACGTCGTCGGCCTCGGGCAGCGACCCGTCCTGTGCGCCCTCGCGCAGGAACTGGATGAACGGGTGCAGGTAGTCGGCCGGAACGCCGGGTGCGGTGTCCTGGTGGAACGCCTCGTCGGTGGCCAGCATCAGCGGCAGATGACGGTCGAGCAGGTCGCACAACGCCTCGAGGCCACGCGTCAGCCGCTCGAGCCCGTTCCCTCCCGACGTGAGGATCGGGTACATCGTCGCGCGGAAGTCCTCCGCCAGCTCGCCGACGAGCGCTCCGATCAGCACCTCCCGGGAGAGGCCCTGACGCCAGAGCGTCGAGCGCGCACGCCCGCCGACCTCGGCTACTCGCTCGAGCGTGAGCCCGCCGAAGCCGCGCTCGCGGAGGACGTCGATCGTCGCCCGCCGCAGGCCCTCGTCGACGGCCTGGCGCCGCTTCGGTATCGGTGCGGACATCAAACATAGATGTTGCATCCTCGCATCGTCGTTGTCAAGCTGCCCAAATGCAGTTGTCGGCGCGAGCCCCGACGCGGTACGGTCCGCATCCATGGAGGGTCGCCAGCAGCGCGACCAGGGCTACGACGACTGGTTCGACGAGCCCGAGCCGCTGACAGAGACGCATAGTGGCGCCAACCGCGGCGTCTACGAAGACGTCGAGGAGGTCTGGGTTCTCCCGGAGGAGGAGGACGACGGCCTGGGCGTGGCGCACCGCGAGATTGTGATCGGAGGTCGGACGCTGACGCTGACGCAGGTCGCGATCATCGCCGCCTCCTTCCTCGCCATCGTCTTCGCGATCCTCGCCGCAGTCGGCGTCTTCAACGGCGCCAAGGCCACCGCCCCGCCGGTGGCGCCGACCACGACCGCGCCCTTGAAGACCTCCACTTCGACGCCGACGAACACGGCCCCGGCCGTCGCGGCGCCCGCGCAGACGCTCAAGCCCGGCGACACCGGCTCCCAGGTGAAGATCCTCCAGCGGGCGCTCAAGGCGCTCGGCTTCTCGCCCGGCACGCCGGACGGCGACTACGGGCCGTCCACGCAGGCCGCGGTCGAGCGGTTCCAGGTCTCGAAGAAGCTCCCCGAGGACGGCGTGGTCGGCCCCCAGACACTCGCCGCTCTGCAGCAGGCGCTGGCGGGCTAGCGCAACCGGGTCAGCTCAGCCCGTTGAGCTCCTGGGGGATGAGCAACTCGAAGCGAGCGCCGCGCGCGCGAGGGTCGTAGACGAGGTCTCCGCCGTGCGCCTGCGCGTACGCGCGGGCGATCGCGAGCCCGAGACCATGGCCGCTGTTGGTGCCGCCGCCGCGTGCGAAACGGTCGAAGATCCTTCCCTCGAGCTCGTCCGGCACCCCGGGGCCTGCATCCTCCACCACGACCCGGAGATGGCGGTCCCGCTGGTGCGCTTCGATCCGGATCGGAGGCGCGCCGTACCGGACGGCGTTGGCGACGAGGTTCGAGACGACGCGCTCGAGCACGAGCGGGTCGACGACGGCGGCGAGATCGTCCGGGACGTCGAGGTCGACCGCGTCTGACGTGGCAAGGGCGCCCCGCACGACGTCCGCCAGGGCTCTCTTCAGGACGACCGGACGCGGATCGACGCTGATGGCGCGCGCATCGAGGCGGGAGAGATCGAGCAGCTCCTCGAGCAACCGGCGGAGACGCTCGCCCTGCTCGACGCCCACCCGCAGCAGCTCCTCTCGCAGCCCCTCGTCGAGCTCCCGCCCCCTTTCGGCGAGCGTCTTGAGGACCCCGTACACGGAGGTCGCCGGCGTCCGCAGCTCGTGCGAGGCGATGGCGACGAAGTTGAGCTTGAGCTGGTCGAGCTGGATCAGCTCCTCGTGCAGCTGCGCGCGCTCGACGGCGATCGCGACCCGCTCGGCGACGATCTGGAGCAGCTCGACCTCGTCGCGCGTGAACGTCCGCGGCGTGAGTGTCCCGACGTGGAGGACACCGAGGGCGAGACCGCGGACGACGAGTGGCACGCCGACCATGGTCTTGAGCTGTTTCTGGCGCAGGATCGGGTTGAAGACCGGGTACTCGTCGACGTCGATCACCATCGGCCGCGCCTCGAGGGCGACGCGGCCGGCGAAGCCGGCGCCGAGCGGGATGCGGACACCGACCTCCTCCTCGATCCCGAGGGCTGCGCGCGCGACGAGCTCGTTCGTCTCCTCGTCGAGCAGGAGCACGGCGCAGGTGTCGGTGCGGAGGATGTCCCGGATCCTGGGTAGAAGCACCTTGAGGAGCTCGTTCACCTCGAGGTGGGCGAGCGCGGCGTCCGTCACCGCCTGCACGTGCTCGATCCGCTCGCGTGCAGCGCGCTCGGCCTCGAAGAGGCGGGCGTGCTCGATCGCGAGCGCGGCCCGGTCGGCGACGAGCTGAAGCAGCTCCACCTCGTCTTGCTGAAACGCCCGATGCACGAGCGAGCCGACGTGAAGGACGCCGCGCACCTCTCCCTCCACGACGAGGGGGACGCCGAGCATCGACTTGATCCCCTTCTCGCGCAGGAGCGGGTTGAGGACGTGCGCGTGGTCGACGTCGTCGAGGATCACCGGGCGCTTCTCGGCGGCGATCCGCCCTGCGAAGCCTCCTCCGACCGGGACGCGGACGCCTTGCTCGACCTCTTCCTCGAGACCGAGCGCGGCCCTCGCGACGAGCTCGTTCGTGTCGTCGTCGAGGAGGAGGATCGCGCACGTGTCGACTTCCAGTATCTGCCGGGTGCGCTCGAGCAGAGCTCCGAGCAGCTCGTCTAGGCGCAGATGCGCGAGGGCAGCATCCGTGACCGACTGCAGCCTGCGGACGCGCTCGGCCGTTGAGCCTTCCGGCCACACACCTGGAGGTATCCCGCCAGATGCGAAAAGCTAGTCCTGGGCGCTGCCCGATTTGCGGCGGACGAGCACCGCCGCGGCGAGTGCGAGGCCGGCCGCGACCTCCGCGAGCCAAACGTCGCGATAGCGGATCGGATCGACCGAGCCCCGGCGGGCGACCGGCTCGAGACAGAGCGCGGCAGCGGTGACGATTGCGCCGCCGATCGCGCGCCGCGTTCGCCACTGCTGGCCGAGCCAGCCGAAGAGCGGTCCCGTGAGGACGGCGCCGAGGAAAACCCTGTGCTCGCTGACGAAGAAGCCGCGCGCGTTCGCGAGCGAGTAGTGCGCACCTTCGAGCGGGCTGTCGGTGAGGAGGAAGTAGCCGAGGAGCGCCGCGGCCGTGCAGCCCAGCCCGAGCAGTGCGGCGCGCCGCGGCTCGCGCTGGGTCGAGCCGGCGACGAAGGCGAGCACGAGCCACGGTGCGGATAGCAGGCTGACGTCGGTGGGCCAGCCCGAGCCGAAGACGTGGCCGGAGCCGAGGTACTGGTCGCCGGCCCCGAACGCCGCCGCCGCGACGAGTGCGAACGCGATCCCCATCGCCGCCGAGGCTACCCGAGCACGGCGCGGAGGCGCTCGAGGCTTTCCGCCGGCCACAGCTCGTCCAGGTCATAGACGACCTCGTAGGCGGGAACCGCCTCCGGCAGCGCCACCCACGGCAGCTTCGACCGAGTGAAGATGTGGACGTCGGGCGCGACGCTCGCGGGCTCGTCGAGTGTTCCGGCCCGGACGAAGTAGATGCCGGGGTGGCTATAGCAGCTGTAGACGGCAATCTGGCAGGTCGGGCAGCGGAAGATCTGCTGCGCCGACCCGTCGTCGCGCGGGACCTCGACGAGCTGCGGCTCGCCCGTGACCAGCTCGAGGCGGTCGGCCTCGAGCAAGGCGTTGATGACGAACGCGCCGCCCGTCTGCCGCTGGCAGTTGAGGCAGTGGCAGCAGTGGACGATGAGCGGCTCGCTCGTCAGCCGGTAGCGAACCGCGCCACAGGAGCACCCGCCCTCGCGCAGCACGGAGCAGAGCCTAGCCCGAGGCCAAGGCGAGCTCTCGCGCCTCTTCTTCGCCCAGCGCGCGGCCTTCGGCCCAGATCCGGTCGAACCGCTCGCCGAGCCGCTCGCGCAGCGTCGCCGTGGCGTTCTCGAGCTCGACGTAGTCGTCGGGGTCGGGGATCGAATCGGTGTCGCGGAAGATCCGGTCGGCACAGGCGACGAGCCGGCCCGCGCGCTCGTCGTCCCCCTCGTGGAGCGCGAGGACGCCGGCGTCGAGGAAGACGTAAGGCCGCATGTAGGCGTTGTCGTTGGCGAAGATCCATCCGCTAGCAAGCGCGAAGCGGCGTCCGGCTTCGGCGCGGTTGCCGCTGTGGAGCTCGACGTAGACGAGGTTGTGGTGCTCGCCGGCGACGACGATCTCGTTGCCGAGCTGCTCGTTCAGCTCGATGCTGCGCAGGTACAGCTCGCGCGCCTCGTCGTAGCTGCCCTCCATCCGTGCAGCCGCGGCCCGCATATGGAGTGGGATCCGGACCGCTCCGGGATCGTCCACCTGCTCGGCCGCCTCGTAGCCGCGCTCGGCCCAGCGGCGCACCTCGCCGAAGTCGCCGCGACGCAGCGCGACGCGCGCCAGGTCCGCGCAGGCGGAGGCGAGGTCGGCCGAGGGGCCGGCCGGCTCGATGAGCGCGTAGCGCTCCTCGAAGGCACGCTCCGCGGCTTCGAGATCGCCCTGGCGGAACGCGATCGAGCCGAGGCCTTTCAGGACGCCGGCGTGATCCCCCTCCCCGCTCGCGGCCGCACGCTCGAGCAGCTCGCGCCCTTCGGTCATGTGGCCGCGCATCCACCAGAAGCTCCAGAGCTCGGCACAGACGTCGGCAGCGGCCACGGGGTCCGCGGCGAGCAGTCGCTCGACGAGGGCGTGCACCTCCTCGTGCCGCTCCTCGAGCCGGGCCATGTAGCCCTCGGTCTCAGGACCGGCGCGTGCCAGATGCGCCCCGGCCTCGCGCACGAGCTCGAGCAGGTCGTCCTCGGCCACGGCTATTTCCCGCTGCGGTCGATCAGCTCGATGCGGTAGCCGTCCGGATCCTGGACGAAGCAGATCAGGGAGCCGCCCTCGCGGACCCGGTACGGCTCGCGCTCCGGCTCGATGCCCTGCTCCTTCAGCTCCGCGAGAGACGCCGCGAGGTCGTCGACCCCGACGGCGATGTGCCCGTAGCCGGTGCCGAGGTCGTACGCGCGGCCGTCGTGGTTGTACGTGAGCTCGAGCACCGCGTCCTGGTCGCCGATGCCGTAGAAGTAGTTCGTCGCCTCTTTCTCGCCGTTCCGGACGATGTCCATGTCGCGCTCGAAGCGGAAGCCGAGCGCTTCGTAGAAGGCGCGGCTCCTCTCCGGATCCGTGATTCGCACCATCGTGTGGAGGAAGTCGCTCATCCCGGCATCGTAAGCTGCCACGAAATCGCGGGGTCTGTTCGGGCCGCAAGCGGCGTCCTAGACTCGCTAGGTGCGGTGATCCCGCTCAGCAGAACCTTGGGGCAGGTCCGGGCGGTTGTCGGCAACCGGAACATCCGTCACCTCGAGCTGGCCTACGCCAGCGCTACCACGAGCGAGTGGGCCTTCACGGTCGCGCTCGCGGTTTTCGCCTACCAGCGCGGCGGCGCGCGCGACGTCGGGATCCTCGGCCTCGTCCGGATGGCCCCCGCCGCACTCGCGACGCCGTTCACCGCCGCGTTCGCCGACCGGTACGAGCGCGAGCGGGCGCTGGTTGCCGTCTCGCTCCTCTCGGCCGTTGCGCTCGCCGCTTCCGCGGCCCTGTTCTACGGCGGACGGAGCGAAGCGGGGATCTTCGCCTTCGCAGCGGCACACGCGGTCGTCTCGACCCTCTGCCGGCCCACAGTCTCGGCACTGCTGCCGTCGCTCGCGACGAGCCCCGAGCAGCTCGTGGCGGCGAATGCAGTCTCGCTGGCCCTCGAAGGCCTCGGCACGCTGGTCGGCCCGCTCGTGGCCGGCCTGCTGGTCGCGACGGCGAACGTCGGCGTCGTCTTCGTCTTCGGTGCCGTCTCGTATGTCGCCTCGGCCCTCGCCTTGGCGGCGATCCACGTCGAGGGGCGTCTGCGATTTGCGCACCAGCGGGCCGATCGGAAGCTGGCCGCCGGATTCCGGCTCCTCGCGCACGAGCCTCAGCCGCGGTTGATCGTCGGACTGTTCGTGGCGCAGACGCTCGTCCGCGGCTCTCTCAACGTGCTGGTGGTGGTGATCGCGTTCCGGCTCCTGCACGCCGGGGGCGGCTGGGTCGGATTCCTCTCGGGGGCTGTCGGCGCGGGGACGCTCCTCGGCGGCTTCACCTCGGTCGCGTTCACCGGTCGGCGGCTGGCGCTGCCGTTCGGATTCGGCCTCGTGCTCTGGGGGGTGCCGATCGCGCTGATCGCCGCCGGATCGAGCAAGTTCCTGGCCCTGCTCCTGCTCGTGGTGCTGGGGATCGGCAACGCGATCGAGGACGTGACCGGAGAGACGCTGCTGCAACGGCTCGTCAGCGACGAGGTCTTGGGCCGCGTCTTCGGTGTCATGTTCGGGCTCGCGACGGCCGGATTCGGAGTCGGCGCGATCGTCGCGCCCGCGCTGATCGCCGGTCTCGGTAACAGGGGCGCGCTCGTGGCGACAGGCTTGTTCCTGCCGGCACTCGTCCTGGTGTCGCTGCCGGCGCTCCGCCGGATCGATGCCTCGGCAGGCGCGCCGACACGGGAGCTCCAGGTCCTCGACCAGGTGCCGATGTTCGCGCCACTCCCGCTCGTCGCGAAGGAGCAGCTCGCCCGGAGCCTCGTCGCGACGACGTTCGCGGCGGGAGAGCCGATCATCGAGGAGTCTCAGATCGGCGACCGCTTCTACATCCTCGTGCGGGGTCGGGTGACGGTCACGCACGGCGGTCAAGAGATCGGCGAGCTCGACCGCGGCGACTTCTTCGGGGAGATCGCTCTGCTCCGCGATATCCCGCGCACCTCGACGGTCACGGCTCGGGACGACGTGGAGACCTATGTGCTCGACCGGCGCCACTTCCTGGAGGCGGCAATCGGCCATGCCGCCGGGCGCGAGGCCGGAGAGGCCGTCGTCGCCGAGCGCCTGGCGGCGCTGACACCCGAGTAAGCCTCAGCTCCTCAGGTCCTCGGCGACGATCGCGTAGAGGACGCTGTCGACCCACTCGCCGTTCCTGCGGTACGCCTTTCGCTTCCGTCCCTCGCGGACGAAGCCGGCGCGCTCCGCATGCGCGCACGCGCGCTCGTTGAAGGCGTAGATCTCGAGCTCGAGCCGGTGGAAGCCGAGCTCCTCGAGCAGATGCCGCTGGAAGAGCCGCGCCGCCTCGTCGGCGAGCCTCCGTCCTCGGGAGCCGGGATGGATCGCCAGGCGCTCGAGCCGGGCGATCCGGTTCCGCTCGTTCGCGACGTGGAAGCCGAGCATGCCGGCGCGCTCGCCGTCGGCTTCGATGACGAAGCGGCCGAAGGTCTCCGGTTCCGCGAGCGACCGCTCGATCTCCTCGAGCACCTCTTCGCGAGTCGCGGGGCTGCGCGGCCCGAGGAACGGACGCACGTCGTCGTCCGCGAGGAGCTCCAGCAGGAAGTCCGCGTCAGGCGGCCTGGCGCGCCTCAGCTCGACGGGCACGCAGGGAAGCTAGTCGAACGGATCCGGTGGCGAGCGCGACGCCGACGAGGACGAGGACGAGCGCCGCGAACGCGGTCAGCCCGAAGCTCTCGCCGAGGAAGGTCGCGCCGTACGCGAGCGCGATCGGCGGCACGAGGTAGGTCACGAGCGTCGCGTAGTTCGCCCCGGCGCGCTGGATGAGCGCGAAGAAGAGCAGGTACGCGAGCGCCGTCCCGACGAAGCCCAGAACGAGGATGGCCATGATCGTCTCGCCGTGCCACATGCCCGACGGCGCCTGGACGATCCCCGCGGGCAGAGCCGCGAGCGTCGAGACCGCCGTCGAGGCGAGCGCGACGACGAGCGGCGGCGTGCCGCGCAGGTGGCGTCCTGCGAGCAGGGTCCCGATCGCGTAGCAGAGGGCCATCGCCACCACGGCCAGGGCGGCGAGGAGCTTCCCCTGCGGCTGGGCGCCCACGAGCAGCGCTACCCCGACGAAGCCGATCGCGAGCCCGAGCAGCCTGAGGCCCCCCACCCGCGCCTCGCGGAAGAACCCGAACGCAAGCAGCGCGTTGAAGATCGGGACGGCGCCCTGGATGATCGAGGCGAGCCCGGAGTCGATCCGCTTCTCGCCCCACGAGAGGAGCCAGAACGGCAGAGCGGTGTTCACGAGCCCGATGACCACGAGCCAGCGCCACGCGGCGCGGAGCTCGTCGATCGTCGCGCGCGGCCCGAGCCGGACGACCGCTATCACGGCCAGGAGCAGGGCGGCCGAGCCGAGGCGGCCGAGGATCAAGGTCGCCGGAGCGAGCTGCCGGTCGGCGATCTTGATCAGCATGAACGACGCGCCCCAGATGAGCGCGAGCACGGCGAGGATGACGGCCGGGCGACGCATCTACCTACTGGAACGCAACGTAGCCCGCTCCGGTGAGATTCCGCCGCAACGCCGGTTAGACTGAATTACCTGACGGAGCTGGCCGCCCAACAGCCCCTGCACCGCGTCCTCGGTCTGACCGACTGGGAAGCGGAGCGTATCCGGGAGCTGCTCGGCCGCGACCCGAACCATTTCGAGCTTGCGGTCTTCTCGCTCCTCTGGTCGGAGCACTGCGGCTACAAGCACTCGGCGCCGCTCCTCAGACGGCTGCCGTCGGCCGGCGAGCGCGTCCTGCAGGGACCGGGCGAGAACGCGGGAGTCCTCGACATCGGTGACGGGACGGCGGTCGCGTTCAAGGTCGAGTCGCACAACCACCCGTCGGCCGTCGAGCCGTTCCAGGGCGCCGCGACGGGCATCGGCGGGATCCTGCGCGACGTGATCGCGATGGGCGCGCGGCCGGTCGCGCTGCTCGACGGGCTCTGGTTCGGCGAGCCCGGCTTCGATTTCCAGCAGGCGGTGGCCGGCATCGGCCACTACGGCAACTGCGTCGGCGTGCCCACCGTCGGCGGCCAGACCGTCTTCGACCCGGCCTACGCCTCGAACTGCCTCGTCAACGCGATGTGCGTGGGCCTCCTCGACGCCGACCGGCTTCGCTCGGCAAAGGCGAGCGGAACGGGACGGCTCGTCGTGCTCTACGGCGCGACTACGGGGCGTGACGGCATCGGCGGCGCCTCGGTGCTCGCGAGCGCCGAGCTGAGCGAGGACGACGCCGACAAGCGCCCGTCCGTTCAGGTCGGCGACCCCTTCACCGGCAAGAAGCTGATCGAGGTCTCCCTCGAGCTCGTCGAGTCGGGCCTCGTCGAGTCGCTGCAGGACTGCGGCGCCGCCGGCCTCGCATCCGCGCTCTCGGAGATGACCTCCCCGAGCGCCGGCATCGACGTGCACCTCGACCGCGTGCCGTTGCGCGAAGAGGGCATGGAGCCCTGGGAGATCATGATTTCGGAGTCTCAGGAACGGATGGTCGCGGTCGTGCGGCCGGAGATGCTCGATGCGGTGCGCGGCGTGTGCGCCCGCTGGGAGCTGCCGTGCACGGCGATTGGCGAGGTGACCGACACCGGCTCGTTGCGCGCCCTGCACGAGGATGACGTGGTGGGCGACATCCCCGCCCAGCTTCTGACCGAGGAGTGCCCGCGCTACGAGGTCGAGCAGCTGGCGGAGACCCGGCCGCTCCGGCGCGTCGCTCCGCCCGCGTTCGACGTGCGCGAGGTGATCGAGCAGTACGACCACCTCGTGGGCTCGCGCACCGTTCGCCGGCCGGGACTCGACGCCGCCGTCCTCCGGCTGCGCCCCTCGCTGCGCGGGCTTGCCGTGGCGCTGCAGGGCCCGGCGCCGGGCGAGACCGACGGCTTCCGCGCGGGCATCCAGGCGACGCTCGGCGCCGCCCGCAACGTCGCTTGCGCGGGCGGCGAGCCGATCGGGCTGACCGACTGCCTGAACTTCGGCAACCCCGAGAAGCCCTCCATCGCGCACGAGCTCGCCCAGGCGATCGAGGGGATCGCGCAGGCGGCGGAGGCGCTCCGCATCCCGGTCGTCTCGGGCAACGTCTCGCTCTACAACGACGCCGACGGCACCTCGATCCCACCGACGCCGGCGGTCGGCTGCGTCGGGCTCGTGCCCGACGTGCGGCGCGTGCCGAACCGCTGGGAGAGCGGCGACGCAGTCCTCCTCGCCGCCTCGCCCGACGGCTCGCTCGCCGCCGAGGTGGCGCTGATCCGCTTCCTGTGGAAGGCGGCCCCGCACCTGAGCCTCTGCCACGACGTCGGCAGCGGCGGGATCGCGGCGGCCTTGGCCGAAGCTGCGACCTGGAGCGGCGGCCTCGAGGCCGACGTGGAGCTCCCCGCCGACTACGACTCGCGGCGCGGGGCGGCGATCCTCGCGTGCCGGCCGCATCGCGTCGGCCGTCTCGGCTCCCGCGGCTTCGTCCAGATCGGAGTCGTTGCCTGATGTGCGGCGTCTTCGGGGTCTATGCACCGGACCGCGACGTCGCGCGCCTGACCTATTTCGGCCTCTTCGCGCTCCAGCATCGAGGCCAGGAGTCGGCCGGCATCGCCGTCTCCGAGCACGGGCGGCTGACGGCGTTGCGCGACCTCGGGCTCGTCCAGCAGGTCTTCGACGAGCAGAAGCTCGGCGGCCTGCGCGGCCAGGTCGCGATCGGCCACACCCGCTACTCGACGACGGGCTCCTCGCAATGGGCGAACGCGCAGCCGCTCGTCCAGCACGGCCGCGCGCGGACCGTCGCGCTCGGCCACAACGGCAACCTGATCAACGTCGGCGAGCTGCGGGAGGAGCTGCGGGAGGCGGGCGTCCCGCTCGGGACGACCTCCGACAGCGAGTTGATCGCCGCCCTGATCGCGAACGATCCGGCGCCGCTCGAAGAGGCCGTGGCGAATGCGATGCACCGTCTCGAGGGTGCGTACTCGATCGTCGCGCTCTCGGAGGGACGGCTGATCGGGTTCCGCGACCCTCACGGCTTCCGCCCGCTCGTGATCGGCCGGCTGCATGAGGACTGGATCTTTGCCTCGGAGACGTGCGCGCTCGACCTCGTCGGCGCCGAGCTCGTTCGCGAGGTCGCCCCGGGCGAGCTCGTCGTGGCCGACGCCGACGGGCTGCACGCGACGCAGGCGCTCGAGCTGGCCGACGGCGGCGCGCTCTGCATCTTCGAGTTCTTCTACCTCGCGCGCCCCGACTCGCGGCTGGCAGGCGTCGAGGTACACGGCGCACGCGTGCGGATGGGCGAGCGGCTCGCCCAGGAAGCGCCGGCCGAGGCCGACCTCGTCCTCCCCATCCCCGACTCCGGCACTCCTGCGGCGATCGGCTTCTCGCGCGCGCTCGGGATCCCGTTCAGCGAGGGCTTGATCAAGAACCGCTACGTCGGCCGCACCTTCATCCAGCCCGATCAGGAGCTGCGGCGGCAGGGAGTGCGACTCAAGTTCAACCCGCTCGTCGACGACGTTCGTGGCAAGCGCGTGGTAGCAGTGGACGACACCATCGTCCGCGGCAACACGACGCGTGAGATCGTGCGGATGCTCTTCGACGCGGGCGCCGCCGAGGTGCACCTGCGCATCTCGGCTCCGCCGATCGTGTCCCAGTGCTACTACGGGATCGATTTCGCCGAGGAGGACGAGCTGGTCGCGGCCCACCGGACGGTCGAGGAAGTCCGCGAGCTGGTCGGCGCGACCTCCCTCGCGTTCCTCTCGCTCGAGGGCCTGCAGGAGGCGACGCGGAGGCCGGAGTCGTCGCTGTGCCGTGCTTGCCTGACGCGCGAATACCCCACCGAGGTGCCGGCGGAGGCCGCGAAGCTCAGGTTCGAACCTGCGCGTGCTTGAGCAGCTGCTCGAGGAGGCGCGGGCAGACGAGAACGTTCGAGGCGTGATCGTGCACGGGTCGCGCGGTCGAGGCCTGCACGTCCACGAGGGAAGCGACTGGGACGTGGTCGTCGTCGTCCGCGAGCTCACCGGCCGCTACGACTCGCGGGATCGCGGCGGCGAGCTGGAGGCATTCGAGGTGACGAGCCTCGCGCGGCTACCGCAATGGATGCTGCCGGCGGTGACGTGGACGACGCCCGCTTTAGACAAGACGGGAGCGGTGGCCGCGGAGCTGGCGGAGGTGACGAAGGTCGACCCGGCGTCGGCGGCGGAACCGCTCGATGCCTACGTCAACTCCTACTACCGCTCGGCGAAGAACGCGCGCTCCGGGCTCGGGCTGGCGGCGCTCCTCGACGCGCAGGAGTCGGTCCCGCACTACCTCCACTTCCTCTTCGCGGTCCACGGCCGGCTGCGTCCGTACAACAAGTGGCTCGAATGGGAGCTGCGAGAGCATCCGCTGCCGGTCGCCGTCGACCTGCCACGGCTCGAGCGGATCGCGCGGACGGGCGACATCGAAGAGCAGCAGGCGCTCTTCCGCGATATGGAGACGCTCGCCCGCGAGCGGGGCCACGGCACGACGATCGACGGCTGGGAGCCCGACGTCGCCTGGCTGCGCGGCTGACGGGCTCTGTTCGGCACGATGGAACGCGATGCAGCTGTTCCACTACCACCTCGTCACGAGCCGCGTGCGCGAGGTCGAGGCTCGCTATATCGGCAAGCTCGCATTCGACCTCGTCGCGCGGCACGGCCGGATCGGCGAGGAGCTCACCTCCTACGAGCCGGGGGTCGCGTGGAGCGAGCTCGACTCGATGGGCTTCAGGCTCCGGCTGACCGAGCTCGAAAAAGGTGCTGTCAACGTGGTCGTGCAGCCCGGGCAGTGGCCCACGCCTCGAGTCGACCACCTCGGGTTCGTGCTCGACGAGGACGAGTTCGATTCCGCCCTCGAGCGAGCCGAGCGCAACGACCTGCGCGTGCAGGAGCACGGCGGCCGGCGCACGTTCGTGTCCACGAATGCGGGCTACCGGCTCGAGCTCCATCCGCCGCGCGAGTGGATCGACGAGCTGCTCTCCCAGGGCGACGAGCTGCGCCTCTCGGAGCTGCACCTGAAGGCCGACGATCCATCCGGCAAGGCGAAGGCGCTCGCGCAGATCCTCGACGCCGAGCGCGAGGGCGACAGCGTCGAGGTCGGAGAGACGGTCGTCCGCTTCGTCGAGGGCGGCCCGCAAGGCCGGCCGGAGCTCTTCGGCGAGCTGTTCGTCTAGGACACGTCCGGTGTCAGACACCGGACGTGCGGGTTCGGGCCGCGTCTGAGGCCGACATCGTGTCGCCGCCATAGACTCGGCCCGTGGCGGAGGAAGGAGCGACGTACGAGGCGGCGGGCGTCTCGATCGAGAAGGGCGAGGCGGTCGTCGAGCGTCTGCGAGCCGCTGTCGAGTCGACAGGAGCGATCGGCTTCGGCCACTTCGCCGGCCTCCATCCATTCGACGAGCGGCGGTTCCTGGCCGCCTCGATGGACTCGATCGGGACGAAGCCGATCGTCGCCCGCCCGCGCGGCAAGCTGCGGAACTGCGGCGCCGACATGGCTGCGCACGGCATCAACGACGTGATCACGTGCGGCGCCGAGCCGCTCTTCCTGCTCGACTACGTCGCCGCCAACCGGGTCGAGCTGGAGGACGTCGCGGAGCTCGTGGAGGGAGCCGCCGAGGTCTGCCGCGAGGCCGGCATCTCACTCGTCGGCGGGGAGACCGCGGAGCTGCCCGGCGTCTACAAGGAGAGCGAGCTCGACTTCGCCGCCACGTGCGTCGGCATCGTCGACCGGGACGAGCTGATCGACGGAGCGGGGGTCGAGCAGGGCGACACGGTGATCGGCTTCCCGTCGGCCGGCGTCCACGCGAACGGCTTCACGCTCGTCCGCAGCGTGCTCGAGCTCGAGGACTACGACGGCGGCGACCTGCTCGCGCCCACGCGCTGTTACCTCCCCGAGGCTCGGCGGCTGCGCGGCCGCGCCCGGGCGATGGCACACGTCACCCAGGGCGGCATCGCGGGGAACCTCTCCCGCATGGTGCCGGCCGGCCTTGCCGTCGAGATCGACTGGGATTCGTGGGAGCGCCCGCCCGTCTTCCACTGGCTCGCGCGCCACGTCGACGAGGAGGAGCTGCGCCGCGTGTTCAACCTCGGCATCGGCTTCTGCGCCGTCGTGCCGGAAGCCGAGCCGGGCGAGCTCGTCATCGGGCGGATCGTCTGATCGGCGTGCTCGTCAGCGGCGAGGGGACGAACCTCCAGGCGCTGCTCGACGCGGGTCTGCCCGTCGTGGCGGTGGCTTCCAACAAGCCCCGCGTCCGCGCGCTCGAGCGCGCCGAGGCGGCGGGGATCGACACCGCTGTCTTCGCGGCGGGCGACTACGCGAGCCGGGAGGAGCGGGACGTGGCCCTCGCCGAGTGGCTGCAGTCGAAGGGCGTCGACCTCGTCGTCTGCGCGGGGTACATGCACCTCTTCCGCAAGCCGTTCTTCGACTACTACGGCGGCCGCATCGTGAACACCCACTCCGCGCCGCTACCGGAGTTTCCGGGCGCGCATCCGATCGAGGACGTGCTGGCAGCCGGGGTCGCCGAGACGGCCGCGACCGTCCACTACGTCGACGAAGGCGTCGACACCGGGCCCGTAATCGCGGCCGAGCGAGTCCCCGTCCGCGCCGACGACACCGTCGAGACGCTGCGCAAGCGCGTGCAGTCGGTCGAGCACCGGCTGCTGCCCGAGGTGGTGAGGGAACTGTGCGCGCGCTGATCTCCACCTGGGACAAGTCCGGCGTCGACACGTTCGCCCGCGGCCTGGTAGCGCTGGGCTGGCGGCTCGTCGCGAGCGGGAACACCGCGGCCGCGCTCGAGGCGATCGGCCTCCCCGTGGAGCGCGTCGAGGCCGTCACCCAGTCGCCGGAGATGCTCGGAGGACGCGTCAAGACGCTCCATCCGCGCGTGCACGCCGGCATCCTCGCCCGCCGCGACGAGGCGCAGGACGTCGCCACGCTCGAGGAGCACGGGATCGAGGCGTTCGACCTCGTCTGCGTCAACCTCTACCCATTCGAGGAGGTCGCCTCCCGGCGGGGGGTGACCGAGGCCGACGCGGTGGAGATGATCGACATCGGCGGCCCGTCGATGCTGCGCGGCGCGGCGAAGAACTTCGCCCACTGCGCGCCCGTCTGCCGGCCCGAGCAGTACCACGGCGTGCTCGAGGAGCTGCGCGAGACCGGCGAGCTCTCGCTCGACACGCGCCGCGGTCTCGCGGCCGAGGCCTTTGCGCACACCGCCGCGTACGAGGCCGCGATCGCGACCTGGTTCAACGCCCGCGACGAGTTCCCCGACTCGCTCGTCGTCTCCCTCGACAAGGTGCTCGACCTCGCGTACGGCGAGAACCCGCACCAGCGCGCCGCGTACTACGCCGAGCGCGGCGTCCGGCGCCACCTCCTTTCGCGCGTAGAGCAGCTGCACGGGAAGGAGCTCTCCTTCAACAACCTCAACGACTTCTCGGCCGCCCGTTCCCTCGCGCGCGAGTTCGCGCTGCCGGCCTGCGTGATCGTCAAGCACGCGAATCCCTGCGGAGTCGCGGTCGGGACGACCGTGGAGGAGGCCTACGACAAGGCGCTCGCGTCGGATCCCACCTCGGCCTACGGCGGAGTCGTCGTCCTCAATCGCGAGATCGAGGCGTCGCTCGGGGAGAGGCTCGCCGACCAGTTCGTCGAGGTGCTGTTCGCTCCCGGCTACACCGAGGACGCGCTCTCGGCGCTGCGGCGGAAGAAGAACACCCGCATCCTGCTCGACGGCGAGCGGCGCGCCGGCGACCCCGGCGAGCGTCACTACAAGCGCGTGATCGGGGGGATGCTCGTCCAGGATCCCGACGCCGAGGTCGAGGAGCGCGACGGCTGGGAGCTCGTGACGGGCGAGCTGAGCGAGCCGCAGTGGGGCGACCTCGTCTTCGCCTGGCGCGTCTGCAAACACGTCGCCTCGAACGCGATCGTGCTCGCGAAGGACCTGCAGACGATCGGGATCGGCGCCGGCCAGATGAGCCGCGTCGACGCGGTGCGGATCGCGGTCGAGAAGGCGGCCGAGTTCGGGCACGACGCCAAGGGATCCGTCCTCGCGTCCGATGCGTTCTTCCCGTTCCCCGACGGCCCGCAGATCGCGCTCGACGCGGGCACGACCGCGATCGTCCAGCCCGGAGGCTCACGCCGCGACGAGGACGTGATCGCAGCGGTCGCCGCCGCAGGCGCCGCGATGGCGTTCACCCATCGCCGCCACTTCCGTCACTAGGCTAGAGCTCGGATGGCCGCCGCACCCGACCCACGTCGCTGGCAGGCGCTCGCGCTCGTCTGCGTCGCCTTCTTCATGACGGTGCTCGACGTCTCGATCGTCAACGTCGCGCTGCCCTCGATCGGCCGCAGCCTCCACTTCTCGCAGACCGGCCTGCAATGGGTAATCACCGCCTACGCGATCACGTTCGGTGGCTTCCTCCTGCTCGGAGGGCGCGCGGGCGACATCCTCGGCCGCAAGCGGATGTTCCTGCTGGGCCTGACGCTCTTCTCGATCGCCTCGCTCGTCTGCGGGCTATCGGGCTCGACCGGAGTGCTCGTCGCCGCGCGCGCCGTCCAGGGGCTCGGCGCGGCGATCGTGTCCCCATCGACGCTGTCGATCATCACGACGACCTTCGACGAGGGCGCCGAGCGGAACAAGGCGCTCGGGATCTGGGGCGCGATGGGCGGCAGCGGCGCGGCCGCCGGGGTCCTGTTCGGCGGGATCCTCACGAAGTACCTCGGCTGGGAGTGGATCTTCTTCGTCAACGTCCCGGTCGGCGCGCTCGTCCTCGCGCTCGCGCCGGGCATCGTGCGCGAGAGCCGGGCGCCCGACGCCGGCCGCAACTTCGACGTCGTCGGCGCCTCCTCTGTGACCGGCGGCCTCGCCCTGCTCGTCTACGCGATCTCCAAGGCTCCGGTCGACGGGTGGGCCAACGCGACCACGATCGGGCTGCTCATCGGGGCGGCGGTGCTCATCGTCTTCTTCCTCGTGTGGGAGACCCGCGTCGCGAACCCGCTGATGCCGCTCTCGATCTTCCGCATCCGCACGCTCGCGGGCGCGAACGCCGTCGGGCTGCTGCTCGGCGCGTCGATCTTCGCCGACTTCTTCCTCTTGACGCTCTACGTGCAGAACGTCCTCCACTACTCGGCGCTGAAGACCGGGATTACGTTCCTCGCCACTGCCGGCACGACGGTGCTCGTGGCCGCGCTCTCGCAGTGGCTCTGCACGAAGATCGGGCCCAAGCCGGTCATGGCGGCCGGGCTGGCGCTGAACACGGGCGGCCTGCTCTGGTACGCGCAGATTCCGGTGCACGGGACGTACGTGCACGACCTGCTCGGCGGCTACCTCATGTTCGGCTTCGGGCTCGCGCTCGCGTTCATTCCCGTCTCGATCGCGGCACTCGCCGGCGTCGGGCCGCGCGAAGCCGGGCTCGCTTCGGGACTGCTCAACACCTCCCAGCAGGTCGGCGGCGCAATCGGGGTCGCCGTCGCGACGAGCGTCGCCGTCTCGCACACGACCCACCTCCTGCAGTCCGGCCGGTCTCCGGCGGCCGCGCTCACCGGCGGCTACTCCCTGGCGTTCTGGGTCGTGGCCGGCATCTCCGCAGCCGCGGTGGTCGCCGCGCTCACCCTCGTGAAGAACGAGATCCCGGCCGAGGCCGAGCCTCTGGTCGTAGCGGGCTAGTGCTTCGGCTTCGCCTTCAGCGGCGGTAGAACCGTGATCGGCTGGGTCGTCAGGCCCGATTTGCCCTTCATCCCGGTCCGCACCTGGAGGGTGAGGTCGAGATGCAGGCCGCTGCTCCCGGAGAGCCGCCGCAGCAGCGTCTTCTTGAGCGGCACGGACACGAGCTTCCGGTGCCCCTTGGCGACCGAGAAGGACTTGAAGCCGACCGGGGCGTTGCCGAGCTCGAGCAGCGCCTGACCCTTGCAGCTCGGAAGCGCATTGCCCTTGCAGGAGAAGGTCAGCGGGACGAGGTCGGTCGCGGTGAGCCGCACGACCTTTGTTCCGAGGGAGATGCCCATCGGTGTCGCTTTCGGTGTCTTGAACGTCAAGTCCTGGCTGTCGGCGGCCCCGGAGTCGGTCGTGTGCGCGGCGGCGAGGCGGTAGTGGTAGTGCGTGTTCGGGGTCAGGCC
>DASRBY010000013.1:0-61054 GCA_035653435.1 Gaiellaceae bacterium
GTACGGGCCCCGGATCACGCAGTAGACGTTCTTCTCCGTGGGCAGGGGCACGGGGCCGGTGATGGTGGCGCCGGTGCGCTGGGCCGTGTCCACGATGTCGCGCGCGGACTTGTCCACCTGCTGGTGGTCGTAGCCCTTCAGCCTGATTCTGATCTTCTGCTGTGGCACCGGCGCCTCCTCGACCTTCCTACTTGATGATCTCCGTCACGACGCCGGCCCCGACCGTGCGACCGCCTTCGCGGATCGCGAAGCGGAGGCCCTGATCCATGGCGATCGGCTGGATCATCTCGATCTCCATGTTCGTGTTGTCGCCCGGCATGACCATCTCCTGGCCCTCGGGCAGCTTGATCGAGCCCGTCACGTCCGTCGTGCGGAAGTAGAACTGCGGCCGATAGCCGTTGAAGAACGGCGTGTGGCGCCCGCCCTCGTCCTTCGAGAGGACGTACACCTCGGCGTTGAAGTGCGTGTGCGGGGTGATCGAGCCCGGCTTCGCCAGCACCTGGCCGCGCTCGACCTCCTCGCGCTTCGTACCGCGGAGGAGCGCACCGGCGTTGTCGCCGGCCTGCGCGGAGTCGAGCGTCTTGTTGAACATCTCGACGCCCGTGACGACGGTCTTCGCCGTCTCGGGATGGATGCCGACAATCTCGACTTCCTCGCCGACCTTGATCTCGCCCTGCTCGACGCGCCCCGTGACGACCGTGCCGCGGCCCGTGATCGTGAACACGTCCTCGATCGGCATCAGGAACGGCTTGTCGAGTGCGCGCGTCGGCTCGGGGATGTAGCTGTCGACGGCGTCCATGAGCTCGAGGATCTTCGGGGTCCACTCCGCGTCGCCCTCGAGCGCCTTCAGCGCAGAGACCTGCACGATCGGAATGTCGTCGCCCGGGAACTCGTAGCGGGAGAGGAGCTCACGCACCTCCATCTCGACCAGCTCGAGCAGCTCGGGGTCGTCGACCATGTCCGCCTTGTTGAGGGCGACGACGATCGCCGGCACCTCGACCTGGCGGGCGAGCAGGATGTGCTCGCGGGTCTGCGGCATCGGACCGTCGGCCGCCGAGACCACGAGGATCGCGCCGTCCATCTGGGCGGCGCCCGTGATCATGTTCTTGATGTAGTCGGCGTGGCCCGGACAGTCGACGTGCGCGTAGTGGCGGTTGTCGGTCTCGTACTCGACGTGCGACGTGTTGATCGTGATGCCGCGCTGCCGCTCCTCGGGCGCGTTGTCGATCGACGCGAAGTCGCGCACGACCGTGTTGCCGCCCTTCTCCGCCAGCACCTTCGTGATCGCCGCGGTCAGGGTCGTCTTGCCGTGGTCGATGTGACCGATGGTGCCGACGTTGACGTGCGGCTTAGTCCGCTCGAACTTCTGCTTTGCCATTGTTGGCTCTCCCTGTCTCCCTTTCTCGCTCTTCAGCCCTGTGCGTCGACGATCTCGCTCGCAATGGACTGGGGCACTTCCTCGTAGCGGTCGAATTGCATGGTGAAATCTGCCCGGCCCTGCGTCATCGAACGCAGGTCGGTGGCGTACCCGAACATCTCCGACAGCGGCACGCTCGCCTTCACGATCTGGGCGTTGCCGAGCGGATTCATCGACTCGATCCTGCCGCGACGGCTGTTGAGGTTGCCCATCACGTCGCCGAGGTACTCCTCGGGCGTCGTCACCTCGACCGCCATGGTCGGCTCGAGCAGCCGCGGCTTCGCCCGCTTCATCGCCTCCTTGAAGGCCATGGAGCCGGCGATCTTGAACGCCCGCTCGCTCGAGTCGACATCGTGGTACGACCCCTCGACGAGCTCGACCTTGACGTCCACGACGGGATAGCCCGCGAGGATGCCCGAGCCCATCGCCTCCTGGATCCCCGCGTCGACGGCCGGGATGTACTCCTTCGGGATCTTGCCGCCGACGATCTTGTCGACGAACTCGTAGCCCGCACCCGGCTCCTGCGGGTAGAGGTTGATCACGGCGTCGCCGTACTGGCCCGAGCCGCCGGTCTGGCGGACGAACTTGCCCTGCACGCCCTCCGCAGGCTTCGAGATCGTCTCGCGGTACGCGACCTGCGGGCGACCGACGTTCGCGTCGACGTTGAACTCCCGCTTGAGGCGGTCGACGATGATCTCGAGGTGTAGCTCGCCCATCCCGGAGATGAGCGTCTGCCCCGTCTCCTCGTCGGTCTCGACGCGGAAGGTCGGATCCTCCTCCGCGAGCCGGGTGAGGCCCGTCGAGAGCTTGTCCTGGTCGGCCTTCGACTTCGGCTCGACCGCGACGGCGATCACCGGGTCCGGGAACGTCATCGACTCGAGGACGATCGGAGCGTTGTCGGCGGCGAGCGTGTCGCCGGTCGTCGTCGACTTGAGCCCGACGCCGGCCGCGATCTCCCCGGCCATGATCTCCTCGCGCTCCTCGCGGTGGTTCGCGTGCATCTGGAGGATGCGGCCGACCCGCTCGGTGCGGCCCGTGATCGTGTTGAGGACGCGGTCGCCGGCCTTCAGCGAGCCCGAGTAGACGCGGAAGTACGTCAGCTTGCCGACGTACGGGTCGGACATGACCTTGAAGGCCAGAGCCGAGAACGGCGCCTTCGGGTCGGCAGGCCGCTCCTCCTCGCCGCCCGACTTCGGGTCGGTTCCCTGTACGGGCGGGACGTCGAGCGGGCTCGGCAGGTAGTCGACGACGGCGTCGAGCAGGAGCTGGACGCCCTTGTTCTTGAAGGCGGAGCCGAGCAGCACCGGCGTGATCTCGTCGGCGAGCGTGCCGGCGCGGACCGCACGGCGGATCATCTCCGGCGTGACGGACGACTCGTCCTCGATGTACGCCGCGAGCACCTCGTCGTCGAAGTGCGAGATCGCGTCGATCAGCTGGTGGTGGTACTCCTGCGCCTGCTCGACGAGCTCGGCCGGGATCTCGACGACGTCGAACTGCTGGCCGAGATCGTCGCGGTAGAGGACGGCCTGCATCTCGACGAGATCCACGACGCCGCCGAAGTTGTCCTCCGAGCCGACCGGGATCTGCAGCGGCACCGGGTTCGCGCCGAGCCGGTCGCGCATCGACTGCACGGCGGCGAAGAAGTTCGCGCCGGTGCGGTCCATCTTGTTGATGAAGGCGATGCGCGGAACCTTGTACTTGTCCGCCTGCCGCCAGACCGTCTCGGACTGCGGCTGCACGCCGGCGACGGAGTCGAAGACGGCGACCGCGCCGTCGAGGACGCGTAGGCTGCGCTCGACCTCGACCGTAAAGTCCACGTGGCCGGGCGTATCGATGATGTTGATCCGATAGTCCCGCCAGAACGCCGTCGTCGCAGCCGACGTGATCGTGATGCCACGCTCCTGCTCCTGCGCCATCCAGTCCATCGTCGCGGCACCTTCGTGCACCTCGCCCATCTTGTGGGTGCGGCCGGTGTAGTAGAGGATCCGCTCGGTCGTCGTCGTCTTGCCCGCGTCGATGTGGGCCATGATCCCGATATTGCGGACGCGGTCGAGCGCGACGCCTACATCTGTCGTCTTCGTGCTCAAGTCTTCCTTCCTCTGCCCGTCTACCAGCGGTAGTGCGCGAAGGCCTTGTTCGCCTGCGCCATCCGGTAGACGTCGTCCTTTCGCTTGAACGCGCCGCCCTGCTGGTTCAGCGCGTCGAGAATCTCGTTGGCGAGCTTGTCGGGCATGCCCTTCTCGCGCCGCTCGCGCGCGTACTGCACGAGCCAGCGCACCGCGAGGGTGCGGGCGCGCCGCTGCGGCACCTCGACCGGCACCTGGTAGTTCGCGCCGCCGACGCGGCGGCTGCGGACCTCGAGCACCGGGGTGACCGTCTTCACCGCCTGCTCGAGCACCTCGACCGGCGGGCGGCCGGTCTTCGTCCCGACGGTCTCGAGCGCGCCGTAGACGATCTGCTCGGCGATCGACTTCTTGCCGTCGAGCATGACCTTGTTGATCACCTGCGTCACGAGCGGCGAGCCGTACACGGCGTCGGCCTCGACCTCGCGAACCTGCACCTCGGCACGACGCGGCATCACGAACCCCGCTTGGCGCCGTACTTCGAGCGGCCCTGCTTGCGATCCGAGACGCCGCCCGTGTCGAGCGCAGCCCGGATGATCTTGTAGCGGTAGCCCGGCAGGTCCTTCGTCGAGCCGCCGCGCACGAGCACGACGGAGTGCTCCTGCAGGTTGTGGCCCTCGCCCGGGATATAGGCGCCGACCTCCTGCCCGTTCGTCAGCCGGACGCGCGCGACCTTGCGGAGCGCGGAGTTCGGCTTCCTCGGGGTCTGCGTCATGACACGCGTGCAGACGCCGCGCTTCTGCGGCGCGCCTTCGAGGTGAGGCGTCTTCGTCTTCGTCTTCACGGCCTTCCGGCCTTTGCGCACGAGTTGATTGACGGTCGGCAAACGAGTCCTTTCGTAAAGAGACGGTCGGCTGGGACAAGAACGCCCCGGCCAACCGGCCCGCGGCATGGTAGCGAAGACGCGCGACCCCCGCGCGACCCCCGCCGTTCGGCCGGAAACCCCCCAAAACGGCTAGTAGCTCGCACCCCGGCCCGTACCTAAAGTACGCGCACCAAAATCCAGGAACTGCGGCTGGGGAGCTGCGATGCATTGGCTGTCCATAGGTCTGGCTATAGCGCTCGGCGTCTGCGCCGTCGTCGCCCTCGAGCTGCTCCGCAGGCTGCGGCGCCGGACCTCCCGGGAGGTCGAGGCCCAGGTGACAGCGACGGTGGAGACGCTCGAGGCACGCCTCGACGAGCTCGCGCAGGAGCTGTCGAGCGCCGTCACGCGCGCCGAGGAAGAGTCGCGGCGGAGCCGATTCCTCGGCCAGATCGCCACCACGATCGACCTCGACGACGCGATCGCCTCCACGCTGCAGGCGGCTGCCGGGCTCCCGAAGGTCGACGCTGCCGTCGTCGAGCTCGATCCCGACGGCGACGCGGACGAGCGCCTGCTGGGCTCGATCGGCCTGGACTGGGAGGGGGGCGAGGAAGGAGGCGTCCGAATCTTCACCGGGGCGCCCGACAGGCGCGAGGCGCGGGCTGTCGAGCTCTCGTACCTGTATGCGGAGGCGGACGCACCCGGAGCGGTGCACGAGGCGCTCGGCGTCCCGCTCGTCGCCCACAGTGTCAAGATCGGCTGGCTCGGCGTCTTCTCGCGCGACCCCGACGTCCGCTTCGGGGACGAGGACGTCCGCCGGCTCGAGGACCTCGCCGACCGGGTCGCGCCGGCGATCGAGAACGCGCGCCGGTTCCGCGAGGCTCGGCAGCTCGCCGATCTCGACTCGCTGACCGGCCTCCACAACCGCCGCTATTTCCACGAGACCCTCGCCCGCGAGGTCGACCGGGCCCAGCGCTACCAGCGCCGGCTCTCCCTCGTGATCGTGGACGTCGACGGCTTCAAGGAGATCAACGACCGGATCGGCCACCTCGCGGGCGACGCAGTCCTCGCTGAGATCGCGGAGCGCATCAGGCAAGTGCTGCGTTCGGCCGACATCCCGTGCCGGGTCGGAGGCGACGAGTTCGCCGTGATCGTCCCCGAGGTCGAGGTCGGCCAGGCCCGTCAGCTGGTCGCCCGGATCCAGCGGGCGGTCTCGGCCAAGCCGATCGCGCGTGCCGGGCGCGTCCGCGTTTCGGCCGGAGTGGCCGACCTGCAGCCGAACGACGGGCCCACGAGCCTGTTCGAGCGCGGCGACGAATCGCTGTACGCGGCGAAGCACGCCGGCAAGGGAGGCCTCGCCGCCGCCGAGTAGTCGACGGCGCCCGCTGCCAGCCCGGCTGGGTGCTCAAGCAAGCGGGCTCGGCCGCCGATAGGCGTGGCATGGGTTCCAGCTCGAGAGCGCGCCTGTCGCGCCGCGCCCGCGCGCGCGCGGCCGCCGAGGACGGCTTCACGCTCACCGAGCTCATCGTGGTGATGGCGATCCTGCTCATCGTCGTAACCACCCTCTCTTCGGTGCTCGTGTCGGCGACGCACACGGAGGTTGACGCGAACAAACGCTTCCAGGCGCAGGAGCAGGCACGCACCGGTCTCGCCCAGCTCACCCGCGAGCTGCACTGCGCCGGTCAGACCAGCGGTAACTCGATCACGGATACGAGCGGGAACGCCCTCACTCCCGGGACCGCCTACAGCGCGGTGACGATGCAGCTGAGCTCTGGGTGTCCGACCTCGGGCGGCCAAGCGGTGTACGTCACCTGGTGCACGGCTGCCAGCACGCTCACCACCGGGGACTTCGCCCTTTATCGCGTGACCTCCACCGCGCTGCCCCGGCCGACCTGCAGCACGGCGGGCAAGGTCAAATGGATGGACTACCTGCAGCCGACGGCTGGGTCGAATCCCACTTGGTCGACTCCCTTCTGCCTCCCGAGCACGACCGCAGCGTGCGGCGGAGTGCTGAAGCCGGCCACGAGCCTTCCGATCCTGCACGTCACGTTCCCGGTCAACGTGAATGGGCCGAGCTCCACCATCGATACGTACAACGTCGTCGACGACATCGCCCTACGGAACGGGGCTCGATCGTGACGCGCCTCTTGCGGACATCGGGCGTGCGGCGCGAGGAGGGAATGACCCTCGTAGAACTGCTGATCGCGATGATTGTCCTGACCGTCGGGATCCTTGCTCTCGTCGCCGCGTACAGCTCCGGCTACGTCGCGCTGAATCGTGCGACACGCGTCTCGAGTGCCCGGCTGGTTGCGGACGCGCAGATGGAGCGCTTCCGTGCTGTCCAGTACAGCGCAATCCAACTGAACACGAGCTGCGGCTCGAGCTGTAGCGAGGACTCGACGTACACGAGCGACACCGCCTACAGCTCGACGGCCCAGGTCACGGGTGCGAGCTGCGCATCCACGGAGCCGACCTGCCTTCCCACGCAGACGAAGACCGGTCCCGACGGCAAGTCCTATCGCCTCGATACCTACATCGACTACGGCTGCGTGAGCGGCACGCTGACGACGGCGCCTCTGTCCTGTGGCTCAGGGAATCCCTACCCCGTCAAGGTCATCACGGTCGTAGTGCGCAGCTCGAGCCTCACCACTCCGGTGCGCGAGCAGTCGACATTCACCACGTTCCCCGGAGGCTGAGGCCTCGGCCGGATCCCTCGTTCGGGCGAATCCCCCCTTCTAGGGGCGCCTCAGCCGCTCGACCCGCCGACAGTAGGAGCGATGAGCATCTTGCAGCGGTCGCCCGCGGCGCGTCGGCCTGTTCGGGCGCCGGCGACTTTCCGTCTGCCGAGGCGGCTGCAAGACGAAAGCGGGATCGCGCTCGTGATGGCGCTCGCCATCATTCTCGTACTCACCGTTCTCGTGACCGCGACCCTCGCCTTCACGAGCTCGAACTCGCGGGACGCCTCGCTGAAGCAAGCCGGCCAATCCGCGTACGCGCTCGCCGAGGCCGGTCTCAGCCAGGCAAAGGCGCAGCTCTACCAGCACTACTACAACAGCTCCGGGAACAACTACGACAGCTCCGGGAACGCGATCAACAACGGAACCGTGTACAGCTCGACCTGGTTCACCGGAGCGGGCATTCCGAGCTCGCAACAGTCGCCGAGCTCATCGGCGGCGTGCACGTCAACCTCGACCTGCATGAGCTGGAGCGTCGTGAGCTGGACGCCCAGCGGCCCGGGCCCTTGGACGAAGGGGACGTTGGTCTTCCAGGGGCAGGGGAGGGTGCCGAACCCCACCGGGGGGACGGCATTGACGCGGACCGTGACCACCACGATCTACGTCGAGCAGCTGCCCGGCCTCCAGGGGCCCAACAGCGTCTGGACGGAGCTCTACACGGGCGCGACGGGTCAGCCGTGCGATCTCCAGCTCGGACAGAAGGTGAACGCCAACGCGCCAATCTACGTCGCGGGAAACCTCTGCCTGACCTCTGCGGCGTCGATCGAGGGCTCGCTGGTCAATCTGACGGTCTTGGGCAACATCCGGCTTCAGAACGGCGGCGCCGACATCGGCCAGGTCACGCCGGTAAAGAGCGTCAAAGTCGGCGGCGGCTGCGTCAAGAGCAACAACGGGTCGTACGTGACCCCGTGTCCGATCAACACGTCCTCGACGGCCATCTTCGACCAGTCTGGACGGACGACGGCACCCTCGCCCACGGCACAATCGCCTCCGACGATCGACTGGAGCGGCATTGCTTCCCGACAGGCCGCCTCGACCGTCTCCTGCACCAACGGCGTGTCGCTCGCGAGCGCCACCTTCTACCTGACGCCTCCCTCCGGAGCCGGCTCGACGGGCTACACATGCACAATCACGGATCCCATCAGTGGCAAAACCGTCGGCTCGATCGCCTACAACTCGACCGCGCACACATTGGCATTCTCGGGCGAGGTCTACCTCTCCGGCTCGCTCGACCTCAGCACCCCGAGCGCGATCACCTACACCGGGCTCTCGAGCCTCTTCGTCGCAGGGGCGGTGACTGCCGCGAACGGCTCGACCCTCTGCGTCCACGTCTCGGGCAGTAGCTGCGACTTTGCGAACGCGACGAACACGAGCTCGTCGAACTACTGGGACGCAACGAAGTCGGTCCTCATTATCGAGTCCCAGGGTGCAATGGGGGCGGGCAACACGTTGACAAACCTCAACTTTCAGGGGGGCCTGTACAGCGCCACCTCGATCAACCTCGGCGGCGGCCAGTCGTCAACGCAGGGGCCGCTCGTCTCGCCGCAGATCATCGTCCCGGGACAGCAGCTTAATCTGAGCTTCCCGAACTTCCCGTTCGTCATGTCCGACAGCGGTACGAACTCCCCGCCCGCGTTCTCGCTCAGCTCGAGCAACGGGTCGTACTAGCCCTCGCTGCCGCGCCTCTTACTGCAGCCGCAGGAACGGCAGGTACTCGGTGAGGTCGATCGCCGCCGGCTGCGGCAGCTGATCGCGGAGGCAGATCGTCCGGCTGAGAACCTGGTTCTGCTGCACGATCGTCCAGTGCTCGAACGACTGCGCGCGCTCGAAGCCGCGCAACGCCGCCACGATCGCCGGCCGCACGGTGGAGAGGGGCAGGGCGCCGAGAGACTGTGAGGCCGCGAGGGGCCGGACCTCGAACGTCCCGAGCAGGGTCGAGAGGGACGACTTTCTCCCCGTCGGCAAGGAGAACAGCCGCTGCGGTGCGGCCTCGTCGAGCGCGAACCCGGTGCGCGCCGCCAGCCAGGGCGGAGTCGGCGTGACGCGGACTCGGCGGACGAGGAGGTCCGGGTAGGCGGAGTAGAACGCGGAGACCTCGCTCGCCGTCGGCCGCGGTGCGTATCGCGGCTGCTCGAGCCGTGCGCGCCTCAGCTCGTCCCCGAGTACCGCGCGCGCGATGCCCACGGTTGCGTGCGCCTGGTGTAGCGCCGCGAGGTAGGCGCTGCGGCTGCCGTGGAACGAGTCGCGCACGACCTCGCGTTCCGCCGCGATCTCGGCGTGCCCCGACACCGGGGACCGCGACGCCTCGACGAGCCGCTCGAACAGCGCGCTGAGAGCCGCATCGCGATCGCCCGTCAGTGCCTGCAGCGAGGCCACCGACCGGGCGCCGATCGACCCGGCGCCGCCGGCCCGGCAAATCGTGCCGTGCGCGAGCCGGATCTGCCCCTCGGTCAGGGAGCTGTCGAAGCGCTTGCCGAGCACCCGCGGGGCGTTGCAGAGCGACCGCGAGCGGGCCCAGAGCCAGACGCAGGCCGCGTTCGGCTTGTCCGGATCCGCCTCCTTGCTGTTCCACTCCTGCCAGCCCCACGAGAAGATCGAGCCGAGCCCGACCTCGCGCGCGACCTGCTTCGCCGAGAGGGCCTCCCACTTGACGACCTGGTACCACGCGGACGCCGGCCGGAGGCCGTTACGTCCGCCGACTCCTTTCTGGCTCAGGAAGCTGAGCATGATCCCCAGCCGGTTCGGGGGGATCCCGAGCGAAGTGAGGGCGGCCACCGCGTTCCGGTAGCTCTCCCGCAGGTAGCGGTTGCCGAGGATCGGCCCGAGTGGCCAGACCTGCGTCGCGGGCAGGTAGACCTCTCGCACGATGTCGGCGACCTTCGCGACGGAGCGCCACCACGCGACCGCGTCGCTCGAGCCCGCGAAGGGCGACTTGTTGATGAGGAGGACCGGGTGCGCGCCCTTGGCCGCCAGCTCCTGCAGGAACGCGAGCACGTTCGCGCGGTAACGCGTCGTGGAGTCGGTCCACGGGGTCGCGGTCGAAGCGCCGAACAACTCGTTCTCGACGATGAGCGGCGTCGTACAGCCGCCCGTGCGCTCGACGGCCTTCTCGTATTGCGCGTCTGCAGCGGGCGCGATGGTGGAGGGATCGGCGGGCGCGGTGGGCGTACCGACCTTCTGGTTCATCTTCAGGTCGAAGGCGTAGGTCGCCGCGCCTAGTCGTCTGGCCTGGGCCGGGTAGTCGCCACCCGAGGAGACCGTCACGGCCAGCAGCGTCCCGGGCTTGGCGAGGACCGGGAGGAGCGCCGGCCAGCCGTACTCGCCCCAGACGGTCTGCTGCGCCCTGATGCCGCACTGGCCGGCGAAGACAGGGTCGGAAGCCGCCCGGCCCACCAAGAGCAGGCCGGCGGACACGGCGATCAGAGCGACGAGAGCGAGCTTCCCCTTCCCCACGACCGTAGGTTGTGTAGCAAAGAACGAGAGGCAGCTGCCTGGCACCGCATAGCGGTGCCAGGCACCCGTCCTTTACTCGTCGAGCGGAGTCTCGACCTCCGGCACCTCTTCGGCCTCGAGGTCCGAGCGCGGCTCTGCATCCTCGCTCGTCTCCACCTCGCCGCCGAAGTCGAGCCCCAGCCCCGCCAAGGCGTCGGAGCCGTCGCTGCCGATCTCCTCGAGCGCGGCGAGGAGCTGCTCCTCGGTCTGCGGCCGGGCGAGCGCGCTTGCCGGCACCTTGTCCGAGGGGCCGATCTCGATCGTCCGGTACCGCTTGAGGCCCGTCGCCGCCGGGATCAGCTTCCCGATGATGACGTTCTCCTTCAGGCCCAGCAGCCGGTCGACCTTGCCCTCGATGGCCGCGTCGGTCAGCACCTTCGTCGTCTCCTGGAAGGACGCGGCCGAGAGGAACGACTCGGTCGCGAGCGACGCCTTCGTGATGCCGAGGATCAGCGGCTCGGAGGTCGCCTGCTCCTTCTTCTCCTTCTTCACGCGCGCGTTCTCGCGCTCGAGCACGACCTTGTCCACGAGCTGGCCTGGCAGGAGGTCGGTGTCGCCGGCGTTCTCGACGCGCACCTTCTTCAGCATCTGCCGGACGATGAGCTCGATGTGCTTGTCGTGGATCTCGACGCCCTGCGACTTGTAGACCTTCTGCACCTCGCCCACGAGGTACAGCTCGGTCTCGGTGTAGCCCTTCAGGCGCAGGAGATCGGACGGGTTGAGCGAGCCCTCGTGCAGCGGATCGCCGGCCTCGACGTGCTCGCCCTGCGCGACGCTGAGGCGCGTCCGCCGCGGGACGAGGATCGAGTACTCGTCGTCCTCGTTGCCCGAGTCGGGGACGATCGTGATGCGGAGCTGGCGCTCGGTCTCCTCGAGCGCGACCGTGCCGGCCACCTCGGCGAGTGCCGCGGCGCCCTTCGGGTTGCGCGCCTCGAAGATCTCGACCACGCGGGGCAGGCCGTGCGTGATGTCGGCTCCGGCGATGCCGCCCGTGTGGAACGTCCGCATCGTGAGCTGCGTGCCCGGCTCGCCGATCGACTGCGCGGCGATGATCCCGACCGCGTCGCCGATCTCCGACAGCTCGCCCGTCGCGAGGAAGGTGCCGTAGCACTGGCGGCACACGCCGGTCTCCGCCTTGCACTTCAGCACCGAGCGGACCGGGATCGAGAAGTCCTCGGCCACCTCGCCGAGCTCCTCGACGATCTCCCGCAGCCGGGGCATCGTGATCTCCTCGCCCTTCTGGGCTACGACCGTCTTGCCCGGCTTGCCGGACGCAAGCGGCTTGTGGACGTCCTCGGCCACGATCCGGCCGGCCACCGAGCGGTTCAGCCCGTCGGGCAGGAAGAGCGGCAGCTCGACGAACTCCTTCGTCTTGCAGTTCTCCTCGCGGATGATCACGTCCTGCGAGACGTCGACGAGGCGCCGCGTCAGGTACCCCGAGTCGGCGGTGCGGAGCGCGGTGTCGGCGAGACCCTTGCGGGCTCCGTGGGTCGAGATGAAGTACTCGAGCACCGAGAGGCCCTCCATGAAGTTGGCCTTGATCGGGCGCTCGATGATCTCGCCCTTCGGATTCGCCATCAGGCCGCGCATGCCGGCGAGCTGGCGCAGCTGCGCGAACGAGCCGCGAGCGCCGGAGTTGGCCATCATGTAGATCGGGTTCAGCTCGTTCAGGTTGTCGACCATCGCGTTCGCGACGTCGTCGGTCGCCTCGGTCCAGATCGACGTGATCTGCTCGTGCCGCTCCGACTCGGTGATGAGCCCCTGGTCGT
The DNA here is from genome assembly GCA_035653435.1 of Gaiellaceae bacterium. Classification (GTDB taxonomy): domain Bacteria; phylum Actinomycetota; class Thermoleophilia; order Gaiellales; family Gaiellaceae; genus Palsa-739. The sequence continues at coordinate 12,339 of DASRBY010000013.1, forward strand.
ACGCGTCCTCGACGCGCGACACACGCTCCTCGTAGCCGGCGAGGATCTGCTCCTTGTCGGGCGGAATGACGATGTCGTTCTTCGAGATCGTCACGCCGGCGAGCGTGCCGTAGCGGAAGCCGAGGTCCTTGATCGTGTCGAGGACATGAGCGACCGCATGCGCGCCGTGCTCGTCGACGAGCGCGGAGATGAAGTCGCCGAGCTCCTTCTTCGAGAGCGTCCGGTTGATGTACTCGTGGTACGGCCCGGTGTTGCCGTTGTGCGAGCTCGCGTCGTGCAGTGCGCGGTCGATCTCGGCGTTGAAGATGACCCGGCCCGGCGTGGTGAGGACGAGCTCGTCCTTCCAGAGATACTCGATCGGCTGCTGCAGCCCGATCTGCTTCGCCTCGACTGCGAACTCGACCTCCTCTTCGGTGCGGAAGCGCGACGGCCGCGGGTCGAGCTTCTCGACGGCGAGACCGTCGAGATCGGCGTCGGAGTACGTGAGGTAGTAGGCGCCGAGCACCATGTCCTGCGTCGGCGTCGCGAGGGCGCTGCCGTGTGCCGGCGAGAGGATGTTGTTCGCCGACAGCATCAGGATCCGCGCCTCGGCCTGCGCCTCGGACGACAGCGGCACGTGCACCGCCATCTGGTCGCCGTCGAAGTCGGCGTTGAAGGCGTGGCAGACGAGCGGATGGACCTGGATCGCCTTGCCCTCGACGAGGGTCGGCTCGAAGGCCTGGATGCCGAGCCTATGCAGCGTCGGCGCGCGGTTCAGCAGCACCGGGTGCTCCTGGATGACCTCCTCCAGGATGTCCCAGACCTCGGCGTGCATCTGGTCGACGTGCCGCTTGGCGGCCTTGATGTTCTGGACGATCTTCCGCTCGACGAGCCGGCTCATGATGAACGGCTTGAAGAGCTCGAGCGCCATGAGCTTCGGCAGGCCGCACTGGTGCAGGCGCAGGTGCGGGCCGGCCACGATCACCGAGCGGCCGGAGTAGTCGACGCGCTTACCGAGCAGGTTCTGGCGGAAGCGCCCCTGCTTCCCCTTGAGCATGTCGGAGAGCGACTTCAGCGGCCGGTTGCCCGGGCCGGTGACTGCGCGGCCGCGGCGCCCGTTGTCGAACAGGGCGTCGACGGCCTCCTGCAGCATCCGCTTCTCGTTGTTGACGATGATCTCCGGCGCGCCGAGATCCAACAGTCTCTTGAGGCGGTTGTTCCGGTTGATGACGCGGCGATAGAGGTCGTTGAGGTCGGACGTGGCGAAGCGGCCGCCGTCGAGCTGCACCATCGGCCGCAGCTCCGGCGGGATGACGGGAACGGCCTCGAGGATCATCCACTCGGGCCGGTTCTCGCTTGTCGTGAAGGCGCTGACGACCTTGAGCCGCTTGATCGCCCTCTGCTGCTTCTGCCCCTTCGACGTGCGGATCGTCTCGCGCAGCATCGCGGCCTCGGCGTCGAGGTCGAGGTCCTTGAGCAGCTCGCGGATCGCCTCCGCTCCCATGCCGCCCGAGAAGTAGACGCCGAACCCGTACGGCGAGCCGAAACGGTCCTTGAGCTCACGGAAGATCTGCTCGTCGTTGACGATCAGCTTCGGCTCGAGCTCGCGGAACAGACGCCAGGTCTCCTCGAGCCGGTTGACCGCGTCGACGGCCGCCTCGCGGGCGTCCTCCCGCCGCGACTCGATGTCGAGGTACATCTCGCGCACCTTGAGGGCCCACTGCACGATCGCGTCGAGATCCTCCTTCTGGATCCGGCCGTCGGTGCGCAGGCAGAGATCGTTCGTCAGCTCGCGGATGTCGGTCTCCTCGGTGCTGTCGAGCACCTCCCGCAGGAGGCCGTTGCCGAGGTCGCGCGCCTTCTCGAGGTTCTTCTGGTCGACGGCCTCGGCGATCGATGCGTCCTCCTCGTTCAGCTCGGCGCCGGTGAGAAGCCCCTCCACGATGCGATGGATGTGCTTGGTGACCGCGCCCTTCTTCGAGCCGGACGCCTTCTCGGCCTCCTTCTGGAGCGACTCGATGGCCGCCTTGATCTGCTCGGCGGAGGAGGCGACGACCTCGAGCTCGCGCGGGGTCAGGCGCCGGTCGTCGCGAATCGCGGAGTTACGGACGAGCTCGCGGATCTTCTTCGAGTCCTCCGTCGTGATCTTCGGGACGAGCTCGACGAAGAGCCCGCCGACGAGGCTCCGGGCATCCTCGAGCGGCGGCAGAGCCTGCTCCTCGGCCCACGAGGAGAGGCCCCGGCCCCAGAAGTCGTCGTCCTCGTCGAAGTTCCGTTCCTTGCCCTTCGCGAAGTAGTCGCGCCGGCGCGCCAGCCGGTCCTCGAGCGCCGCGAGTGCCTCGTCGCGGTCGACGTCGATGCGCTCGGCCTCGGCCCGCACCTGGTCCTCGAGCCCGTTCAGGTCGGCGGCGCGCTTCTCGTTGTCGACGGCCGTGACGATCGAGGCGGCGAAGTAGAGCACCTTCTCGAGCTCGCGCGGCGCGATGTCGAGGAGGTAGCCGATGCGGCTCGGAACGCCCTTGAAGAACCAGATGTGCGAGACGGGCGCCGCGAGGTCGATGTGCCCCATCCGCTCGCGCCGCACCTTCTGCCGCGTCACCTCGACGCCGCAGCGCTCGCAGATGATGCCCTTGTAGCGGACGCGCTTGTACTTGCCGCAGTAGCACTCCCAATCGCGTGTCGGCCCGAAGATGCGCTCGCAGAACAGGCCGTCGCGCTCCGGCTTGAGCGTGCGGTAGTTGATCGTCTCCGGCTTCGTCACCTCGCCGGACGACCAGTCGCGGATCTGCTTGCTCGACGCGAGCCCAATGCGGATCGCATCGAAGTCATTGATATCGATCAAAATTGCGCGCCTTTCGCTCTTGGTTTCCCTCTCGGTCGAAAATCGTCAGATTTTCGACCGTTTTCAGTCTTCGATTTCCAGATCCACGAGGTCGGGCTGGCCGAGGGGCCCGACTTCGGCGTCGGCCTCCTCCTCCGCCTCCTGTTCGTCGCTCACTTCGACGTCTTCGAGGTCGCCGAGCGCCTCGTCGGCCGGCAGCGTCAGCTCGCCGTCCTGGTCGACGCGCTCCTGTCCCTCCTCCTGCTCCTCGGCGGTCGGCTCGCGGCCGACGGCCCGGAGCGAGCCGGGCGACAGGTCGATGCCGAGCTCCTCCGCCGCGCGGAGCAGCTCGTCCTCCTCCTCCCGCACCTCGACCTCGCGGCCCTCGTCCGAGAGGACGTGGACGTCGAGGGCGAGCGACTGCATCTCCTTCAGGAGCACCTTGAACGACTCGGGGATCGACGGCTCGGCGATGTTCTCGCCCTTGACGATCGCCTCGTAGGCCTTCACACGTCCGACGGTGTCGTCGGACTTGATGGTCAGCATCTCCTGCAGCGTGTACGCCGCTCCGTAGGCCTCGAGCGCCCAGACCTCCATCTCGCCGAAGCGCTGGCCGCCGAACTGCGCCTTCCCGCCCAGCGGCTGCTGCGTGACGAGGGAATACGGCCCGGTCGACCGCGCGTGGATCTTGTCGTCCACGAGGTGGAGCAGCTTGAGGATGTACATGTAGCCGATCGTCACCTTCTGCTCGAACGGCTCACCGCTGCGGCCGTTGTAGAGCTGCGCCTTCCCCGAGCACTGGCGCCCGATCGGCCGCTTCGGATCGACGAGGAACTGGATCGGCGAGTCGGGGTTCTGCTTCGTCCACTCGATCAGCGCCTCGTCGACGTCGACCGGCGTGGCCCCGTCGAAGACGGGCGACGCGACCGCCGTCGGGTTGCCGCCGTTCAGCACCTGCCGCCGGTGATGCCAGTCGACCTCGCCGTTCTTCTGGCCGCTCGTGCCGCCGTCCTCGCCGAAGACGCCGTGCGCCGCGGCCCAGCCGAGGTGCGTCTCGAGCACCTGGCCGATGTTCATCCGGCTCGGCACGCCGAGCGGGTTGAGCACGATGTCGACCGGCCGGCCGTCCGGCAGGAACGGCATGTCCTCCTCGGGGACGATGCGCGAGATGACGCCCTTGTTGCCGTGGCGTCCCGCGAGCTTGTCGCCCTCGGCGATCTTGCGCTTCGTCGCGACGTAGACGCGGACGAGCTCGTTCACGCCCGGCGACAGGTCGTCGCCGTCCTCGCGCCGGAACGTCTTCACGTCGATCACGACGCCGCCCTCGCCGTGCGGCACCTTGAGGCTCGTGTCGCGGACCTCGCGCGCCTTCTCCTTGAAGATCGCGCGGATCAGCTTCTCCTCCGCCGTCAGCTCGGTCTCACCCTTCGGCGTGACCTTGCCCACGAGCAGGTCGCCCGCACCGACCTCGGCGCCGATGCGCACGACCCCGCGCTCGTCGAGCTGCGACAGCGACTCCTCCGAGCGGTTCGGGATGTCGCGCGTGATCTCCTCGTCGCCGAGCTTCGTGGAGCGAGCGTCGATCTCGTACTCGTGGATGTGGATCGACGTGAGGATGTCGTCCTTGACGAGCCGCTCGGAGATGACGATCGCGTCCTCGAAGTTGAAGCCCTCGAACGGCATGAACGCGACGAGGAGGTTCGCGCCAAGCGCGAGCTCGCCGTTGTCGGTCGAGCTGCCGTCGGCGAGCACGTCGCCGGCCTTCAGCTTGTCGCCCAGGCGCACGATCGGCTTGTGGTGGATCAGCGTGCCCTGGTTCGAGCGCATGAACTTCGTGAGCGTGTAGTCGTCCTTGCCGTCCTTCGTGTCCACGACGACCCGCTCGGCGTCGACGTCGACGACCGTGCCCGGCCGCGACGCGACGACGACGTCGCCCGAGTCGACCGCGGCGCGGTACTCGAGGCCCGTGCCGACGAGCGGCGCCTGCCGCACGAGCAGCGGCACGGCCTGGCGCTGCATGTTCGCGCCCATCAGCGCGCGGTTCGCGTCGTTGTGCTCGAGGAACGGGATGAGCGCCGTCGAGACCGAGACGATCTGCGCCGGCGAGACGTCCATCAGGTCGACGTCCTTCGCGGCCGCCATCACGGCCTCGCCCTCGGACGAGCGGCAGAGGACGGAGTCGGTGGCGAACTTGCCGTTCTTGTCGAGCTGCGCGCTCGCCTGCGCGATCACGTAGCGCGACTCCTCGACGGCGTCGAGGTAGACGATCTCGTCCATCACCTTGCCCCCGGTGACCTTCCGGTACGGCGTCTGGATGAAGCCGAACTCCGAGACGGTCGCGTACGAGGCGAGATAGCCGATCAGGCCGATGTTCGGGCCCTCGGGCGTCTCGATCGGGCACATGCGCCCGTAGTGGGTCGGGTGGACGTCGCGCACCTCGATCGGCGCGCGCTCACGCGTCAGGCCGCCGGCGCCGAGCGCGCTGAGGCGGCGGCGATGCGTGAGGCCCGCGAGCGAGTTCGTCTGGTCCATGAACTGCGAGAGCTGCGAGGAGCCGAAGAACTCCTTCAGTGCCGCGACGACGGGCCGGATGTTGATGATCGTCTGCGGCGTGATCGTGTCCACGTCCTCCGTCGTCATCCGCTCCCGGACGACGCGCTCCATGCGGTAGAGGCCGACGCGGAATGCCTCCTGGATCAGCTCGCCGACCGTGCGCAGGCGCCGGTTGCCGAAGTGCTCGTACTCGTCGAGGTCGTTGACGATCGGAGCGCGTGAGAGCGACATCGCGTCTGCGGCGAAGTCCTTCGAGTCCTCGGGGACGCCGATCTTGACCGGCAGCTCGAGGAGCTTGCGCACGAGCGCGACGATGTCCTCGGTCGTGAGCACGCGGACGTCCTCGGGGACGTCGACGCCCAGCCGCTGGTTGAGCTTGTAGCGGCCGACCTTCGTCAGGTCGTAGCGCTTCGGGTCGAAGAACAGCGCGCGGAGGAGGTTCCGCGCGTTGTCGAGCGTCGGCGGCTCGCCCGGCCGCTGCTTCTTGAACACCTCGATCAGCGCCTCTTCCTCGCGCGTCGAGGGGTCCTTGTCGAGCGTCGAGACGATGTAGTGCGAGTTGTCGAAGAGCGCGAGGATCGCCTCGTTCGTCGACGTGTCGAGCGCGAAGCCGGTCGAGGGGTCCTCCGCCGGGAGCGCCCGGAGCAGCGTCGTGATCGGAAGCTTCCGCTTGCGGTCGATGCGCGCGTAGACGATGCCCTTCTTGTCGATCTCGAGCTCGAGCCACGAGCCGCGGCTCGGCATGAGGTTCGCCGTGAAGACCTGCTTCGTCGGGTCCTTCGGCTCCATCAGGTAGGCGCCCGGCGAGCGGACGAGCTGCGTCACGATGACGCGCTCCGTCCCGTTGATGATGAACGTCCCGAACTCGGTCATCATCGGGAAGTCGCCCATGAAGACGCCCTGCTCCCGGATCTCGCCCGTGTCCTTGTTCACGAAGCGGACCTTCATGTTGAGGGACGCCTGGTAGGTGAGATCCTTCTCGCGGCACTCCTTGATCGAGAACTGCGGCTCGCCGAACTCGAACTCGCCGAACTCGACGGCGAGCGTTCCGGTGTAGTCCTCGATCGGCGAGATGTCGTCGATCGTCTCTCGTAGACCCTCGTTCCTGAACCATTCGAACGAGGCCTTCTGGATATCGATGAGGTTCGGTAGGTCGAGAACGTGCTCGAGTCGGCTGAACGACGTACGAGCGCGGGGCGAAGCGACCATGGTGGTCAAGAAGAACAGCCTCCCTTGAAGCGAGCGAGAACGGGCAAGAATCGGCGTCGGAGCAGCGAGCGGCCAGACGTAGGCGCAACCCGCAAGGGTACCGGAACGACCCCCCTCGCCGCAAGCCGAAGCCGCGGCGGTCGCCGGTATCGCGTGAAATTGTAGCGCGAGGCGCGCGGAGACGCCACTTTCTGCTGGAGCAGGTGCCTGGCTACGTAGGTGCCAGGCACCCGACTTTCGCGCGTCGAGGCGTTACTTCAGCTCGACCGTCGCCCCTGCTTCCTCGAGCTGCGCCTTGATCTGGTCGGCCTCCTCCTGCGCCACGCCCTCCTTGACCGGCTTCGGCGCCGAGTCGACGAGGTCCTTGGCCTCCTTGAGGCCGAGACCCGTGACCGCGCGCACGACCTTGATCACCTGGATCTTCTGGCCGCCCGCCTCGGAGAGGACGACGTCGAACGAGGTCTTCTCCTCTGCCGCGGCACCGTCGCCGCCGGCCGCCGCTGCGCCGGGCGCCGCGACCGCCACCGGAGCGGCGGCCGTGACGCCCCACTCCTCCTCGATCTTGTTCTTCAGCTCGACCAGCTCGAGCACGCTCATCTTTCCGAGCTCGTCGAAGATCTTGTCGACACCTGCCATCTAGCTCTCCTCCTGAGTTTCCGACTCTGCTGTTTCGACCTCTTCCTCTTGGTCGGCGGACGCTGTGGCGTCCGCCTCGGGAGTGGCTTCCGCCGACTCCTCCTCGACGGGCGGCTCCTCTTCTTCCGGTGCTGCCTCTGCCTCGGCCTCGGCCTCCGGCGCGGCCTCTTTCTCGCCGCCGAGCTGCTCGATGCGCGCGTCGATGAGGCCGACGAGGTTCTGCAGCGGGGCGTTGAGCAGGCCGGCGAGGGCCGTGAGCGGCGCGACGATCGCGCCCAGCACCTGGCCGCGCAGCACGTCCGCCGGCGGCAGCGTGGCGAGACTCTCGACCTCGGCGGCCGTCACCGCGCGTCCCTGCATGATCCCGCCGCGGATCTCGAGCACACGTGTCTCGCGCGCCGCGTCTGCGAGCGCCTTCGCCGCGGCCACCATGTCGCCGTCGGCTTCGAGGAACGCGATCGCGCTCGGCCCATCGAGCAGCGCGAGCAGCGCGTCGGTCCCTGCCGCCTCGGCCGCCCGGCGCGTGAGCGTGTTCTTGACGACGGTGAAGCGCGCGCCGCTCTGGAGCAGCCGCGTGCGCAGCTCGTCGATCTGCGGCATCGTCAGCCCGCGGTAGTCGGCGACGAGCAGCGTCTCAGCGGCTTTCAGCCGCTGCGTCAGCTCCTCGACAACTTGTTCCTTCCGATCTCTTTTCATCTCACCTCGACTGGTCTTCTGCCCTCCCAAAAGAGGACTGCCAGTGGTCTCAGGCGGCAGTTGCTAGGCCGGAACTGTAGCGTCCTGGAGCGCCTGCTCGTCCAGTTCCTCGACGATCCCTCTCGTCCGGGCCGGATCGACGTGGATGCCGGGGCCCATCGTGCTCGTGAGCGTGATCTGCCGGATGTAGCGGCCCTTCGCGGCCGACGGCTTCGCGCGCAGGATCTCGTCCAGCACGGCGGCATAGTTCTCGACGAGCGCGCGCTCCTCGAAGCTCTTCTTGCCGATCACGACGTGGACGTTGGCGCCGCGGTCGGTGCGGTACTCGAGCTTGCCGGCCTTCGCTTCCGAGACGGCCTTGCCAACGTCCATCGTCACGGTGCCGGTCTTCGGGTTCGGCATCAGGCCGCGCGGCCCGAGGATGCGGCCGAGTCGGCCGACGTTCCCCATCTGGTCGGGCGTCGCGATCGCCACGTCGAAGTCGGTGAAGCCGTCCTCGATCCGCTTCGCGAGGTCGGCCGAGCCCACCACGTCGGCGCCGGCCTGCTCGGCCTCGCGCGCCTTGTCGCCCTCGGCGAAGACTGCGACGCGGACATCCTTGCCGCTGCCGTTCGGGAGCATGAGGGTGCCGCGCAGCTGCTCGTCGGCGTGGCGGACGTTGAGGCCGAGGCGGAAGTGGAGCTCGACGCTCTCGTCGAACTTCGTGCCGTCCATCCCCTTGAGCAGGCGGACGGCCTCGACGGGCGAGTACACCTGCTCGCGCTCGAAGGTCGCGCGTCCTGCCCGGTAGCGCTTGCCGTGCTGAGCCATCTAGAGGTCCACCTCCACTCCCATCGAGCGGGCCGTGCCGGCGATGATGCGCGCCGCCTGGCCGATGTCGCGGGCGTTCAGGTCGGGCATCTTCGTCTCGGCGATCCGCTCGACCTGCTCGCGCGACAGGCGGCCGACCTTGGTGCGGTTCGGCTCGCCCGAGCCCTTGTCGAGCCGCAGTGCCTCCTTGATCAGCACGGCGGCGGGCGGCGTCTTCGTGATGAAGGTGAAGGAACGGTCCTCGAAGACCGTGATCTCGACCGGGATGATGCGGCCGTTCTGGTCCGCCGTCTGCGCGTTGAACGCCTTGCAGAACTCCATGATGTTGACGCCGTGCTGGCCGAGCGCGGGGCCGACCGGCGGGGCAGGGTTCGCCTGGCCGCCGGGGATCTGGAGCTTGATCAGAGTGAGAACTTTCTTCGCCATCTGTTACCTCAGTCGAGCTTCTTCACGTTGTCGAATCCAACCTCGACCGGCACCTGCCGCTCGAAGATGTTCACCATCACCTGCAGCTTCTGCGCGTCGGGATTGACGTCGGTGATCTCGCCGTCGAAGTCCGCGAGCGGCCCAGACGTGATCTTGACCGACTCCCCGAGCTGGAACTCGACCTGCGACCGCGTCTGCAGCGCCGTTGCGGCTCCTGTGTGGAGGATTCGATCGACCTCGGGCTGGGAGAGCGGCACGGGTGTGGCGCCCGCGCCGACGAATCCCGTCACGCCGGGAGTGTTCTTCACGACCGTCCAGGCGTCGTCGTTGAGATCCATGTTGACCAGCACGTAGCCGGGCAGCGTGCGCTTCTCAGCCTGCACCTTCTGGCCGTCCTTCGTCTCGATCACCTGCTCGGTGGGGACGACGACGCGCCGGAAGCGGGCGCGCTGGTTCATCGACTCGATCCGGTGCTCGAGATTGGCCTTCACCTTGTTCTCGTGCCCGGAATAGGTGTTGATCACGTACCAGCGAAACATCTCAGGGCCCCTAGCGCAGCAGAACGTGCTTGACGAGGTACTGCCAGAGCTGGTCGTTCGCGTAGAGATAGAAGCCGACGATGAGACAGGCGACGAGGACGACGGCGGTTCCGCTGATCACCTGCTGCTGATTCGGCCACTCGACCTTCTTTAGCTCGGCCCAGGACTCCTGGAAGAAGCGGAAGCCCGGCGCGCCCGGGCGAACGTCGTCGCGGCGCTCGCTGCGCGGCTCGGCAGGCTGCCTCGGAGGCTCCTCCTCGGCGGTCGGGCGGGGCCGCGGCGCGGGACGCAGCGGAGGCGTTCCGGCGGCCTGCGCACGGCGCTGCCGGCGCTGTTGCCTGGTCGAGCGCGCCACTAACGCGTCTCCCGGTGCAGCGTATGGCTGCCGCACCAGCGGCAGTACTTGCGGAACTCGACGCGGTCGGGCGAATTGCGCTTCGACTTCTGCGTCTGGTAGTTCCGGCGCCTGCACTCGGTACAGGCGAGCGTGATTGCGACTCTGACTCCGGTTGCCATCGTGTTCTCGGTTCCGAGGGACGCGCTCCAGTAGCGCCGGGTGGGCTCGAACCACCGACCTCTGCATTATGAGTGCAGCGCTCTGACCAGCTGAGCTACGGCGCCTCGCGCCGGCGCATAGTAGCGGAGAAGAAGGCGGCGGTTCCGGCCGCGGCCGCGACGAGCACGGCCGCTCTCGCCGCCCGTCTGCGGAGCGACGGCTTGGGCCGCACCTCGTAGTACAGACGCTCGGGCTCCGGCCCCCGTGGGCCCGACTCGCCGTGCTCGCGGGCGAGCTTCAGCACCTGCGCGACGTGCAGCGCGCGCCGCCCGGTCCTCCCCTGCTCGATCTGCGTCTTGCAGGAGAAGCCGTCGGCGACGACGATCGTCTCCCGGTCGAGGCCGCGAACCTTCGGCAGCAGGCCCTGCTCGCCGCAGTGCATCGAGACCTCGTGATGACCGGACTCGAAGCCCCACGAGCCGGCGAGCCCGCAGCACCCGGCCTCGAGCGTCTCGACGTCGAGGCCCATCTGCCGCAGCAGCGCGACCTCCGGACCGATGCCTCCGGTCGCCTTGTGGTGGCAATGGCCCCAGACGAATGCATTGCGCTCGAGGCGCGGCGGCTCGACGTCGAAGCGCTCGAAGAACTCGGCGAAGTGGTACGTGTTCTGCGCAAGCCGCTTCGCATCGTCGTCGTGCGGCAGGAGCTTCCCGAGCTCGTCCTTGAACACGGCGACGCAGCTCGGCTCGAGCCCGACGATCGGCACGCCGTCGCGATACCACTCGCGCAGCTGGTCGAGGCTTCGGTGGAGGTAGCGCTCGGCCAGGTCGAGGAAGCCGTAGTCGTACAGGGGCCGGCCGCAACAGACGTGGCCCTCCGGAACGATGACCCGCCAGCCGGCCGCCTCGAGCGCCTCGACGGCCGCGACGCCGACGTCGGTGTGCATGTGGTTGTTGAAGGTGTCCGGAAAGAGGACGACCTTCCGGCCGCCCGGATTCGTCGTCCCGCCGCGCTCGGCGAACCACTGCTGCAGCGTAAGCGGCGCGAACTTCGGCACCTCGCGCTCCTGCGCCATCCCCGCGGCGAGCTTGAACGCCTGCGCGAAGGGCGGCGCGTGCGTAAGGAAGTTGACGACGCCGGGCGCGCGCGACGCGAGCCGCGCGACCTGGTCGATAAGGCCGAAGGCATAGGCGTGGCGCGGGCGCAGCCGATGCTTCCAGCGGTGGTGGAGAAACTCGGCCTTGTAGGTGGGCATGTCCACGTCGACGGGGCAGTCGTGCGTGCAGCCCTTGCACGAGAGGCAGAGGTCGAGCGCCTCCATCACCTCGTCCGATTGCCAGCCGTCGGTGACGATCTCCCCCTGCAGCATCTCGTAGAGGAGTCGGGCGCGGCCGCGCGTCGAGTGCATCTCCTCCCGCGTCGCCATGAAGGACGGGCACATGACGTCCATGCCGTCCGGCCGGCGGCACCTGCCGACGCCGACGCAGCGGATGGTCGCGTGCGCGAAGTCGCCCTTGTCCTCGGGATACGCGAACTTCACGGCCGGCCGCCACGGGTCGTAGCCGGGGCCGAGCTTGAGGTTCTCGTCGAGCCTGTACGGGTCGACGACCTTGCCGGGGTTCATCTTCCCGTCGGGGTCCCAGATCCGCTTGAACTCGCGGAAGGCGCCGACGAGCTCCTCGCCGTACTGCTTGTAGAGCAGCTCAGCGCGTGCCTGACCGTCGCCGTGCTCGCCCGAGAGCGAGCCGCCGTACGACACGCAGAGGTCGGCTGCCTCCTCGACGAAGGCCCGGAACTTCGCGATCCCGCCCTTCGAGCGGAGATCGAAGTCGTAGCGGACGTGCATGCACCCCTGGCCGAGGTGGCCGTAGTACGTGCCCCAGAAGCCGTGCCGCGCGGCCAGCGAGCGCAGGTCGCGGAGGTAGTCGCCGATCCGCTCGGGCGGAACGGCCGAGTCCTCCCAGCCCTCCCAGTGATCCCCGCCGCGGGGGAAGGCGGCAATCGCCAGACCGACCTCGCGGACCTGGGCGAGCTGCTTCCTCGCGTCGTCGTCCGCCACGAGCTTTCCGTCGACCGCGCCCTGCCGTAGCTCTGCGAGCAGAGCGCGGGCTCGCTCTCCCGCCTCCTCCTTCGTCTCACCGCCGAGCTCGACGTACATCCAGCCCCTGCCGTCCGGCAGGCCGTCGAGCGCCTCGACGTTGAGCGACGCCTCGCGCTCGAACTCCACGAGCAGGTCGTCGAAACCCTCGATGGCGAGCGGCCGGTGCGCGAGCGCCTCCAGCACGTGGTCGCCGGCGGTCGCTATGTCGTCGTAGCCGACCACGACGCCGCACTTCGCGGGCGGGTCGGCGATCAGCTGCAACGTCGCCTCGAGCACGGTCACGCACGTGCCCTCGGTGCCGACGAGCGCGCGGGCGACGTGGAAGCCGCGCTCGGGCAGCAGGTCGTCGAGGTTGTAGCCCGAGACGCGGCGCGGAATCGGCGGGAATCGCTCGCGGATCAGGTCGGCGTAGCGGTCGCGCAGGTCGCGGAGCCCGGCGTAGATCTCGCCGCGGCGCCCGCCCTCCGCGACGATCCGCTCAAGCTCCTCGTCGGAGGTGGCGCCGACGCGAAGGCGGAGCCCGTCGTAGGTCAGGACCTCGAGCGAGTGGACGTTGTCCGACGTGCGGCCGCCTTCGCCGAGGAACATCGCCTGCACCGAGTGCGCGCCGCAGGAGTTGTTGCCGACGTTGCCGCCGATGGTGCAGTAGGCGTGCGTGGAGGGGTCCGGGCCGAAGACGAGCCCATGCGGGCCGGCCTTCTTGTTCACGCGCTCGTTGATCGCCCCGGGCTGGACAGAGACGAGGCGCCGCTCCGGGTCGACCTCGCCGATGCCCGTCAGGTACTTCGAGCAGTCGAGGATCACCGCGACGTTCACGGTCTCGCCCGAGAGGCTCGTGCCGCACCCTCGCGGCGTGATCGGCGCGCCGTGCTCGTGGCAGAGCCGGTGCACGGCGACGACGTCGTCGAGCGCCTTCGGAATCACGACACCGATCGGAGGCTGGCGATAGTTCGACGCGTCGGTCGCGTAGAGCGCGCGGCTCGCCGTGTCGAAGCGCACCTCGCCCTCGACCGCTTCCCGCAGATCCGCCGCCAGCGCGCGCCGATCGACGGCAGTCACGTCCGCAGGTCGCCCGCGAGACGCTCCAGCTCGCCTTCGAGCCGGTGCAGCGCCTCCTCCTCTTCCTTTCGGTTCTGCTCGAGCAGTCCGCGTGCGTCCTTCGGCAGCTCGACCGTCTGCCCCAGCGCGAGCAGCGCGTCGTAGGCGGCGAGCTCGTGGTGCTCGGTCGTCGCGGCGGCAGCAGCGTGGAAGACGTCGGCGAGCCGGTCGTCGGCGAAGCTGTCGGCCAGCTCGTCGTGGTGCTCGGCGAGCTTCGCCACCGCTGGGCTGAGATTCGAGCTCGGCTCGGCGCCGACCGCGCGGAAGACGTCCTCGAGCCGCGGGCCGTGCTCTCTCGTCTGCTCGAGGTGCTCCTCGACAGCAGCCGCAAGCCCCTCGCTCGTCACCGCCTTGTGCAGCTCCGGTAGCACCTCGAACGAGAGTGTGCGCTCGGTCCAGAGCAGCTCGCCCAGCAGCTGCAGGAAGAGATCGCGGGGATTGCTCAGCGTCGGAGGGATGCCGGCTCCTTCCGCGTGAGGCGCTTCGCCTTCAACAACCCGGCGAGGCGGTCGGACAGCGCCATGATGACGAGAGCCGGGTTGGCCGCTCCCTCGGTCGGGAAGACGCTGCCGTCGGCGATGAAGAGGTTCGGCACCTCCCACGCGCGCTGGCTCGAGTCGACCACGCTGTCATCCGCCGAGAAGCCCATCCGACACCCTCCCACGAGGTGCGCGTAGCGATCGATCTTCAACGTGTCCTGCGCCTGCGCATGCTCCCAGATCTCCTCCATCACCTTCGTGGCGTACGCGATGTTCTGCTTGTCGTTGTCGCAGAGCGAATAGGAGAAGTTCGCCACCGGGAGCCCGTACTGGTCGGTCTCGGAGGCGAGAGTCACTCGGTTCTCGGCGAGCGGCATGAGCTCGCACAGCACGCCGAGGATGGTCCAGTGGTTGTAGTCGCGCATGTATTCCCGGAGCGCCTGTCCCCAATGCCCCTCCGATTGCACGTGCTGAGCCCAGTCGATCGGCAGCGGCCCGACCGTCTGGATCGAGAAACCGCGCGCGAAGCCGCGTGACTCGTCGGTCTCATAGAACTGCTCGGAGGAGACCTCCGGCGGCGGCGCCTTGTACATCCGCAGCTCATAGGAGAAGCGGGCGGCGACCTGCGTCGCGCCCTGCACCATGACGTAGCGGCCCACCTGGTCGCTGCCGTTTGCGAGGCCGCGCGGGAAGCGGCGGCTCGTCGAGTTGAGGAGGAGCCGCGGCGTCTCGATCGCATAGCCGCAGACCGCGACGGCGTCGGCCGGCTGGAACCGCTCGATCCCGTCGGGGTCGATGTAGGTGACGCCGGTGCAGCGGCCGCTGCCCTCCTCGACCTCGACCCGCACCGCCATCGAGTCGGCCCGCACCTCGACGCCGTGCTCGATCGCGTCCGGCAGGTGCGTGATGAGCGGGCTCGCCTTGGCGTTCACCTTGCAGCCCTGGAGGCAGAAGCCGCGGTAGATGCAGTGCGGGCGGTGGCCGAAGACGCCGTTCGTGATCGAGACCGGACCGACTCGCATCTCGATCCCGCAGTCGCGCGCGCCCCGCCAGGCGACGCTCGCCGCGCCCGCAATGGGGTGCGGGCCGTGCGGGTAACTGTGCGGATCGCCCCAGGGCCAGTCCTGGCCCGCGACCGGCAGCTCGAGCTCGACGCGCTCGAAGGACTCCTTCAGGTCCCAGTAGGAGATCGGCCAGTCGAAGGCGACGCCGTCGCGCGTCCGCACCTCGAAGTCCGACGGATGGAAGCGCGGCGTGTAGCCCGCGAAATGGGTCATCGAGCCGCCGACCCCGACGCCGGAGTTGTTCTTGCCCATCTCGATCGGGTCGCTCCCGGAGATGATCCGCTTGTCCGTCCAGTAGAGGACGTGCGACCCCTTCTCGTCACTCACCCAGTCGCGGTCGGGATCCCAGAACGGGCCCTTCTCGAGGATCACGATGCGCCAGCCGGCGCGCGCGAGTCGCTGCGCGAGCGTGACCCCGCCGGCGCCCGCTCCCACCACGAGCAGGTCGACGGGCTCCGTGAGGGGGTAGTGCGCCATCCGGTCGAGGTTCTGCAGCCCCCGCTTGTGCATGTCGAGCAGGAACGGGGAGTCGTTGTCCTCCGGCATGAGGACCGACCCCTTCACGAAGCTCTGCGGGATCCTCACTCGAGCCCGCGCTTCTTCGTGTCCTCGACGGGATCGCGCTCGTATTCCTGCTTCCCCTCCCACTCCTCGCGCTCGGCGTGCTGGAGGTGCGGACTCCCGAAGCGGGAGTAGCCGCGCGGGTAGGCGGGGCCGCCGAACCCGATCTCGTTCCACGCCCAGGGGTGCGAATAGAACTGCTGCGAGAGGTGGCGCGTCACGACGCTCCACGCGCGCGTGACGTTGAGGGTGTCCCACACGCCTCCGTGCAGCTTGCCGTTGTCGAAGTCGTGCATCACGTCGATCTGGTCCTCCGCAGAGAGCAGCGGGAACCGCTCGCCGCCGCGCTTTCGAGCCTCCTCGTCGAGCCCGCGGGCGACGCGGCGCCACGTCTCGCGGTCGTCGGGCATGTCGAAGTACTGGTAGCCGTCGAGCTCGCCCTTGAAGAGCTTCTCGTCGACGTACGCCATGACGGGGATCCGGGGGTCGGAATCCTGCGCGAGGAAGAGGTCTGCGAAGACCGTCAACGTCTCGAGCTCGGCCTCGTCGAAGAACCGGATCTCGGGGACGTTGTGGACGCGGTCGAGGATCATCTTGCGCGTCACCTCGTCCCAGTGGTCCTGCTGCTCGAGGACGTCGTAGTCGGGATAGCGGCCGTGCATCTGCGGCGTGATCCCACGCCGCTGCCGCGGCAGGTCGTAGGGATCGGCATGCGCCTGCTCGGGCAGGCGGCGATTCGGCAGGTGGTGGGGCTCGCTGAAGTCCGGCGGCACTACTTTTCCCGCTTGACCACCGCGGCGAGAATGCCGAGCGCGCCGACGAGGCACAGCGAGCCGGGCGCGAGGAGCGGCGGCCCCATGACGAGGTTGTAGGTCGGCTCGGCGAAGCCGCCGGGCCGCTTTTGCACGCCGCGCAGGTGCGTGATCACCCCGATCGCGCCGTCGAGCGCGTACAACGCCGAGAGCGCGGGGAGCCAGGTCCGCGCGGCCTTCTCCGAGTAGATCCCGGCGATGCCGGCGGCCGTGAGCGGGGGCGTGAGCACGATCGGCGTCCACATCCACTTGTCTCCGAAGGACCCTTTGTAGTGCTCCATGTAGATCTCGAAGGCGAGCGACGGAACGCTGAATGCGGTCATCGCCGAGAGGAGCTTCTGCAGGCGCCCCTCGCGGGCGTTGACGAGGGCACGGGTCAGGACTTTCATCGTGATCCCTTTTTCTCTCCGGATGCCCGAAGGAAAACGCAGGCGGCTAGGCGGCGAGCTTCTCGGCGTCGGCGTGCTTCAGCTCCAGCCCGTTGCCGGCGCGGGAGAGATCCGGCCGCAGCAGGCCCTCCGCAGGCTCGGGAACGCCGTCGAAGAGCATCCCCTCGACGCGGACATGGTCGTGGAAGTACTCGAGATGCCGTCGGCGCTCGACGGCGCAGAAGGCGTGGGTCGAGATCGCCGGCGCGCAGTGCGCGGAGACGTCGATCGAGTACGCATTCGCGAGGCCCGAGGCACTGAGGAGGCCCGTGATCCCGCCGCAGCGCGTGACGTCGGCCTGCAGGCAGTCGACGCAGCAGACGATGTTGCGGAAGTCGGCCGGCACGTAGGCGTACTCCCCGGCTGCGATCTCGAGCCCTGCGGGCGCCTCGTCGCGCAGCAGCCGAAGCCCCTCGATGTCCGCCGAGGAGACGGGCTCCTCGAACCACGTCACGTGCCACGAGGACGCGTAGCGCTCGGCCCAGGCGAGCGCCTCCTTGCGCGCGAAGGCGCCGTTCGCGTCGACGTAGAGCTCGACGTCGTCGCCGATCGCCTCCCGCGCCGCGTCGAGGCGGGCCGGATCGCGTTCGGGGTCCCGGCCGACCTTCATCTTCACGCGCGGGATCCCGGCCTCCGCCCAGCCCCCGAGCTGCTCGCAGAGGCGCTCGTCGCTGTAGGAGCAGAAGCCGCCGCTCCCGTAGATCGGCACGTCGTCGTGGGCGGCCCCGAGCAGGACGGCGAGCGGCACGTCGAGCAGACGCGCCTTCAGGTCCCAGAGCGCCTGGTCGACGGCGGACAGGGCGCAGAAGCCGATGCCCGGCCGGCCCGCGTTGCGGAGCTGCGCGCCCATGCGGAGCCACGCCGCCCGCACCGCCATCGGGTCCTCCCCTTCGACGACGCCCGCGAGCTGGGAGGAGATCACCTCCCCCGCGGCCGCGTCGCAATACGTGTAGCCGAGCCCCGTCTGGCCCCCGGCGCGCGCCTCGACCACGACGATCGTCGTCGAGTCCCACTCGAGCGTCCCGTCCGACTCCGGCTGGTCGGTCGGGATCGTGTAGGCGTTGACGTCGAGCCGTTCGACCCGCGCTCGAGAAGCCACTACGACTTCAGGTGCTCGGTGAACTCGACGAGCTTGCCGCGGAGCGACTTCTCCATCACGCCCATCCGCTCCGGGTCGCCCTTGACCATGGCCTCCGCCATCTTCTTGGCCTGCTCCTCGCGGATGTGCGGCGGCAGCGGCGGGATCTCGGGATCGGTCTTGACCTCGAGCACGACCGGGCGGTCGGCGGCGAGCGCCTCCTCCCACGCGGAGCGCATCCCGTCTGCGGAGTCGCAGAAGATTCCCTTCAGGCCGCACAGCTCGCCGTAGCCGGCGTAGTCGAAGTTCGGCAGCCACTGCGTGCCCGGGAACTTCGGGTCGCCTTCCATCACCCGTTGCTCCCAGGTGACCTGGTTCAGGTCCTGGTTGTTGAAGACGCAGAAGATCAGGCGCTTGTCGTCCCAGCGCTCCATGTAGCGCTTCACCGTCAGCATCTCGTTCATGCCGAGCATCTGGAACGCGCCGTCGCCGACGAAGCAGATGACCGGCCGGCCCGGGTGCGCGAACTTGGCGGCGATCGCGTACGGGACGCCGGGAACCATCGTCGCGAGCGTGCCGGAGAGCGAGGCGAGGTTGCCCTTGCGCAGCTTCAGCTGGCGGGCGAACCAGTTCGTCGACGAGCCCGAGTCGGCCGTGATGATCGCGTCCTCCGGCAGCACCTGGGAGAGCTCGTGAACGACCCGCTGCGGGTTCATCGGATCGCCGTCCATCATCGAGCGGCGCTCGACGATGTCCCACCACTGGGTGACGCTCTTCTCGATCTTCTCGCGCCAGCCGCGATCCTCCTTGCGCACGAGGTGCGGCTCGAGCGCCTTGAGCGTCTCCTTCGCGTCGCCGATCAGCAGGACGTCGGCCGGGTAGCGGATGCCGATCATGTCCGCCTTGATGTCGATCTCGACGCAGCGCGCCTGGCCCTCCTTCGGCAGGAACTCCGCGTAGGGGAAGCTCGTGCCGACCATGAGGAGGGTGTCGCAGTTCTCCATCATGTCGTAGCTCGGGATCGAGCCGAGGAGGCCGATCGCGCCCGTCACGTAGGGCAGGTCGTCGGCGAGGACGTCCTTGCCGAGCAGCGCCTTGGCGACGCCTGCGCCGAGCAGGTCGGCGACGCTCTCGAGCTCCTCGGCGGCGCCGCGTGCGCCCTGGCCGATGAGCATGGCGACCTTCTCGCCCTCGTTGAGGATCTCGGCGGCATGCTCGATCTCCGACTCCTGCGGCAGGATCCGCGGCCGCTTGTAGCCCACGCTCGAGTAGACGGAGCCGTGCGTGCGCGGCGGCGACTCGACGGCCTTCAGCTCGGCGACGTCGTTCGGGACGATGATCGTGCAGACGCCGCGGTGGTCGAGCGCGATCCGGCAGGCGCGGTCGACGAGCTGGCGCGCCTGCGCCGGCACCATGCAGACCTGGACGTACTCCGAGACGTCCTTGAAAAGCACCTGGAGGTCGACCTCCTGCTGGTAGTGCGAGCCGAGCGCGCTCCGCGCCTGCTGGCCGACGATCGCGACGACGGGGACATGGTCGAGCTTCGCGTCGTAGAGGCCGTTGAGGAGGTGGATCGCACCGGGGCCCGAGGTGGCCATGCAGACGCCGAAGGTGTCGGGGCCGGCGAACTTGGCGTGGCCGCACGCCATGAACGCGGCCATCTCCTCGTGGCGGGCCTGGATGAACTCGGGGTCGCCGTCGGCGCGGTCGAGCGCGCCGAGAAAGGCGTTGATCCCGTCGCCCGGGTAGCCGTAGATGCGGTGGACGCCCCATTCGCGCAGGCGCTTCAGGACATAGTCGGCGACGAGCTCGCCCATCTGTCATTCCTCCTCGGAGTTGCTCTCCTTTCTGTTCTGGACGGGAGCCTCGAACGGGAAACGCTGCGCAATGCCTCACGGCGGACCGAGCGGAGGGAAGCCTGCGTCCCAGGTCAGTCGTTGCCAAGCGTGAGGAGGGGTGCCCAGGCGGGAGCGTCTCGGCGAAGTTTGCGGTAGACATCCGTGCGCTCTCGGCGCGCCTCGGCCACGAGTGCACCGCGACGGCTACGAGTGCGTCTCGATGAAGTCGAGCGTGCGCTGCCAGGCCTCGTCCGACGCCGCCTGGAACTCCTCCTGCTTCCGGTCGAAGAAGCTGTGCGGCGCGCCCTCGAACTCGATCAGCTCGTAGTCCTTGCCCGCGTCGCGCAGCGCCTGCTCGAGCTCGAGATTGTCCTCGTGGCTGATGGCCTGGTCGGCACCTCCCTGGAGGGCCAGGATCGGCGCCTCGATCCGCGGCACGAGCTCGATCATCCTGCTCGGCCGGCCGTAGAAGCCGACCGCGCCCGCGAGCCCGTGGCCGGAGGCCGCGGCCGCCCAGGAGCTGCTGCCGCCGTAGCAGAAGCCGACGGTGAAGATCGCGCTGCAGCCGAGCGCGCGCAGATCGCGAACGCAGGCAGCGACGTCGGCCTGGACCTGCTCGTTGGTGAGCTGCTGCACGAGCGGCATGTAGTCCCAGTCGTCCGGCCGCTTGTCGACGCCGGCCGTGCGGCCGAAGTAGTCGAACGCGATCGCGGCGTGGCCGCGCTCGGCGAAACGGAGGGCAAGCTCTTCGTAGAAGCGGTAGAGGCCACGCACGTCGGGCAGGATCACGACCCCGGCCGAGAGGTCTCCCTCGGGGAGCGCCCGAAAGGCTGCAAAGCGGTTGCCGTCCTCGCTTTCGAGCACGAGGTCGTCGTGCGAGACGGCCGCGCCGGAGATGCGCGGGATCGGCGGCTCGGAGTCGACGTCGAAGCACATGCGGCGCGAGCGTACGAAAGGAAGCGCCTCCTGTGCGGCGTACCCTGAGGCGGTGGACGACGAGTCGCACCGCGACGAGATGAACGCGGCGATCCGGGCCCAGCGCGAGCGCGGAAACGTGCCGAAGTCGATGCTGCCGCCCGAGGACGAGCCGCCCCAGCGGCCGCCGCCGCCGGCGACGCCGCCCGCACCCGAGCCTCCGTCTCCGAGGCGGGGCCTGCTCGAGCGGCTGCTCGGTCGCTGAAAACCGTATCCAGAAGCCGTCTCGAACGTTTACCCGTCGTCGTATGGGAGACGGCCACGCGCGCACAGGAGGCTGCGGTTGAAACGGGGGCTGCAGATCGCGGCGGCTTGCATTGTCGTGTTCATCGGCGCGTTCGCCGTGGGTGCGGCGGTCGCCGGGCCCTTCTTCTGGTACCCGTGCAGCCTCAACGGCCTCGAGGAGCACGGGCCGGCGCACGCGAGCGTGCTCCTTGCGGAGGACGGCACGCGGCTCGGCATGCTCGGAGCGAGCGGCAACCGCCTGCCCGTCTCGCTGCAGCACATCAGCCCGGTGATGCAGAAGGCGATCATCGACACCGAGGACCGCCGCTTCTACGAGAACAACGGGATCGACTACATCGGGATCGTGCGGGCGCTGAAGAGCGACGTCTCGTCGGGCCAGGTCACACAGGGCGCCTCGACCATCGAGCAGCAGCTGGTCCGAAACCTCTACCTCACCCCGCAGCAGACGGTCGGCCGGAAGCTCACCGAGGCCTGCCTCGCCGTGCAGCTCGACCGCCGCTGGAGCAAGGACCGGATCCTCAACACCTACCTGAACGACATCTACTTCGGACAGGAGGCCTATGGGGTCGAGGCGGCGGCCGAGGCGTACTTCAGCGTGCATGCGAAGGATCTCTCCCTCGACCAGGCCGCGCTCCTAGCAGGCTTGCCGCAGGCGCCCTCGGCGTACGACCCCCTCACGCAGCCGAGCGCCGCGAAAGCACGCCGTACGGAGGTCCTGCAGGCGATGCTCCAAGCCGGCGACATATCGAAGTCCCGGTACCGAGAGGCTGTGCGGCGCCCGCTCGGGCTGCACCCGCGACGGGTGCCGGGCATCTCGGGCCAGACGTACCTCACCGACTACATCACCAGCCAGCTCCTGAACCAGTACGGCCCGGAGGAAGTCCGGCGCGGCGGGTTGCGGATCTATACGACGCTCGACGCGAAGATGCAGACCGAGGCGACGCACGCGATCCTCGGCACGCTCGACAAGAAGAGCGATCCGGCCGGCTC
This sequence comes from Gaiellaceae bacterium, assembly GCA_035653435.1. Taxonomy (GTDB): domain Bacteria; phylum Actinomycetota; class Thermoleophilia; order Gaiellales; family Gaiellaceae; genus Palsa-739. The sequence continues at coordinate 34,174 of DASRBY010000013.1, forward strand.
GATCGTCTCGATCGACCCCTCGACGGGCGAGATCCGGGCGATGGCCATCGCCCAGACAGGCAAGCGCATCGCGTATGACCTACCGGCCGACGGCCACCGGCAGGCCGGGTCGACGTTCAAGCTCTTCGCCCTGACCCAGGCCGTCGACCGGAAGATCAACCCCTACTCGACGAAGTACCTGTCGGCCCCGTTCACCGGCCCGGACAACTGGCACGTGCAGACGTTCGAGCGCACGTACTCCGGCCGCATCCCGCTGACCCAGGCAACGCTCCTCTCCGACAACACCGTCTTCGCACGTCTCACGCTCGATCTCGGCCCGTATCCGATCGCCCAGCTCGCGCACCGCATGGGAATCCAGTCGAAGCTGAAGCCGGTTCCGTCGATCGTCCTCGGCGTCAATGCCGTCACGCCTCTCGAGCTTGCGGACGCCTACGCCACCATGGCCGACGGCGGCGTTGCGCACGACCCGACCATCCTCTCGAAGGTCACCTTCCCCGACGGCCAAACCGAGCGCGCTTCCAAGCCGAAGGCGACGCGAGTCGTCGACCCGAAGGTCGCGGGCGTGGTCACGCGCATCCTCGAGGCCAACGTCCGGGGCGGGACGGGGACGGCTGCGGCGCTCGCAGGCCGTCCGGCGGCCGGCAAGACGGGGACGACCGACAGCTTCGCGGACGCATGGTTCGCAGGCTGGGTGCCGCAGCTGATGACCGTGACGTGGGTCGGCTACCCGACGAAGGAGAAGCCGATGCGCGGCGTGCACGGGATCGCCGGGGTCACCGGCGGCACGCTCCCCGCCCAGATCTGGCACGCGTACATGGCGAGCGTGCTGCAGGGTCAGTCCGTCCAGCAGTTCCCCACCACGGGCGCTCCGCCGTACAAGCGGTGGTGCGGGCGGTACGAGTTTGCGCGCACGTGGCGCGACGCCCGCAAGCAGAGCGGCTGCAAGCACAAGCACGCACACAAGAAGAAGAAGCACAAGCACAAGCACCACAAGAAGCACAAGAAGCACCACAAGACGACCACGGCGCAGACGACCACCGTGCAGACGACGACGCAGACGACGACACACACGCGGCAGACGACGACGTCGTCGGCGCCGACCACGACTCAACCGACGACGACCACCGCACCGACCACCACGACGACCACCACGACGAGCACGACCACGACGACCCCCTGAGCTGATCGCGGGGAAAAGCTGGGCGCGCCGGGGAAGCCCGGCGTCCCGGGCTCCCCACCGCCGGGCGCCGCTGAGAGCTGCTAAGCGGCCCGCTTCCTCCCGAGCATCTTGTTCCACCACTCGTCCTCGTCGACGAGCGTCGCGGCGAGCTTCGGCCCGCTCGGCCACCGCGGCAACGCGACCCGCCGCTGCCTCGTGAGCTCTTCGAGCACGGCCGCGCGCAGCGTGTGCAGCCGCTCGTGTTGGGCGGCGATCTCGCGGGCCAGCTCGCTGCGCTCGGCGTCCCGGCGAGTTACGTCGTACTCGACCTCGAGCAGGCTTTGCCTGCGGTTGAGACCCTCCTCGATGGTGCTGGACATGCGGCGCTCCTCCTCCACTCGTTGTGCGTTGGACGCCGCAGTTGTCCTGGCCCAATCGTCGTCCCGTAAGCCGGTTCGGGCGATCCCTCGAACAGGCGTTTCTGCGCGGCAGCTCCGCCGTTCAAGGTCGTTGCTTCGGCGGCCGATACACAAGCCGTGACTTCCCTGCGGCTGGACGACCCTCGGGCATGAGCGCCTCCTCCGAGAGAGAGCGCATGCCTCAGCGTCAGCTCGGCGAGCTGATGACGGAGCTCGGGCTCATCACCGAGGAGCAGCTCGCGACGGTCCTCGAGGTGCAGCGAGAGTCGAAGCGCCCGCTGGGTCAGATCATCGTGGAGCTCGGCTTCGCCTCGGGCGCCGCGGTCGCCCACGCCCTGGCGATGCAGAGCGGCGGCGCGCTGCGGACCGAGTACGGGTTCGCGCTGGGCCTGCACCCCGAGGATGCGGAATCCGACGGCGAGTCCTCGGCCGGCCTGCCGAAGCTTCGGCTGGCGCCGACCGCTGTCGTGCCGGCCACCCGGCCGAGTTCCGAGCCGGTCGAGGAGCCGGCGAGCGAGGGCGCAGCCCTCACAGAAACGCTCGCAGAGGAGGTGCCCGCCCCTCCGCCGGCCGAGCCCGAGCAGGCCGAGGCCGAGGCCGAGCCCGAGCCCGAGCCTGTGGAGACGGTTGCGGAAGCCGCCCCGGTCGAGCCGGAAGCTGAAGAGGCGGAGCCGGTCGAGCTGGAGGAGCTGCGCGCCGAGATCCAGCGCCTCGAGGCGGCTCTCGCGGACGCGCAGGCCGCTGCCGGCGAACGAGAGCGGCTGCTGGCCGACGTCGAGAGGCTCGAGAGCGCCCTCACCGAGGCACGGGACGCGCATGAGCAGAACCTCGCCCGCGTGCGGGAGGAGTACGAGGCCAGCACCGCGGAGCTCGGGCAGCTGCAGGCGGCTGCCAATGAGCTGGAGCGGCTGCAGGCAGACGTCGAGCGGCTCGAGCGGGCACTCGCCGAGGCGCAGGCCGCGCACGAGCAGAACCAGGCTCAGCTGTGGGAAGAGCACGAGCGCACGACAGGGGAGATCGAGCGTCTGCAAACGGCACTCGCCGAGGCCGAGGCCTCGGCCGCCGACCACGAGCGCCGGCTGCTCGAGGCGGAGGAGAAGCATTCCGGGCAACGGGCCGAGCTGGTGGCCAACCGCGACCGGCTCGAGGAGGAGCTCGCCGACGCGCAGGAGCAACTTGCCGCCGTGCGCCCCGCCTCCGAGGAGCGCGACCGGCTTCGCCTGGAGGTCGAGCAGCTCGAGTCGAGGCTCGCCGAGGTCCAGGCCGCGCGTGCGCAGGAGCTCGACCGACTCCGTGGGGAGCACGAGCATGCGCGCGAAGAGCTCGACCGCATGCAGACAGCATTCGCCGAGGCGCAGGCTTCGGTGGCCGAGCACGAGCGCCGGCTCGCCGAGGAGCGCGAGCGTCACGCCGGCGAGCGGAGCGAGCTCACCACCCAGCGCGACGAGCTCGTCACCGAGCGCGAGGAGCTCATCGTCCAGCGCGAGCGGCTCGCGGAGGAGCTCGGGAACGCGTTGGAGCGGCTGGCGGTCGTCGCCCCCGCGGCCGAGGAGTGCGACGAGCTGCGCGGCAAGGTCGAGCGACTCGAGACCACGCTTGCCGAGGTGCGCGAGAGCTCCGCGGCCGAGCTGCGGGCGGTAGTCGAGGAACGCGACGGCCTTACGGGCGAGCTCGAGGAGGCGCGTGAGCTGCTGCGGCAGGCCGAGCGTGTCCGCGAGTCCCAGATCGCTCTCGAAGCCGAGCGCGACCGGGCGCTCGCCGAGCTCGAGCGGCTCCAGACCGTCGCCACCGAGACTCAGTCGGAGCTCGAGGAGCAGACCCGCCTCCTCGCCGAGGAACAGGATCGTCACCACGCCGAGCGCCAGACGCTCCTCGCCCAGCGCACGCTGCTCGAGGAGGAGCTCGGCTCGGCGATCGAGCAGCTCGCCGGCGCGGCTGCAGCGGCCGACGAACGCGATCGCCGGCTGCAGCTCGGCTCGCAGAGGATCCTCGAGGCGCTCGACGGCGTGCGCAGGCTCGCGACCGAGCTCGTCGCCGGTGGAGCCGAGAGCGCGGAGGAGGCGCCGGCCGCCGACGCCGAGCCGGAGGCCGAGAACGAGACCGAGGAAATCGCCGCGGGCAGCGAGGAGACCGAGGGGCTTGAGAACGGGACGGAGGCCGAAGAGGTCGAGTATTCGCTCTTCGTGCCGGGGCCGAACGGCTACGACCTCGTGCCGCAGACGGGGGTCCCGCCGCAGGCCGGCCAGATGGTCGAGCTCGACCTGCCCGACCGCGAGGAGCCCGTGCTCTACGAGGTCGTGCGCAGCGGGCGCACGCTCCCCGGCGGCGACGTGTGCGTCTATCTCGCGCAGGTGTAAGGCGCTCGGCGCCTAAAGAACGGCGCAACGGACGCCGATAACTGCGCCGGTACAGCGAACTGGAGGCCAGCAGTGGACGAGTATTTCGACAGCGAGACGACCTTCGACGAGGAGCAGCGCGTCGAGCCTGGTGACGAGCGCAGCGCAGCGCTCGAGACCGCGCGGAGCTGGGAGCTCCCGTACCTCGACGACGAGCCCCTCTTGATCGACAGCGAATCCGCCGCGCGGGTCGGCGGCGAGGAGCTCGCACGCATGGGCGCCGCTCCGGTCCGTTGCGCCGACGGCAACATCCGCGTCGCTCTCGCCGACGCGACCCCCGAGCGCATCGCGGGCATTCGCGAGCACTTTTCCGGCGCCGTCGACATCGGCGTCGTCAAGGCCTCGACGCTCGCGTCGCTGCTCGACGCCGCGTCGATGAGCATCGCGGCCGCCGGCACGGACTCGATCACCTCGGGTGCCGCTGCCGCCGCGCCCGTCTGGGGACGGTCGCTCGAGCGCGTTCTCAGCCTCTTCGACACCGAGGCGACCCGGCTGCAGGACCTGCGCGGGAAGATGCAGGAGCTCGGCGGCGAGATGGCCGCGCGCGAGCAGCGGGTGCAGGAGCTCGAGACCGAGCTGCAGCGGATGCGCGTCGAGCGGCTCCGCGACCAGGAGGCGGTCGACCGCCTCCGGCACGAGCTCGCCGACCGGAACAACCGGCTCGAGCGCGCCATGGTGAAGATGCAGGAGCTCGCAGCGATCGTCTCGGGCGGTCACCTGCAGTGAGAGGCACGCCGGCACGCACGCTCGCGGCGGCGGGCACTGCCGGCACTGGAGCCGCTGCCGCAGCGGCTGCGTACCTGCTCGTCGGCGGACTCCCCGGCATGCTCTATGCCGCGGGGATTTGCCTCGCTGCGTTCGTGGGCGCCATCGCGATCATGGCCGGCCGCAGCGAGGAAGTGCTCGACGTACGAGCTCAAGCCGAGGCCGATGCCGGGCTCGAGCCCGAGGTCGAGCCCGAGGTGATGGGCGACGCCGCCCCGCTCCCGCCGCGCTGGCGCCGCAAGTCGCGCGTCATCGCCGAGCTCCAGATCGAGCTGTCCACCACCCGGGGCGAGCTCGAGGAGCACCGCCGCGCCCTCGCCACGCTCGCGACCCGGCTCTCGCGCGAGTCGGAGGCGGCGCAGCAGAACGCGGCGCGGCTCGAGCGGCAAATCCGTGAGCTCGAGGCCGAACGGGACGGCCTCCAGGATCTCGTCGCCAGGGAGCGCGAGCGCTTCGAGCAGACGCTCGAGGAGCTCGGCGGCGGCATCGGGCGCCACGGCAACGAGCTCGCCGAGCTCGAGCGGGTGCTCGAGGCGCTGATCGCGCGCTAGTTCGTCCGAAGGAGGGATCGGCGCCGCGAGGCCCGATGCCGAAACGGACGGGCGACCGAGCCAGGAGAGACCATGCTGCTGAAGATCCTCGTCGCCGGAGCCCTACTGATCGGCGTGATGGCCGCGATCAGGGATGGGCGCGTGCTGAGGGATGCCGGGCTCCTGAGCGCGTGCAACGCCGTCCTCGTGAACGGCAAGCCGGACCCGACGGTGCTGAGCTGCTCGAAGGGGCGGCTCGACGGCTTCCCGGACATGACGAACAAGTCGTGCAGCCTGATTGCGGTGCACCCGAATCGCGAGTACTGGCGCTGCCAGGCGCCGGTCGTCTCCTCGCAGACGCCGAACGGATGAACCGCGCCCTGTCAACCGCCTGCCCGTCCGGGGGATGCGGGCTAAAGGTCGCCCGCTAGCAGGCCGATTCGAGAGGTTGCCGATGGATCTCGATCTCGTGCTCCGCCGCGCCGTCGAGCTTGGCGCCAGTGACATCCACCTCAAGGTGGAGCGTCCTCCGATCCTGCGCCGTGACGGCCACCTCGGCCCGTTGGAGGGCGAGGGTGACCTGACCGAGCGCGACCTGGAGCTCGCCCTCGAGCAGGTGTGTGCCTCGACGCCGAAGCGGCTGCAGACCTTCCTCGAGACGGGCGAGCTCGACAGCGCCTACTCGCCGACGGGCCTGCCGCGCTTCCGTGTCAACGGGTTCAGGCAGCGGGGCTCCGTCTCGATCGCCTTCCGCGTCATCCCCCGCGAGGTCCCGAACTTCGACGAGCTCTCGCTGCCGCCCGGCGTCCGCCGGCTGGCGGAGGAGCACCGCGGCCTCGTCCTCGTCACCGGCGCCACGGGCTCGGGCAAGACGACGACGCTCGCCGCCGTGATCGACCACATCAATCGCGCGCGGCGCCAGCACATCGTCACGATCGAGGACCCGATCGAGATCGTCCACGGCGACCACGGCTGCATCGTCAACCAGAGGGAGGTCGGTCTCGACACCGCGTCCTTCGCCCAGGCGCTGCGCCGCGGCCTGCGCCAGGACCCCGACGTGATCCTGATCGGCGAGCTCCGCGACGCCGAGACCGCCGAGACCGCCCTGGCCGCTGCGGAGTCGGGTCACCTCGTGCTCTCGACGATGCACACCGTCGACGCCTCCGAGACGATCGGGCGGATGGTCGAGTTCTTCCCGGCCGTCAAGCAGCAGCTCATCCGGTCGATCCTCGCCGGCGTGCTCCGCGGCGTCGTCAGCCAGCGCCTGCTCCCGCGCGTCGGGGGCGGACGCGTCCCGGCCGTCGAGGTGATGATCGCGAACGCCCGCATCGCCGATCTCATCCGCGACAACAAGCCCGACGAGATCACCGAGGCGATCGCCGAAGGCGACTTCTTCCAGATGCAGACGTTCTCGAAGGCGCTGATCCAGCTCGTGCTCGAGGAGAAGGTCGATCGGGAGATCGCCGCCAACGCGGCCTCGAACCGGCACGACTTCCTCATCGCGCTTGATCGCGCCATCAAGGAGCAGGCCCTCGCCGCCCACGGGCAGCTCGACTCCGTGCCCGATCCGGATCCCGAAGAGGAGCCGGCGTCGGAGCCCGAGCACGATCCCGCCGCGAACGGCACAGCAGACGCGAGCCAGGAGCTCCCGAGGCTCCGCGTCGCCGGCCAGCAGTAGCCATGAAGCGTCTGACCGCCCTCCTCGGGGCCGCGCTCGTTCTTGGCCTCGCCGTCTCGAGCACCGCCGCCGCGGACACGTTCCGCGTCGCGGGGCAGCACGGGACGGCCGGCGGAGCCACGACGACGTTCGACTCGAGCAGCAGCGTCATCCCGTTCACCCAGTCGCCCGGCAGCGCGGGGCCGATGTCCTTCGCCGCCCTGCGCAGCATCTGGCAGGCGGCCGGCAGCGCGTACGGGATCCCGTGGGAGGTGCTCGCCGCGATCAACAAGGTCGAGACGAACTTCGGCCAGAACCTGGGGCCGAGCTCGGCCGGGGCGGTCGGGTGGATGCAGTTCATGCCCTCGACCTGGGCCCGCTGGGGAATGGACGCGAACGGCGACGGAATCGCCGATCCGAACAACCCCACGGACGCGATCTTCAGCGCCGCCCGCTACCTCGCCGGCTGCGGCGGACAATTCGACATCAAGCGCGCCGTGTACTGCTACAACCACTCGGCGTCGTACGTGAACGACGTCCTCGGGCTCGCGGCCGTGTACGCCCAGGGCGGGGGTGACAGCTTCTCGTCGGCAGCCACGCTCTTCTCGTCGGGGAGTGCGCTGAAGCCGCAGATGACGACGGTTCGCAACCAGATCGCGTCGTGGAAGACGCAGGTCGCGTCCGCCCGCGCCGAGGCTCTTAGGCTCGGTCGCGCCGAACGGCGGTCCCTCCGTGCTGCGGCCACCGCCCGCGGGCTCTCGGGGCAGCTCGAGGCGCACAAGCGGGCCGTCCTGCTCGGTGCGCGGCGCCACAACGTCGAGGCTCGGCTGGCCAAGCTCCGCACGCGTCTCAGCAGCTCGACCGCGCAGCTCTCGCAGTTGCAGGAGGAGGCCACGGCGGGCCAGCTTCTCTCGGGCCCGATGTACGGCGGCTTCGCGCCGGCCGGGCAGTACGGCGGCGTCGTCTCGATCGCGTTGCAGTACCTCGGGATCCCGTACAAATGGGCCGGCGGGAGCCCGGATACCGGCTTCGACTGCTCCGGCCTCGTCCAGTACGTCTTCGGGCAGCTCGGCGTCTCGCTGCCGCACAACACGGTGGCCCAGTGGAACTCGCCGAACGCCGTCTCGGTGCCGCGCAACCAGCTCCAGCCCGGCGACCTCGTGTTCTTCAACCGGCTCGACCACGTCGGGATCTACATCGGGAACGGCGACTTCGTCGACGCGCCGCACACGGGCGCGTTCGTCCGCATCGACAGCCTCAGCGACGGGTGGTACGCCGCGAACTACGACGGCGCGAAGCGAGTCGTCGGCGCCTCCCTCGACAGCTTCCAGCCGAGCTCGACCGGCACCGCATTCTCCTCCGACGTCGTCTACTTCACCCATTAGAGGGTCATGGGCGTGTTCCCACCTTCCGATGCACGAGCCGTGTCCAGGCGTATCCTCACGCTCCCGCGCGTCACGGCCGTCGCCGCTGCCGTCCTGCTGGTGAGCGCGACGATCAGCCTTGCCGCAAGCAAGCCGACGGCGATGAAGACGCCGCAGACGCACGCGTCGAGGCCGATGAAGGTGAAGATCGTGCCGGACGTGCAGAACCAGATGTTCGTGTTCGCTTCGGGCATGCTCGAGGACGGCGGCTTCGGCTGGAAGGTCCGCGGATCGGTCGGCGGCTACCCGGCGAACGTCGTCGTCTCGCAGTCGCCGAAGCCCGGCACGCACGTGCTCGACACGGGCTCGCCGACGATCACCCTTCGGCTGGCGCCCGGCAAGAGCCCCCAGCTCGGCGAGCCGGAGAACCGCTCGCCCTACGGCGCCAGCCTGATCCGGCTGGCCCCCAAGCACCACCACCACAAGCGCTCGCACTAGTCGCGCGGCCGGACTCTGCCGGCGGTGCTTTCGTGACAAACGCTGCAAGCCGCCGCTCAAGCGGCCCCGCGCGGATGTCGATAACGAAAGAGTGATCCTCGTCCTCCCGCTCGTGTTCGTGCCGGGCCTCGCCCTGGGCAGCTTCCTCGGCGTGGTCGCGGCGCGCGTCCCGCTGCGCCGCTCGATCGTGCGGCCGGGTTCGGCGTGCATGAGCTGCGAGACGCCGATCAGCTGGTACGACAACGTGCCGGTGCTCTCGTATGCGCTGCTGCGCGGCCGCTGCCGCCGCTGCGGCGTTCGCATCCCGCCCCGCGACCTCGCGATCGAGCTCGCGACGGCGCTCCTGCTCGTGGGCTGCGTGCTCGACTTCGGGATCTCCGCCAAGACCGCGGCCGCCGCGATCGCGTGCGGGACGTTCGTGGTCGTCACGGCCACGGACCTCGAGCGCCGCATCGTCCCGAACCGCGTCGTGCTGCCTGCTGCCGCAGCCGTTCTCGCCCTGCAGACGGCGTCTCACCCTTCGCCGGAGTGGGCGCTCGGAGCGGCCGGCGCCTCGGGCTTCCTCTTTCTCGCCGCCTTCGCGTACCCGGGCGGCATGGGGATGGGCGACGTCAAGCTGGCCCTCTTGATCGGGGCGCTGCTCGGCCGGACGACCCCGGTCGCGATCATGCTCGGGCTCTTCCTGGCCCTCGTTCCGAGCGCAGTGCTGATCGCGCGCAACGGGCTCCGTGCGCGCAAGAGCGCGATCCCCTTCGCCCCATTCCTCGCGGCGGGCGCGGTGATCGCCCTCTTCGCGGGCGAGCCGATCCTCCACGCCTACCTCGGCCTCCTGAAATGAGACCTCTGCGGTGTCTGCTCAGCCTGTTGTGAACCGTGACGGGAGCCCGGCCCCGAAGGGCCCGGCCACCCCTGCCCCGATCTCGCAGCTCATGGGCGAGCTCGTCGTCGACCTGCTCGAGACCACCGGCCTGATCCCCGAGGCGAAGTTCGAGGCCCTCCGGGAGCAGGTCAAGCACGCACCCGTCGTGCAGGTGCTGATCGACGAGGGGCTGGCGTCGAGCGAGGCCATCGCGCGGATCGTCGCCGCGCAGTACGGGTTGCCCGTGATCGAGCTCGGGACGGTCGGCATCGACCCGATCGCGGCGAGCTCGGTGCCGCTGCACGTGCTCGAGCAGGTCAACGCCATCCCGTACGGGTTCGAGGACGACTCGCTGTGCGTGGCGATCTCCGACCCGCAGAACATCCACGGAATCGACTCGCTGCGCCTCGCTAGCCGTCACCCGATCGCACTGCGCGTCGCGGCGAGCGAGGAGATCGCGAACGAGCTCGGCCGGCTTGCCCGTACCGCGGAGGCCTTCGGCACCCGCTCCGGCTTGTCCGACGCCGTCGAGCTCGAGGTCATCGACGAGGACGAGCTCGACGATCTCGAGGTCGACGACGGCATCTCCGACGCACCGCTCGTCCGCCTCGTGAACTCGATCATCTTCGAGGCGGCCGAGGACGGGGCGAGCGACGTCCACTTCGAGCCGCAGTCCGACTCACTCGTCGTCCGCTTCCGGATCGACGGCGTGCTGCACGAGACCCAGCGGATCCCGAAGCGGAGCGCGATCGGCGTCACGACGCGCCTCAAGGTGCTCGCGAAGCTCGACATCGCCGAGCGCCGCAAGCCGCAGGACGGCCGCATCTCCCTGTCCGCCTCGGCCGCGGGACGGATGCTCGACGTCCGCGTCGCGACGCTGCCGACAGTCGAAGGGGAATCGGTCGTGATGAGGCTCCTCGACAAGTCGAAGAAGCCGCCGACGATGGAGGAGGTCGGGCTCAGCACGGCCATGCAAGAGCAGTTGGCCGAGCTGATCCACCGGCCGACCGGCTCGCTCCTCGTCACCGGCCCGACGGGCTCGGGCAAGTCGACGACGCTGTTCGCTGCCATGACGGAGATCAACCGGCCGGAGATCAACGTCATCACGGTCGAGGACCCGGTCGAGTACCGGCTGCCGGGCCTGAACCAGGTGCAGATCAATCCGCGCGCCGGGCTCACCTTCGCCACGGTCCTCCGGTCGATCCTGCGCTCCGACCCCGACGTGGTCATGGTCGGCGAGATCCGCGATGTCGAGACCGCGAAGATCTCGATCGAGGCAGCCCTGACGGGCCACCTCGTCCTCTCGACCCTGCATACGAACGATGCGCCGAGCGCGCTGTCGCGCCTGAACGAGATGGGCGTCGAGCCGTTCCTCACCGGCGCCGCCGTGACCGGCGTGCTCGCGCAGCGCCTCGCGCGCCGGCTCTGCGAGCACTGCAAGGAGCTGTATACGCCGAGCAAGGACGAGCTGATCGCAGCCCGCATCCCGGAGGAGCTCCGGCACGGCAAGACCGAGCTGTTCCGCCGCAACGGCTGCGTCCGCTGTCGCCAGACCGGCTACCGCGGCCGGATCGGCGTCTTCCAGCTCCTGACGATGAACGAGGACCTCTCGACGCTCGCCGCCCGGAAGGCGAGCCACGAGGAGCTCGAGCGGGCGGCCATGGAGGGCGGGATGACGACCCTCTGGGCCGACGGGATCGAGAAGGTCGTCGCCGGTCTGACGTCGCTCGAAGAGCTCGCCCGCGTCACCACGATCTAGCGCTTCGGCGGCCTGCCGGCAGCCCGAGCAGTCGGCTACGTTCACGCGGATGGAGCCGCTGACGAAGCCGCGGCGCGTACGCGACGGCGACACGGTCGCGGTGGTGTCGCCCGCCTTCGGCGCGGTCGGTCGCTGGCCGCACCGGGTCGAGCGGGCGACGGCGTACCTCGAGTCGCTCGGCCTGAACGTACGGCTGATGCCGAACGCGGCTCGCACCGACGCGTGGGCGTCCGCGCCACCCGAGGACCGCGTCGCGGATCTCCACGCCGCGTTTGCGGACGAGTCGGTCGCGGTCGTGCTGTGCGGGATCGGGGGCAACCATTCGAACCAGCTCCTGCCCCTCCTGGACTTCGAGCTCATCCGCGAGCACCCGAAGATCTTCCAGGGCTACTCCGACATCACCGTCCTGCACTGGGCGTTCGCGAAGCACGCCGGCCTCGGGACCTTCTACGGCCCCGCGCTCGTCACCGAGCTCGGCGAGTTTCCGCAGGTGCTGGCGCACACCGACCGCTACCTGCGCGCCGCCTGGTTCGAGGACACGTCGACTGTGTACGAGCCCTCGGCGGTTTGGACGGACGAGCTGCTCGACTTCGACCGCAAGCTCGACCTGACCCGGCCGCGCGAGCTGCACGAGAGCGAAGGGTGGCTGACGATCAGGGACGGGATCGCGACGGGGCCCCTTTTCGGCGGCTGCCTCGAGACGATCTGCTGGCACCTCAAGGGGTCCGCTGCGTGGACGACTCCCGAGGGGGCCATCCTCCTGCTCGAGACCTCGGAAGAGGCTCCCCCGCCGCCACACGTCGACGCCTACCTCACCGATCTCGAGCAGCTCGGGGTCTTCGAAGCCGCCGCCGGCCTTCTCGTCGCTCGACCCAAGGACTACAGCGCCGAGAACCGGAAGCTGCTCTGGGAAGTCGTCGCCCGGCGCACAGAAGCCGCGGGAATCCCCGTGCTGGCCGACGTCGAGGCCGGGCATGCCGACCCGATGCTCACGCTGCCGTTCGGGGTCACCGCGCAGCTCGACGCCGGTAGCAAGACGTTCCGATTGCTCGATCCGCCGACCGCCCCGTGAGCGTCGGCGTGGGCTGGGAGCAGGTGCGGGCACGCCGGCTGGCGCGATCCTCGCTGAGCGAGCGCGCGAGTGGCGACCGGCTCGTCGAGGTCGCCGGAGACCTGTGCGGCGTGCACGCGCAGGTGCAGGCGTCGGCCGAGCTCCAGCTGGCTGTCCGCATCGACGACATCGGGCAGGGCGACGTCCGGGCGGCCTTGTGGGAGGAGCGAGCCCTGGTCAAAGCGTGGACCGTCCGGGGAACCCTGCACCTCCATCCGGCCGGGGAGCTGGCGCTCTGGCATGCGGCGCGTCGCGCGGTGCTGGGCTCGAAGGAAGGGCTCCCCGCCTGGCGCGATCCGGCAGGCGTCCTGCACCCCGCCCTCAGCGCCGACGAGGTCGCGGCAGCTCAGGCGGCTGTGTGGGACGTGCTCGACGGCCGCTGCCTCCTGCGGGACGAGCTCGCGGCGGAGGTCGTGAAGCGGGTGGGCCCCGGGGTGCGGGAGCGACTCAGCTCCGGGTTCGCCTTCTTCCTCGGCGAGCTGTGCCAGGGGCCACCGCAGGGGTCGAGGATCACGCTCGTGCGGCCCGACCAGTGGATCGAGCGCTGGCGGCGAGTCTCCGACGAGGCCGAGGCACTGCGGGAGGTCTGCCGGCGCTTCCTCCGGACCTATGGGCCCGCCCCGCCCTCGGCCTTTGCCGAGTGGTTCGGCACGGCGGCGTTCAGGGTGGCGGAGGCGCGGGCATTGTTCGACGACCTCGGCGCCGAGCTGGAAGAGATCGAGATCGAGGGGGTGAGATCCTTCGTGCTGGCGGGCGACCGGCGGTTCCGTGCGCCGAGCGCCGGCGTGCGGCTGCTGCCCGAGTACGACGTCTACGTGATGGGGTTCCGCGAGCGCGACCAGCTCGTGCCGGCGGCCGTGCGGGAGCTCGTCGCGAAACACGGCCGCGGCCGCTACGAGGGACCGTCAGCGGTGCGCCTCGTGCTGGCCGACGGAGTAGCCGCCGGGCTCTGGGAGCGACGCAAGCGCGCCAAGCGGATCGAGCTGAACGTCCGGCTGGCCCGCCGTCTCGGCAAGACCGGCCGCGTGGAGATCCAGCGCGAAGCCGAGCGCATCGGCAGGTTCCTCGGGCTCGAGCCCGTGCTCGGCGTCGCTTAGCTGACTACTTGCTGCGGCGACCGCTGCCGATGCTGAACCTCGTCGGCCGGCTGGCGGCTGCAAGGTCCTCGAGCGAGCTCGGAGGCGGCGTGAAACCGGCGGCAGCCTCAGGCTCAGCATCCGGCTCAGGCTCCTCCGCCGTAACGTCCTCCGGCTGGGCTTCAGCCGCTGCCGGCGGATCCGGCTCCGGCTCGGGCTCCGGCTCCGGCTCGGGCTCGGGCTCCGGGTTAGCTCCCGCCTCGGCGAGGAGCCGGCGGGCTTCCGTGCGCGCTTCTCCTACCAGCTCGTTGGCGGCGACCCGGGCGATCTCGGCGGTGTGCGCAGCCTCCGAGGTGGCCTGGGAGAGGATCTCCTCCGCCAGCGAGCGGGCGTCCGCAACGGCCGTCTCGGCCTCGGCGCGGGCCGCGCCTGCGACCGCGTCGGCCTCCGAGCGGGCGTTCCCCAGGACCGCCTCCGCCTCGGAGCGCGCGCTGTCCACCAAGGTTTCCGCCTCCGCCCGCGCCGCGCCCAACGCGGCCTCGGCCTCGGCCCGGATGGACTCGGTCGCACCCTCGGCCTCGGTCCGGGCGGCGGCGACGATGGCCTCTCCTTCGGAGCGTGCCCCCTCGAGGGTCGCCTCCGCCTCCGATCGGGCAGCGCCGACGATGGATTCGGCCTCGCCTCGGGCACCGGCCACGATGCCCTCGGCCTCCGCACGCGCCTCGTCCTGCACGGCCTGAGCGCGTTCACTCGCGGCGGCGATCGTCGCGGCGGCCTCCTCCTCTACCGTCGCGAGGCGCGCCTGCGCCTCGCGGACGGCCTCGGCCGCCTGCGCGCGCTTCTCCTCGAGCTCCTGCTGGGCCTGGGTGGCCTCCTGCCGGGCGGCTTCGAGGTCGCGCTTGAGATGTTCGAGCTCCTTCTCGCGCTCGTCGAGCGCGAGCCTGCGGAGCCGGACCTCCTCCTCGGTCCGCGTGAGCCGGTCCTTCGCGGTCTCCTGCGCATCTCGCTCGATCCGGTCGGCGAGCTCGACCGCAGCCCGCACGAGCTCGAGAGCCTCGAGCCTGGCCGAACGGCTGTCTGCCGTGAAGCTCGACCCCGGCCCGACGTCCAGGCCGTCGGGATCGGGAGGCAGGCGCTCGAGCTGAGGCAGAGCGATGACGTCCGCCACCGACTCGGGCTCATGCCCGCGGAGGTCGCCTTCGTCCCTTTGCACCGGGTCCACGGCTTCCTCTCCTGCAGCTCTAGGCGTGGATCTCGCAGCCGAGGTAGACGAGCGCCTCAACGGCCTCGGTGACGAACGTGCTCGCCTGCTGCGCGTCGGCGAAGCTGTACGAGCGCGGCTCGGCGCCGTCCTCGCGGCCGTCCACCTCGACGTCGACGACGCAGGCGTCGCCGAGGTCACGCGCCCGCATCGTCACGACGGGACGCCCGTACCGGCTCGCGCTGCGGACGAAGAGCTCCCGCGGCTCGGGCTCGGCTGCCTGAGGGCGGCCGCCCCGTCTCATCAGCGCGCGTCGGCGACGGCCTGGACGACCACGGCGCGGTCGACGAAGCCCTTGAAGTCCGAGTAGATCGTGCCCGGCCGCTTGACCACGAGGATCTGCGGCGTGTCGACGACCCCGAGCTTGCGGAGGATCGTCGTCCCGGGCCGCTGCTGGAAGACGTTGATGGCGACGTAGCCCGCGCCCGACTCGACCGCGCCCGCCTGCGCCTCTGCGCGCTCGAACTGGTCGTCCTCGCCGCGCGGCGCCGTGAGAGAGACCACCACGACGTCGTGCTTCCGGAGCGCCCGGACGACCGCGACCGGCAGTCCGTGGGTGCGCAGGCCGGCCGTCGCAGGGTGCGTGTGCGTCTTGCTCGGAGTGGGAGTCGTCTGCGACTGGGTCGTATGGGCGGGAGTGGTCACCGCCGGCGTCGAGCTCGCCGTGGTCGGCGTCGTCGTCTTGTGGCGCGAGATGAAGAGGTAGCCCGCGCCGACCACCACGACCAGCACGAGGAGGCCGACGAGGCGAAGCTGGCGCGTGGTCAACGTCGCGTTCATGGCCCTCCTATCGGCAGGCCCGCCGGTGCGGGCCTCCCTGAAACGGGGGATACGTCCTAGAAGAAGGAAAAAGAGAGGGCGCGGTCTCCCGCGCCCTCCGTGGTGCACGTACTGGGGTTACGACTAGCAGGGATCCGTGGTCGCGCCAGTGTCGTTCGTGACCTGGCCGCCAGGGCCCGTGACGTGCGCCCAGTGGCCGCCGTCGACCGCCGAGATGCAGTACTGCTGGGGATTGCCCGAGACCGCCTTGGCCGACACGATGCCGGTCGAGCCGGAGGTCGAGAGGACCATCCCCGAGTCGTATGCGCTCTGCAGGCCGGCCGCGGTCATGCCGGTGTAGCTGTTGTTGTCCGAGTAGTACGCCTCGGCATCCGGAATCGCCGAGCGGACGTCCGACATCGCCGCCGTCTGCTGGGCCTTCTTCTGGAAGCCGAGGTAGGACGGAATGGCGATCGCAAGCAGGACGCCAATGATGATCAGGACGACGAGCAGCTCGATCAGCGTGAACGCGCTCTCGTCCCGAACGTTGAGCCTCTGTCTGAGGGAATGCATGCAGTCTCCTTTGTAGGACGGGTAACCCAGACCCGGCCTCTATCGGCAGCACGCGCGCCGGCTCTTCCCCCCGACGAGTGATTCGCCTCCCCCTCGACTCACCCGCCGTGGGGGATGGCCGCCCGGCGCAGCACGCGTTCCTCCCTCGACCGAGTGATTCCCGGGAGGCTGTCTAAAGCGTGCGACATCGCCCGCCGATAGCTCGCGAGCATGACGCCGCAGCCCTTCTCCATCGACACGCTCCTCGAGCGCGTTGCCGCCGAGGACGCCTCCGACCTCCACATCACCTCTGGGTCGCCGCCGCTGCTGCGCGTTCGCGGCAAGCTGGCCCCGCTCGCGGAGTACGAGGCCTTCTCTCCGGAGGAGACGCGCGACCTGCTCTATCGCGTCCTCTCGACCGAGCAGCAGAAGCGGCTCGAGATCGACCGTCAGATCGACTTCTCCTATTCGGTCCCCGGCGTCGCCCGCTTCCGCGTCAACGTCTACTTCCAGCGCGACACGCTCGCCGCCGCCTTCCGCCTCGTGCCGAGGCTGATCAAGTCGGCGCAGGAGCTTGGCCTGCCGGAGGTCCTCCTCCAGCTCGCCCGCGAGCCGCGCGGCCTCGTCCTCGTGACCGGCCCCACGGGCTCCGGTAAGTCGACGACGCTCGCAACGATGATCGACTCGATCAACGAGAGCCGGCCGCTGCACATCGTCACGATCGAGGACCCGATCGAGTTCCTCCACCAGCACAAGACCTCGGTCGTGAACCAGCGCGAGGTCGGCGCCGACGCGAAGGGATTCGCCGAGGCGCTGCGCGGCGCGCTCCGCCAGGACCCCGATGTGATCCTCGTCGGCGAGATGCGCGACCTCGAGACGATCTCGACCGCGCTCACGGCTGCCGAGACGGGCCACCTCGTGCTCGCGACGCTCCACACGCAGAGCGCGCCGAGCACGATCGACCGCATCATCGACGTCTTCCCGGCGGGCCAGCAGGGCCAGGTGCGGATGCAGCTCGCCGCTTCGCTCCAGGGCATCGTCACGCAGACGCTGCTCCCGAGCGCCGACGGTCGGAAGCGCGTCCCCGCCCTCGAGGTGCTGCTGCCTGACGACGCAGTCCGGAACCTCATCCGGCAGGGCAAGACCGAGCAGATCTACTCCGTCATGCAGACCAACACGACCCGCGGGATGCAGACGATGGAGCAGTGCCTGGCGGACCTCGTGGTGCGTCGGCACATCACCCAGGAAACCGCATTCGACGTCACGAGCCGGCGCGAGGAGTTCGAGGCGCTGCTCGCACGCAGCGGCGTCGCACCGCGTTCGGATGACCACCTCCCCGAGGCCCTCCGCGGCCTCCGAGTCGCAGGAGCCTCCCAGTGAGCGGAATCACCGAGTTCCTCAAGAAGGACATCTCGTTCAAGGGCAAGCCGTCCACCAAGGCCGAGACCAAGACGAAGAAGGTCAAGGCCACGAAGGCGGAGACCCCGGCGCCGACGGCCGAGACGACCGCGTCGACGACGGAGACGGCGCCGGAGCAGAAGTCCTCGCCGAAGCGCGGGCTCTCCTTCAAGCGCGACCTCTCGCTGCCGAAGCGCACGCCGAAGCCGCGGAAGACGCCGACAGCCGCGTTCACGGGCGGCCGCCACAAGCAGGTCGTCGGGCTGAGCATCGGCGCGTCGCAGCTCGCCGCGGCCGTGGTCGTCAACAACGGCCGGCCGAAGCTCGTCAAGGCCGCGCGGCACACGCTTCCACGCGACGTCGTCGCGGGTGGCGAGGTGCGGGACTCCGAGGCGCTCTCCAACGAGATCGCCGCGTTCTTCGCGGCTGCCGACCTGCCGCGGAAGAACGTCCGCCTCGGCATCGGCTCGAGCCGCACCGGCGTCCGCGTCTTCGAGCGGCCCGCCGTCGACGATCCGCGGCAGCTCGCGAACGCCATCCGATTCCGCGCCTACGAGACCCTGCCGATTCCGATCGAAGAGGCGATGCTCGACTACCACATCGTCGAGGACACGAACATGCCCGACCGGGTGCTGCTCGCCGTCGCCTACCGCGACCTCGTCGACCGCTTCGCGGCGACGTGCGTCGCGGCGAAGATCGAGCTCGCCGGCATCGACATCGAGGCTTTCGCTCTGCTCCGTGCCGTGGGCGGCGAGCCGCTCCACGCCGGCGAGCGGTCCGAGGCCGCGCGCGTCGCCGTCTCGATCGGCCACGACCGCACGACGGTCGCCGTCTCCGACGGGCGCCTCTGCGAGTTCACGAGAGTCCTCGACTGGGGCGGCGCCCACGTGACGGCCGCCATCGAGCGCGCTCTCGAGGTCGATACCGACGAGGCCGAGCTGATCAAGCGGTCGCTCGACATCTCCACCAAGACGCCGGACGAGGCTGCCGACGAGACCACGACCAGGGCCGCCGAGGCGGCGCGGCGCGAGGTCAACGGCCTCGCCCGCGAGCTCGCGTCCTCTCTCCACTTCTACCAGGATCAGCCTGACTCTCTGGGCTTCGCCGAGATCACGATCACCGGCGGCGGCGCCCACCTTCAGGGGCTCGCCGCGCAGCTCGAAGAGCTGATCGGCATCAGCGTCCGTGTCGCCGACCCGTTCGCACGCGTGGGTTCCGGGCACGGCATCAGCTCCAACGGCCAGGACGGCGCCCTCGCCGTCGCAATCGGACTGGGAATCGAGGACTGATGCGCGCCGTCAACCTTCTCCCCCGCCAGCAGGTCGAGCGCACGCGCACACGGCCGAACGCGGTCGTGCTCGTCGCGTCGATCGGCGGCGCGGCAGTCGTGCTCGCGCTGGTCGGTGGGTTCCTGCTCGCCAACCGCAGCGTCGACCGCCAGCGTCAGGAGCTGGCGAATGCCCGCGCCGTGCTCGCGGTGACCCCCGCGCACCATTTGAACGCGCAGACGCAGGCCTTCCGCTCGACCGTGCTCAGCGCGCGCGAGCAGCGCTCGCTCGCCCTCGCCTCGGCCATTGGCAAGCGCGTGGCGTGGGATCGCATCCTCCGCCGCTTCGCGCTCGTGCTGCCTGACGACGTCTGGCTCACGAACCTCGCGGGCAACGTCCCGCTCGATCCTGGCACCTCGGCCGTCGCAGCGACGCCGAGCGCGCTGCCGGCGACGCCCACCGAGCTGACCATCCAGGGCTACACCTACTCGCAGGACAGCGTCGCCCGGCTTCTCGAGCGGCTGTCGGTGGTGCCGGACCTGAAGAACGTCCAGTTGCAGAACAGCCAGAGCACCACCGTCTCCGGCCAGACCGTCTTCAACTTCACGATCGTCTCGGACATCCGCAAAGGAAGGGGTGCCTCGTGACCGCCCGCCTCGCGAGCCTGCCGAAGGGGGCTCAGGTCGCGGTCGTAGCGACCGCCCTCCTTTTCGTCGCTGTGGTCGGCTACTTCGGCGTCATCTCGCCGAAGCGCTCGACCGCGACCGACCTCAAGAAGCAGACGGCCGCCGTCCAGTCGCAAATCGCCGCCAACCGGTCGTCCGCGTTTACCAAGGCGCTGCCGGCCGTGCGCTCCGCGAGCGTTTTCAGCTTGGACCAGGCGATGCCGAACAAGCTGGAGACGCCCAGCGTGATCCTCACGCTGAGCGGGCTGGCCGAGGACTCGGGCATCACCTTCGACCAGATCGCGCCGCAGGGTGCCGGTGCGGCGGCGGCGACGACGACCGCGACGACGCCGGATCCCTTCGCCGTCGAGCCGATCTCGGTCAAGTTCACCGGCAGCTTCTACGACCTCGTCACCTTCCTCCAGCGCGTGCGCAACCTCGTGCGCGTTGAGAACGGCAAGCTCTTCACGGCCGGGCGCCTCTTCGACGTGAGCAGCGTCACCTTCGCCGAGGGCGCAAAGGGATGGCCGCAGATCTCCGCGACGCTGACCATCAACGAGTTCGTGCCGCAGGCCGTCTCCCCGGCGACTCCGAGCACGACCGGCACCACCGGCACCACGTCGACGACCACGACGGCCACGACGACCACGTCCAACTCTACGTCGGCGGCCCCGAGCACGAGCGGAGGGACTTCATGAGCCGCAAGAAGAGAATGCAGAACCTCCGGGAGGCCAAGGACAAGCGGATGAAGAAGATCGCCATCGGCGGTGCCGCCGTCCTCGTCCTCGTCCTCGCCTTCGAGGTGCCGCACGTCCTGAAGGGCAGCGGCGGCGGCAGCAGCGCGACGCCTCCCGCGACGACGAATGCCTCCGCCCCGGTGGCCGGGACCGCCGCTCCGGCGACGACGCCTCCCGGCACCGCGGCCGCGGCCGTGACGCCGGCGGCTAGCACCAAGCTTCCGACCTCGGACGTCGCGCCGCGGGTCGGGAAGTCGCAGCTCCACTCGTTCACCCGCTTCCTCGGCAAGGATCCGTTCGTCCAGCAGGTCAGGGACAAGGCGCAGGGCCTGCCCAACCAGACCGCAGCCGTGAGCCATGCGCCTGCCTCCGCGGGCAACGGCGCCACCACCCCGCCGAAGCACGCGTCCCGCGTGCTCGCGGTGACCGGCGCGGCGAGGATCGTGGTCAACGGCCGCGCCCAGGTGGTGCGGGTCGGCACGAGCTTCCCGAGCGCGAACCCGCTCTTCCGGCTCGTCTCCTTCGGCAACGGCGTGGCCCGGATCGCCATCGCGAACGGCTCATACTCGAGCGGCGCGCATACGGTCGCCCTCGCTGCCGGCAGGACGTTGACGCTCGTCGACACGGCGGACGGCATCCGCTACCAGCTCCGGCTCCTCTCGTAACGCACGATGGCCGGCTTCGCCTACAGCGCGATCTCGATCGACGGTCTCGAGACCGTCGGCGAGATCCACGCCCCGGATCTCGAGGCAGCCCGCGAGCAGCTCCGCATCCGCGGCCTGCTGGCGCACACCCTCCGCGAGCTTCCTGCGAGCGGCGAGGACGGATTCCGCACGACCTTCAAGAAGATCAAGCCTCGCTCGATGCAGGTCTTCTCGCGCCAGTTCGCGACGATGATCGAGGCGGGCCTGAACATCGTCGCGTCGCTCGTGATCCTCGAGGAGCAGACCGACGACCCGTATCTCGCGGAGATCATCGCCGAGCTGCGTGCGGACGTCGAGGGAGGCCTCCTTCTCTCACAGGCGATGGCGCGCCACCCGAAGGTGTTCACTGAGCTCTACGTCTCGATGGTGCAGGCCGGCGAGGCTTCGGGAATGCTCGACAACGTCCTCGACCGCGTCGCCGACCAGATCGAGAAGGAGACGAAGCTCAAGCGCCGGGTCAAGGGCGCGATGGTCTATCCGACCGTCGTCTTCACCTTCGCGTGCCTCGTCCTCACGGCGATGCTGATGTTCATCGTCCCGATCTTCGCGAAGATCTTCACCGAGCTGAACGGCCAGCTGCCGCTCCTCACCCGGGTCGTGCTCGATGCTTCGAACCTGCTCCGCACCCGCTGGTACATCGTCTTCCCCCTCATCGGGCTCACGGTCTGGGGCGGGCTCCGCTACAAGCGCACCGAGTCGGGCCGCCAGAAGTGGGACCGCTTCAAGCTGCGGATCCCGCTGAAGATCGGCGAGGTCGTGCTGAAGGTGACGATGGCGCGGCTGCTGCGCACCCTCGCGACCCTCGTGGCCGCGGGCGTGGACATCATCAAGGCGCTCGAGATCGCCGGCTCGACGGCAGGCAACTGGGTCGTCGAGAGAGCCCTGGCGGACGCGCGGATCAAGGTCCAGGAAGGCATCCCGATCGCCGAGCCCCTGACCGCCGACCCGACCTTCCCGCCGATGGTGAGCCAGATGGTCCGCATCGGCGAGGAGACGGGAGAGCTCGAGCAGATGCTGAGCAAGATCGCCGACTTCTACGAGGACGAGGTCGACAGCGCGATCCAGTCCCTGACCTCGATCATCGAGCCTCTGATGATGATCGGCGTCGGGTTCATGGTCGGCATCATCATCATCTCGATGTACCTCCCGATGTTCAAGCTGATGCAGCTGATCGGGAACCAGGGGTCATAGCGGCACCCCCGGCAGCACGCGAGACGGCATAGATCGCACGGATCGCCGCGAGCTCGCCTCCGCGGGCCGCCGCCGGGTCCGGCAGGTCTCCCTGGAGGAGCTTCTCCAGCACGCGGAACGTGACGGGCAGCCGAGCGAGCGCGTAGGTCGCCCCCGGGAAGCGCTCGAAGGCGCGCTTCGCCGCCCACCCGGCCCGCGTCAACGGCGTGATCCGGCGCTCGACCGCCGCCTGGTACGGCTCCAGGGTGTCCGCGCGGCCGGCGAGCACCGCGAGGGCCGCCTCGGCGACGAGCTGAGAGGAGAGGAACGCCTCGTACATCCCGTCGCCGGACAGGGGGTCCACGAGCCCTGCCGCATCTCCGATCACGGCGGTCCGGCCCCGCGCGAGCCGGGTCGCCGCCAGCCGCATTGGCAAGCGATAACCGCGCGTGTCCCGGGCTGCGCCCGGGTCGATGCCGTACGCCTCGCACATCCGCTGCAGCTCGGCGCGCAGCCGCGGCCCCTCCTCCCCGTTCCCGCCGACGCCCACGTTGATGTGGTCTCCCTTGGGGAAGATCCAGCCGTAGCCGCCGCGGATGACCGCGATCTCGAGCACCATCGCGCCCGCGTACCGCCGCTCGTACGGATAGTTCGCCTCGAGCGCGACGCCGTGCGCGACGCCGTCGGCGAGGCCGAGCTGCTTCGCCGAGGGGCCGTTGCAGCCGTCGGCGCCGATCACGATGCGAGCATCGAGCTCTCGCGCGTCGGCGGTCTCCCGCTCCCGCACCTCTGCGCCGGCCTCCGCCGCCTTCTGCAGCAGGAAATGGTCGAGCCGTCGCCGCTGCGTCATGTAGGCGAGCGGTGCGCGTGCCCGGCGCGTGAAGCGGTGCCGGTAACGGAGGCCGCAGTCGAGCCGGTGGACGACGTCCTCCACCACCGGTTCGATCGAGAACGGGAGCAGGCGGGCGGCCCGGCCGGTGACGCCGCCGCCGCAGGCCTTGTCGCGCGGAAAGGCCGCCTTGTCGAGGAGCAGGACGCTCGCGCCCGCGCTCGCGAGGCGGTAGGCAGCGGTCGAGCCCGCAGGCCCGCCCCCGAGAATCGCGACGTCGTAGGTCGCCATCCGGCGAACGCTATTTCAGGTGACGACCCGCTGGTGGAACGTGCGCAGCGAAACGAGCGCGAGCCCGACCGAGCCGCCGGCGAGCGCGAGCATGAACGCCCACACCGGCATGTGCGGCAGCTGGGGCGTCAGCGACGTCCGCAGGCCCTCGCTCATGTAGACCATCGGGTTGAAGAGGACGAGCACCTTGAGCCAGAGGATCGGCGTGAGCCGCGCCCACGGGTAGTAGATGCAGCCGAGGAACGTGAGCGGGAGGACGACGACCGCGAACAGCAGCGTCACCTTGCGCGGGTCGAGAACCGTTCCGATGAAGAGGCCCATCGCGGCCGCGAGGAACGAGGCGAAGAGGAGCGCGAAGGCGAAGAGGGCCGGATCGGAGACGTGGACGGTCGGTGCGGCCCCGTGCGCGTGCACGAGGTAGACGATCGGGAAGACGACGCCGGCGGCCATGAGCGACTGGAGCGCGCCGGCCACGATCTTCTCCAGCCCCACCACCCAGACCGGTACCGGCGCGAGCACGCGATCCTCGATCTCCTTGCTCACGCTGAACTCCTGCACGAGTGGCAGCGCGACGGCCTGGATCCCCTGGAAGTTGATGGCGACGGCGATCAGCCCCGGCACGAGCACGGTCGCGAACGACACCCCGCGCGCTCCGCCGTGGAAGCCCTGTCCGATCTTCGGGAAGACGTACGCGAAGACGAAGACGAAGAGCAGCGGCTGCATGATCGTCCGCACGAGGAACTGGCCGAAGTTGCGGCGCAGCACGCGGATGTCGCGGGCGAGCAGCGCGCCGAAGGTCTGCAAGTACGGCCTCACTCTCGATACTCCCGGCCCGTGAGGTTGAGGAAGACCGTCTCGAGGCTCGGCGGCAGGCTCGAGGCGTCTCGCACCGGCAGGCCGAGCTCGGCGGCCTGCTGCACCAGCTGAGCGAGGACGCCTTCCGAGCGGGCGGCGTGCACGCGGACGACCGAGTCGTCCCGCTCGACCGACCGCACGGCCTCGAGGCGCTCGGCGCGTTCGGCGAGCGGGACCGCGTCGCCCTCCACAGTCAGGGCGATGAGCGTCTCGGCGCCGTGCTTCCGCTTCAGCTCGACGGGGGTGTCGACCGCGAGCGCCCTGCCGTGGTCGATGATCGCGATCCGATCGCAAAGCACGTCCGCCTCCTCCATGTAGTGCGTCGTCAGGAGCGTGGTCTGGCCGGCGCGGTTGAGGTCCTCGAGGATCCGCCAGAGGTTGATCCGGGTCTGGGGGTCGATGCCGGAGGTCGGCTCGTCGAGGAAGAGCACCTGCGGCTCGTGCACGAGCGCCCGCGCCATCATCAGCCGCTGCGCCAGTCCTCCCGACAGGTGGAAGACCATCGAGTCGGCCCGCTCGGTGAGCGAGAACTGCTCGAGCAGCTCGTCGGCCCGGGCGCGGGCACGGGCGCGCGGGACGCCGAAGAAGCGGCCGTGGTAGTAGAGGTTCTCCCAGACCGTGAGTGCCCGGTCGAGCGTGTTCGCCTGCGAGACGACGCCGATCTGCCGCTTCACCTCGGCGGCGTGGCTGCGGACGTCGAGCCCCGAGACGAGCGCGCGGCCGCCGGTCGGGACCACGGTAGTCGTCAGCATCCCGATCGTGGTCGACTTGCCCGCGCCGTTTGGGCCGAGCAGGCCGAAGAACTCCCCGCGCTGCACCTCGAGGTCGAGCCCGTCGACGGCGACGAGCGTCCCGTAGACCTTGCGCAGCTCCTCCGTCCGGATCGGGGCGTCGGCCATCCCGGGAACGTAGTCACGGGAGACGTGGGTGGCGGCGGACATACGGTTCGCTCGTGAGAGTATCCCGCGGGAAACCCGCCGCCGCGTGCCCGATGGCGCCAAGGCTTCCGGCGCCGAGGTAATGGTCGAGGAAGGCGATCGACACGCGCTCGACCGCCGCGAGCCGGAGCCCCGGCTCCGTGTACGGGCCGAGATGGCCTGCGCCACGCAGCAGCAGCAGGAACTTGGGGCGGCCGACCGCGTGGAAGAGGCCGAACGTGTACACAGGAGGGTTGATTCGGTCGGCGGTTCCCTGGACTGCGAGGAGCGGTACCGCGCGCGACACGACTCGGGCATGCCCGCCGAGCTCGGCGCCAGACAGGATCAGCGCTGCCTGCACGCGCCGATCGTTCCAGGGCCGCTGATAGGCCGTGGCGAACGCAGTCTCGGCGCCGTCCGACTGTCCGGCCACGGCGATCCGCGCCCCGTCGACGAGGCCGTGGAGCGGGCTTGCAGGCGCCGCACTTGCGTCGAGAAGCCGGCTGATGACAAAGCTCATGTCGCGAGGCTGGTTCACGATGTCGTTCTCGTCCGGTCCGCCGGGGGCGTGCGCGTTCCCGAGCGGGAAGACCGGGGCCGCGACTAGGTAGCCCGCGGCCGCCCAAGCTCGCAGCAAGCGCAGGTAGCGGAACGGCGTCGTGGCGAACCCGTGCCCGAAGACCACAAGGGGCCATGGCCCGGCCCCATCCGCGGCGGGCGGATACCAGAGGTACGTGGTCACCGGTCGTGCGACACGTCTGCCGCCCGGCAGACGGATCGTCCGGGACTTGTCCACGAGGTGCAGGACAGACGGCGGTGCTGCCCGCCGCTCCCCGCGCTCGGAATGCGACGAGGCCGGCTGGGCCGAGACGGCCAGGCATGACGCCGCCACCAACCCGAGAACCAGCCTGCGCATTATGGGGGCGGGAGGATTCGAACCTCCGTAGGCTGAGCCGACGGGTTTACAGCCCGTTCCCTTTGGCCGCTCGGGCACACCCCCGCGGGACGGGCATTGTAGCTTCGGCCTTACTGCAGGAGGTTGACCGCTCTCGCCACGACCATCACGGCGAGGGAGAGGCTGATGGCCGATTGGACGAGCATGAGCATCTTCGCCCAGCGGCTGAGCGGCATCGTGTCGGTCGGGCTGAAGGCCGCGGCGTTCGTGAACGAGACGTAGAGGTAGTCGAGGAACTCCGGGTGCCAGCCCGACTCGGCAAGCACCGGTTCCGTGTGCTGCGGGAAGAGAAAGTCGCGCTGCCCGGGCGTGCACGTCGGGCGGTCGAGCGGCCCGCCACCGTCGAGCTGCCAGTACCAGAGCCCGAAGAGGAGGACGTTCACGCCCCACATGTGGACGGCCGCTCGCAGCAGCGGGGCGGCGTGACCGGTCGCGCCGTTCACGAGCAGGTGGACGAGCAGGATGATGGACGCCGAGTTCGCGGCACTGACGATCCCGATCGTCGTGAGCGCCAGGCGGCGCCGAGTCAGGTGAAGCGTGTGCGGCCGCCAGCCGAAGGCTCGAGCGAGACGTGCGTCGGGTCGGATCGCCAGGAACGTGGCGAGGACGAGAACCGTCAGCGCCGGCACGACCCAGCGAACGACTCCGAACGCTCCTCCACCGGAGCCGGCGATGAAACGAGAGGGCAAATCTGCGTACAGGCCCGCCGCCGCGATGAGCGCGGCAGCCGGGAGCAGCGGCGACTCCCCGAGCTCGTCGGCGGGCGCGAGCGGGCGGCGCACGTCCACGCGGCTGAGGCTACGGAGAGCGTCGGCGGGCGCCGCTCGACACAGGGCTACAATCCGGCTTCCAGCCCTCTTAGCTCAGTTGGTAGAGCACCTCCATGGTAAGGAGGGGGTCGACGGTTCGAGTCCGTCAGAGGGCTCT
>DASRBY010000014.1:0-87645 GCA_035653435.1 Gaiellaceae bacterium
GCCGTTACGTCGGGAGGAGTCGCCGTTCCCGGTCGTGCCGAAGATGCCGAAGGTGCGGAAGGGCGACGTCGTGTGGGTCGAGCCCAGTCTCGTCGCCGAGGTCGAGTTCGCGGAGTGGACGCACGACGGACACTTACGCGCACCGTCCTTCGAGGGGCTACGCGACGACAAGCCGGCGGAGGACGTGCGGCGTGAACGTCCGGCCGCAGCCAAGGACGGGAAGGTGAAGCTCTCCAACCTCGACAAGGTCTTCTGGCCGGACGAGGGGATCACGAAGGGCGACCTGATCGACTACTACCGATCGGTGGCGGAGGTGCTCGTACCGCATCTCCGCGACCGGCCGTTCACGATGCGCCGCTACCCCGACGGCGCCTTCGGCAAGGCGTTCTTCCAGAAGGACGCGCCGAAGGGCATGCCGGAGTGGATTCCGCGCTTCCACGTCCAGGTCTCGACCCGCGAGCGACCGCCCAAGAGGCGCTGGATCGACGCGCCGATCGTCAACGACACGGACGCGCTGACGTGGATGGTGAACATGGGCTGCATCGACATGAACGCGTGGTACTCGCGCGTGGACAAGCCGGACCGGCCCGACTTCGTCCTGTTCGACCTCGACCCGTCGCCGGACGTCGGGTTCCGCGAGGTCGTGCAGGTCGCGCTGCTCGTCAACCAGGCTCTCGACGCGCTCGGCCTCGTCTCCTTCGCGAAGACATCGAGCGCCGAGGGGATGCACGTGCTCGTGCCGGTGGAGCGGCGCTACACGTACTCGGACACGCGCGAGTTCTGCGAGATCGTCGCGGGCGCGATCGCACGCACCCATCGCGGGCTCGCGACAACGGAGTGGTCGAAGGCCAAGCGACGCGGCGTGCTCATCGACGCGAACCAGAACGGCGAGGGCAAGACGATCGCGTCGGTCTACTCGGTGCGCCCGCGGCCGGGCGCTCCGGTCTCGACTCCCCTCAGGTGGGAGGAGGTCGAGGAGTCGCTCGATCCGGCGGCGTTCACGATGGACGCCGTGCTCGAGCGAGTCCGCCGCCACGGCGACCTCTTCGAGGGCGTCCTGACTACCCGCCAGCGACTCGAGCCGGCGTTGCGCGCGCTCCGCTGAAACGAGGACTGCCTCACTCCCCTAAGGGATGCCTGCCCTGCTGCCGATGAGACAGCGAGATGGTGGGGCACTGGTTCGACTGGCTGAGGAATTTCGCGACCGACTGGGCGCCGGTATTCCTGCTGCTGCTGTTCGCCTTCGTCGCCTGGGTGCTCTGGAAGACCGTCGGGATGATGCCGCGCACGACTCCGGCGAGCCTGACGCGTGGCAGCAAGACCACGACGAGCTGGTCCGACGTGGCCGGTGTCGAAGAGGTACGGGGCGAGCTGATGGAGGTCGTGGACTTCATGCGCGACCCGAAGCGCTTCGAGCGGCTGGGCGCGAAGGTGCCGAAGGGACTTCTCCTCTACGGCCCGCCCGGTACCGGGAAGACGTTGCTCGCGAAGGCGGTCGCGTACGAGTCGGGCTCGAACTTCTACAGCGCCTCGGCGTCCTCGTTCGTCGAGATGTTCGCCGGCCTCGGAGCGGCTCGCATCCGCAAGCTCTTCAACGAAGCGCGCAAGAACGCCCCTGCGATCATCTTCATCGACGAGCTGGACGCGGTGGGCGCGTCGCGCACCGGTCACGGCTTCAACCGCGAGCAGGATCAGACACTCAACCAGCTTCTCGTCGAGCTCGACGGCTTCGAAGGCGCCGAGCAGGTCGTCGTGATGGGAGCGTCCAACCGGATCCAGGACCTCGACCCCGCTCTTCTGCGCCCCGGCCGCTTCGACCGCCAGCTGCTGGTGCCCCCGCCGGACCTCGCCGGACGCGAGGCCATCCTCCGCGTGCACACACGCGGCAAGCCGCTCAACCTCGACAACGTCGATCTGGGAGTCGTCGCTCGGCAGACGTCGGGGCTGACCGGCGCCGAGCTGGCGAACATCTGCAACGAGGCGGCGATCAAGGCGGGCCGCCGCGGCGACGTCTCGATCTCGCAGGCGGACTTCGACTGGGCCCTCGAGCGCGTGGTCGCCGGTCTGCAGCAGCGCAAAGTGCTGACTGAGAAGGAGCGCCGCATCCTCGCCTACCACGAGGGCGGGCACGCGCTGATGGCACATCTCATGGGCTCCGTGATGGAGCTGCAGAAGGTGACGATCGTCTCGCGCGGCAACGCGCTCGGCTACGCCTTCTACCTGCCCGAGGAGGACCGCTACCTCCACACGAAGGAGGAGCTCGTCGACCGGATGGTCGTCGCCCTCGCCGGCCGCGCCGCCGAGGAGGTCGTCTTCGGCCGCGTCACGAACGGCGCCGCGAACGACCTGGAGAAGGTGACCGAGATCGCTCGCTCGATGGTGTTCGAGTGGGGCATGTCCGAGACAGTCGCCTCGCGCACGATGCGGGCCGACAACTACGCGCTCTCCGAGGCCACGAAGCGGCTGCGCGACGAGGAGCAGGCTCGGCTGACCGACGGCGCCTACACGGAGGCCGTGCGCCTCCTGCGCAAGCACCGGGCGCCGCTCGACCGGATCGCGGTCGCCCTGCTCGAGAAGGAGACGCTCGTCCGCGACGAGCTGCAGGCCCTTGTGGAGGACGTCGAGCCCGAGTCGCGCGCGTCCGAGACCGTCGGCGTGCCCCGGGTCGTCGCCAGCAAGCCCGGCGAGCTGCCTCGTTAGGTCCTAGCCGCCGAGTCGGGAGATGTCGATCGCGTCCTTCGGCGCGGACAGCGACACGTGCTGGTTCCAGTTGTCGAACGTGATCGCCCCGGACTCCTGCTTGCTGCCCCCGACGAGAGCGACCGGATAGGCCTTGCCCGTGGCGGCGACGTAGAGCTTGCTGTTGTCGGACGTGTCCCGGACCTCGACGACCTTCGCGCCGTGGTACGTCGTCTCGCCCCGGTTCACGAGCTTGCCGTGGTGCGAGCTGATCCCCGCGAAGAGGAGGTCGACGCTCGTCAGCGGGGCGAGCGAGCGAAACCGGCCCTTGACGATGGACGCCTTGAGCCACTTCCCGTGGAGGAGCTGGGCGATCCCGGCCCCGGCGTAGTGCCGGTAGAACGCGTCACTGCCCTGGATGTACGCGGTGTCGCCGATACGGACGAGGTCGAACGAGAGGCCGTTCGTCGACATCGAGCCCTTTGCACCTTTCCCCCGCGCCATCTCCAGGTCGAGCGTGATCGGCGTGCCACCCGACACGACTCTGCCCGCGATGTGCGTCGAGCTCGCGCTCATTGCGGCGGCTCGAGCGTCCGCCAGCACCTGGGTCGCCGGCTTCGACGCCTCGCGGTTGGGCTTCGCCGCCTTCTTGCTGCTGCCGCAGCCGGCGAGTAGCGCGGCCGTCAGGACGAACACGAGGGCCGAGGCGCGCATCCGGCTCGAGTCTTTCACATACGATCGACCGATGGAGATGACCGGCGAGACGCCGAGCTCGGTGCACCATCTGGGCCTTGCGGTCGAGGATCTCGACGGCGCGCTCGACACCTACGAGCGGCTCTTCGGCGCCCGGTTGGAGCATCGCTCGCGGGTCGAGGAGCAGGGGGTCGAGGCGGCGTCGATCCGCGTCGGCACGAGCCGGCTGGAGCTGCTGGGCGCGCTCGCCGAGGACACGCCCGTCGGCCGCTTCCTCGCGAAGCGCGGCCCCGGGATGCATCACGTTGCGTACGAGGTGGAGGACATCCGGGCCGCCCTTGCGCACCTCTCCGACTCAGGAGCCGAGCTGATCGACGAGGCTCCACGGCGCGGCATGTTCGGGCTCGAGGTCGCATTCGTCCATCCCGACTCCGTCCACGGCGTCCTCTCGGAGGTGGTCTGCGCGCGTGGCTGACGAGCGGGTGCGGATCGAGATCGGCTTCGCCGGCGGCCAGATCGTCGCCAGCTTCGTCGAGGGGCGCTCGGCGGACGAGCTCGAGTCGGCGCTCGGCTCGACCGGCGCGGGGAAGCCGGTCGTGGTGCTCGAGACCGAAGACGGGCCCCTGCACGTGGTGGTGGGGCAGATCGCCTACTACAAGCGAATCGTTCGCGCCGGACGCGTCGGGTTCGGCTCGTAGGGCGCCTCGCGCGTTAGCTCACGTGGGATCCCGGGGAACCACTCCTAGATGAGCTCTCCGACCGAGCGCCTGCCTGCGCGCGAGTCGACCGAGCACGTGCGCGAGCTCGTGGCGCGCGGCCAGCAGGGCGACCGCGACGCGCTCGAAGAGCTGTACCTCATCCACTTCGACCGGATCTACAGCTACCTCCACGTCAGCGTCGGCAACCGGCACGACGCCGAGGACCTCACGACCCAGACGTTCCTCAAGATGCTGGAGAAGATCGGCAGCTTCAAGTGGCAGTCGGCGCCGTTCTCGGCCTGGTTGTTCCGCATCGCCCACAACCTCGCCATGGATCACTTCCGCGCACGTCGTCGCTGGCAGCCGGAGGAGGAGGTACCCGAGCCGCCGGGCGAGGAGGAGCCGTCCGCAGAGCTCGCGGCGATGCAGACGATCGGTCGCGAGTCGATGCTGAAGCTCATCGACCGCCTCTCGCCCGAGCAGCAGCAGGTGCTCACGTTGAAGTTCGTCTTCAACCTCCCGAACGCGGAGGTGGCGGCGATCCTCGACAAGACCGAGGGCGCGATCAAGTCGCTGCAGCACCGCGCGCTCGTCTCGCTGCAGAAGCAGATCGCCCAGCAGTAGCCTCCGCGCGTGGCGCTGGAGGTCGGGATCGTCGGGCTGCCGAGCTCGGGCAAGACGACGCTCTTTCGCGCGCTCACGCGCGCGGAGACGCACGGCTCGGGCAAGGAGCACGTCGGGATGGCGCAGATCCTCGACGACCGGCTCGACCGGCTCGCCCAGACGGTCGGAGCGAGGAAGGTCACGCCGGCGGCCGTGCGTGTGGTGGACGTGCCCGGAACCGGCCCGCAGCTGCTGGGCAACCTCCGCCAGGTGGATGCGCTGCTCGTCGTCCTCGACGGCTTCTCGGGCACGCGCGTTCCCGCCGACGACCTCGAGACGCTGAAGCTCGAGCTGCTCGTCGCCGACCGCGACCACGTCGAGCGGCGGCTCGAACGCGTCGTCAAGCAGGCCAAGTCGGGAGATGCGCGGCTCAAGGCGGAGGCGGCCGAGCTCGAGCGGCTGCTGGCGCACCTCGATGCCGGCGGGACGCTGGCGGAGTGGGACGGCGAGCTGCCGCCTGAGCTCGAGCCGCTGACGACGAAGCCGCTCCTCGAGCTCGTCAACGGGGGTGACGGCATCGATCTGCAGCTGGAGGCGGAGCTCGCGGAGCTTTCCGCCGAGGAGGCGGCCGAGTTCCGCGGCGGCGGCGAGTCGGCACTCGGCGAGGTCGTGCGCAGGCTCGTGGAGACGCTCGACCTGATCACGTTCTTCACGGCGGGCGAGAAAGAGACGCGCGCATGGACGCTGCAGCGCGGCGAGAGCGCGCTCGACGCCGCAGAGACGATCCACTCCGACATCGCGCGCGGCTTCATCCGCTGCGAGGTCGTGCGCTGGGACGATCTCGTCGCGGCGGGCGGTCATGCGGAGGCCGCGCGGGCCGGCAAGCAGCGCCTCGAGGGCAAGACCTACGTCGTGGAGGACGGCGACGTCCTCAACGTGCGCTTCAACGTCTAGAGCTCTAAGGCGCCGGCGGGTCGTACGCCCCGCCGGCACGTTCCGCTTAGCAGCAGCCGGTGCCGCAGCCGCAGCCGTCGCAACACTCGCCGCGTCTCATCGCTACCTCCTTTCATCGATAGATATCGATATAATATATTGAGATACATCGATGAAGACGCTTCCCATCCTCTGCTGCGGCCCCGAGACGGAGCCGCTCGACCCCGCCGCAAGCGAGACTCTCGCCACGCGCTTTCGCGCGCTCTCCGACCCGACGCGCGTCGCGATCGTCAACCGCCTGGCCTCGACCGAGGAGTGCTGCGTCTGCGACCTCAACGCGGCGTTCGAGCTGTCGCAGCCGACGATCTCCCACCACCTGAAGGTGCTGCGCGACGCCGGGCTGGTCGAATCGAGCCGCCGCGGGACGTGGGCGTACTACCGGCTCGTGCCCGCCGCGGTGGGCGAGCTGCGGCATACGCTGGGCGGATGAACGCCCTTTTCATCTGTGTCGAGAATGCGGGGCGCTCGCAGATGGCGCAGGCCCTGTACGAGCGGCGCGGAGGCGAAGCACGGTCGGCGGGTTCGCGCCCGGCGTCGGAAGTTCACGAGGCCGTGGTCGAGGCGCTGGAGGAGATCGGAATCGACATCTCCGCGCGCACGCCGCGCGCGCTCGCACACGAGGATGTCGAGTGGGCGGACCTCGTGGTGACGATGGGGTGCGGCGACGCCTGTCCGGTTCTCCCCGGCAAGGAGTACGTCGACTGGAACCTGCCCGACCCGGCGGGGCTCTGCCTCGAAGAGGTGCGCGAGCTGCGCGCCGTGATCGAACAGCGGGTGTCTACCCTCCCGCTGTGATCAGGACGACGCCGGCGAGGGCGACGAGCACTCCGGCGTCCTGCGTCCGCTGCACCCGCTCTCCGAGCACGAGCCGCGCGAGCAGCACGGTCACCACCGGATAGAGCGACGCGAGCACCGAGACGACGCTGAGCAGGCCGTGCGTCGAGGACGCGGCCGCGAACAAAGCGTTCCCGCCGGTGTCGAGGAAGCCGATCGCGACGAGCCCGGGCCAGTGGGCGCGGAGCCCGCCCGGGCGGAGGCCGCGGGCGAGCGCGAGCGAAGCGACGATCGTCACCGACGTGCAGCGGAACAGGAAGGCCGGCCAGAGCCAGTCGTGCGCCGACGCCGCATGCATCGGGACGTAGTAGCCGCCGAAGGCCAGCATCGCGAACACGGCCCAGCCGACGCCCGCCGCGATCTGCCTGCGCTCCGGCTGCAGCTCGAGCGAGGCCGCGACGCTGCCGCCTACCGCCGCGACGAAGCCGATCGCCTGCAGACCGTGGATGTGATCGCCGGAGACGGCGACGCCCCAGATCACCGGGACGCCGGCCGAGACGGCTGCGATCGGGGCCACGACGCTCATCGCTCCCGCGGCCAGGCCTCGGTAGAAGGCGACGAGGCCGACGGTCCCGAGCACGGCCGAGAGGGCGGACCAGGCCACCTCGTTGCCGGGGATCCCGGTTCCCCTGACGGCGCCTGCGATGCCGAGGGCTACGAGGCCGAACGGCTGCGACAGAGCCATGACCGTGAGGGCCGGTAACACGCGCGCCTTGAGACCGCCGAAGAAGTCAGCGAGACCCCAGCTCAGGCTGGCGGCGAGCGCCAGGAGAGCGGGTCCCACCTAGGAGTCGCGCACCGGTCGCGTCGCGGCGACGGCGTCGAGCTGGTTCGCGTGATAGAGGACGGCGGCCTCGGCCGTGCGGGCGGCGCGGGCGTCGTGGTGGCAGGCGACCGCGTGCAGGAGCTCGGCGGGAGCACCGATCTCCTCGAGCGCTCGCAGCCCGAGGTGCACGTGGCCGAGCAGCCGCCCTTGCTCCGTCGGCGCGAAGATCGGCGGCGGGCCGAGCTCGCGGGTGCGACCCACGTCGTGGACGAGCGCGGCGGCGAGCAGGAGGTCGGCGCGGAGCCGCGGGTGGATCTGGGCAAGCTCGCGACAGAGCGTCGCGACTCCGACGGTGTGCTCGAGCAGGCCTCCCGCGTACGAGTGGTGGCCGTCGGGAGTCGCCGGATACGCGCGCAGCGGCGCATCCGCGAGCGCCCGCGAGACGAGGCCGCGAAGCGCGTCGTCGTGCACTTCGCCGACGAGGAACTCGAGGAACCCTTCGAGCTCGTCCGCATCCCGCCGCAACCCCGGCGTCAGCCCCGCCGGATCCACCCCCGCGGCAGGCTCGAGCGTACGCACCTCGAGCTGGAGCTCGTCACGAAACCGTTCGACGCGGCCGAGGACGTGCACCGCGTCGCCGGCCTCGAACCGCCGGTCGAGGAGATCGACGTCGCTCCAGACGCGCGCTCCGATCCTGCCGCTCGAGTCGACGAGCTCGAGCGCGAGATAGCTCGAGCCGTTGCGCGTCCGTAGCCGCTCCTTTCGCGCGACCGCGTAGACGCCCTCCACGGTGCGGTTTTCCTCGAGCTCCGCGATCGCGGTCACCGCGAGAGTTTCGCATGGCGAGGTACCGGGGACCGGTGCGTCGATGGCGGTTGCCTTGCGCCAGAGCCGGCGGTTCGATGCAGCGAGCCCGGTCACCCGTTACTGGCTCGCCAACTGCGTCGGTTTCTCCCTCGCAGGCGGCGGGCGCGGCAGGGTCGAGGGGATCTTCTCGGACGGAGACCCACATGATCCGTCTCTGCTCGAGGTGCGGACGAGGAGTCGCCGCGTGCGGCGCGTCCCCGCCTCGGCCGTCGCCGCCGTCGTTCCCTCGGAGCGGCTGCTCGTGGTCGGCCGGCGACGACACCGTCGCCGCATGGCCCGCAGCCGCAAGCCGAACCTGAGCCCGCTCCTGCACTCGAGCGGCCGCCTCCTGAAGCGCGTGCTCGTGGTGGCGGTCGGGCTGCTCGCCGTCGGGGCATGGCTCCTCGCGGCGGTCGCCGCAGAGCTGGTACGGCAGAGCCGCCGCGCCTGGATCCAGGGTGCGCCCGTCGTTGCGCGGACGAGCCGCCGAGCCGGTAGCGAAACGGCTCGGTTGGTACGGTCAGTGCCGTGGCAGTCGTACGGCCGTTCCGCGCGCTCCGCTACGACCCGGCTGTCGCGGGAGACCTCGAATCGCTGGTCGCGCCTCCGTACGACGTCATTGGCCCGGCGGAGCGAGCAGAGCTCCGCGGACGAAGCCCGTACAACGTCGTCCACCTGACGCTGCCCGACTCCGAGGACGAGGCGGCGGCAAGCCTCGCCGAGTGGCGCGAGCGCGGAGCCCTCGTCAGCGATCCCGAGCCGGCCTGCTGGTGGCTCGCGCAGGAGTACGTCGGGCCCGACGGCGTCGCGCGGAGTCGCGAGGGCCTTGTTGCGGCACTCCGGCTCGAGCCGTACGAGAACCGCGT
This sequence comes from Gaiellaceae bacterium, assembly GCA_035653435.1. Taxonomy (GTDB): domain Bacteria; phylum Actinomycetota; class Thermoleophilia; order Gaiellales; family Gaiellaceae; genus Palsa-739. Next base: position 8,979 of record DASRBY010000014.1, read on the forward strand.
CGTCCTGCCCCACGAGCGCACGCATGCCGGGCCGAAGGAAGGCCGTCTGCGCCTGCTGCGCGCCACGCGCACGCAGCTCGAGCCGCTCTTCTTCCTCTGGGACGGGACGATCGAGCTCGGCGGGCTCGACGAGCCGGAGCTCGCGGTGGCTGAAGGCGGCGTCGTGTCTCGGCTGTGGCGGCTCGACCCCGAGTTCACGGACGCGCTCGTGGAGGAGCTCGCCGACGCGCAGCTCCTGATCGCCGACGGTCACCATCGTTACGAGACCGCGCTCGCCTTCCACGACGAGGACGGGACCGAGGCGTCGGCCTGGCTGCTCGCCGTGATCGTCCCGACCGGCCAGGAGGGGCTGACGATCTTCCCGACCCATCGGGTCGCGCAGGCGGCAGGCAATGCCTCCGGAACTCCGATCGATCCGCCCCGAGCGCACCTGCCCGGGCCGGTGATCTATCGCGCGGGTCGCTACGAGCTGCTCGCCGGGGAGGGGTTCCTCGATCCGGAAGTCGTCGACCGCTTCGCGCCGAGCGGCGTCTCGTACACGCCGCACCGCGAAGAAGCGGTGGCCACGGTCGACCGCGGTGAGGCCGAGGCCGCATTCCTCCTGCGCCCGACGCGGATCGACGACGTCTGGGAGGTTGCGCGGCGCGGCGAGGTGATGCCGCAGAAGAGCACGTTCTTCTACCCGAAGCTCACCTCCGGGCTGCTCCTCTTCCCGCTTGACTGACTGGCTCGAGCTCTGCCGCTCGGCCGTGGCGGACGTCGATGCCGTGCTCGAGCGTCTGCCCACGCGGGCCGAGCGCGAACCGGTCGTCGGCGCGGGCGAGGGCGGCGACGAGACGACGGCGATCGATCGCGCCGCGGAGAAGGCGATCCTCGCGCGGTTCCGGGAGGCTGCGGGAGCCGTCGTCTCCGAAGAGGTCGGCCGCATCGGGGCGGCGACGCCTCTCCTGGTGGTCGACCCGATCGACGGCTCGCTCAACGCCAAGCGCGGCATTCCCTTCTTCGCCGTCTCGATCGCGGTCGCCGACGGCGAGACGATGGACGACGTCGTCTTCGGGTTCGTCCACGACTTCGGCTCCGGCGAGGAGTGGACGGCCCGGCGTGGGGAGGGCGCCTGGCTGAACGGCGAGGCGCTCGGCGGCGTGCGGCCGAAAGAGGAAGTGGAGATCCTCTCCTTCGAGGCGACGCGCACCTCGCTCGTCGCGCAAGACGCGCCGAAGGTCGCAGGCCTCGCTCATCGCCTGAGGATCATGGGCTCGCTCGCGCTCTCGCTCTGCCACCTCGCCGCCGGCCGCGTCGACGCCGTCTGCTCGCTCAAGCCGGCGCGGTCGGTCGACATAGCGGCGGCACAACTCCTCTGCCGCGAGCTCGGGCTTGCAATCGACCTGTTCGACGTCGCCGAGCCGTTCGGCGCCGCGCCGCTGGATCTCGAGCAGCGTTCGCGCGTCGTCGCTGCGGGAACGACGGCGGTGTGCACGCGGATCGCACGCGCTCTGTCCGCGTAGGCCTATCCGGCTGGAACTACGCCCACTGGCGGAACGGCGTCTTCTACCCGCCGCGGCTGCCTGCGTCGCGCTGGCTCGAGTTCTACGTCGATCGATTCGACACCGTGGAGGTGAACTCGACCTTCTACCGGCTGCCCCGCCGCGACGCCGTGGCCCGCTGGGTCGAGCAGACGCCGGAGGACTTCCTCTTCGCGGTCAAGGCGTCGCGCTACCTCACGCACATCAAGCGGCTGCGCGACCTCGGTCCCGGGCTCGAGCGCTTTCTCGAGCGGATCGAGCCGCTGCTCGGCTCGCCGAAGCTCGGGCCGCTCCTCTGGCAGCTGCCTCCGACGTTCCGCCGCGACGACGACCGCCTCGCCGGCGCGCTCGCGCGGCTGCCGCGCGAGCTGCGGCACTGCTTCGAGTTCCGCCACCCCTCGTGGTTCGTGGAGGAGACGTATGCGCTCCTACGCGACCACGGAGTCGCGCTTGCGATCGGCGACCGGCCCCAGGTGAACGACTTCCAGACGCACGAGCTGACGGCCTCGTGGACGTACGTCCGCTTTCACGGAGGCACGCGCGGGCTGCGCGGCAACTACAGCGACTCCGAGCTGCGCGAATGGGCGGCGCGACTGCGTGAGTGGAGCCGCACCCGCGAGGTGTTCGCGTACTTCAACAACGACTGGGAGGGATTCGCGCCCCGTAACGCCGCGCGGTTGAAGCAGCTGCTCGAGCCTTAGCGGGTCGGCACCCGCGCGGTAGCGTGGGAGGTCGCCGTCCTGCTGCCGGCGGCGTTGAGCGCGGTGACCCGGACGCGCAGCCGGTGGTGGGCATCCTGCTTCGTCAGCCGGTACGTCGAGCGCGTGGCGTGCTTGATGAGGACGCAGGAGCCGCCCCTCGCGTTGCAGCGGAGCCACTCGTAGTGGTAGCGCTGCGGCGCCCCGCTCCACGCGCCCTTGCCTGCCGAGAGGCGCCCTCCGACCTTGGCGAGCCCGGAGATGCGAGGCGCCTTCCGGCTCGCGGGCACGTCCACAGCCACGGCGCTGGGCTTCGAGGTCGCCGTCGTCGTTCCCCTGGCGTTCGTGGCAGCGACGCGAGCCTCGACCGTGTGCCCCACGTCGGCGCGTGCGATCGCGTACGCCGTCGACGTCGCACCCGGGATGGCCTTGCAGCCGCGCCCGTTCTCGGCGCAGCGGAGCCACTGGTACGCATAGCCGGTCGGTATCTGCGTCCAGGACCCCTGGCTGGCCGAGAGGGACTGCCCCAGCACGGTGCCCCCGGAGAGAGCGGGACGAGCGGTGTTCGCGGGCCGGCCGATGTAGCTCGCGAGGCACGTGTCGCCGTCGTTGCTGTACTCCTCCTGGAGCGCGTACGGGTGGCCGTTGATCAGCTGGTTGTACGGCTGCCCGTTGGACGCCGTTCCGAGCGGCGTGCCGAACTGCCAGGAGCAGACGTCTCCGATCTCGTCGCCGCCCGAGTCCATCCAGGCATTCCCCCATGGATCGGTGATCGCCTCGTTCTGCTCGTGGCTCAGCGTGTTGATCTCCACGTCGGCGTCGTCGCCGTTCGGAGTGGGGCCGTTCGCGCAGCCGCTCACGCCCGCGTCATAGGGCTCGTTCGCGTAGAGAACGGGCTGGGAGTTCGTCCCGGAAAAGCCGCTGTGGTAGGCGCAGAACGCGTTCGTCGTGCATTGGCCTCCGAAGTCCGGCGAGCTGCTGTCGAAGCAGGAGCCGACGCCCTTCGGGGTCATGAGGAGGAAGAGCGCGTTCCGGCCGGCCTGCCAGCCCTGCGCCGTGACCACGTTCTGGATCTCCGTCTGGAGCTGCCCGTCGGTCAGGCAGACGGAGTCGCGCGCGCCGTGAAAGGAGTCGTCGCATCCGCTCGTCGGGAACGGATTCGTATCGACATAGGCGCCGCCGAACGTCGACTGGTAGCCGACGAAGCCGGTGGCGTCGAAGTACTGGGTGGCGACGGAGTAGACGTTGGTCTGGCTCCCGCTCGCCGCGGCGACGTCGCTCAGAAACTGATTGATGCCGCTCTCGTAGCTCGCATCCACGGAGTACCCGCTTGGCACCCAGTAGATCGCGTACGTCGTGTTCCGGCGCATCACCCAGCACGGGGAATTGCTGCTGAGCGAGCAAGGCGCCTCATGGAGGAAGAACTCGCCCGCGTTGGCCGTCGCGGCTCTGGCCGCGGCATGCAACCCGTCGAGCCGAGCCCCCGCGTGCGGGACTACGCCGCTGATCGCCGCCTGTGCACGGTTGGCCGCAGCGGTGCTCGAGGCGGCGGCGGGGAGCGTGAGCGCCGCGAGCGCAGCGAGGGTGGCCAGCCGCCTGGCGATTCCGCTCATACCTACTCCAGAGTGCCGGAAAAAGACAGCACTTGTGAGAGGCTCAGCGGGTTTGCAGCGCGCCGGCGTCGCGGCCGAGCTTGCGGAGGGCCGTTTCCAGCGAAGCCAGCGAGGATCCGAGGTCCGCGGAGTCGGCTTGCAGGCGCGTGAGCTGCCGGGCCAGATACGCCGCCTGCGTCGAGATGTAGCCGGGGTCGAGCTCGGCCGTGGGGGTCGTCGTGAGATAGGTGTCGAGGGTCTTGAGCTCGCCTGCGATTCTGGCCGCGGCGGCGGTGACCGAACCGGCTCCCGAGGAGATCGAAGCCGCCTCGCTGCCCGACGCCGTGGCTTCGTTCTGGATTCCGGCTGCCACGCGAACGACGGCGTGCTCCGACGCCGTTGCCTTCGCAGCTGCTTTCCGGGACGCGTTCAGCGAGGCGCGCAGCGCGCCGAGCTTGCGCTCGAGCCGGTGCGTCCGGGCGTTCGCGTTCGCGAGCGCGGCCTGGGCGGCAGTGTCGCGCTGCGCCTGGTGACGCCAGCCGATCGAGAACGCGGCCGCGCTGACGAGGCCGCCGCAGAGGAACGCGAGCCCGGTGAGCAGCCACACGGAAGGAGGCAGCTTGCGGGCCGGGCCGCGGTGGCTCGCGGTCGCGAACGGCGTGCGCTCTTCGAGCAACGGCCAGCGAGTGGTGGAATCCGACGTCATCCGCGAGCGCTTCGCCGTCGGCCTGCCGGCTCCTGCCCGCAAGCCTGGCGCTACGCTCGCCCTGTGGAGGCGAACCGCGAAGAGGTTCTGAAGGCTCTCGAGCAGGTGATCGATCCCGAGCTCCGTCGTCCGGTGACCGAGCTCGACATGGTGCGCGACCTCGAGCTGCACGATGGAGTGGTCGCGCTCACGATCGTCCTCACCGTCGCCGGCTGCCCGCTGCGGGACTCCTTCGAGCAGCAGGTGGAGCAGGCGCTCGCCGGCGTCGCCGGCGTGCGGGGAGTCCAGCTCTCCTTCGACGTGATGACGCCCGAGGAGCGGCAGGCGCTGACGCAGAAGCTCCGCGGCGGCGCGCCCGAGCGCGACGGCGTGATCAGGCTGCCCGCCGACTGCCGTGTGCTCGCGGTCGCGAGCGGCAAGGGCGGCGTCGGCAAGTCGTCTCTCGCCGCGAACCTCGCAGTCGCCCTCTCGACTATGGGTCACAGCGTCGGCGTGCTCGACGCGGACGTCTACGGCCACTCGATCCCGCACGTGCTCGGCATCCGGCAGCGGCCGATCGCCGTAGACGAGCTGATCGTGCCGCCGGTGAAGGACGACCTCAAGCTGATGTCGATCGGCTTTTTCCTGGACGGCAACGAGCCCGTGATGTGGCGCGGGCCGATGCTGCACCGTGCGCTCGAGCAGTTCCTCACCGACGTCCACTGGGGCGAGATCGACGTGCTCGTCGTGGACATGCCACCCGGCACCGGCGATGTCTCGATCTCGCTCGGCCAGCTCCTCCCGCGTGCCGAGGTCGTCGTCGTGACGACGCCGCAGAAGCTTGCCCAGGACGTCGCGGCGCGCGCCGCGGCGATGGCCCAGAAGACGAACATGCGCCTGCTCGGCGTCGTGGAGAACATGTCCGGCGACGTCTTCGGGAGCGGAGGCGGGCAGGAACTCGCGAGCGAGCTCGGCGTGCCGCTCCTCGGCACGGTGCCGCTCGACCCCGTGCTGCGCGAGCAGGGCGATGCCGGGGCGCCGGTCGTCTCGGCGCAGCCGGAGTCGGAGTCCGCACGGGCGATCGTGGCGATCGCGCAGGAGGTCGAGGCGCTGCGCCGCGAGCGAGGCGGGATCGTCAAGTCCCTGCCGCTCGTGGGATGAGCACGACGCTGGAGATCGTCCAGCAGGCGTATGACCTTGCGCGCCGCGGGGACCATCGGCACTTGCGCCAGCTGATCGCGGCCGAAGCGACCTGGCACCCGGCACGGGAGGGTGCCTGGAGTCCCTGCAGCGACGCCGACGAGATCGTGAAGACGCTGATGTGGCGCTCGGGATCCGCGAACCGTCTGCGGCCGGGCGAGACGATCGAGCTCGGCGACCGGGTGTTGATCCAGCTCCGCGGCAGGCGCCTGGACCGGCTCGGCGCCAAGGGCTTCATGCCGAGGCTGTTCCAGATCGTCGAAGTTCGCGACGGACAGATTGCGCGTATGCAGGACTATCCGCGGCGCGATGCGGCGCTGGCCGCCGCCGGTCTCCGGCGCTGAACCGGGTGCCGGCGGCCGCCTTCTTCGACCTCGACCGGACGCTCTTGCGCCGGTCTTCTGCCCTCGCGCTCGCCGGCTCCTTCCGTGAGCGCGGGCTGATCTCGCGCCGCCAGCTGCTACAGGCGGCCGCCTGGCAGCTCCTCTTCGTCGCACGCGGCGCGAGCCACGAGGCGGTTCGCCGTGGCGCCGAGGACGGGCTGCGCCTCCTCGCCGGGTACCGCCCCGAGGAGCTGCGCGAGCTCGTCGCGGAGGCGATGGAGCCTGTGCTGCGACCGCTCGTCTACGCGGAGCCCTTGCGGCTGGTGGAGCACCATCGCTCGAGGGGCGAGCGCGTCTTCGTCGTCTCGGCGACGCTGCAGGAGATCGTGGAGGCGATCGCCGGCGATCTCGGCTTCGACGGGGCGCTCGGCACGATCTGCGAGGTGCGGGACGGTCGGTACACGGGACGGGCCCTCCGCGCGCTGCACGCCGAGGCCAAGGCGGCGTGTCTGAAGGAGCTTGCCGCGCGCGAGGGTCTCGATCTCTCGTCCTGCACGGCGTACTCCGACAGCCACACCGATCTGCCCTTCCTCGACGCCGTCGGGCATCCGGTCGCCGTCAATCCGGATCGGCACCTCCGGCGGGTCGCGGCGGATCGTGGGTGGCCGGTGCTCGAGTTCAGCGCCCGCGCCTACCCGCATGCGCGCAGGCGCGTCCCTCCCATGGTGGTGGGCGCCGGAATCGCGGGTGTGGCGGCCCTGCTCGCAGGGAGGGCACGTGGACGCTGACGAAGGCCTGTCCCGCCTGCGCACGCTCGGCTTCCGCGAGGCGGAGGCGCAAGAGCTCTGGGAGCACTTCGACGGGGCGGAGCGCCGAGGGAAACAGGGACATGGCCACGCGAGGATTCCATGGCTCGAGGGGCTCGAGGGCTACGACCCCTTGGCGCAGCCGACGCTGCTCGACGACGAAGAGGGCTTCCAGCGCTGGCACGGGGGCGGCGCGATCGGCTATCTCGTGCTGGGTCGGGTGGTTCGTGCCCAGCTCGAGAGCCCGCCCGGCCACGCACGCCTCGTGGTCTGCGAGCGCACGTTCCCGACCGGGATGCTCGGCCACCATGTGCGCCGGCTGGCCGACGGCGGGCTCGTCGGCGTCCTGACCGCGACCTCGCCCCGGCGCCTCGCCCATCCGGAGGGCGGCCCGAAGCTCGCGGGCACGAACCCGCTCGCGATCGGGATCCCGAGCTCGGGCGGCGACCCCATCGTCGCCGACGTCTCGATGGGCGCGATCACGTGGGGCGACGTCGTCGCGGGGCTCGCAACCGAGGACGAGCTCGTCCCTTTCGGGGGCGAGCAGGGGCACAAGGCGTTCGCGTTGGCCCTCGGGCTGCAGCTCCTCGTCGACTCCCTCGTCCGGGAGGAGGGCCACGGTGCCGTCCTCCTCGTCGCGCAGCCCGCAGCAGATCCGGTGCCCGCTCTCCGCGAGCTCGCGGGCGGAATCCGGCTTCCCGGCGATCCCAGGTAACGGTCTCTTACTCGGTTGAGGAGGTCCCCTCGGCAAGGTCGGAGTCGGCGAAGGCGAGGAACTCCTCTTCCCAGGCCGACACCTGGAACGGTTCCCCGGGCTTGCCGCCGACAGCCAGCACCGCGGCGTCGTCGGTGAGCGCGACGGCACCGCGACGGAGCGACGGGTCGCGCACGAAGACCAGCTCGCCGGGCCCGAGCTCGTGCTCGTTTCCGTCGACGGTGAAGCGGACACGTCCGCGCAGAACGAGGTAGATCTCCTCGTGCTCGAAGCGCTTTTCGGTGTGCTCCTCGACGATCCGGCCGTTCGCTCCGGGCGTGTACGCGTTGGTGCCGAAGCCACGGATGTCGAAGTGGCGCCGCACGGGCCGCCAGACGAACCCGTCGGGCAGCTCGTGCGCGTCGAGCTCGTCGATGTGCGCGAGCTTCATCCGAGGAGCTCCGCGAATCGCGGGTCCTCGCGCAGCGAGTCGAGGTCGGTGTCCTCGCGGAAGTACTCGGCGGACTCCCCCTCGGCGTCGAGCTCCTTCGCGCGGCGGAGGTGCTCGAAGGCTGCGTCAGGCTCGCCGGCGAGCGCCTCGAGGCAGCCGGCGTTGTACGACGTCGCCCAGAAGTCCGGCTGCGCGGCGATGAGCTGCTCCATGATCGTCCGGGCCTCGTCGAGCCGTCCCGCCTGGCGGTACGAGTCCGCGAGGGCGAACGAGTCCCAGCCGCCGCTGCCGAACGCCACGCCGGCGGAGCCGCCGGTTACGAACACGATCGTGCCGTCCTCGTCGGCGACCGCGGTGCGGAAGACGTCGGGCGGCACGAAGACGAGCGTCCCCGCGGGAGCCTCGGCCTCCTCCTCGCCCACGGTGAACCTCGCGCGCCCGCGCACGACGGCGTAGAGCTCCTCGTGGCCGCTGTCCTCGGTGTGCGGCGGGATGAGCTGGCCTCCGGAGTCGGCGCGCCACGCGTTCACCCCGGCGGCCCGGAACCCGAGCGCATGCCGCACGGGAACGAGGTTGCTGCCCCGATGCTGCGCCGTCTCGGCCTCGTCGAGGGAGAGGATCGTGTACCCGCCGCTCATCCGCTCGCCTCCCGCAGGGCATCGAGGACGACCGGGTCGATCGCGTCCTCGCCGTCCACCCGCTCCTCGAGGTTCTCCACCCCGGCCCACGCGTCGAGCGAGTCGTAGCCGAGCCGGCCGAGGCGATCGTCGACCTCCGCTCGCAGGTCGCCCTCGAGCGGCAGCCAGTCCTCGCGCGGACTGATCTCGAACAGGCGTCGATGGAGCTCGTAGATGCGGCGCAGCTCCTGGATCGGCCGCTCGTGGTCGTCGACGCGAAGGTCGACGAGGACGTCCGACAAGCCGGCGTATCCACCGTCTCGCTGCACGACGAGAAGCGAGGCGGACTGCTGCCCCCGCCGGTCCCCGCCCGCGGCCTGAGCTGCCGCCAGACACTCGAGCAGGCGCTGCGCGAGCGGTAGCCGCGCACTCTTCTCGAACGTCTTCGCGAGTGCCGCCACCGTCTCCTCGCCGACGAGGATGTTGCCCTGCGCCGCATACCCGACGCCGGTGCGGTGGCCCGCCCAGTCGTTGCAGCCCGGCCCGGTCCAGCTCGCGCTCTCACCCTGGGCGTCGACGACCCCGACCTGGCGCTCGTCGCGCCCGTCGTCCTGCGCAGTGAGGTGCTCGACGACCTCGCTCGCGCCGAGGCCGTCTCGGAGCAGGGTGAGGCCGTCCGGCCCGTAGCTCGGGTTCGCGTAGGCCTGCGTGGCGATCGCCCCGACCTCGGCCTCTGCCCACGGGACGACCGAGCCGACCGCGAGGAACTTCGACTGCACCGCGACGCCCCACTGCTTGGCCTCGAGGTCGCAAGCGACGATGGAGTAGGTCGCGACGATCGGGGCTGCCTCAGCCATAGGTCAGCTTCGTGAGGTCGAGCTCGAGCAGGTCGCGGCGCTCCTCCGGGACGAGAACGGCCGCGACCTCGGGTCGCGCGAGCGCCGCCCGAACCTCGTCGGGCGACGATGCGCGCACGACGACGGGGCGGCCTGCCTCGAAGGCCTCCGCGATCGGCTGCAGGTCCTCGACGCCGTCGAGGACGAGCGCTTCCCGAGCGGGCACGGCGGGGTCTCCCTCGACCGCCAGCTCGGGGACGCGCCGGCCGCTCCTTCCCCACCAGCGCTCCCTCATAGCGTGAGCGAGCCGCCCGGCTCCAGCTCGTCCACCTGCACGTCGGGCGCGAGCGCGCGCAGCTCGGCCGGCGTGCCGACGAGGGGCGGGAAGGTGCCGTAGTGGCACGGGACGCAGCGCTTCGTGCCGAGGAACTCGAGCGCGAGAGCTGCCTCTCGCGGATCCATGGTGTAGTGGCCGCCGATCGGGAGGATCGCGACGTCGGGCTCGTAGAGCCGGCGGATGATCTGCATGTCACCGAAGACGCAGGTGTCGCCCGCGAAGTAGAGCTTCGTCCCGTTCTCGACCTCGACGACGATCCCGCACGGCTCGCCCATGTACTCGAGGTCGTTGTTCGAGCTCGAGTGATGTGCGTTCGTGAACGTGAACTTGACGCCGGCCGCCTCGACGGTGCCACCCTTGTTCGGGTCGAGCACGTTCTGGAGCTCGTGCTTCATCTGCAGCCAGTCGGCGAGCTCGACGGCCGCGATCACGGTGCAGCCGTGCTTCTTCGCGAGCTCGACGGTGTCGCCGAGGTGGTCGCCGTGGGCGTGGGTGATCGCGATCACGTCGATGCGCTCGGGCTCGAGCTCCGACTCCGGACACTTCGGGTTTCCGTTGAGAAAGGGGTCGATGTAGACCCGCTTCCCACCCGGTGTGTCGAAGCGGAAGGTCGAGTGGCCGAGCCACGTCAGAGTCGTTTCGGGCATGCGGAAGCTCCTTGGAGGGGGACGGCGCGAGCCTACTGAGGAAGGACCGTCCGATGCGGCCGGGAACCTTTACGCGTGCTCGGCTCGCGGCTCCTGCCCCTGGTGCTCGCGACGGCTGCGTTGGCGGCCGGCGTCGGCGGAATCGGCGGCCTTGCGCTCTGGCTCGGCCTTCTTGCGGTGCCCGCGGCCGCGGCGGCGGCGTTCGTCGCCGTGAGCGACGCTCTCGAGGGCCGTTGCGGGCGGCTGCGTGCCGTCACGAGCGGCGGCGCACTCGCCCTCGTCGTCCTCGCCTCGGCAGCGAGGGAGAATGCGCCCACCGGAGCCGCGCCTTCGCCCCTCGCGACCTGGGCCCTCCTACTCGCGCTCGTCGTCTACGCGGTGCCGCTCCTCCCCTGGGTGCTCGAGCCGGTGCGTGTCCCCCGCCGCATGCGACCGGCTCGGCGCCGCCTGCGGCCGGCCGAGGTCGACGAGCTCCTCTCCCGCGCCGCATAGCAATAGGCGGCGGCACCCCGCGCCCGCAGAGTGCCGCCACGATTCGGTCGCTCTAGGGCAGGTTGACCCGGAACGCGACGGTCCGCCGGGTGGAGATGCCGCCGAGCACCGGCTCCCCGGGCTTCGCCGCCCGGGCGAACACCGCCAGCAGGTGCTGATGGCGGTTCCGCGCGGGGAAGCCGTGCTTCCGCTTCTCGGTCAGCGTCACGGTCCCGTCCGCGCCGGTCGTCTTCTCCGACGCCGTGAACTGATTGAAGGGAATCGACGTCGCGTAGACCGAGGCGCCCTGCACCGGCCGCCCGCCGCACGCCGTGACCAGGAACTGCAGCTGGATCGTGTGCGTCGAGAGTGTCACGAGCCGCGGGGAGATCGACGCCTTGTCGATGCTCAGCCGTGCCGGCGGCTGGAGGTCGCCGACCTGGACCGGGCCGGTGCCGGCGGGACATCCGGTTGGCTGTTGCGCAGGAACAACCCCTGTCGGCGCAGAGACGAACTGCGTCGAGCCGTCGGCGTTCGTCGCCACGACCGAGACCCGCAGCGCACCCCCGGCGTCCGCCTGGGTGAGGGTGTACGTGCTGCTCGTGGCGCCGTCGATGGTCGCGCAGCTATCGCCCTTCGCGTCGCAGCGGCTCCACGAGAACGCGATGCTCGTGGGAGCGCCGTTCCAGGTCCCCTGGCTCGCCGTCAGCGTCGAGCCCACCTGCAACGTGCCCGAGATGGTCGGCGGCGCGGTGTTCGTGGGCGCCGCCGCGCTCGAGACCACGGCGGACGGGGCCGAGGTTGCCTGCGCGGAGCCGTCGGCGTTCGTCGCCGTCACGGTGGCACGAAGCGTGTGGCCCACGTCTGCCGTAGCGGGTGTGTAGGTGGCGGAGGTCGCGCCGCTGATCGTGGAGCAGGAGCCGCCGCTCGCGTCGCATTGGCTCCAGGCATACGTGTAGGAGGTGGGGCTCCCGTTCCAGCCGCCGTTACTCGTCGCGATCGGCTGTCCCTCCTGCGCCGCTCCGGAGAGCGTGGGGAGCGCGGTATTCACAGGTGCGTTCCCTGCGGCCCGGCCGTTGCCGGGCTGGCCGAACGCTGCCCCGACGACCAGTGCAGCCGCAGCGATCGCGATTGCCGTTGCCAGCTTCCCTCGTTGCATCTACCTCTCCTTCGTAATGCGATGGGTATGGTCGGGCTTCTGCTACCCGGAGGCAGATGAGGCAAGCATCGCTGCGGGCGTCACTTTGCACAGCCTTTGCAGAGGGGCCGGCATCCCGCCGGCGGGCGGCGGGATGCCATTTCGGGTGCGGGCCGGTGCTAGCGGTGTCCGAAGCGGAACGCGAGCATCCGGCGGGAGGACACGCCGTCCAGCAGCGAGTCGCCCGGCTTCGTCGCGCGGACGAACACCGCCAGGAGCCGCTGGTGCGTGGAGGCCGGGAATCCGCTCCGCCGGGCCTCGCTGAGGGTCGCGCTTCCGTCGGCCGCGGTCGTCCCCTGGGAGACCGCGAACTGGTTGTACGGGATCGCAGCGGCGAGCACGATCGCGCCCTGTACGGGCCGTCCGTTGCACGCCGAGATGACGACGCGGAGATGGATCGCCCTCGTCGAGCGCGCGACCGACGGCGAAAGCCTCGCAGTGGCGATCTCCAAGCGCGCAGGCGGCGCGAGCTGGGTCACCTGCATCGTGCCGGTCCCGGTGGGGCAGCCGCTCGGGGGAACGACCGCTGAGGGTGGCGACGACACGGATGCCGATCCGGCGGAGTTCGACGCGGTCACCGTCGAGCGGAGGGTATGGCCGACATCGGCGCCCGAGACCGTGTAGGTCTTCCCTGTCGCGCCCGCGATGGTGAGGCACGCTCCGTCCGCGTCGCACCGGCTCCACGCGTAGTGGAACGACGTCGGCTTCCCGGTCCAGGTCCCCTTGGTAGTCGTGACCTTTTGGCCGACCTGCGCCGTGCCGGTGATGGTCGGCGGAGTCGTGTTCGTCGGCTTGGTGGCGGTGCTTGCGGCTGTGCCGGCGCCCGGTTTCCCGAACACGGCTCCGAGCAGCGCGCCGACGGCGACTGCCAACACGAGCCCCATCCTCGTTCGCGTCAAGGTCCCTCGCAACATGGCCGGCTCCTTGGTTGGAATTGTGCGGAGTCGTACCTAGTTGCAGGCCGGCCCTAACCCCGCGAGAGACGCACCTTGCGCCTTCTTTGCAGAGGCTTTTCAGAGAGGCAACGCACGCGCCGCGTGCCGAGCGATCTCGATCAGCGGCTGGACGGCGAAGAGCGAGCCGAACGAGACGACGAGCGCCGCCCCGACCGCTACGTGGAGAAGCCGCTCGCGAGCCGGTGAGCCACCCGCGATGGCGAGCTCCTCGGCCGGGCGCATGTACATCGCGCGCACGACCCCGAGGTAGTAGTAGAGGCTGACGAGTGTCGCGAGCACCCCGACGATCACGAGCCACACCCAGCCGTGGCGGTACGCGGCGGCGAGGACGTAGAACTTGCCGACGAAGCCGCCACCGAGGGGCAGCCCGGCGAAGCCGAACATGAAGAACCACATGGCGACGCCGAGGAAGGGCCGCTCCCAGCCGAAGCCGGCGAGGTTCTCGAGCGTGACCGGCACGCCGAGCTCCCGCTCCCTCGCCGCGACGACGGCGAACGAGCCGAACGCCATCGCCGAGTAAGGAATGAGGTAGTACATGAGCGCGCGGCCACCGAGCGCGCTGCCGGCACTGAGGCCGATCAGCATGAAGCCGGCGTGCGAGATCGAGGAGTACGCGAGGATCCGCTTCACGTTCCTCTGCACGAGCGCGGCGAAGTTGCCGATCGCGAGCGAGGCTGTCGCCACGATCGCGAAGGCCCAGCCCCAGAGGTGCCCGTCGTGCGCGAACGCGGTCGTCATCAGCCGGAACGCGAGGAGGAGGGCGGCGACCTTCGTCGCAGACGACATCCACGCCGTCACGGTGGTGGGCGCCCCCTCGTAGACGTCGGGCGTCCACATGTGGAACGGCGCGGCCGACATCTTGAAGCCGAGCCCCGCGACGATCAGCGCGATCCCCACCACGACGAACGTGTCGCCCGTCAGCCCTTGGGCGGCGATCTTCGCCGCGATGCCGTGGAACGAGATCTGACCCGTCGCGCCGTAGACGAGCGCCGCGCCGAAGAGCAGCGCGCCGGCGCCGAACGAGCCGACGATGAGGTACTTGAGCCCCGCCTCGAGCGAGCCCTCGAGGTCGTAGTCGATCGCGCACATGATGTAGAGGGCGATCGAGAACCACTCGAGGGAGAGGAACAGCACCATGAGGTTCGCTGCGCCGACGAAGAACGCCATCCCGGCGCCCGAGGCGAGCAGGAGCGCGAAGAACTCCGCGACGTGGTCGTCGCGTCGGGCGACGTCGGCCCCGCGGCCCCAGCCGGGGACGTGCTCGATGCCGACGAGGGTGGTCGCGAGCCCGACCCCGCAGAGGATGATCTGGCCGAGCGCCGTCCAGCGATCGCGGTAGAAGGCGCCCGACACGATCGTGTGCCCGTGCGCGCTGTCGACGTAGAGCCAGACCGAGAGGACGAGTCCCGCGGTGAAGCCTGCGAGCGAGAAGCCCGCCGCCGCGAGCCGGCGCAGCGCGCGCGGCACGAGCACCGCGCACAGCAGGGCGAAGAACGAGGCGCCGATGAGCGCGAAGACCGGCCCGAGCCCGAACCAGTCGATGTGCGGCGTGTGCAGCGTCACTTGAACTGATTCCTCACGACGGAGGTCGGCCTGTCACCGAAGAAGGAGTGGTGGCTGATTCCCGCGGGCCAGACCGAGAGGAAGAGCAGCCCGGCGACGAGCGGCGCGACCAGTGCGAGCTCGCCCGGTCGCAGGTCGAGCGCCTCGTCGACCACGGTCGAGCCGCGCGCCTCGTGCAGCACGGCCGAGATCAGCCGCAGCATGTACATCGCCGCGAGCACGATCGCGCCGGCGCCGATCGCCGACCACCACCAGGCGCGCTGGAAGACGCCGGCGAGGATCAGGAACTCGCCCGCGAAGGAGGCGGAGCCCGGGACGGCGAGCGAGATGACCCCGACGGTCATCAGCAGCGTCGCGAGCGCCGGACGCCCGCGTGCCATCCCGCCGAGCAGCCGGAACTCGCCGGTCGTCGTCCTCCGCTCGACGGCTCCGGCGATGAGGAAGAGCGAGGTCGAGATCAGCCCGTGCGCGACCATCTGCAGCACCGCGCCGTCGAAGCCGAGATCCGTGCCGGCGAAGAGGCCCAGCGCGATCAGCCCCGACTGCGCGAGGGACGAGTACGCGACGACACCGCGGAAGTCCGCCGAGCGGAAGGCGAGGAGCGAGCCGTAGACGAGCGCGGCTGCCGCGAGCGCGAGCACCGTCGTCCGGTAGAACGAGGTCGGGTCCGGGAACTTCGCGATCGCGATCCGCAGCATCCCGTACAGGCCCGCTTTCGCGATCACACCGGACAGCACCGCACTCACCTCCGGCGGCGCCTCGCGGTACGCGTCGGGCAGCCAGCCGTGGAACGGGAACAGTGGCGCCTTGATCACGAAGGCGACCATGAAGCCGAGGAAGAGCCACCGGCTCGCGCTCGTGGGCCCGTCGACGAGGTCGAACGTCCCCGCCTTCAGGCCGTAGACGACGATGGCGGCGAGCATCAAGAGCGAGCCCGTCATCGTGTAGATGACGAACTTGATCGTCGCCTCCATCCGTCGCGCGCCGCCCCACACGCCGATCAGGACGTAGAGCGGGATCAGCATCGCCTCGAAGAACGCGTAGAAGACGATGAGGTCCTGAGCCACGAACACGCCCACCGTCGCGCCGGTAAGCAGGAGCATCAGTCCGAAGTACGCGCGCGAGCGGTCGCGGCCGACCCAGAAGCCGTAGCCTGTGCACGCGGCCATCGCGACGACCGTCAGGCCCACGAGCCAGAGCGAGAAGCCGTAGACGCCGACGTGGTACGAGACGTGGAGGTCGCCGAACCAGTTCGCGCGCTCCTCCATCTGCAGGCCCGAGCGCGCGAAGTCGAAGCGCGCGGCCTGCTCGATCCAGAACCCGACTTCGGCGAGCGAGAAGAGCAGCGCGAGGCTGCCCGTTGCGTAGCGCGAGAGGGGAAGCAGCCAGATCAGCAGCGCGCCGGCGATCGGCAGCCAGATCAGGATCGAGGTGAGGGAGGTGGCGTTCACTTTGCGATGAGGAAGGCGAGGACGACCCCTGCCGCGCCGGCGGCGAGGAAGAGGACGTAGGTGCGGAGGAAGCCGGTCTGGATTCGGCGGACGACGCTCCCGGTGGCGAGCGTCGTCTCGCCGAGGTCGGTGCCGGTCTGGAGCACGACCGGCTCCTCGAACTCACGCCGCAGCGCGCCGGAGATCCAGACGGCGGGCGTGTAGAAGATCCGGTCGTAGAGCAGGTCGAAGTAGAACTTCTCCTCGAGCGTGCGGCGCCAGAACGGCGCGCCGGGGACCGCGAGCCGCCGTCGCTCGGCGTAGATCGCCCAGGCGATGACGATTCCCACGAGGCCGGCGATCACCGTGGCCGCCGAGGTGTAGTACTCCTGCGTGTTCGTCGGCACGGCGGCGGGAAGCGTCCGGGCGGCGGGCGCGAGCCAGTCGGTGAATGGCGTCCAGCGCGGCGACCACTGCAGCCAGCCGCCGACCGTCGCGAGCACGGCCAGCACGCCGACCGGCACGAGCATCGTCAGCGAGCCTTCCCACCGGCCGTGCCGGTGGTGGTGCTCACGTACGAACGGGCTCGGCTCGCCGGGGAAGACGAGAAACCAGAGGCGGAACGTGTAGAGGCCGGTGAGGAAGGCGCCGACGATGCCACAGACCCAGAAGATCCAGCCGTACCACGTGCCGAGCGCGGCCGCCGAGGCGACGATCGAGTCCTTGGAGAAGAAGCCGCTGAACGGCGGGATCCCCACGAGGGCGAGTGCGCCCGCGAGGAAGCACCACTTCGTGAAGGGCATCAGCCGCCCGATCCCGCGCATCTTGCGGATGTCCTGCTCCCCGCCGAGCGCGTGGATCGCGAGGCCGGCCGTCATGAAGAGCAGCGCCTTGAAGAACGCATGCGTGAGCAGGTGGAACATGCCGTTCGCGTACGCCCCCACGCCGGCGCCGAGGAACATGTAGCCGATCTGCGACATCGTCGAGTAGGCGATGACGCGCTTGATGTCGACCTGGACGAGCGCGATCAAGCCGGCGACGAGGAGCGTGAGCGCTCCGGTGCCGGCTGCGATGAGCTCGATCGTGCGCGCCTGCTCGAAGATCGGGTGCGTGCGGGCGATGAGGTAGACGCCGGCCGTGACCATCGTGGCCGCGTGGATGAGGGCGCTGACCGGCGTCGGCCCCTCCATCGCGTCCGGCAGCCATGTCTGGAGCGGGATCTGCGCCGACTTCGCCGCCGCGCCGCCCAGCAGGCCGAGCGCGATGAGGTCCCTCGCCGTCTGGGAGAAGCCGGCGTAGCCGAAGCTGCCGAACGAGAGGGAGTGCGTGTGCGCGATGACGATGAAGAACGCAAGCGCCATCGTCGCGTCGCCGAACGCGTTCATCACGAACGCCTTCTTCGCGGCCTGCACCGCGCTTGGCCGTTCGTGCCAGAAGCCGATCAGGAGGTAGGACGAGAGGCCGACGAGCCCCCAGCCGACGAGGAGCAGCAGCAGGTTTCCGCCCTCGACGAGCAGCAGCATCGAGAAGACGAAGAACGCGATGTAGGCGAAGTAGCGCCGCTCCTCCGGGTCGCCCTCCATGTAGCCGATCGAATAGAGGACGATCAGCCCGCCGACGCCGCTGACGATCAGCATCATCACCGTGCTCAGCTGATCGACGAGCAGCGTCAAGCCGACATGGAAGGTCCCCGACTGGAGCCACGTCCACGCCGTGGTCAGGTGCGGTGGCTGCGTGCAGACGAGGCTGTGGAGATGGACGCAGCGCTCCCCGCGCAGGGCGAGGAAGGCCCAGACCGCGCCGCCGAAGGCGACGAAGCAGCTCGTCGTCGCGATCCAGGCGGCGGCGACGCGCGGGATCCGCGTCCCGCACAGCGTGATCACGATCGTGCCCCCGAGCGGCGCGAGCAGGCAGAGCCACGAGCCGCCGGTCATCCGCGCAGCTCCGACAAGGAGTCGACGTCGAGCGAGAGCCGGCGCCGGTTGAGCGCGACGACGAGGCCGAGCCCGACGCAGACCTCCGAGGCCGCGACGGCCATCACCGACAGCGCGAAGATCTGGCCCGCGCCGTTGTGGAAGTGGCGCGAAAGCGCGATCAGCGCGAGGTTGCCCGCGTTCAGCATCAGCTCGAGCGAGAGCAGCACGACGAGCGTGTTGCGCCGGATCAGGACGCCCAGCGCGCCGATCCCGAAGAGCACCGCGGCGACGGCGAGATACCAGGCGGTGTCGGGGCCGAGCATC
This sequence comes from Gaiellaceae bacterium, assembly GCA_035653435.1. Lineage (GTDB taxonomy): Bacteria > Actinomycetota > Thermoleophilia > Gaiellales > Gaiellaceae > Palsa-739. Next base: position 27,246 of record DASRBY010000014.1, read on the forward strand.
AGAGAGCCCGCCGCGTGTGCGAGCCGAGGATCACGCCGCCCACCGCCGCGACGAGCAGCACGACCGAGGTGATCTCGAATGCGAGCAGGTGGTCGACCAGGAACACGCGGCCGACCCAGGCCGGCGTGCCGAAGGTGGCCCCGACCCTGGTCTCGTGCGAGAGGCTGCCGCTCGCCTGCATGCCGACCGCGACCACGATCTCGACGAGCAGCGCGCCCGCGGCGGCGACGGCTCCGATCGTCTGCCAGCTCGGGCCGCCGGACCACGGCGTCTCGCGTCGCGGCCCCACGTACGCGATCACGAACAGGAACATCACGACCACCGCGCCCGCGTAGACGAGGACCTGAGCGGCCGCAACGAACTCCGCGTTGAGCAGCAGGTACATGACGGCCAGCGAGGCGAGGTTCCCGATCAGCGCGAGCGCCGAGTAGAACGGGTTGCCGAACGAGATCACGGCGACGCCCGAGGCGAGGCACGAGAACGCGGCGACGACCCAGACGATCCAGACGAGCGCGTTTCCTGCCGAGGCCGCGAGGATCACGAATTCGACTTGTAGAAGGGGATCGGCGTGTCGTAGAGATCCGGATCGGCGACAGGGATCTGCTTGACGGGCGGCGCGAGGAGCATGTCCTTCGTGTAGATCTGGTCGTCGCGGTTGTGCTCCGAGATCTCGTATTCGTTGCCGAGCGTGATCGCGTCGAACGGGCACGCGAGCTCGCAGTAGCCGCAGAAGATGCAGCGGCTGAGGTTGATCTCGTAGATCCGCGCGTATCGCTCGCCGGCCGAGACGCGATTGTCGGGCGTGTTCTCGGCGGCGACGACGCGGATGCAGTCGGCCGGGCACGCGGCCGCGCACAGCGAGCAGCCGACACACTTCTCGAGCCCGTTCTCGTGGCGCCAGAGCCGGTGGCGACCGCGGAAGCGCGGATAGACCGGCCGCTTGTACTCCGGATACTGCTGCGTGATCGGCTTCTTGAAGATCTGCTTGAAGGTGACCCCGAAGCCCCTCAGCGTCTCGACCGGCTGCGGGCTCACATCAGCCTCCGAACCCAACGACGAGGGCCGCCGTGACGACGGCGTTGACCGTCGCGACCGGTAGCAGGATCTTCCAGCCGAACCGCATCAGCTGGTCGTACCTCAGCCGCGGCAGCGTCGTGCGCAGCCAGATGAAGACGAAGAGGACGCCCATCGTCTTGAGCAGGAACCAGATCGGCCCGATGTCCCACGGTCCGTGCCAGCCCGAGAAGAAGAGGGTCACCATCAGGCCGGAGAGCGTGATCATGTTGATGTACTCGGCCATCTGGAAGAGGCCCCAGCGCATCCCCGAGTACTCGGTGTGGTAGCCGGCGACGAGCTCCTGCTCGGCCTCGGGGAGGTCGAACGGGGCGCGGCTCGTCTCGGCGATCCCGCCGAAGAAGAAGACGACGAGCCCGATGACCTCCGGCGCCGCGTAGGGCAGGAACGAGCCCTGGCGGGCGACGATCTCGGGCAGGTTGAGCGAGCGGCCGAGGATGACGACCCCCAGCACGCTCAGCGCGAGCGAGACCTCGTAGGAGACGAGCTGCGCGCACGTGCGCATCGAGCCGAGGATCGAGTACTTCGACTCCGAGGCCCAGCCGCCGACGATGAAGCCGTAGATCCCGATCGAGCCGAGGGCGAAGATCGCGATCAGGCCGATCGAGACGTTCGCGATCTCTCCGTTGATGTGCCAGCCGTTCACTGTCCAGCCCGGGCCCCACGGGATGAACGAGAAGGCGGCGATCGCGGTGAAGGCCGAGACGACGGGCGCGAGGATGTACGGCAGGTCGATCGCCGACGCGGGCGCGAACGCCTCCTTCCGCACGAGCTTCACGAGATCGGCGATCGGCTGCAGCAGCCCGAACGGGCCGGCGCGGTTCGGGCCGTAGCGGAGCTGCATCCGGCCCATGAGCTTCCGCTCGATCAGCGTCAGATACGCGAAGAGGCCCAGGACGATGTTGACGATGACGAGCGCCTCGATGATCGCGATCCACCACGGCTCCTGAGGCGTCACGCGGTCACCGCCTCTTCTGCCTTGGCAAGCTCGACGACGCCTCCGAGGCCGTTCGCGTGCTCGAGCGCGACGCGAGCGATGCCGGGGCGCAGGCGCCGATTGATGCGGGCCGGGAGCGTGATCGCGCTGCCGTTCGACCCGACGGTGACGAGGTCGCCGGTCGCGATCTTCCGCCGCCGTGCGTCGTCGGGCGACAGCTCTAGCTCGGGCTGCGGCCGCTGGAACTGGAGCTCCATTACTCGCTCGACGGCGGCCCCGGAGAAGAGCGGCTTGTAGGCGACGAGACGGATCTGGCCGCGGCGAGCCTTCTGCTGGGGCTCGGGCAAGGCCTGACGCGAGACCCGCTCCTCCGCCTCGGGATAGCCGCGCAGCGGCGCCCGCTCGCCGACCTCGCCGAACGCCAGGCCGCCATAGACGCGCTCGGACACTTCGGCAAACACGGCCGCCGCGTACGGCGCGAGGTCGACGCCGAACCGTGCCGCGAGCTGGGAGATCCACTCGAGCTCGTCGGGGCAGGGAGGCTCGACCGTGCGGCGCAGCCGCTGCAGGCGCCCTTCGAGATTGACGAACGTGCCCTCGCGCTCGAGGTAGCCCGTGCCCGGGAGGATGAGGTCCGCCCAGCCGGCGGCAAGCCCGCCGAACATCGAGACCACGATCGTCGCCTCGGCCTGCTCGGCGAGCGCGCGGACGTTCTCGTCGGCGGCCGCCTCGTCGCCGGAGACCACGAGCAGGCCGATCGAGTCCACCGGCTCGCCCTCCTCGTCGCAGCACGCGGCCCAGGCGTCGGCGACGCCCCGGCCGTTCGGCGTCTCGGGGAGATAGAACGCGCCGCAGCCCTCGCGCCCCGCGAGACCGAGCTTCTGCGCCAGCTTCGCCACGGTCGCGCCGCCGCGGCCGCCGGGCCCGCTCCAGACGAGGACGACGCGCTCCGCCTCCGCGACCGCCGGGTCGTTCGCGTCCTCGAGGATGCGGGCGCCGTTGCGGCGGGCGGCCTTGATCCAGAGGTCCACGACCGGTGCACGCTCGACGACCGGCACGTCTCCGAGCACGACGACGACGTCGGCGTCGCGAATCGCGGAGAGCGGCAGCCGGTACGCGTCGAGCGCGCCCGAGATCTCCTCCGGCAGCGTCGCCTGGTGCGAGTCGAGGCCGACGCGCAGGAGCCTCCCGAGCGCGTACGCCTGCTCGACGGTCTCGGAGCCGGAGAGCACCGTGATGACGCGCCCGCGCGCAGCACGCAGCAACCGCTCGGCTTCCTCCAGCGCGGCCTCCCACGAGACCTGCTCGAGCCCTCGCCGGCGCACGCGCTGCAGGGGCTGCGCGAGCCGGTCCTCGGCGCGCAGATGCGTGAAGGCGAAACGGCCCTTGTCGCAGATCCAGCCCTCGTCGATCTCCGGGTGGTTGCGGGAAAGGATCCGCTTCACCTTCCCTTCGCGCACCGTCGCGTGGATGTTGCAGCCGACGGGGCAGAGCCCGCAGACCGTCGGGACGTCGACGATCTCCCACGGCCGTCCCTCGAAGCGGTACTGGGTCGGCAGCAGCGCGCCGACCGGGCAGAGCTCCGTCACGTTGCCGGTGAACGCGCCCGTGTAGGGGAGGTCTTCGAAGGTCGTGATCACCGAGAGCGCGCCGCGGTTGGCAGCGATCAGCTGGCCGTCCTCCGAGACGCTCTCGCTGAAGCGGGTGCAGCGGTAGCAGAGGATGCAGCGCTCGCGGTCGAGCGAGATCGTGGGCGAGATCGGGATCGGCTTCTCGAAGGTGAGCTTCTCGAAGCTCATCCGCGTGTTGCCGGGCCCGTAGCGGAACGTGAGGTCCTGCAGCGGGCACTCGCCGCCCTTGTCGCAGACCGGGCAGTCGAGCGGGTGGTTGACGAGGATGAACTCGAGCGTCGCGCGCTCACCTCCCGCGGCCTTGTCGGAGGTGCGCGCGGTCTTGACCACCATCCCGTCCTGCGCGGTGAGCGTGCAGCCGGTCTGGAGCTTCGGCATTCCCTCGACCTCCACGAGGCACATCCGGCATGCGCCGACAGGAGCGCCAAGGCGCGGCTCGTAGCAGAACACCGGGATCTCGACTCCTGCCGCGAGCGCCGTCTCGACGATGCCCGTCCCCTTCGGGACGTGGACGTCGCGCTCGTCGATCGTGACGCGGACGAGCTCGGTGCTCATACGAGTGCTTCCTCGCCGACAGGGGTGTGGGCGTGCTGGTCGGAGGGCGCGAGGATTCCCTCGAGCGACGACGAGCCGCCGAACGGGCAGCCTCCCTGCTCGATGTGGGCGACGAACTCGTCGCGCCACTTGTTCAGGTAGCTCGCGACCGGATAGACGGCGAACTCGCCGAGCGCGCATAGGACCTTGCCGAGGATGTTGTCGCCGACCGAGTCGAGTAGCTCGAGGTCGGCGCGCGTCGCGGTGCCGTTCTCGATCGACTCGAGGATCTGCACCATCCAGCGCGTCCCGACACGGCACGGCGTGCACTTGCCGCACGACTCGTGCATGTAGAACTTCGTCGACCGGATGGCGAGCTGCACCATGCAGCAGCGGTCGTCCACCACGATCAACGAGGCCGCGCCGAAGAACGTGCCGATCGCGCCGAGCGAGTCGTAGTCGAGCGGCACGTCGATCTGGTCGGGCGTGAGCGCCGGCACCGAGGAGCCGCCCGGAATGACGGCCTTGAGCTCGCGGCCGCCGGCGATGCCGCCGGCATGCTCGTAGATCAGCTCGCGCATCGGCGTGCCCAGGTCGAGCTCGTAGTTGCCCGGCCGCACGACGTTGCCCGAGACGGAGAAGATCGCCGTGCCGGGCGAGCTGGGGACGCCCGTCTTCGCGAACTCCTCGGCTCCCATCTCGATGATGACGGGCACGGTCGCGATCGTGCAGACGTTGTTGATCTGCGTCGGCGCCGCGTAGAGGCCCTGGATCGGCGGGAACGGAGGTCGTGGCCGCGGTTGCCCGCGCTTGCCCTCGAGCGACTCGAGGAGCGCGGTCTCCTCACCGCAGATGTAGGCACCCGCGCCGCGGTGCACGGTGATCCGCACGTCGCCGAAGATCCCGGCCGCCTGCGCCTGCTCGACCGCGGCGGCGAGGATCTCGTACTCCGCGAGGTACTCGCCGCGGATGTAGATGAAGACGTCCGTCGACTCGATCGCGTGCGCGGCGATGAGGCAGCCTTCGATCAGGCGGTGCGGCACCCGCGCCATCACCTCGCGGTCCTTGAACGCGCCCGGCTCCGACTCGTCGGCGTTGACGACGAGGTACTTCGGCTTCGGGCTCTTGCGGTCGATGAGCGATGCCTTGCGCCCCATCGGGAAGCCGGCGCCGCCACGTCCGCGCAGCACCGCCTTCTCGAGCTCCGCGATCAGCGCGTCCGGCGTCATCGCGCGCGCCTTCGCGACTCCTCGGTAACCCCCGATCGCCTGGTACTCGGCGAGCTGCGTCAGGTCGCGCTCGTCGGCACCCGCCAGCAGCACCTTGTGCTGGTCAGCCACGCAAGTCCTCCACGATCTCGCGAACGGTCTCGGCGCGGACGTGCTGGCGGTAGCGGTCGTCGACCGCGACCACGGTCGCGTAGCCGCAGCCGCCGAGGCACTCGACCGCGCGGAGCGTGATCTCGCCGTCGGGCGTCGTCTCGCCTGCGCGGATGCCGAGCTCCGACTCGAACGCCTCGACCACCTTCTGCGCGCCGCAGAGCGCGCACGGGAGGTTGGTGCAGACGTCGATGGTGTGCCGCCCGACCGGCTCGAGATGGAGCATGTCGTAGAAGGTCGCGATCGAGTAGCAGAAGGCCGGCGTCACCTCGAGGGCTTCAGCGGTCTCCTCCAGAGCCTGACGGGATAGCCAGCCGTGCTTCTCCTGCGCGAGCCGCAACGCCGGCAGCACCGCCGAGCGCGAACCCTCCGGATACCGCGCCCGCAGCTCTTGCACCTCCTCGTAGAAGGAGCTCACCGGTCGGTGTCCCCCATCACGGCGTCGAGCGAGCCCACCACCGCGATCAGGTCGGCGACGAGGGCGTGGTGGAGACACGTCGCCGTCGCCTCGAGCGCGACGAACGAGGGGGCGCGGAAGTGGACGCGCCACGGCTTCGGGCCGCCGTCGGAGACGAGGTAGCAGCCCGACTCGCCGCGCGGCGACTCGACTGCGACGTAGATCTCGCCCTCGGGCACGCGGAATCCCTCCGTCACGATCTTGAAGTGGTGGATCAGGGACTCCATCGAGGTGTGGAGCTCCTCGCGCGGCGGCAGCACGACCTTGCGGTCGTCCGCGATCCACGGCATCCCATCCATGCGCTCGAGCTTGTCGAGGCACTGGCGGACGATCTTCGTGGACTCGGCCATCTCGTCCATCCGCACCCGGTAGCGCGCGTAGACGTCGCCTTCCGGATAGACCGGCACGCGGAAGTCGACCTGCTCGTAGTGGAGGTACGGCTGGTCGCGGCGGAGGTCCCAGTCGACGCCCGAGGCGCGGAGGTTCGGGCCGCTCTGTCCGAGCGCGATCGCGTCCTCGGCCGAGAGGACGCCGATTCCCTGCGTCCGCTCGAGCCAGATCTCGTTCCGGTCGAGGATGCCCTTGTAGTCGTCGAGGGCGTGTGGCATCCACTCGACGAACTTGCGGCACTCGGGGAAGAAGCCCTGCGGGATGTCCTCGGCCAGCCCGCCGACCTGGAAGTAGCGGGTATGCATCCGCTGGCCGGTGACGAGCTCGAACAAATCGAGGATCTGCTCGCGCTCGCGGAAGCAGTACCAGAACATCGAGATCGCCCCGAGCTCGAGCGCCGACGTGCCGAGGAAGACGAGGTGCGAGTGGATCCGATTCAGCTCGCAGAGGAGCATCCGCATCCACTTCGCCTTGGTGGGGGTCTCGAGCTCGAGCAGCTGCTCGACCGCCAGGACGAAGACGAGCTCGTTGTTCTGGTAGCCGACGTAGTCGATCCGCTCGGGGAAGGTGACGCACTTCCAGTACGTCTTCGACTCCATCGACTTCTCGAAGCCGGTGTGGAGGTAGCCGACCACCGCCGAGACGCCCACCACCTCCTCGCCGTGCAGGTCGACGATGAGGCGCAGCACGCCGTGGGTGGAGGGATGGTTCGGACCGAAGTTGACCTGCAGCACGTCCTCGCTGTCGCGAAGCTCGGGCGGGACGTCGAGGATGGTCGGGACGCGCGACGGGATCCGCGTCCCTTCGTACGTCCGTGGGCGCTCGACGGTTGTGCTCATTGCTCGTCCGAGAAGCGGACGGGCTCGCCGCCGATCGGGTAGTCCTTGCGCAGCGGATGGCCCTCCCAGTCCTCGGGCATCAGGAGCCGCTCGAGGTTGGGATGGCCGTCGAAGACGATCCCCATCAGGTCGAACTGCTCGCGCTCGTGCCAGTCACAGGTGGGCCAGACCGCGACGACGCTCGGCACGTGCTCGCCGTCCCCGACCCAGCACTGCAGCCGCGCGCGCGGCGCGCCCTGGCGGAGGGCGAGGAGGTGATAGCTGATCGAGAAGCGCTTGGGCTTGAGCGCGGGCAGTGCCTGAAGCCCTTGCGCCGCCGGATGCATGATGTCGCGGCCGCTTGCCGTGCCGATGTAGCCGGCCACACCCGTGCCGCCCCAGCCGAGGTAGTCGGTGGCGACGACGTCGACGCACTGGTCGAAGCCGAGCACGTCGCGCGCGTGCTCGCACGCCTCGCGGATTCGCTCGGTCTCGATCGTCACCGTCGGCATCTCCGGTCCTTCTCGGTGCGACGCGTAGCCCGGGATCCGCTCCCACTCGCTCACGTGGCCACTCCGACCCGCTCGTACGCGGGAGGCACACCGGCCTGATGCGCCTCGTGCAGGCGGATGATCCCCTCCATCAGCGCCTCCGGCCGCGGCGGGCAGAAGGGCACGTAGATGTCGACCGGGACGATCCGGTCGACGCCCTGCAGGATCGTGTAGTTGTTGAACATCCCGCCGGAGCTCGCGCAGACGCCCATCGCGATCACCCACTTCGGCTCGAGCATCTGGTCGTAGATCTGGCGGAGCGGGGCGGCCATCTTGTGCGCGACCCGGCCCGAGACGATCAGCAGGTCGGCCTGGCGCGGCGAGGAGCGGAACGCCTCCATCCCGAAGCGCGCGATGTCGTAGCGCGCCGAGACGATCGACATCATCTCGATCGCGCAGCATGCGAGCCCGAACGTGTCCGGCCACATCGACTTCGTCTGCGCCCAGCGCACCGCCTTCTCGAGTGTCGTCAGCCCGAGGGCGCGCTCCATCTCCTCGAGCCCGAGCTCCTCCTCGAAGCGTGACGGGCCCTTCGTCGGCCAGAGGAGGCGCTCCGACTGGAGCCCGTAGTCGCGCAGGCGCGTCGGCTGCTCGTCAGCCACGAGAGGTCACCAATTCAGCGCGCCCTTGCGCCAGATGTAGACGTAGGCGACGAGGAGGATGACGACGAAGAACGCGAGCTCGAAGAAGCCGAACCAGCCGAGCGCGTGCAGCTGCACTGCGAGCGGATAGAGAAAGACGATCTCGATGTCGAAGACGATGAAGAGCATCGCCGTCAGGTAGAAGCTCACGCTGAAGCGCTGGCGCGGCAGCGGGCCCGTCGACACGCCCGACTCGAACGGCACGGTGCGCGCCCGGGTCCGGCGCGCGGGCCGCTGCGAGAACTTGAACGACATCACCATCATCGAGCCCGGGATGACGAGCGCGAGGACGCCGTAGATCAGGAATGGCAGCCAGCTGTCGAGCATCTACTCCCGCCTCTCTCTACCCAGCGACGGCTGACGTTATCAACGTCGTGACGGCTGCACTTACGGGTACTGAATCGCCGTAGCCGAGCCTGCATCGGCTGTTACAAACTCGGCCGGCCGACGGCATCGCGCGACCCGGTGGCGCCGGATCACGTTGCTACGATGGGACACCGATGGAGATCCAGGAGCGCACCGAGAGCATCGTCTCGCTGACGCCTGCGGCGGCGGCGAAGATCCGCGACCTGATGGCCTCGGAAGAGGACGTCTCGGTACTGCGCGTCGCGATCGAGGGCGGCGGCTGCTCGGGCTTCCAGTACGGGCTCGGTTTCGACCGCGGCGCCCAGGAGGGTGACCACGAGTTCGAGTGCGAGGGCGTCGCCGTCGTGGTCGATCCGTTCAGCGCTCCGTACCTGATGGGCGCGCAGGTCGACTACCTCGAGACGATCCAGGAGTCAGGGTTCAAGATCGAGAACCCGAATGCCGTCGCATCGTGCGGCTGCGGGCATTCGTTCCAGGTGGCCGAGGGCGAGGCGCCCGAAGACGGCCCCGCCTGCGGCTCCGGCTGCTCGCACTAGCTACGCGCTTCTCGCAGCCCTTGCCCGTGCCTTGACCGTCGGAGGCGCTGCTCGCCGTGTGAACCGGAGCCGGCTCGGGATCCCTGGTAGAGGCCAGGATGCATCCGCGCGCAGCCGCGCCGCATGTTCCTGCTGGACGAGCCTGACGAATTGGGGATTCGACAAATACACGGCGCTCCTCCTTGACGTCGAGTATCTTGATAGCAAGAGACTAACTATTGAGGTATCTTGACGTCAAGAGAACCTTTGTAAAACACTCGAGCCCAATGCCACGAGCGGATAAGACCCAGGAGCGCGACCATGTCGACGGCTTCCTCGAAGAGATCAGCGCCGACCTGCCGGGCGACCTCGACCTGACCGTCGAGGGGATCGTCGACCGCATCGGCGGCATCAACTACCGCATCAAGCGCATGCACAACGAGACGCTCGAGCAGCTCGGACTGACGATGAGCGACTGGCATGTGCTCACGGCCCTGCGCTGGACCGGCGCGCCGTACCGGCGCAAGGCGGGATGGCTCGCGCGGCGAGCCGACCTGACGAGCGGCGCCATGACGAGCCGCCTCGACGCTCTGGAGCGGGAAGGACTCGTCCGCAGGCTGCGCGATCCCGAGGATCGGCGGAGCGTCCTCGTCGAGCTGACCGAGAAGGGGCTGGAGAGGCACGAGCAGGCGATGGCCATCCAGGCCCCGAAGGAGGCGCTGCTGGCGGAGGCGCTGACCGACCGCGAGAAGGAGCAGCTGAACACGCTCCTGCGCCGCGTGATGATCACGCTCGAAGACCGGTATCCCGGCAAGCGCGACTGACTAGAGTCGGCGCCATCGTGCGAGTCGCAGTCGTCGGATCGGGCCCGGCGGGCTTCTACGCCGCCGGCGCGCTCCTGTCCGCGGATCCTCCCGCAGAGGTGGACATGATCGAGCGCCTCCCCACGCCGTGGGGGCTCGTGCGGCTCGGCGTCGCGCCGGACCATCCGAAGCTGAAGACCGTGTCGCGCGCCTTCGAGCGGATCGCCGAGCAGCCGGGTTTCCGCTTCCTCGGCAACGTCGAGGTCGGTCGAGACCTGCACCACGAGGATCTCGTGCGTCTCTACGACGCCGTCGTCTACGCGGTCGGCGCCCAGACCGACCGGCGCCTCGGGATCCCGGGCGAGGACCTGCCCGGGTCGTGGGCCGCCACCGAGTTCGTAGCCTGGTACAACGGCCATCCCGACTACCAGCAGCTCGAGTTCGATCTCGGGGTCGAGCGGGCCGTCGTGATCGGGAACGGAAACGTCGCGCTCGACATCGCGCGGATGCTCGCGCTGACCCACGAAGAGCTGGCGCCGACGGACGCGACGGACGCCTCGATCGCGGCCATCGAGAGCTCTCCGATCCGCGAGATCGTCGTGGTGGGTCGGCGCGGCCCGGCCCAGGCCTCCTTCACCACGCCCGAGCTGCAGGAGATGGGCGAGCTCGCCGGCGCCGACGTCATCGTCGATCCGGCGGAGCTCGAAGGGGCGGAGCCGCAGGGAACGAACGCCGAACGGAACCTCGCCGTGCTGCACGAGCTCGCCACGCGCGAGCCCGAGGGGAAGCCCCGGCGCGTCGCCTTCCGCTTCTTCCGCTCGCCCGTGGCGATCCTCGGCGAGGAGCGGGTCGAGGGGATCGAGCTCGTCCGCAACGAGCTCGACGCGAACGAGCGCGCCGTGCCGACGGAGGAGCGCGAGACGCTTCCGTGCGGGCTCGTCTTCCGCAGCGTCGGCTACCACGGCGTCGAGCTGCCGGGCGTGGTGTTCGACGCCAAGAGCGGCACGATCCCGAACGAGGGCGGGCGCGTCGAGCCGGGGGTCTACTGCGCAGGCTGGATCAAGCGAGGCCCGACCGGCGTGATCGGCACGAACAAGAAGGACGCGACCGAGACGGTCACGGCCCTGCTCGAGGACGCCGCCGCCGGTCGCCTCGAGCCGAAGCCGGACGCAAGCGCCGCGGCCGTGGATGCGCTGCTCGCGGAACGCGGCGTCCGGGTCGTCGAATACGCGGGCTGGTCGGCGATCGACGAGGTCGAGCGCGCCGCGGGCGAGAAGGGTGGCCGGCCCCGCGTCAAGCTCTGCTCGTGGGATGACTTGCTCGCGGCCGCCGAGCGCATCGCGAGCGGCAAGCCCTCGTAGTCCCCCCGAAAGGGGGACACCCCCTCACCCACCGCGGCCGATGGACCAAGCGTGGACTCCCTCGTCGTCGAATGCCTCCAGTGCGGGACCACCCGCGTGGCACGGCGCGACCGCTTCAAGCACTTCGAATCGCCGGAGTGCCCGGAGTGCGGTTACCTCGGCTGGGCTCCCGTGCTCGAGGTGAAGGAGACCGAGCGCCGCGTGACACGTGAGCGCTCGCGGGCCGGACGCCGGCTCCCGTCCGTCGCGTAGCGACGCTCGCCTACACTCGGTCTCGTGGCGAGGACCGAGGAGCGGCAGGAGCTGTGGGGCGGAGAGACGACGAAGGCGGTCGCGAACTTCCCCGTATCGGGCGAGCCGATTCCCGCGCCGGTCGTGCGCTGGCTGGGCCGGATCAAGGGCGCGGCGGCGCGCGTCAACGCCGAGCTCGGGCTGCTCGACGGGGACAAGGCCGAACGGATCTCGGCCGCGGCCGAGCGGGTCGCCCAGGGCGAGCTCGACGACCAGTTCCCGATCGACGTCTTCCAGACCGGCTCCGGGACCTCCTCCAACACGAACGCGAACGAGGTGCTCGCGACGCTCGCCGGCGACGACGTCCACCCGAACGACGACGTCAACATGGGCCAGTCCTCGAACGACGTGTTCCCCTCGGCCGTCCATCTCGCCGCCCTCGACGAGATCTCGAACGACCTGCTGCCGGCGATGGAGAAGCTCGCCGCCTCGCTGGAGGCGAAGGCGCGGGAGTTCGACGAGGTCGTCAAGTCGGGACGGACGCACTGGATGGACGCCGTTCCGGTCACGCTCGGCCAGGAGTTCGCGGGCTACGCGGCCCAGGTGCGCCAGGGAATCGCGCGAGTGCGGGACGCGCTGACGCGGCTCGGCCAGATCCCGCTCGGGGGCACCGCGACCGGCACCGGGCTCAACACGCATCCGGAGTTCGCGGCCCGCGTGCGTGACCTGCTCGCGCGCGAGACCGGCCTCGAGATCTCGCCTCCGGCGGATCCGTTCGAGGCGCAGGCTGCGCGCGACGGGATCGTGGAGGCCTCGGGCGCCCTGAAGACCGTCGCCGTCTCGCTCACCAAGGTTGCGAACGACATCCGCTTCCTCGGTTCTGGCCCCCGCGCCGGTCTCGCCGAGATCGCCCTCCCGGAGCTGCAGAAGGGAAGCTCGATCATGCCGGGCAAGGTGAACCCCGTGATCCCGGAGGTCGTGACGCAGGTCGCGGCGCAGGTGATCGGGAACGACTCGGCGATCGCGATCGGCGGCATGCAGGGCCACTTCGAGCTCAACGTCTTCGTGCCGCTTCTGGCGCGCAACATCCTCGACTCCGTGAAGCTGCTCGCGAGCGGATGCCGGCTCTTCGCCGAGAAGTGCGTCGACGGGATCGAGGCGAACCGTGAGAACTGCGAGCGCTACGCCGAGCTCACGCTATCGGCCGCCACCGCACTCAACCCGTACATCGGCTACGACCGCGCGACGGAGATCGTCAAGGAGGCCGCAGCCTCGGGCCGCTCGCTCCGCGAGGTCGCGCGCGAGAAGGGAGTCGAGGAGTCGGTCCTCGACGAGGCGCTCGACTACCGCAAGATGGCCAAGCCGCACGAGTAGCTGAGCAGTCGGAAGACGACGGGAGCAAGAAGGGCCGCCCCGAGGGCGGCCCTTCGCTTGGAGCTGCTTCTTCGCCGCTCGCTACTTGTTGTTGAAGTAGGTGACCGCGTTCAGGGCGTCGACGATGCCCTTGCCGAAGAAGTTGTTGAAGCCCGTGCCGCCCGTGCAGGTGGCCGTCGGGAAAGCGAAGCCCGGGCCCTGCGTGACCGTGTTCGGCGTCGGACAGGGCTGGTTGTTCGCCGAGTCCTCGAGGACCTGCTCGACCGCTGTCGGCGACATGTGCGGCTTGTTCTGGTTGTTCGGCGTGAAGTCGCCGTACTGGCTGATGATCAGCGCCGCGACGCCGGCCGCGTTCGGGGTCGCCATCGACGTTCCCTGCACGTAGCCGTACTCCGGGCAGGGAGGCGTTCCCGTGTAGCCGGTGCAGTCCTCGAACGGGTTCGACACCTCCGCCTGGTTGCCTGTGGAAGACCACGCCCCGATCAGGCGGCAGAGCCCGCCGTGACCGTCGCACGTCGCCCCGCCCGGCACGCCGGAGTAGTCGCGCGTCGAGCCGCCTGGCGCGGAGACGTCGACAGCGCCGTCGCCGTAGTTCGAATAGAACGCCTTGCCGTCGTTGTAGCCGGTCGCGGACACGCCGACCCAGCCCGGCATCGTGCCCGGGGCCTCGACGTAGTCCTTGAAGACGCTCCCGGCAGCCAGATCGAAGCCGTCGTTGCCGAGCGCGCCAACCGGCAGCACGCCGTTCGACCGTGCGAACTGCGTCGCCCGGTTGAGCAGGATGTAGTCCGGATGGTCGCAGCCGTTCGGGTTCGCCTGCGAGCCGCACTTCGGGATGTAGCCGCCCAGGCTCGCCGAGACGACGTCGAAGTGCATGAGGCCCGCGTAGACCATGGCCTCGTCCAGCCAGAGGAACTCGCCCGAGCCGGCGCCGCTCAGCACCTTGCCCTCGACGAGCGTGACGTTCGGCGCGACGCCGGAGATCCCGATGCCGTTGATCGGCGCAGCGACGGCGGACGCCGTCCACGTGCCGTGGCCGTTGAAGTCCTGGATCGTCGGCTCCGACGGCACGAACGAGCGGCTGTCGGCGACGTCGAGGTTCGGCGCAATGTCAGGGTGCGTTTGGTCGACGCCGGTGTCGACGACGAACACCCGCACGTCCTTGCGGCCCTGCTGAACCGCATACGACCCCGTCGTCGTCGCATCCATCTTCTTCTTGTCCCACTGCTCGTACCCGAGCGGGTCCGGCATGGCCTGGGTGTCAGGCCCGGTCGGCGAGTACGTGCCGCCGTTGTTGTCGCTCCCGGAATCGGCCGTCAGGCCGTTGCTCTCCGGGATCGACGTCGCCACGGCGACGCCGGCGGCCTTCACCGAGTTGTCGGCCTGGATCGCGGAAACGAAGTTCGGATTGGACGACTGGACGCCGATCCCGCCGATCTCCGGGATCCGCGTCATGATCGTTCCGCCGGCCTTCGCCACGATCTGGTCGACGTTCGCCGGCAATCCATTCGGGTTGTTGAACGCGACGCTGTACAACGTCGAGTCCTGTCCCGAGGCGGACGCCCCGGCGCTGAAGGCGACGGCAATTGCGCACACGCTCGCCATCGCGAGCGCTGCGCGCATGAGCTTGCTCATATAGACCCCTCCCCCTCTTAGAATTCGCCGCGCCGAAGTGCGCGGCGCGGGCGGCAGTGTAGTAAAGGAATCGTGAACTCGCTGAGGCCTCGCCTCTCTGCGGTCCGGCGCGACCAGAGGGATTCGTCTGCTTCAGCGAGACTAGCCTTGTAAATCTTCCCTTTCTCTATGAAGATTCGGCGAGCGAGGGGCGCGCGACCTTGTGCGCCCCGGGACTCGACACAGAAAAGGGGAGGGCATGAAGCGGAAGTTCACGGTGCCCAAGCGCGTGCTTGGGCTCGGTCTCATCGCAGTCGTCGCTATCGCGGCGCTCGCGGTGACAACCGGCGGGGCGGCAGTGCACATGATGACGCCGTCAGTCGCCGCCGGCCCGGTGGTGCACAACCTCGGTGCGCTCGACTCGGCGCCGGGCCAGATCGGGCGGCTGCGGCAGTGTCAGCTCAACGGGGTCTGCTACGGGCCTGATCAGATCCGGGACGCCTACGGCTTCCAGCCGCTGCTGGACAAGGGCACGAACGGAGCCGGTAGCACGATCGTGATCATCGACGCATACGGCAGCGACACGCTCCAGCAGGACTTCAACACGAACAACGCCTACTGGGGGCTCCCGAGCCAGACGATCGACGTCCGCTACCCGGACGGGCTGCCGGAGGCGACGACCCCTGGAAACCGCGCGGGTTGGAAGGACGAGACGACCCTCGACGTGAACACGGCGCACTACATCGCGCCGAATGCGAAGATCGTCCTCGTCGTCGCGAAGTCGAACAACGACTCCGACATCCTGTCGGCGACGCAGTACGTGGCGGACAACAACCTCGGCGACGTCGTCTCGCAAAGCTACGGCGAGGCTGAGCAGTGCATGGGCAGCGATCTGCTGGCCCAGCAGCAGGCGCTCTTCCAGCAGATGACGAACGAGGGGATGACAATCCTCGCGTCGGCGGGTGACGACGGCGCCGCGCAGCCGACGTGCGACGGTTCCGGCCTCTTCAAGGCCGCGAGCACCCCGGCGAGCGATCCGAATGTGACCGCAATCGGCGGCACGGACCTGGTCGCAACCGCGCCAACCGGCACGCAGAAGACCTCCACCTCGGCGAGCCCGAGCTTCGAGAAGAAGCCGGGCGGCGACTACATCTCGGAGAGCGTCTGGAACGAGGGCGTCGAGATCGCCGGCGGCGGCGGCATCAGCACCGTCTACAGCAAGCCGTCGTACCAGAACGGCGCGGTCTCCGGGTCGATGCGCGGGATCCCAGACGTTACGTACAGCGCGTCGCTCGGTCACTCGATCCTCGTGATCGAGAGCTGCACGTCCGCGGACACATCGGCCTGTGGTTCAGCCGGCACGTTCGTGTTCGGCTACGGCGGCACGAGCGCCGGTTCGCCACAGTGGGCGGGCCTCGTCGCTCTGGCCGACCAACTCAAGGGTGGTCGGATCGGCCTGATGAATCCGACCCTGTACTCGCTGTCCAACAGCTCGTACTTCCACGACGTCACGACCGGCGACAATAGTGTCCCGGCCGATCCCAGCGTCTCCGGAACGCCGATCACCGGCTTCTCGGCGACGAAGGGATGGGACGCGGCATCGGGCTTGGGCTCGCCCAAGGCGAACAGCCTCGTGCCGGCGCTCGCGTCGCACTAACCGTACAACTGAGCGGGCCGCCTTCCCGGCGGCCCGCTCACTCCTGCGCGCCGGCCACGCACATGGGGCGCCGACCGCTAGCTCGCCGACTTGATCGAGAGCGTCGCGGTAAAGGCGCGCCCGAGGTGCGTCGCGGAGAAGTGGTATCCGCCTTTGCGCGCCGGGTTCGCGAGCTTCGCCGCCCGAGTGAAGGTGAGCTTGAGCGATCCGGGCCCCATCAGCGTGCAGAGGATGCCCCTGTGCGGGGGGACCACCACCGTCACCTGCTGCCCGTCTACCGTCGCGGCGACGGGGTTATCCGCCAGCAGGACAGAGCCGTCGGCAAATTGCTTCGGGAGCTTCACCGCCGTCGGGAAGGTCACGACGAGCGGTCCCGCGCCGGGGTAGTTGCACTGCATCTCGTAGTGCAGCGTCACCCTCAGTCGAACCCCGTGCGCCCCAGCGGTGCTTGGCGAGGCCGTCACCGTCATCGACCCCATTCCGGACGGCCGGCTGGAACCTGCACCGGCGAGCGGCGCAGCGAACAGCAGGGCGAGTGACACGGCAGCTGCGGCAACCCCTCCGCGCATCACCCGAATTGTAATCGGCCTCGAGAAGATCGGAGGCCCCGCTTGGTTGCGGGGCCTCCGTGCTTACGCTCTAGCGTCGCCTCAGTGGCCTGGATGGGCGAAGTCGCTCTGCAGCGCCGTCAGGTCCGGCGTGCCGAGGCCGGTGGCCGCGTTCCACAGCTGGTGCGGCGACCCGGTGTAGAACAGGTTGTTGTTGTCCGTGCTCGCCGAGTCGAGAACCGTGAACGGCGAGTTGTGCGAACGGGCGGACGAGTAGATCTGCGGGTTCCAGAAGCCGACCCGGTGGCCCAGGTTGGCATCGATCACCGCGGTCGTCCCGTTCAGCTGCGGGGCGACGAAGCTCGTCCCGCCCCACCCGGCCTGGAGCGTCGGAGGAGCCGGGCTGCCGGGCTCTTCGCCGAACGAGAAGTAGAGCTCGTAACCCGTGAACGGATCCGCGTCGGCCGAGAGGTCCGGCTCACCGCGGCCGCCGTGCGCGTTTCCGGACTGGACGCTCGGGGACGGATTGAAGTCCCAGGCGACCGGCACCGTCAGCGGCGCGAAGTCGGTGCTGTCGAACTCGGTCGGAGTCAGGAACTCCGTCGCGTTGTAGTGCTGGATGCCGGGGATCTGGCGCTGGTAGGTCGGCATCGGCTCGAGTGCGCTGTAGCCCCCGCCGTCTCCGGCCGCGGCCGCCTCGATCGCGAAGTTCGGCTCGGTGCAGTCGGACGGATCGCTGAACAGGAAGCAGAAGTCGCTGTAGTGCGGCCACAGCCACGTCCAGCTCCAGGCGCGCTCGGCGGCGATCGTCGCCGAGTCGGTGATGTTGCCGTTCGAGTCGGCAGCCAGCGGGATGATCCCGGGCAGCGTCGTGCCGCCCGACGACGTCACCCACGGGCTGTTGCCCGGCGAGTCGACGTCGAGGTTCGTCGTCCCGAGCTCGTCCGAGTCGTCGTACGCACCCGCGTCGCCGGAAGAGACGAAGGTGCTCTGCCCCTGCGCCGCCAGCTCGAGGAACGCCTCGTCGAAGGCTCCCTGGTATCCGGGCGATTCGAGACCGTTCTGGACGGCCCAGTTGATCACGGTCTCGGCCTCGCCCCAGCTCGCCGACACGCTGTCGGCCTGGTTGTCGCTCGCCGCCTGGAAGAAGGCGTCGAGGAAGCCGGGGTCGGTGTTCGGAGCCTGGTAGACGGTGATGTTCGCCTGTGGCGCGATGGCGCCGGACTGCTCGACGTCGAGCGTCGTCTCGCCCGAGCCCGCCTGGTCGCTGACGTCACCCGGACCGCCGTCGACGTTCACGACGTCGAGCCGGTTCGCCTTCGTGGTGATGTTGAGGACGTCGCTCCAGAATTGCTCCGCGCTCTGCTGATCGAGGGCGGCCAGCGTGACGATGCCGATCGTGCTGCCGCTCCCAGAACCGCTCGGGACGTTGTAGTCCGTTGCGAAGTCCTCGGGCGTGCGGTCGCCGAGCTGGAGCGTCGTGTCGTTCTTGCTCTGCGGCACGCGGATCGCGTCGCTCGAGAACGTCGGGTAGTTGCTCAGGCCGAGGATCGCCTCGACGAACGAGGCGAGCTGCTTCGGCAGCAGCGGGTCCTTCGACGCGCCGTGGAACTTCCGCGCCGGCACCGCGGGATGACCGTCGTGCGCCGGGATCGCGGCCGTCTTGTAGTCCCGCTGGTGCACGGAGAGCGCGTTGTCGAACTGACCGGCGGTCCCATTTGCCTGAACGTCGAGGCCGTCCGGCATCACAGTGGTCTGGATGCCGTAGCTCTGCAAGTACGAGGTCAGCGCATCGATGTTGTTCTGGGACTGCCCGTACTGCCGTGCGAACTGACCGGTGCTCAGGTAGTGCCCGCCGTTCATCCCGTTCGAGACGAGACTCTCGAGCTGACTCTGGTTCTGGATGTTCAGGATGAACGAGACGTCCTCCGGCGTGCTCGCCGGCGTGTTGTCGTCGATCGGGAACACCGGTGGTGTGTCGTTGCTTCCGCTGTGCTGAAGCAAGGCCGAGCTCGGCCCCTGCGAGACGGCCACCTTGGCCGTCGCAGACTTTGCGTTCGCCGCGCCGACCAGCGCTGCAATGAGCGCCACGAGCGCGGCGGCGATAAGCCCCCTTCTCACTTCCCGTCACTCCTCCCTCGCCGCATGCGCGGCATCACGAACTTGTCAGGAACGTCACGAAGTTCGTATCACGAACCGTCCGCAGTATTCCCGAAGTTGGACCCACCGGCGGAAAACTTCGGCCCGGGACGCCGCGTGCTCCATCCCCCTTGCAGTTTCTTCATTTCTGGAGCACTATCCGCCGGCACGTAAAAGGAGCGCGGTGGGGGCCCAACGCGCTCAAGGTCATTTGAGGGAGAGGGAGGATATGAAGCAGAAGCTTCGCTTGGCCAGGTCCGCGCGTCTCGTCGCGGTCCTCGCCGTCGCGGCGGCCGTCGCCGTCGCGCTCGTGGGCGCGTCCACATCGCGCGCCGCAGGACCCGTGTCGCATCGGATCACGGTCGACCCACAGATGTCTGGTCCGCAGACGGCGACGCAGTCGACGCCTGCCCTGCACCACTTCAGTTGCCAGGATGCGACGCTCGCGTCGGGTGGGCGTTGCTACCAGCCCTTCCAGATGCAGGCCGCGTACAACTACGCGGGCTTGCTGAGCCAGGGCATCGACGGATCCGGCAAGACGATCGTGATCATCGACGCGTTCGGCAGCCCGACGATTGCGGCTGACCTCCATGACTTCGACGTCGAGTTCGGTCTTCCGGACCCGAATTTCTCGATCATCACCCCGGCAGGTAGCCCGCCGGCGTTTGACGTCAACGACGGCAACATGTTCGGCTGGGCCATCGAGACGTCCCTCGACGTTCAGTGGGCGCATGCCATGGCTCCGGGCGCGAACATCGTGCTCGCCCTTGCGCCGAGCAACAACGATCAGGACATCCTCAACGTCACGAAGTACGTGGTAGATAACAAGGTCGGGGACGTCGTCTCGCAGAGCTTCGGCGAGGCCGAGGGCTGCGTCGATCCTTCTCTCCTCAGCCAGGAGCACGCGATCTTCCAGAAGGGCGTGGACGAAGGCATCACCTTCTTCGCGTCGTCGGGTGACAGTGGCGCGTCGCAGTTCAATTGCGACGGCACCGCGGCCATCCTCGCGGCGAGCTCGCCGGCCTCGGATCCGAACGTGACGGGTGTCGGCGGCACGACGCTGCTCGCCGACAGCAACACCGGCGCCTACGGCAACGAGACGGCCTGGACAGAGCCGCTCTTCGGCTGCAATCCGCCGGCAATCGGCCCGAACGACATCAACTGCTCCGGCGGTGGCTTCAGCACGATCTACGGTCGCCCGTCATGGCAGCAGGCGCTGGTCAAGGGCGGCGACCCACACCCGGGTCGCGGTGTGCCGGACGTTGCATACAACGCCGGTGCGAGCGGCGGCGTGCTGACGCACATCGGGTGGGCGCTGCAGGACCTCTTCGGGCTTCCGCCGGACTTCCCGGCCTTCTTCGCCATCGGCGGCACGAGCGCGGGCTCCCCGCAGTGGGCCGGTCTCGCGGCGGATGCCGGGCAGATCGCCGGCCACGACCTCGGCAACATCAACCAGTCGCTGTACCAGTTCGGTCAGGCCCAACAGAAGTACGCGGCAGACTTCCACGACATCACCACCGGCAACAACGATGTCTCGGAGCTGACCGGTGTGCAGGGCTACGACACCGGCACCGGCTGGGATCCCGTGACGGGTCTCGGATCGCCCAACGCGGGGAATCTCCTGCCCGCACTCGCGAAGAAGAACTAAGTACCTTCGCACCGTCGTTGGAGAGGCCCGGGAGACCGGGCCTTTCCTTTTCAGTACGAGATCGCGCCCCGCCCCGACTCGGCCGCGTGCCGCTGCTCGTCGGCGCGGTAGCTCGAGCGGACGAGCGGGCCCGAGAAGACCGAGCCGAAGCCCAGGGCCTCGCCCTGCTCGCGGAACCAGCGGAACTCGTCGGGATGGACCCAGCGGTCGATCGGGGCGTGCTTCGCGCTCGGCTGGAGGTACTGGCCGATCGTGACGACGTCGACGCCGTTCTGCCGCAGGTCGCGCATCGTCTCCACCACCTCCGCGTTCGTCTCGCCGAGGCCGACGATGATCCCCGACTTCGTCAGCACCGGGTAGTCGGCGATCTCCTTCGCCCGGCGCAGCAGCCTCAGCGCGCCGTCGTAGCTCGCCTTCGCGCCGCGCATCCGCGCGTGCAGGCGGCGCACGGTCTCGATGTTGTGGTTGAAGACCTCGGGCCGGGCTGCGAGCACCGTCTGCAGCGCCTCCTCCTCGACGCCGAGGAAGTCGGGCGTCAGCACCTCGACGGAGGCCTCTGGCAGCTTCGCCTTGAGCGCTCGGATCGTCGCCGCGTAGTGGCCGGCTCCGCGGTCGGCGACGTCGTCGCGGTCGACCGAGGTGACGACCACGTGCTTGAGCTGCATCTGCGCTGCAGCCTGCGCCAGCCGCAGCGGCTCGAGCGGGTCGGGCGGAGACTCCGGCTTGCCGGAGTGGACGTAGCAGTACCGGCAGGCGCGGGTGCAGGTGTCGCCGAGGATCTGGAACGTCGCGGTGCCCCGACCCCAGCACTCGGAGATGTTCGGGCAGCGCGCCTCCTCGCAGATCGTGTGCAGCGACAGCCCGTGCACGAGCTTCTGCACGTCGAAGTACGAGCCGTCCTTCGACGGCCCGCGCACCTTCATCCACTCGGGCCGGCGGGGGCGCTCGGCGACGGGAAGCGATGAGTTCATAGCTGCGTTCAAGTCTAGGTGGCGTAGACAGACCGACCGTTGCTAGCCTGAAACGGACTGATGAGTCCGCTTACGTCAAGGAGTCGAATGAGCCGCCATTCCACGAATCCCTGGATCGTCCTCGTCATCATCTGCTTCGCGCAGTTCATGGTCGTCCTCGATGCGACGATCGTGAACGTCGCGCTGCCCCACATCCAGAGCTCGCTCGGCTTCACCGAGGCCAGCCTGCAGTGGGTGATCAACGCGTACACGCTCGTCTTTGCGGGCTTCCTACTGCTCGGCGGCCGCGCGGGTGACCTCCTGGGACGGAAACGGCTCTTCCTCGTCGGCCTCGTCATCTTCACCGCCGCGTCCCTGCTCGACGGCATCTCGTCGACCTCCGGGGAGCTGATCGGATTCCGGGCGCTGCAGGGTCTCGGCGCCGCACTCATCTCTCCGGCTGCGCTCTCGATCATCTCTACGACGTTCGCCGAGGGGAAGGAGCGCGCCCGGGCGCTCGGCGTCTGGGCCGCAATCGCGATCGGCGGCTCGGCGGTCGGGCTCGTGCTCGGCGGAGCGCTGACGCAGTCGTTCTCGTGGCGCTGGATCTTCTTCGTCAACGTGCCGGTCGGCATCCTCACGTTCGTCGCGGCGACTCGGCTCGTGCCGGAGTCGAAGGACGAGCACGCGCACCAGGGCTACGACCTCGCGGGCGCGGTGACGGTCACGGGCGGCCTGATGGCGCTCGTGTACGGGCTCGTCAACTCGGCCTCGCACGGCTGGGGATCGACGCTGACGATCGTCTCGTTCGTCGTCGCCGTCGCGCTCCTCGCTGCCTTCGTCGCCATCGAGCAGCGCTCGTCGGAGCCGCTCGTACGGCTCTCGATCTTCCGCGTCCGGTCGCTCCTGACGGCCAACCTCGCCATGTTCCTCGCCTTCTCGGGGATGTTCGCGATGTTCTTCTTCAACTCGCTCTACATCCAGAAGATCCTCGGCTTCGGCCCCCTCAAGGCCGGCGTCTCGTTCCTGCCGTTCACCGCCGGCATCATGCTCTCGGCAGGTCTCGCCTCGAGCTTCGCGCCGCGCATCGGCGTGCGGCCCGTAGCCGCTGCCGGCATGGTGCTGACCGTCGTCGGGATGATCCTCTTCGCCCGGATGCCCGTCGACGGCTCGTACGCGGTCGACGTCCTGCCGGGGATGATCGTCGGCTCGCTCGGAATGGGCGCAATCTTCATGCCGCTCACGCTCGTGGCCACGACCGGTCTCGACGACGAGGACCAGGGGCTCGCCTCCGGGCTCTTCAACACCTCGCAGCAGGTCGGCGGCGCGCTCGGGCTCGCGATCCTGACCACGATTGCGGCAAGCCACACGCCAGGGGGCTCGCCGGCTGCGCAGGTTCACGGCTTCCATTACGCGTTCGCGGGCGCCGGCGTGCTCGTCGCCCTCAGCCTCGTGGTCCTGGTCGCGCTGCTCCGCAAGCACCACGTCGCGAGGATCGAGGCGGCGGCCGAGGCGGAGCCGGCTCTGGTGGGCTGATGACCGAGCTCCGCGCCGATGCGCGGCGGAATCTCGAGCGGGTGCTCGACGCGGCGGCCGATGTGTTCGCCGCGTCGGGGCCCGACGCGAGCATCGACGAGATCGCGCGGCACGCCGGGGTCGGCCACGGCACGGTCTTCCGCCGTTTCCCCACCAAGGACGACCTCATGTACGCGGTCGTCGAGCGGCGCGTCGCGCAGATGCGGGCGGTCGCGCGGGAGGCGCTGGCGGCCGACGATCCGGGCGAGGCCTTCTTCGACTTCGTCCACAGGGTCGCCGAGCTCAACATGCGGACGCCAGGCCTACACCGCTGCATCGTGCATTGCGGGGACAAGCCGGGAGCGGCCGACCTCGAGAGGCTGGTCGGGAAGATCGTCTCCCGCGCACAGCGGGCCGGAGCGGTGCGACGGGACGTCAAGCCGGCCGACGTCCGAGCGCTCGTTCGCTCGGCGCTGACCTCGGCACCGCCCGGTCAGTGGCGCCGGTACCTCGAGGTCGTGCTCGACGGTCTCCGCGCATAGACTCGCGCCGTGCCCGAGTGGTTCGTCCGCAACGTCCGCGAGATGCAGTGGTGGGATCGCGGCCCGCGAGGGTTCGTGACACAGCTGGTGGAGGACGACAAGGCCCAGGTCGGAGTGAACCTCTTCGTCCTCGGGCCGGGCGAGCCCATGGCGATGTACCACTGGGAGGCCGACCAGGAGGGATTCCTCGTGCTGTCCGGCGAGGCACTGCTGATCGTCGAGGACGAAGAGCGCCCGCTGCGGCAGTGGGACTACTTCCACAAGCCCGCGCGTGTCTCGCACACGATCGTCGGCGCCGGCAGCGGGCCGTCGGCGATCCTCGCGATCGGGGCGCGCGAGCACCAGGACGGCCCGGGCTGGGGCGGCTATCCGCTCAGCGACGTCGCCTCGAAGCACGACGCGGCGAGCCCCGAGGAGACCAACGACCCGAAGATTGCGTACGGGCGTTTCCCGGCGCGGCAGCCGGGCGAGTTCTCGGAGGACTGGCTCCCCTCCCGATGATCCCCGAGGCGCCGCTCGAGGACACGGAGCACGGGCGGATCCCGGTCGGCGAAGGCTGGTTCGTGCTCAATGCGAAGGACGCGCGCTGGCGACACAACGGCCAGGGCGGGAAGCTGACGTTCTTCGAGGGCAACGCCGAGATGTGGCAGCTCGGGGTCAACGTGAGCGTCCTCGGCCCGGGCGAGCCGATGGCGATGTACCACCACGAGAGCGAGCAGGAGGACTTCCTCGTGCTCGCCGGCGAGCCGTTGCTGATCGTCGAGGGTCAGGAGCGCCCGCTGCGCCCGTGGGATCTCGTCCATTGTCCGCCGGGAACGAATCACGTCATCGTGGGGGCGGGGAGCGGGCCGGCCGTGGTGGTCGCGGTCGGGACACGCGGCGCGGAAGAGGGCTGGGGCGCGTACACCGTCGACGAGACAGCGCGGCGTCACGGCGCCGGCGTGGAGGAGGAGACGACCGAAGCACGGGTTGCGTACTCCCGTTTCCCCGGCGACCGCTTCAGCCGGTATGAGGAGGGCTGGCTACCCGGCTAGCTGCGCGTGGACGGGCTGCGGCCAGAGGCCCGTGCCGTCCTCCGCAGGCAGTTCCTCGAGCTCGAGCCCGAACACGTCCTCGAGCGCCTCGACGGCGTGCGGCCGAAGCTCGTCGACGGTCACGGGCCGGCCGAGCTCGCGCGCGATCGTCGTGAACATCGCGTCCTCGAGCCCGCAGGCGGTGATCCAGTCGGTGAACGGAGCCGGGTCGAGGTCGACGTTGAGCGCGTAGCCGTGCGTCGTCACCCAGCGCGAGACGTGCACTCCGATCGACGCGATCTTGCGCGGCGGCCGCGGGAGCCAGACGCCCGTGAGCCCTTCGAGCCGCATCCCCTCGACCCCGAGCGGAGCGAGCGTCCCGATCAGCGCCTCCTCGAGGTTGCGGACGTACTGCTTCACGTCTCGGCCGTGCCGTTTGAGGTCGAGGATCGGGTAGCAGACGAGCTGTCCGGGCCCGTGGAACGTCGACTTCCCGCCGCGATCGGTCTCGACCACTTCCACCGCCGCGCCGTCGGGAACGTGCAGCTCTGCGGTCTCGTCGGTGCGCCGTCCGAGGGTCACGACGGGCGGATGCTCGAGCAGGAGGATCGTGTCGGGAATCGCACCTTGCGAGACCGCGCCGGCGAGCGAGCGCTGCAGCTCCCACGCCTCGAGATACGGCACCTCGCCGAGCTGGAGGAGGTAGCCCCCGGTCGCCACGCCCTCAGGCTAGCGTGGCCGCCCATGAGCGCAGTCGTACTCGTCGAGGGAGTCACTGACCGGATCGCCCTCGAGGCGGTCGCGGCGAAGCTCGGGCGGGATCTCGCACGGGACGGCGTGGCGGTCGTCCCGATCGGAGGCGCTCAGGCGATCCGGCGCGCCTTCGCGGAGCACGAGGGCGAGCGGGCGGCCGGGCTGTGCGACGCGGGTGAGGAGCGCTGGTTCCGGCGCGTGCTGGGCGATGCCACATACGTCTGCGTCAAGGACCTCGAGGACGAGCTCATCCGGGCGCTCGGCGTCGGCCGCGTGGAGGAGGTAGTCGCCGCGCAAGGCGAGCTCGAGACGTTTCGCAACTTCCAGAACCAGGTCTTCTGGCGCGGGCGCCCCGTCGATCGGCAGCTCCGGCGCTGGCTCCAGAACGGCGGCCGTCAGCACCGCTACCCGCCGCTCCTCGTCGAGGCCATGGAGCCGGACGAGATCCCGCGCCCGCTCGCGGGCGTCCTCGCGCATGTCTGACTGGGCGGCCGAGATAGCGGTCGACGAGCGGCTCGCGAAGCAGCTCCTCGCAGCGCAGTTTCCAGACGTGCCGGTGCGGTCGCTCGTCGCCGTCGGCGAGGGCTGGGACTACTCCGTCTTCCTCGTGGACGACGAGTGGGTCTTTCGCTTCCCCCGACGCGAGGTCGTCGTTCCGGGAACCGAGCGTGAGATCGCGGTCCTTCCTCTGCTGGAGGTGCCCACGGCGATCCCGCGGCCCGAGTACGTCGGTGTGCCGAGCGACGCGTTCCCGTGGCCGTTCTACGGCGCCCGCTACATCCCCGGCAAGGAGGCGGTCGGCCTCGGCGACGAGACGCGGCAGCGGTTGGCGCGGCCGCTGGCCCGGTTCCTGCGGGCATTGCACGCCCACGACCTCGATCTGCCCGTCGACCTCCAGCGCCGCTCCGACATGTCCTTCCGCGTCCCGCGCGTGCGCCAGGCGCTCTCGGCGATCGACGACCTCTGGCAGTCGCCGCCCCGCGTCGAAGAGGTTCTCCGGGAGGCGGAGACGCTGCCGCCGGCCGAGCCGACAGCCGTCGTCCATGGAGACCTCCACTTTCGCCAGCTGCTCGTCCACGAGGGTCAGCTGAGCGGCGTCATAGACTGGGTTGACGTCTGCCGGGCCGACCCCGGCCAGGACCTTCAGCTCGTCTGGAGCTTCGTCCCGCCGGCGAGTCGGGCGGAGTTTCTGCGCGAGTACGGCCCGGTCTCCGAAGACTCCCTGCTTCGCGCGAGGGTGCTGGCGCTGAACCTGAACGCGATCCTCGCTCGCTACGGCAGGGACGCGGCAATGCCGGCTGTGGAGTCCGAGGCGCTTGCCGCCCTAGCTCGTGTCGTTCTCTAGCCGCTGGCCGAACATCCAGCGGTGACCCTCGAGGTCCTCGGCCGTGTAGATGCGGAAGCCGATGCCCGGCTCCTCGGGCGCGCGGAGGACCGTCGCCCCGCCCTCGACGGCTCGCGCGTGATGGGCCTCCACGTCGCTCACCTCGATGAACAGCCCGTCGATCACCCAGGCGTTCTCGTGCATCCGGCGCTCGATCTCACAGCGCTCCCGGTGCTTGCGCGAGCCGACGTAGCCCTCCGGCGTCGACAGGAAGACCGTCGAGCCCTCGAAGTCGAGCTCGGCGTGCCAGACCGTGCCGTCCTCCCCGGCCTGTCGCGCCTCGGCATTCTCGGTCGCGCCGAAGGCCGCGGAGAGCCAGTCGATCGCGGCGGCCGCGTCCTCGTAGCCGAGGAACGGGACGAGCCGCTGACCCATTACTCCCCGTCGCCCTCCCAGGCCTCGAGCCGCCCGCGGAGGTCGCGGAGGAAGCGGCCCGCGAGGGCACCGTCGACGAGGCGGTGGTCGTAGGTGAGCGTGATGTTCATCATCGGCTTGATCGCGATCGCGTCGTTGCCGTTCTCGTCCTCGACCACCCACGGCCGCTTCACGAGCGCGTACGTCCCGAGGATCGCGGACTGCGGCTGGCTGATCACGGGCGTGCCGTGGAAGGTGCCGTAGCCGCCCGGGTTCGTGATCGTGAACGTGCCGCCCTGGACGTCGTCGGGCACGAGCTGCTTGTTGCGCGCCTTCGCGGCGATCTCGGCGATACCGCGCGCGATCCCCAGCAGGTTCAGGCCCTCGGCGTTCCGGATCACCGGAACGATCAGGCCCTTGCCCTCCTCGAGCTCGACGGCGATGCCGAGGTTGACGAAGTTGCGCGTGACGATCGAGTCGCCGCGCATCTCGGCGTTGACGTAGGGGTAGTCGCGCAAGGTCTCGACCGATGCCTTCGCGACGAAGGCGAGATAGGTCGGGTTGACGCCGTAGGCGGCCTCGTACTCCTTCTTCAACCGCGAGCGGACGGCCACGATGCGCGAGAAGTCGACCTCGATCGCGCTCGTAACGTGGGCGGCCGTGTCGAGCGAGCGGCGCATGTGCTCGGCGATGCCGCGCCGCATCGCGGTCATGGGCTCGACCGTCTCGCCGGGGAGCGTCTCGCCCGCCGCGACCGGGGCGGGGGCCGGAGGCTTCGGCGGCGGCGCTTGTGCGGGCGCCGGAGCCTGAGCCGGGGGCGCCTCGGCCTGTGGGGTTTCCTCAGCCGGAGCAACCTGTTCCTGCTGGGCTCCGCCGGACTCGACGAACGCGAGGATGTCCTTCTTCGTCACGCGGCCGCCGGAGCCGGTGCCGGGCACCTGGGAGGGGTCGATCCCGTGCTCGCCGGCGATCCTCGCGACGACCGGGGAGACGAACGCCTTGCCGTTGCCGGAAGACTGCTCGGCTGCGGGAGGCGCTGCGGAGGGCTCCGGCGCGGTCGGAGCAGGAGTCTCGGCCGGCGATGCCGCCTCGGCCTCGGCCTCCGCGGTTGCCGGCTCCGGTGCCTCATCGGCTGCGGGCGCCGGCGGCTCGGGCTCCGCGGCAGGAGCCTCCGCCGCGGCCGAGCCCCCGATCTGTCCGAGCTTCGTCCCGACGTCCACGGTCTCGCCTTCCTGGACGAGGATCTGCGTCAGCGTGCCGGAGGCGGGACTCGGCACCTCGGTGTCGACCTTGTCGGTGGAGATCTCGAGCAGCGGCTCGTCGGCCTCGACCTGCTCGCCCTCCTGCTTCAGCCAGCGCGTGACCGTCCCCTCCGAGACGGACACGCCCATCTGCGGCATCACGACGTCGACTGCAGTCTCCGTGGCCATTTCTCTCCTTCTAGTACTCCGCGAGCTCGCGCAGGGCGCCGGCGACGTCCTCGACCTGCGGGATGTATGCCTTCTCGAGCGGCGGCGAGAACGGGACGGGCGTGTCGGGGGCGGCGAGGCGCTTGACCGGCGCGTCGAGGTCCTCGAACGCCTCCTCCGCGATGGTCGCGGCGATCTCTCCTCCGAAGCCGCCGCTACGGGTGTCCTCGTGCAGGACGAGGACCTTCGACGTCTTCCGCACCGACTCGAGCACGGCCGCCTTGTCCCACGGCATGACGGTGCGTAGGTCGACGATCTCGACCGAGACCCCGTCGGATTCGAGCTGCTGCGCCGCCTCGTCGGCCGTGTAGACCATCGCGCCCCAGGTGATGACCGAGACGTCTTCGCCGTCGCGATGGATGCGCGCCTTGCCGAGCGGCGTCGTGTAGCGCTCCTCGGGCACCTCGCCCTTGATGCGCCGGTAGAGGTGCTTGTGCTCGAAGTAGAGGACCGGGCTCGGATCCTCGATCGCGCTGATCAGGAGGCCCTTGGCGTCCTCCGGCGTCGCGGGGCAGACGCACTTGAGGCCGGGGATGTGTGCGAACGACGACTCCGGATTCTGGGAGTGAAACGGCCCGCCCGAGAAGCCGCCGCCCGACGGCAGGCGCACCACCATCGGCACCGGCGTGCCCGCGCGCCAGCGCTGCTTGGCCGCGACGGTGACGAGCTGATCCCAGGCGCAGGAGATGAAGTCTGCGAACTGCATCTCTGCGACGGGGCGCAGGCCCATGATCGCGGCGCCGGTGCAGCCGCCGACGATCGCGGCCTCGGCGAGCGGCGCGTCGATCACGCGCCAGGGGCCGAATTCCTCCTGGAAGCCGAGCGACACCTTGAAGGCCCCGCCGTAGACCCCCACGTCCTCGCCGATCAGGAAGACGCGCTTGTCGCGGCGCATCTCCGTGCGGAGCCCGTCGGAAATTGCCTGCAAATACGTGAGTTCGGCCATTACTTGTGATGGGGCGTGTCGAGGTCCTCGGGCGAGGCGAAGACGCCGTGCGTGAGGGTCGCCGGATCGGGCTGCGGCGACTCCTCGGCTCGCTGGAGCGCGTCGTTGAGAAGCTTCTTGACGCCTCCCGCGATCTCGTCCTCCTCCTCGTCCGACAGGTCGGCGTTGTCGCGCAGCCAGGTGCGGAAGCGCTCGATCGGGTCGGACTCCGCCCAGCGCTCGAACAGCGGCTTCGGGACGTAGAAGGCGTCGTCGTGGACGGCATGGCCCTCCATCCGCAGCGTGAGGCACTCGAGCAGCGTCGGGCCGCCACCGGCGCGCGCCTTGTCGATCGCGCGCTTCGCCTCGCGGTAGACGGCGAGGACGTCGGTTCCGTCGACGACGACTCCCTCGAAGCCGTAGGCCTCGGCCCGGTCGGCGACGTGCTCGGTCGCGAACTCGAGGTGCGTCGGCGTCGAGTACGCCCACTGGTTGTTGTCGCAGACGAAGACGATCGGCAGCTTCCGCGTGCCAGCGAGGGTCATCGACTCGTGCGCGTCGCCGCGCGCGGAGGCTCCCTCGCCGAACCAGCCGACGGCGACCCGCGACTCGTCGCGGATCCGGAACGCAAGGGCGCAACCGGTGGCGACCGGAAGCATCGCGGGCAGGTGGCTGACCATCGCGATCAGCCCGAGCTGCGAGTCGGCCATGTGGACGTTCCCGTCGCGGCCGTGCGTGGGGCCGTCCTGACGTCCCATGTACTGGGCGAAGATCCGCCAGGGCTCGACGCCCCGCGTGATGTGCACCCCCATGTCCCGATGCAGCGGTGTCCCCACGTCGTCCGGGCCCATCGCAGTAGCGACGCCGACGGAGGCGGCTTCGTTGCCGCGGCCGGTGTAGAACGAGCCGGGAATCTTCCCCTGGCGGTAGAGGATGTGGCCGCGCTCCTCGACGCCGCGGGTGACGAGCATGTTGCGGTAGACGCCGAGCAGGTCCTCGCGGTCGAGGCCGGCCTCGCGCACCTCGTGGAGCGAGCTGACCGGCTCCGCCTCTCTTGCGATCGCCATCGGCCGAAACCCTAGCGGTCGTCCCAGTTGTGGGAGTCGCCGATCTGCCGTAGGCGCGCACGCGTGTCCTCGTCGCAGAGAGCGCCCGCGAGGCCGGCCTCGTACGCGGCGCGCGGCGGGACGCCGAGGGAGGCTGCGGCCTCGTAGTCGCGCGTCAGGTCGGTGTCGAACATCGCCGGGTCGTCGGTCGAGATCGAGCAGCGCACGCCTGCGGCCACGAGCTGTGGGAGCGGATGCTCCTCGAGGGAGCGGACCGCGCCCGTGCGGAGGTTCGAGAGGGGGCAGATGTCCAGGACTGTGCCGCGCCCTGCGAGCTCGGAGACGAGGCCGGGATCGTCGACCGAACGGATGCCATGCCGAATCCGGTCGGCTGCCAGCCCTTCGAGAACGCTCCGCACCGAGTCCGAGCCCGCGAGCTCGCCGGCATGCGGCACGGAGCCGACGCCGCCCTCGCGCGCGAGCGCGAACGCAGGCTCGAACGGCGCGGTCGGAAACTCGAGGCCGCCGACTCCGAGCCCGACGACGCCTCGCTCGCGGTAGGCGATCGCGAACCTCGCGACCTTCTCCGCCTCCTCCGGCGAGTACACCGTCGGGATGTCCGGCGTAAGGCGCACCGCGACGCCGTGGAGCTCGAACGCCTCCTGTGCGCCGTCGCAATAGCCGGTGAAGACCTCGTCGGTGTCGAGCCCTCGCCACAGACCGGGCGTGAAGATCCCTTCGAGATAGACCGCGCCATGCGCCGCCGCTTCCGCGGCGTAGTCGACGACGATCTGCCGGAAGTCTTCGTAACGCGTAAGCGCCCCCGTGGTCAGCTCGAAGACCTCGATGAAATGACGGAAGTCGCGGTAGCGGTACAGCGACTCGAGGTCGTCCGGGAGCGCGTAGTCGTTCCGCTTCGCGATCTCGCGCAGCGCGTTCGGTCGCACCGTCCCCTCGAGGTGGACGTGCAGCTCGATCTTCGGGTCAGGCGCAGGCACGCGCGAAGAAGCGTAGGAACGCCGGCGTGTGCGCGTCCCAGAAGGTGGCGGCGTGCCCGCCCGGCGAGACGTGAGCGTGCACGCCCGCGCGCCGTGCGTACGCGAGCGTCGCCCGGTAGAAGGGATCGCTCGCTCCGAGGTCGATCCAGAGCGGATGCGGGGGCTTCAGCCTGAAGACGTCGTTCCGGTAGTAGTCCTGCGCGTCGTCGAACGCGCCCGGGGCTGTCTCGCCCGGGCTCAGCCACAACGCGGGCGACTGGACACCGACCGCGCAGAAGCTCCGCTGCCGCGAGCCGAGCAGGAGCGCGCCGTAGCCGCCCATCGAGATCCCGCCGATCGCGACCCGCCTCGGGTGTGTGCGCCTTTCTCCGGCGGGGATCGCCTCACGGAGCACCATCGAGCCCCAGGCGCCGTCGGCGCGGTCGTGCCAGTAGCTGTCGTCGCCGCCGTCGAGCAGCAGGACCTCGGGGGCGCGCCCGCCGAGCGAGGCGAGCGTGTCGAAGAACGGCTTGCTCAGGAACTGGGCCGGAGTCCCGCCCTTCCCGTGCAGCAGGACGAGCAGCCAGGGCCCGTGGTGCGGCGGGACGACGAGCACCTCGTGCAGATCTCGATGCGTCAGCCGGCTGTGCAGCGTGAACCGAACGAGCCGCGCGCCGCGGGTCGAGTGATACGCCGGGTCTCCGCCGCAGCTGGCCAGCAGGCCGAGGGCGACGGCTATCGTCAGGACGTGGCCAAGGCGGCGGACTGGTTGCGGCAAGAGCGTCGAAAGGTGCTGGGCGACTGGGTCGCATTCTGTCTCGGCTGCGGCGCTGCACGCCGCTGGTTCGCGGAGTTCGAGGCCGAGATGCCCGCGACCTGCTCACAATGCGGCGGCGAGCTCCTCCGCCGTTGCCCCTCCTGCGGGGCCCCGTTCTCGTCAGTGGCCGTGGTCGACTGCGAGGAATGCGGCGCGGCGGTGCGGCCGAACGAGCTGTTCGGCTCCAAGATCCGCCGCGCCTGACCGCTCACCCATGCGGGGGTAGCGGGTTGCAAAAAACCCTGCAACACTGTCCGCGGGAGGGAAAACGCGCGGACCGGGTCGGTTCCGCGCCGAATTGGGGGTTTCACCTTGCTTCACAAGCCAGGACGTTTCGTCCCGCATTCACTTGCGCTTGCGCTCGGCGTGCTCGCCGCTGTCGTCGCACTCGTCGCGCCGGGCTCCGCCAAGGCGCTCGTCGGCAACTGCACGCCGGATGCGGCATGGGGGACGCCGAACACATCGTTCGCATCGCAGGTCGTGTCACTCGTCAACCAGCATCGCCAGGCTCTCGGCCTGCCGACGCTGGGGGTCTCGCCGACGCTCACTGCTTCCGCGCAGTGGAAGTCGGCGCACATGGCCTACTACCAGTACATGCAGCACGACGATCCCGCGCCGCCCGTCGCGCGGACCGTGTCGGACCGGCTCGCCGCGTGCGGCTATCCGACGACCAACATCGGCTGGGGCGAGAACATCGCCTACGGCTACCAGACGCCGCAGGACGTCATGAACGCGTGGCTCAACTCCGCGGGCCACAAGGCCAACATCGAGAACGCGTCCTTCCGCGCGATCGGTGTCGGAGCAGTGCAGAGCGCGAACGGCGCCTGGTACTGGACGCAGGACTTCGGCACGGTGCTCGACTCGGGGTCGAGCTCGCCGCCTCCGCCCGGACCGTCGGCTCCGACGATCACGCTGACCTCCGAGCCGAGCTCGTCGACGACGTCGACTTCCGCGTCCTTCGCCTGGACGACGACCGGGTCTCCGACGAGCGTGACCTGCTCGCTCGACGGCGGCACCGCCGTTCCCTGCACGTCGCCTTGGTCGTATTCGGGCCTCGGCGTCGGATCGCACAAGTTCGTCGTCACCGCGGCGAACGGCGCCGGCTCAGTGTCGGCGACGTGGGCCTGGACGATCGCCTCCGCCGCCACGGGAGCACCGACGCTCCGCTTCACGCAGGTCCCGAACGGCGGGTGGTACTCGACGTTCGCCTGGACGACGACCGGCACCGTGACGAGCACGACGTGCTCGCTCGACGGCTCGGCGTTCACCTCGTGCGCGTCCCCGAAGACCTACTACTACCTCACGTCGGGCACGCACACGTTCGTCGTGCACCTCGCGAACGCGTTCGGGTCGAGCTCCTGGACCTGGCGCTGGACGCAGTAGCGGGTGTGGGGCCCGGCGCGGATCTCACCGCGCCGGGCCCGGCTCCTCACGCGGGTGTGCCGTCGGCCCAATGGCGCGCGCAACATCCGGCGCCCGACCCGACGCAGTGGGCCGATCTCCGCCAGGGACTGCGCGAGCTGTACGCGTGGTACCGCGAGACCGAGCCCATGACCGCTCGCGTCCTCCGTGACGCGGAGGTCCTACCGTCTCTGCGGCGCGTGATCGAGCCTGGATTGAGCGCGTATCTCGAAGTCGTACGGAAGACGCTCGCGCGTGGCTACGGGAGGGGCGGCCGGGTCGAGGCCGCAATCCGGGTCTGTACGGACTTCCACGCCTGGCAGGCTCTCGCGCCGCTGGGCGACGAGGATGCCGCGGATCTGGGTGCGGAGATGGTGGAGCTCGCCGCTAAAAGATCTCGCCCTCGAACGAGGGCACGACCGGGCCGCTCATGATCTGCGAGAAGCGGATGACCGTGACGAGGTCTTCCGGCTGGACCTCGCGGTTGTAGAGCTGGCCGAGGAAGTTCGCCATCTCGTCGGTGCGGCGGATCTCGGGGTTGTCGTGCTCGATCTCCCGCGGCGAGAGCTCGCCGAGGGTCTTCACCTCTACCTTGTCGATCACCGCGTCGAAGACGTGCTCGCGCGGGCTGAAGCGGACGCCGCACAGAACGCGGACGACCATGCCCTTCTTGTACTTGCCGGACTTGTCGCCGAGCCGGATCGTGGCCGATTTCCGCCCCGATCGCAGCTGGTCGGCGACGAGCGGCGAGTAGAAGTTGAGGGCGTACATCGTGGCCGGGAGTCTGCCAGCTACGACGAGACGCGTTGGACGTGCGCCGGCGTGAGCTCTTTCGGCGAAGAGCAGCCGAGCAGGCACAACGTCAGGGCCAGCTCCTCCCGCAGCAACTCGAGGACGTGGCGGGCACCGTCTTCGCCCGCCGCTGCGAGGCCGAAGACCGGGGCTCGGCCGGCGAGCACAGCGTGCGCTCCGAGCGCGAGCGCCTTCGCCACGTCGGTGCCTCGGCGGATGCCGCCGTCGAGGTAGACCTCGACGCGGCCGGCGACCGCCTCGGCCACCTCCGGCAGAGCGTCGAGCGTCGCGGGAACGCCGTCGAGCTGGCGGCCGCCGTGGTTCGAGACGACGATCGCCGCCGCGCCGTGCTCGATTGCGAGCTTCGCGTCCTCGGCGGTGACGATCCCCTTGAGGACGACGGGCAGCCGCCCCTCGCTCGCGATCCACTCGAGGTCGCGCCACGAGACGGAAGCGTCGAGGAGCGCGAACTGGTCGGCCGGGTTCCCCGGCGTTGCGCCGACGGCTCCGCGGGCGTAAGGAAGCGGCAGGTCGGGCGGGATCTCGAAGCCGACGCGCAGATCGCGCTCACGTTGCGCGAGGCGGGGCGTGTCGACGGTGAGGACGACGGCGCTGCAGCCGGCGTCAGCGGCCCCTGCGAGATGCTCGCGGGTGAAACCCCGGTCCTGGAAGACGTAGAGCTGACACCACTGGAGCAGGCCCGGCGCGGCCGCCGCGATCTCCTCGTGCGTCCTCGTGCCGAACGTCGAGACCGCCATCCCGGCGCCGACCGAGGCGGCTGCGCGCGCCGTCGCGCACTCGCCGTCCGGATCGTACAGCTGCTGGTACGCGACCGGTGCGACGACGACCGGCAGCTCGATGCGCGTCCCGAGGACGCTCGTCGCCGTCGAGATCTCGGACACGTCGCAGAGCACGCGAGGCCGGAACGTCCAGCGCTCGAACGCCGCGCAGTTCTCCCGGAGCGTCCACTCGTCTCCCGCGCCGCCCACGAGGTACGCCCAGGGCCCGGGCTCGAGCCGCTCCTCGGCGAGCCGCTCGTAGTCGGCGACGGAGAGGAAGCGCGTCACGAGCTCAGCCTCTCGAGCGCCTTCAGCGCCATCTCGCGCTCGCCGCCGTAGGTGAGAAGCCGGGGCGCCTCGTCGAGCGGCAGCCAGCGCGCCTCCGCGACCTCGATCCGCATCGCCTGGTCGATGCCGCCGATCCGTCCGCGTCCCGCTCGCAGGAGGAAGAAGCTGACGACCTTGAAGATCCGCTCGCCTTTCCGCCCTTCCCAGCTGGCTGTGTAGACGTAGCGGACGTCGCCGAGCTTCTCGACGAGCCGGCCCTCGACGCCGGTCTCCTCCCGCACCTCCCGCATCGCCGTTTCGGCCGCCGACTCGCCCTCGTCGATGTGGCCCTTCGGCAGGGCCCACACGCGGTCCCGGCCCCGTGGACGGATGGCGGCGACGTGCGGCCGGCCCCGGATCGTCCGCACCAGCACGCCTCCTGCCGAGAACTCCCGCTGCACCCGCCCGGTTCTACCATCGGGCGACGGTTGGCACTTGCGTCGCGGGAGTGCCAGCTTTACAATGGCTCCGGCACTCTTCGGGTGAGAGTGCCAGGAACTGTCACTGAGAGCAGTCAGGAGGCTGTGCATGAACCTGAAGCCGCTTGGTGACCGCCTCATCGTCGAGGTCCTCGAAGAGGAGGAGACGACGACGAGCGGCATCGTGCTTCCGGACACCGCGAAGGAGAAGCCGCAGCGCGGCCGCGTCCTCGCCGTCGGCCCGGGCAGCCGGGACGACAACGGAAAGTTCGTCCCGATGGACCTGGCGGAGGGCGACGAGATCGTCTTCTCCAAGTACGGCGGGACCGAGATCAAGGTCGGCACCGAGGATTACCTGATCCTCCGCGAGTCGGACGTGCTCGCGAAGGTCACGGGCGATCGCGAGCCGGCCGGCGTCGCCTAAGAACAACGGAGGTCAGAAGAAGACATGGCTCACAAGGAGCTGAAGTTCAACGAGGATGCGCGGCGCTCGCTCGAGCGCGGCGTGAACATCCTCTGTGACGCGGTCAAGGTCACCCTTGGCCCGAAGGGGCGGTACGTCGTGCTCGACAAGAAGTTCGGCGCGCCCACCATCACGAACGACGGCGTCACGATCGCGCGCGAGATCGAGGTCGAGGACGTCTTCGAGAACCAGGGCGCCCAGCTCGTACGCGAGGTCGCCACGGCGACGAACGACGTCGCGGGCGACGGCACCACGACGGCGACCGTCCTCGCTCAGGCGATCGTCCGCGAAGGCATGAAGAACGTCGCGGCCGGCGCCAATCCGATGGCGCTCAAGCGCGGCGTCGAGACCGCGGTCGACGCCGTGGTCGAGAACCTCAAGACGCAGTCGAAGGACGTCTCGGGCCGCGAGGACATCGCGCGCATCGCGACCGTCTCCGCCCGCGAGCGTGAGATCGGCGACGTCATCGCCGACGCGATCGAGAAGGTCGGCAAGGACGGCGTCGTCAACGTCGAGGAGGGCCAGACCCTCGGGCTCGAGCTTGAGTTCACCGAGGGCATGCAGTTCGACAAGGGCTACCTCTCGCCGTACATGATCACCGACCCCGAGCGGATGGAGGCGGTGCTCGAGGACCCCTACATCCTCGTCGCCAACCAGAAGATCGGCGCGGTCAAGGACCTCCTGCCGGTGCTCGAGCAGGTGATCCAGTCCGGCAAGCCGCTGCTGATCGTCGCGGAGGACGTCGAGGGCGAGTCGCTCGCCACGATCGTCGTCAACAAGCTCCGCGGCACCTTCCAGGCCGTAGCGGTCAAGGCTCCCGGCTTCGGCGATCGCCGCAAGCGCATGCTCGAGGACATCGCGATCCTCTCGGGCGGCGAGGTGATCACCGAGGAGATGGGCCTCAAGCTCGAGAACACGAAGCTCTCGCAGCTCGGCCGCGCCCGCCGCGTCGTCGTCGACAAGGACACGACGACGATCATCGACGGGGCCGGCGAGACCGACGCCATCAAGGGCCGGATCAAGCAGCTGAAGTCCGAGATCGAGAACACGGACTCCGACTTCGACCGCGAGAAGCTCCAGGAGCGGCTCGCGAAGCTGTCCGGCGGCGTCGCGGTGGTCAAGGTCGGCGCGTCGACCGAGACGGAGATGAAGGAGAAGAAGCACCGCGTCGAGGACGCGTTGCAGGCCGCCCGCGCGGCTCTCGAGGAGGGTCAGGTCCCGGGTGGCGGCGTCGCGCTCATCAACGCGGCGGAAGCGGTGAAGGACGACATCCTCGGCAAGCTCGAGGGCGACGAGCGGACGGGTGCCCAGATCATCATCAGGGCGCTCGAGGAGCCGCTTCGCCAGCTCGCGTACAACGCGGGCCTCGAGGGCTCCGTCGTCGTCCAGCAGGTGCGGGGCGCCGAGAAGGGTCACGGCCTGAACGTCGAGACCGGCGAGGTCGAGGACCTGCTCAAGAGCGGGATCGGCGACCCGACGATGGTCACTCGCTCGGCGCTGCAGAACGCCGCGTCGATCGCGAAGAACATCCTCACCACCGAGGCGGTCGTCGCCGAGGCCCCGGAGAAGACTCCCGTGGGCGCCGGCGCCGGCATGCCGGACATGGGCGGGATGATGTAACGAGCCTTTCGGCTCGAGCCCTGAACGAGAAACGGCGCCTTGTGGGCGCCGTTTCTCGTAGGGGGAGGTGGTTCGCCGCGACTATCGGCAGCCACTCACCCAAGCTTTACCCCGTTCGAGGGTAGGGCCGGTACGCAAGATGGATGGCGCCGGTGACGTGAGACTCGCACATCGCGAGTGACGGCGTCAATGGCGCCGCTAGAAGCCGTACCGCTCTTCGCGCCAGGGATCGGCGTCGTTGTGATAGCCGTAGCGCTCCCAGAAGCCGGGCTGGTCGGCCGCTCTCAGCTCGATCCCGTTCAGCCACTTCGCGCTCTTCCAGAAGTAGCGCGAGGGAACGACGAGCCGCACGGGACCGCCGTGCTCGGGGGTCAGCGCCTCGCCGTCGGCCTCGTAGGCGACGAGCGCGTTCTCTTCCTCGAGTGCCTCGAGCGGCAGGTTCTCGGTGTAGCCGGACTCGGCATGCGCGATCGCGAAGCGCGCCGATTGCTTAGGCAGGCAGAGCTTGGCGAGCTCCCGCCAGTGCACGCCGCGGAAGCCCGCGTCGAAGCGGCTCCAGCGCGTGACGCAGTGGATGTCGGTCGTGATGTCGGTCGCCGGCAAGGCGCGCAGCTGTTCGTAGTCGAGCGTCATCTCCTGCTCGACCTCGCCGAAGAGCCGGAGTCTCCAGGTGGCGAGGTCGACGTGCGCGACATCCCCGGCGTGGAGGACGGGCCATTTCTCCGTCAGGTACTGGCCGGGCGGCAGGCGGGCGGGGTCGTAGCCCGCGGCGCGCACCTTGTCCTCGGCTTTCGAGCGGAAGAGCGGCATTGGAGGGCACACTAGACGGCATGGACGTGGCTGCGAGAGAGCGCGATTACGTCCGCGTCGCGGGGCCGGACGCGGCGGACTACCTGCAGCGGATGGTCTCGAACGACGTCGAGGCGCTGGCGGCGGGCGAGGCCTGCCCGGCGCTTCTCCTCACGGCCAAGGCACGAGTGGTCGCGCCGCTCGTAGTCCTGCGGCGGGCCGACAAGGACTTCCTCGTGCTCACCGAGCCAGGGTTGGGCGACCCCGTACTGGCGCACCTCACGCGGATGCGTCTGCGCGCGCAGTGCGAGATCGAGCCCGAGGAGCACGAGTCGGTGCTTGCGTTCGGAGGCGGAGAGGGATTCGCGACAGACTGGCCCGGGGCACGCGAGAGGCTCGACACCGGTCTCGCGCCGACGCTCTCGGAAGAAGAGGTCGAGCTGCGGCGGATCGAGCGCGGAGTTCCACGCTGGGAGCGCGAGATCGACGACCGGATCCTTCCCGCGGAGGCGGGCCTCGACAAGACGCACGTCTCGTTCTCGAAGGGCTGCTACCCGGGTCAGGAGCCGGTAGCGCGGCTGCACTTCCGCGGCCATCCGAACCGCCGGCTGCGCGTCCTCGAGCTCGACGAGCTGCCCGACTACGACACGCCACTGCTGCACGAAGGACGCGAGGTGGGTCGCGTGACGAGCGCCGCGCGCCGCGAGGACGGCACCGTCGTGGCGCTGGCGTACGTGCGGACGGAGGTGCCCGATGACGCGCCGCTCGCGCTCGCGGCTCGAGCCCGCTGACTGGTACAGCATCCGTCCGGTGCGAAGCCTCAAGCCGGCCACCTACACCTGTCCGCTCTGCGGCTATCACCTCCACGCGATGAGCGACCACGTCCTCATCGCTCCCGAGGGAGACACGAGCCGCCGCCGTCACGCCCATCTCGAGTGCGTCGCCGCGGCGAACCTGCCGGGTCGCCCGCAGAGGCCGGGCCTCCTCTCCCGGCTGCTGGGCCGCGGCTAGGCCGGCGCTACACTGACCGTCCCGAGCGCCCGTAGCTCAGGGGATAGAGCGCTGCCCTGCGGAGGCAGAGGTCGCATGTTCGAATCATGCCGGGCGCATCTTGGGCTGGCAGGCATTCGCGGGGTCGGCTCTAACTTGACCGGATGAGGCTGACCGATCGTCGCTGGGATCGGTTCGCCCTCGCTGCGATCGGCGTGGGCGCGGCGGCGCGGGCGGTATGGATCTTCTGGCTGCACAAGCCCCAGGACTACGTGTACTCGGACATGTACACGTACCTGACCTACGCGAGGCAGATCGCAGACTGGCACGGGCTCGACGCCTACGCGACCTTCCAGCCGCAGGGGATGCACCTGCTCCTCGCGGTGCCGCTTGCCATCCTCGGCGGTGGACACGCCGGGCTCTGGGGTGCGGCCGCGATCTGGTGGGTGCTCGCCGCGGCGACACCGTTCTTCGCCTGGCGCCTCGCCCGAGTGCTCTTGACTCCCGCCGCCGCGGCCCTCACGGCGCTCTTCGTCGCGATCTGGCCGCTCACGGTCACCGACTCCGGCTACTTCCTCTCGGAATCGCCCGGCCTCGCGTTCCTCCTCGCGTCGCTCTGGCTCGGGTACGAGGCGCAGCGGAGGCTCGGTCGGCCCGCCCTTCTGCTCGGCGTGCTGGCCGGCGCGCTCGGCGCGGCAGCTGTCGCGATCCGGCCGCAGTACCTGCTCAATCTCGTCATCGTGGCCGTGCCGTTCCTGCCGCGCCGAAGGCTCAACCTGCGCGCTGCGGGCGGCTTCGCGGCCGCCGCCGTCGTGCTGCTGATCGGAGTCTGCGCCTTCAACACGGCCATCGCCGGTCGCCCGACGACGCTCAGCCGCGAAGGGGGCGTCACCTTCTTCATCGGCCAGTGCCATGCCTACCACGTCGACGTCGAGACGGCTACGACCGGCTGGTCGGTGGAGCCGCCGCCCTATGTCCAGAACGGGGGCAACTATTACTCGTTCCCGGGTCACCAGATCTGGGAGGACGGCTTCTTCTACCGCAAGGGGCTCACGTGTCTCGAGCACTACGGCGCACGCTGGCCCGTGCACGCGGGCCGCATGATCCTGGACATGACCGCCACGTCCAAACCGTGGCCGCAAGAGGCACAGGCCACGCTGAGCGGCGTCATCGACTGGACGAATACCGTCTACGGCTACGGGCTGCTGCCCCTTGCGATCCTGCTCGCCGCCGTCCGAATCGCCCGCCGGGTGCCGACCGCCGCCGGCGAGAGGGCCCTCCTCGCGCACTTGCTCTGCTTCGTCCCCGTGGCGCTCGTCTACTTCGGCGACCCGCGCTTCCGCTCGACCTACGACGCTTTCGGCTTTGGGCTGCTCGCTGCCGCTCTCACGAGCCTGCCCACTGATCTGCGCAGCACAATGCGCAGATGGCGCTCTTCCTGACGGAGCAGGACGTCGCGGAGCTGCTCACGCCGGCGGACGCCGTCGAGGCGATCGAGGCGTGCTTCCGGCGCATGGCGGCCGGAGCGGTCGAGAACCGGCCTCGGTACCGGCTCGGCCTCGAAGGCGGAGCCCTCGCGGTCATGGCTGCCGCCGACCTCGAGCTCGGCTACGCAGGCGCGAAGGTCTATGCGGGCTTCGGCGAAGGGGCGCGCTTTGCCGTTCTCCTCTTCCGCGCCGACGAGCCCGAGCTCGTCGCGGTGCTCGAGGCGGACAAGCTCGGCCAGCTGCGCACGGGTGCGGCGAGCGGTGTCGCGGCGAAGCATCTTGCCGCGGCCGGCGCGACCAGCCTCGGCGTGATCGGCTGCGGCTGGCAGGCCGAGTCGCAGGTCGCCTGCATCCGCGCGGCGTTGCCCGGGCTCGAGCGGGTGGTCGCGTACTGCCGGACCGAGGCGCGGCTGCGAGCGTTCTGCGCGGAGCACGACGCCGATCCCGGAGAGAGCCATCAGGATCCCGCGTCGTGCGACGTCGTCGTGACGGCGACCACGTCCCGCGACCCGGTGCTGCGCGGCGAGTGGCTCCGGCCGGGTGCGCTCGTCTGCGCCGTGGGAGCGAACGACGGCCATCGGCGCGAGCTCGACAACGTCGTGCTCGAACGCGCGGCGTTCGTCTGCTGCGACTCCCTCGAGGACGCAAGGCTCGAGTCGGCCGACTTGATCGAGCCGGTCGAGTCGGGAGTGCTCGACTGGCTCGAGGTGCACGAGCTGCAGGAGGTCGTCGCAGGTGAGGTCAGCGGGCGCCAGTCGGACGACGACGTCGTCGTCTTCAAGTCCAACGGCCTCGCAGCGTGGGACGTCGCCGTCGCGGCCGCGGCGGTCGAGCGCGCGCGGGCTTCGGGCGCCGGGCGCGAGGTGTCATAGTCCGAGCGTGAAGGCGGCCACCGACCGCGGTCGGTTCGCGGAGCGTGTGCTCCACGGCGTCGACTCGAGCGGCGATCCCGAGA
Organism: Gaiellaceae bacterium; assembly: GCA_035653435.1. GTDB lineage: Bacteria > Actinomycetota > Thermoleophilia > Gaiellales > Gaiellaceae > Palsa-739. The sequence goes on from DASRBY010000014.1 coordinate 69,681, forward strand.
CGATCGTCATCTGGATCGAGCGGAAGGAAGGTGGCGTCTGGGCGGTCGGCCGCTCCGTCAACCCCGACCGCCGCAACTCGAAGGAGCCGCGGCCCGAGGACTACGTCTTCGAGGGGTACGAGATCGGCGACGCGCTGCAGGAGGCGAACGAGACGCTCGAGGACGACTTCACGGTGTCGGAGCGGGACGGCCACGGCGAGCACGTCCGGCCGTTCACGCGCGACGAGCTGCTGAAGCCGCTCGAGGCCTGGTTCTTCGGGCGCTCGTGAGGCTCGCCTTCGGCTTCACGCCTTGCCCGAACGACGCGTTCGCGTTTCACGCGCTCGTGCACGGCCTCGTCACGGCACCCTTCGAGGTCGAGCCCGTGCTGCTCGACATCGAGGAGCTGAACCGCCGGTCGGCCGGCGCCGAGCTCGCGCTCACGAAGCTCAGCTTCGGCGCAGCCGCGGCGGCCGGCGACCGGTACCGGCTGCTGCGTAGCGGCGCCGCGCTCGGTCGCGGTGTTGGCCCGCTCGTCGTTGCGCGGGAGGCCGGCTCGCTCGAGGAGGTCGCGCAAGGGCGCGTCGCCGTGCCGGGGCTGGAGACGACGGCGTTCCTGCTCATGCGGCTTGCGGCTCCGGCGCTCGGCGAGGTCGTCGAGCTTCGCTACGACCGGATCCTCGAGGCAGTGGCCGCCGGAGAGGTGGATGCCGGCCTGATCATCCACGAGAGCCGCTTCACCTACGCGGAGCATGGGCTCGTCTCGGTCGCCGATCTCGGCGAGTGGTGGGAGGGAGAGACCGGCCTGCCCGTCCCGCTGGCCGGGATCTTCGCGCGGAGCGATCTGGAGCCGGAGGTCGCCGAGGCGGCGGAGGCCGCGATCCGCTCCTCGGTCGAGTACGCGTTCGCGCATCCCGAGGCGAGCCGCGAGTACGTCCGCTCGCTCTCGCAGGAAATGTCCGACGAGGTCTGCGCGGCGCACATCGCGCTCTACGTGAACGAGAGCAGCGTCGACATCGGTGACGAGGGGCTCGCCGCCATCGACCGGCTGCTCGGTCGCGCCACAGCCGCTGCCTAGACTGGCCGCGATGGGCCGGGCCGTCGTCCTCTCCGCGGTGCGCACTCCGATCGGGCGCTACGGCGGCGTGCTTTCGGGGGTGCGGCCGGACGATCTCGCCGCGCTCGTCATTCGTGAAGCGGTCGACCGCGCGGGCGTGCCGGTCGAGCAGATCGAGGACGTCTGGTTCGGCGCGGCCAACCAGGCCGGGGAGGACAACCGCAACGTCGCCCGGATGGCGGCGCTGCTCGCTGGACTCCCCGAGACGGCGGCCGGCGTGACCGTCAACCGGCTCTGCGCCTCGGGGCTCGCGGCGGTGGTGGGTGCCTGTCATGCCGTGATCGCGGGCGACGGCGATCTCTTCGTCGCGGGCGGCGAGGAGTCGATGAGTCGCGCGCCGTTCGTAACGCCGAAGGCAGAGAAGCCGTTCGGGCGCGGAGACCGGCCGCTCTACGACACGACGCTGGGCTGGCGCTTCACGAATCCGAAGCTCGCCGAGCTGTTCCCCCCGGAGTCGATGGGGGAGACCGGCGAGAACGTCGCCGAGCGGTGGGGCGTGACGCGGGAGGATCAGGACGAGTTCGCGCTCGAGTCGCAGCGGCGGTGGGCGGCGGCCGACGAGGCCGACCGCTTCGCCGACGAGCTCGTCCCCGTCGGCGACGTGACGCGCGACGAGCATCCACGGTCCGACACGACTGCGGAGAAGCTCGCGGCGCTCAAGCCAGCCTTCCGCGAGGGCGGAACCGTCACCGCCGGCAACGCCTCCGGGATCAACGACGGCGCGGCGGCGCTCGTGATCGCCTCGGAGGAGAAGGCGCGCGAGCTCGGCGTCGAGCCGCTCGGCACCTTCGTCGGCAGCGCGGTGGCGGGAGTCGATCCGCGCGTGATGGGCATCGGCCCGATCCCGGCCGTGCGGAAGCTGCTCGAGCGAAGCGGCGTCTCGCTCGACGAGGTCGATCTCGTCGAGCTGAACGAGGCGTTCGCCTCGCAGAGCCTCGTGGTGATCCGCGAGCTCGGCCTCGATCCGGAGAAGGTGAACGTCAACGGCGGCGCGATCGCCCTCGGTCACCCGCTCGGGATGAGCGGCGCACGCCTCGTCGTCTCGCTCCTGCACGAGCTGCGCCGTCGCGGCGGCCGGTACGGCCTGGCGACCCTCTGCGTCGGCGTGGGCCAGGGCCAAGCGGCCCTCTTCGAGCGTCCTGCCTAGCCGACCGGCGGGCGGATGTAGATCACGCCCTCGTGCTCGATCGGCACGAACGGCGCGCCCACACTGAACACGACGCCCTCGACCTGGTGGAAGAGCTCGTCGCCGCCTTCGCCGACGGGGACGACGATGCCGATCTCGTCCTCGGGCTCGGCGTCGAGGCCCTCGTCCCGCAGCGCCTCGAGCAACCGGTCGCGGTCGGGGATGCGGGCTGCCTCGACGCGGATCGTGCTCGACATCTCGTCTCCTCTCGCTTGATCTCGGATCCGAAATCTACCGCGCCGGGCCTTGCCGCAAACGCGCTACCTTCCGCTCGTGGCCGTGACCGCCGGACAGGAGTACGGGCTTTTCATCGGCGGAGAGGTCGTGGAGCCGTCAGCGGGCGAGATCCGCGAGCTCAACGAGCCCGCCACCGGCGAGCCTCTGGCGCGTGCGGGCATGGCCGGCGAGGCCGACATCGACCGCGCGGTCGAAGCCGCTCGTGCCGCGCTCGACGGCCCATGGGGGAAGACGCCGCCGAACGAGCGGGCCCGGCTGCTCCACGCGCTCGCCGACGCTATCCAGGCAAACCGCAAGGACCTCGCCGAGCTCGAGGCGCGCAACGTCGGCAAGGCGATCTCCTCGGTCAAGGCCGAGCTCGCCGGCGCGGTCGAGAACTTCCGCTTCTTCGCCTCGGTGGTGGGCTCGATCGCCGGTCGCTCGAACCCGATCGGCGGCTCGCTGCTCAGCTACACGCTCAAGGAGCCCGTCGGCGTGTGCGCGCAGATCGTCCCCTGGAACTACCCCCTGCTCATGTCCGTCTGGAAGCTCTCGCCGGCGCTCGCCGCGGGCTGCGCCGTCGTGCTCAAGCCGGATCCGCAGACGCCGCTCAGCGTGCTGCGCATCGCCGAGCTCGCGGCCGAGGTCGGCTTTCCGCCCGGCGCGATCAACATCGTCCCGGCGGACGGCCCGACAACCGGCTCGTACCTCGTCAAGCACCCCGGAGTCGACAAGGTCGCCTTCACGGGCTCCACGAGGACGGGGAGCGAGATCATGCGTCTCTGCTCGGACCCGATCAAGCGCCTCACCCTCGAGCTCGGGGGCAAGAGCCCTGCGATCGTCTTCGCCGACGCAAATCTCGACGATGCGATCCCGAGCTCAGTCTGGTCGATCTACTACGCCGCCGGCCAGAGTTGCGAGGCCCGCTCGCGCGTGCTGGTGGAGGCGTCGATCTACGACGACTTCGTGGCTCGCTTCGCCGAGGCGGCGAAGAAGCTCAAGGTCGGCGATCCGCTCGACGCGGAGACGCAGGTCGGCTCGCTCATCTCGGCCGCGCACCGCGATCGGGTGCACGGCTACGTCGAGAAGGGACGCGCCGAGGGGGCGGAGGTCGTGCTCGGCGGCGAGGCGGGGGACGGTGCGGGCGCGTTCTACCTGCCTACCGTGCTCGCGGGCGTCGCGAGCTCGATGACCGTCGCGCAGGAGGAGATCTTCGGCCCGGTCGTCGCGGCGATTCCCTTCGAGGACGAGAAAGACGCCATCCGGATCGCGAACGACGTCCAGTACGGCCTCTTCGCGACGGTTTGGACAGGCGACCCGGCGCGCGGGCACCGCGTCGCGCGGGCAGTCAAGTCGGGCATGGTCGGGATCAACATGCCGTTCACCGCCTTCCCCGGCATCCCGTTCGGCGGCTACAAGCAGTCCGGCTTCGGGCGCGAGCTCTCGATCGACACGCTCGAGCTCTATCTCGAGACGAAGGGCGTGCTCTTCTCGACGAGCCCGAAGCCCTTCAATCCGTTCGACCTCTAGCCGCGTCAGCGCCCGACCTGCGCGAGGTACTCGGTGAGGTTGCGCGGGTCGGGCGTCACCCGCTTTCGGGCCGGCGGCTCGCCGGTCACCGGCTGGTAGCCCGCGAACTCGGAGTCGAGCACTCCCTCGCCGCCCGTCAGCCCGGGGAGCTGGCGGCGCAGCTCCTGGACGTGCGATGCCGGCAGCGTCGCCTCCAGCACCGAGAGCTCGCCGCGCGCCGTGGGCGTCGCGGCCCCGGCGCCGAGGCGTCCGAGCGCGGCGAGCATCGGTCCGATCGCCTCGGTCGGCACCTCGGCCGCGATCCGGAAGACCGGCTCGCAGACCACCGAGTCGGCCTGGTGGAGCGCCCGCATGAGGACGAGCGGCACGAGCCGCCTCATGTCGCGGGTCGTGGGCATCGGGCCGCGCCGAGACGGCGGCCCGTCGGCGAGGCTGTAGCCGATCTTCGTCACGGTGACCGCGCAGTCGGTGACCTGCCAGCCGTAGAGGCCTTCCGTGAGGGCGCTCCGGACGTACTCGTCCATGTGTTCCACGAACGCGTCGAAGGTCTTGAAGGTGTAGAGCGGCGCGTCGCGAGGGTCCAGGCCGGGAGCGACGACCAGCTCGACCCCCGAGCCTGTTGCCGCCGGTTCGATCCGCAACCCGAGGTCTGCGTGGAACGGGTTGGTGGGCGTGTTGAGGATCTCGACGGCCTTGCCGATCCCCTTCGGTCGCTCGATGCAGATCGTCGTCACCTTGCGGAACGCGACCTCGAGGCCGTAGTCGTCGGCGAGCGTCGCCTCGATCACCTCCCGCTGCACCTCGCCGTAGAGGGAGACGGAGATCTCGCCTCGCGTGTCGTCCTGGCGGACGTCGATCAGCGGGTCCTGCTCCGCCAGCTGCCCGAGCGCGACACGTAGCCGGTGCCCGTCGGCGGGGTCGGCGGCCTCGACGACCGACTCGAACGTCGGCGGGGCGAAATGGTGCTCGACACCGCGGCGGGGCTCGCCGAGCCAGTCGCCGACCTGGATCTCCCCGAGCCCCCAGAGCTTCGCGATCTCCCCCGCCTGCGCCGAATCCCGCTGCACGGCGTCCCCGTCCGCGAAGACGCGCAGCGCGGTCACCTTGCCGGCATCGAAGCGGTCGCGCACGTTGATACGCCCGGAGAAGACCCGCGTGTACGCGATCCGGTGGCCGTCCGGATCGCGCTCGATCTTGAATACGCGCGCGGAGAGCGGCCCGTCGCCGTCGCGCACGGCCACGGGCAGCAGTCGAGCGATCCCTCCCATCACCTCGTCGGCGCCGGCGCCCGTCAGTGCCGAGCCGAAGAAGACCGGATGGAGCTCTCCCGCTCTCGCCCGCCCGGCGAGGTCCTCGTCCGCGGCGCCGAACGAGGCGAACGACGCGGCGCGCGTGCCGAGCCCGGCCGCCGAGCCCATCGGTACGACGGCCGGCGTGAGACGCTGCTCGATCTCGTCGAGCACGCGTTCCGGGTCGGCCCCCGCGCGGTCGATCTTGTTCACGAAGAGCAGCGTCGGCACCTCCAAGCGCTGTAGCGCCCGCCACAGGATCCGCGTCTGCGGCTGCACGCCCTCCACGGCCGAGATCACGAGCACGGCGCCGTCGAGCACGCTCAGCACCCGCTCCACCTCGGCGATGAAGTCCGGGTGGCCGGGTGTGTCGATCAGGTTCACCGTCACGTCGTCGATCGGGAACGAGACGACCGCCGAGCGGATCGTGATGCCGCGCTGCTGCTCGAGCGCGAGCGAGTCGGTCCGCGTCGTCCCCTTGTCGACGCTGCCGACGTCGTCGATGACGCCGGCGGCGTACAGGAGCCGTTCGGTGAGAGTCGTCTTACCGGCGTCTACATGCGCCAGGATCCCGAGATTCAGAAGCTTGCGAAGCACTCGTCCATACCTCCAAGTAGGTCATCACGGCCTCTTCGATGGCAATGAACGGTGCGCGCACGCCGCCTCCTTCGGGTCGCTCCCAGTGGCGCTTGCTCAAGAGAGAATAGTCGCCGCAGTGCCGATCTTCCAGCCAGAGATCGAGACGCTGTCGCGTCGGGAGCTCGAGCGGCTCCAGCGCGAGCGGCTGCGGCAGCGGTTCGGCATCGAGCTCGAGGCGGTTGGCGAGCAGCCGTTCCGGGTCAAGTCGGAGCTGCGCGACGCCTATCCGTTCGAGCTCCTCCAGGTGCCGCTCGAGGAATGCATCCGGATCCACGCCTCCTCCGGCACTCGCGGCAAGGCGACGATCGTCGCCTACACGCGCTCCGACCTCGCCGCGTGGGCGGATTGCTGCGCGCGGGCGCTCGCCGCGGCGGGAGCCGGCCCAGGCACCGTCGTCCACGTCGCCTACGGCTACGGGCTCTTCACCGGCGGCCTCGGCCTGCACTACGGCGCCGAGCGGCTGGGGTGCACGGTCGTGCCGGCCTCCGGCGGCAACACACCGCGGCAGGCGCAGCTGCTCGAGGACCTCGGCGCAGAGATCCTCTGCTGCACGCCGAGCTACGCCCTGGCGATCGCCGACCACGTCTCCGAGCCGGCGCGCCTGCGCCTTCGGGCCGGCCTCTTCGGCGCCGAGCCGTGGACGGAGAGCCTGTGCGAGGCGATCGAGGGCGCGCTCGCGCTGACCGCGCTCGACATCTACGGCCTGTCCGAGGTGATGGGGCCGGGCGTCTCGGCGGAGTGCGCCGAGGCGCGCGACGGCGCTCACGTCAACGAGGACCACTTCCTCGTGGAGGTCGTCGATCCGGAGTCCGGCGAGTCGCTGCCGGAGGGAGAGGTCGGCGAGCTCGTCTTCACGACGCTGACGAAGGAAGCGCTGCCGCTCCTGCGCTATCGCACGGGCGATCTCGCCTCCCTCACCCGCGAGCCGTGCGCGTGCGGCCGCACGTTCGCCCGGATGTCGCGCGTGCTAGGGCGCACGGACGACATGCTGATCATCCGCGGCGTCAACGTCTTTCCGAGCGAGATCGAGCGCGCCCTGCTCGCGATCCCAGAGCTGGAACCGCATTACCAGCTCGTCGTCGAGCGCCCCGGACGCCTCGACGAGCTGACGGTTCACGTCGAGGGGACGATCGCGGCCGATGCGGTGCGCCGGCGGCTTCACGGCGCGCTCGGCCTCACGGCGCGAGTCGAGGTGGTTCCGGCCGGATCGATCGCGCGCAGCGAGGGGAAGGCTCTGCGCGTGCTCGATCGCCGCGGGACGTAACCGCGCTGGTTGATTCGACGTTCATCCGTCGGATGAGCGAGCAGACCGACGACAGCGCGAACGACCTCGACGGCTGGCCTCTGCCGTCGGTCGAGGTGCTGCGCGAGCTCGAGCCGCCGCCGTTGGTTTGGTCGGAGCCCGAATCCCCTAGCTGGCCGACGCGTCTCCCTGCCAGAGGCTGAACGCGTTCCCCTCGGTGTCCTTGCAGGCGGCGAACCAGCCGTGCGTCGGCACCGGCTGCTTGTCGTCGGCCTGCCCGCCGAGCTCACGGACCTTCCCGATGGCCGCATCGATGTCGGCGACGTCGAGGTACACGTTCGGATGCCCGGGGTCGCCCGGCTGCAGGGCCGCGCCGCTCCCCTCGCTGACCCGCGCCATCCGGTAGTCGAATTCCTCGGACATCGAGGGGCCGAACTCCCAGCCGAAGACCCCCTCCCAGAAGCGCTTTGCGCGCTCGACGTCGGTGGCCGCGATCTCGTAGTGGACGACCTCTCCTGCCATCGGGTTAGTCTCCTTTCGGCGAGCGACTGGAGGAGCGAATGTATCGCGTGACCGTCCTGTACGAGCACGAGCCCGACACCGATGCCTACAAGGAGCACGCGGAGCTCTGTGCGCAGGTGCCCAACGGCGTCTTCCGGCACGGCAAGGTCACGGGGTCGCCGATGGGCGAGCCGCGGCACGCGTACTACGCCGAGTGGGAGTTCGCCGACGAGGAGGCCTTCAAGAGCGCGATCCGTAGCGACGAGTTCATGGCGACGGGCAAGGACGCTTACAAGCGGGGCTTCCCGCAGCCGACCGTCGAGTTCGTCGAGCTCTCGTAGCCATGGCGGAGGTCGAGGTCGGGCGCGAGGGCGCCGTCCAGACGATCACGCTCAACCGGCCCGACAAGCTGAACGCGTTCACGCGCACGCTGCACGAGGAGCTGCAGGGGGCGCTCGAGGTGGCGCGCGACCGGGAGGTGCGCGCCGTCGTGATCACCGGGGCCGGCCGCGGCTTCTCGGCCGGGCAGGACCTGGGCGCGTTCGGCGAGGCGGGCGACGTCGCCTCGATGCTCCGCGCGACCTATCACGTCAACGTGCTGGCGATCCGCTCGCTCGAGAAGCCCGTCATCGCGGCGGTGAACGGCGTCTGCGCAGGTGCCGGGCTTTCCCTCGCGTGCGCGTGCGACATCCGGCTCGCCTCCGACGCGGCCTTCTTCGTGCCGGGCTTCGTCGGGATCGGGCTGATTCCCGACTCGGGCGGCACGTACTTCCTGCAGCGGCTGCTCGGGACGGCGCGCGCCTTCGAGTGGATGACCTCCAACCGGCGGCTGACCGCGGCGGAGGCACACGCGTGGGGGCTCGTGTCCGAGGTGATCGATGCCGAGGCGTTCTCGGTGCGGGTGGCAGAACGCGCTGCCGAGCTCGCTGCGGGGCCGACGCGGGCGATCACTCTCACGAAGCGCCTCTACGACGAGGCGGCGACCTCGACGCTCGAGGAGCAGCTCGAGCGCGAGGCAGAAGCGCAGGCCGAGGCGGTCCGGACCGACGACTTCCGCGAGGGGGTCGCGTCGTTCGGCGAGAAGCGAGAGGCCCGCTTCAGCGGGAGCTGAGCAGCTCGAGGATCTCGCCGTCCTCGGGGAAACGCCCCAGCTGCTGCTTCGAGAAGATCGTGTCGCCGTCCGCGATCACGTCGTACTGGCTCTTCGCCCCCTCGCGTGCGGTCGCGTCGATCCCGTGCCCGTTGAGCTCGGCCGCGAGACTCGCGGCCCGTCGGTCGTACCCGCTTCAGACGGGGCAGTAGACGATCTCGACGGCCACGGGGGGAGCCTAGCGAGAGCCCTCCGCGTTACGCGATGCGATACTCGGCACAGTGGACGAGGACGATCTCCGCAAGCTCGAGGCGGTCGGCTCGAGGCTCGAGTTCGGCGCCGGCCAGATGCTGATCGAGCGCGGCAAGCCGGGCACCGGCCTGTATGTCCTCGCCGAGGGGCACATCGTCGTCGAGGCGCCCGAAGGCACTCGTGAGCTCGGCCCCGGCAGCGTGGTGGGCGAGCGCGCCCTCTTCTCGGAGGACGGGACGCGGACGGCGCGCGTGCGCGCGCTGACCCACGGCGTCGTCGTCGCCGTCGACCGTGCGGAGGTCGACCGCCTCTGCGCAGAGGATTCCGAGTTCGCCGAGCGCCTCGCCCGCAGCTCGTACTAGGCCGGGGTCGCTACCGCCTCCTTCGCCCTCGCCTCGCTCGCCTCGCCGAGCACGTAGCGGTTCATCCAGTCGAGCAGCGCCTCGTTCTGCGCGCGCCGGTGGGAGATCGGTCCCAGGATCGACCCGGCGTGCGACGTGTTCGGGAAACGCAGCATCTCCGCCGGCACGCCGTTCACGCGGAGCACGGTGAAGAACTGCTCCGTCTGCTCGGCGGGGCAGCGGTAGTCGCTCTCGTGCTGCAGGAACAGCGTCGGCGTGGTGCAGCGGTGCGCGTAGGCGATCGGCGAGCAGCGCTTGTAGACCTCCTCGGCCTCGTGAGGCGCGCCGCCGAGCTCCAGGACGCCGAAGTGGGCGCCGATGTCGCTCGTGCCGTACATCGAGAACCAGTTGAAGAGCGGGTTCTCCGGACAGGCGGCCTTGAAGCGGTCGGTGTGCCCGATGATCCAGCCGGTGAGGTTGCCGCCGCCGGAGATGCCGAAGACGCCGAGCCGGTCCGCGTCGGCCAGCCCTTCCTCGACGGCGTGGTCGACGCCGGCCATCAGGTCGGCGTAGTCGAGGTTGCCCCAGTCGCGCTCGATCGCGGTGGCGAAGGCATCGCCGTATCCGGTCGAGGCGCGATGGTTGACGAGCAGGACGCCGTAGCCGGCGCCGGCGAACATCAGGTGGTCGAAGTTGAAGTGCGCGCCCCAGGCGCCGTGCGGGCCGCCATGGATGCTGAGGACCGTCGGCAGCGGAGGCTCTGCTCCGGGCTGGTGGAGGAACCAGCCCTCCACGTTTGCTCCGTCGACTCCCGAAAAGCTCAGCGAGACGACGGCGGGCAGGTCGAGCTCCGCGAGCACGTCCTCGTTGAGCCGCGTGAGGCGGTGCTCCTCTCCAGTGTCGAGGTCGAGGAGGTACAGGTCTCCGGGCTCGGTGAACCCGAAGGCACCGATGAGGACTTTCGAGCCCCTGACGGAGATCGGCGAGCACACCCGAGGGCCGCCGGCCACGACCGTGTGCGGCTCGTCGCCGTCGAGCGCGACGCGTACGACCGACACCTCGCCGCCGGTCTGCACCCGCACCAGGGCGTTCCGGTCCCCCTCGCTGAAGAGCAGCTCTCCCAGGCCCAGTCTCGATCCGGGGTTGTCGGGCTGGATGCCGCCCTCGATGTGGCCCTCGATCTCCGCGCCGTGCTGGGTGCGCGTTCCCGTCGCAGGATCGAGGACGTAGAGCGACGCCCGCGAGCCCACCGGCCGGTCGCGCTCGAAATCGAGGACGTACGCGACGCGCCCGTCGCTCATCGTTCCGTGCGAGGCGACGAAGCCGTCGGCCTCCGTCAAGTCGGTGACCGTGCCGTCGAGGTCGACGCGCCTCAGCCGCGACATGAGCTCGTACGAATCCGGGTCGTGGGATGCGACGTACACGAGTGACTTTCCGTCGGCGGTCCACAACGGCTGCGAGTTCATGAAGCGGTCGTCGGTGAGCCGGCGCGGCTCCGCGTCGCCGCCAACGTCGAGGACGTAGATGTCCTGGACCGCGTCGTCGAGGATTCCGATTTCGTCGAAGCGCCACACGGTCCGGGTGACGCGATAGGGGCGCTCGGGCTTGCGCGGCTCCTCCTGCTTGCCGGCCGTGAACGCGAGCTTGCTTCCGTCGGGCGACCAGACGGCGCCGCCCCCGACGCCCTGGGGGAGGTCGGTCACCCGGCGCGGCTCGCCACCCTCGAGCGGCAGCAGCCAGAGCTGAGGCTTCTCCGTGCGCGACGACATGAACGCCACCTGCGATCCGTCGGGGGAGAACGCCGGCGCCGTGTTCGTCGAGTCGCTGAACGTCAGCCGCCGGATCTCGCCGCTCCCGACGTCGAGCAGATGGAGATCGGTGTGCTCGGCCTCCTCCGGCTCCTCCTCGTCGTCATCGGTCTCGCCGGGGCCGATGCGCGTCTGCGCGAAGACGACCTGGCTCCCGTCGGGAGAGAGGTCGGCGGCGACGACGAACCGGAGGCGGAATAGGTCTTCGGGAGCGATCGGGCGGGTCATCGGGTCTCCTCGTGCTCGCAGGGTGGAGCGTCGGAGCCGAACCTACTACTACTAGTACTAGATCGTCTTGAACTGCTCGAACGGCTGGCGGCAGCTCTCGCAGTAGCGGAGCGAGCGGCACGGCGTCGGGCCGAAGATGTTCTCGAGCCGCGTCTTGGTCGAGCCGCAGTAGGGGCAGCGAAAGACGTTCGCCTGCAGCTGGACGAGCTTCGGCGCCGAGGCCTCACGCGGGGCCGGCGGCGCGAAGCCTGCCGCGCGCAGCTTCTCGCGGCCGGTCGGCGTGATCCGGTCGGTCGACCACGAGTCGTCCGAGACGACCTCGACCTCGGGCGTGGCGCCGAGCTCTGCGACCTTCTCCTCCATCGCCCGCTTCATCACCTCGAGCGCGGGGCAGCCGAGGAAGGTCGGCGTGAACTCGATCCGCACGTGTCCGTCGTGGACATCGACCGAACGGATGACGCCCAGCTCGACGAGCGAGACGACCGGAATCTCCGGGTCCGGGATCTCCTCGAGCGCCTGCCAGACCTGGGCCTCGGCTACCACTGGGCTCCCGCCGGCGCCGAGCGCCGCACCATCGTCATCTCCTCCCAGAGCGGCGCGAGCTCCGCGGTGTGCGTCCCTCGCTCGATCGCCTCCACCTCGCTGAGCCCGACCCGCGCCACGAGCTCCCCGCGCAGCTCGCTCGGGAGGACGCCGAGCGCGTATGGCCACAGCTCCTCGACCGCCTTCCGGAAGCGCGGCTCCTCGCGCAAGCGGTCGTGCCACATCTCGGCGTGCATGCGGTGGTACGCCTCCTCGCGGTCGATCTTGGCCGCGAGACCCGCGACGGCTTGGTGGGAGTCGTCCTTGAGCGCCGTGATCCGGATCTCGTCGGCGACCTCGTAGAGCCAGCGGCGGGCGATCGTGTGGCCCCACTCGAGCAGGTGCAGCTCGACGAGGGGCGAGCAGCGGTACTCCTCCGCCGGCCGGTCGAACGCGAGCGCATCGGGATCGTCGGAGAGGAGCGAATAGACCGCGCGCGCGTGACCGATCTCGTTCTGCGCGATCGAGGAGAAGGCGACGTCCTCCTCGAGCATGGGCGCGATGCCCGTCCACTCGCTGTCGCGCCAGCCGAGGACGAGCTCGTCGTCAGCGAGGCCCAGCAGTGCCTGCTCGCTCACGAGCCTCCTTCAGACGTGCTTTGATCGAGTAACCGTCGACGCGGCGGTACTTGAGGTCGAACTCGTCGGCCCAGTCCTCGACGTCGCGGATCGCGTCGCGCGGCACGAGCCAGAGCGCGACCGACTCGCCGCGGCGGCCGTACTGCTCGCGCGCCCACGCCTCCGCGAAGTCGGCGTCGGGGGCGACGACAGAGCCTGCGTGCTCGAAGGCCGCGCCGCGCTTCTCCTTGCGGAAGACCTCCCAGACTGGGGTCCGCTCCGGCACCGGCAAAGCCGGCACCTCCGCTCCTTGCCGGGCTCCGTCGAGCCTACGCCCGGGGTGACTCATGCGGCCAGAACCGCGTCCCGAACCCAGCGCTCCTGCTCGAGGAAGCGGCGCCGGAACGCGAGCCGCTCCTCGGTCTTCGGGCCGTGGCCCGTCACGACGTGCTTGAGCTCGTCCCAGTCGGGCTCGGTGTACTCCCAGACGCCGTCGTCGCGCTTGCGCAGCTTCGGGTCGGGCACCGTGAGGCCGAGCTCGCGGATCTGCGGAACGTAGCCCTCGAGGAACTGCTGGCGGGCTTCCTCGTTCCCCTGCGACTTGATCCGCCACAGGTACATCGGGTCTTCGTCCTTGGAGATCGGGTTGCCGTGGAACTGCATCAGCGGCCCCCACCACCGGTCGAGCGCCTCCTGGACGAGCTCGAACTGCTGGGGCGTGCCCGTCACCATCGCGAGGATCACGTCGCGCCCGTGGAGGATGTGGAACGACTCCTCCCAGCAGATCTTCTTCATGATCCGCGCGTACGGCGCGTACGAGCATTTGAGCAGCGCCTTCTGGCTGATGATCGCCGCCGCGTCGACGAGCCAGGCGATGACGCCTACGTCGCCCCAGGTCTTGGTTGGGTAATGAAAGACGTTGTGGAACTTCGCCTTGCCGTCGACGAGATCGGCGAGGCACTGCTCGCGCGGCTTGCCCAGATCCTCGACGACGCGGTAGATGAGCTGCGCGTGGCCGACCTCGTCCTGCACCTTCGCGGTCAGCGCGAGCTTGCGCTGGAGCGTCGGGGCACGGAGGATCCACTCGCGCTCGGGCAGGACGCCCATGAGCTCGGAGTTGCCGTGCATCTCGATGAACTTGATCAGCTTGCGCCGGTAGTCCTCCGGCATCCAGTCGGCCGTCTCGACCTGGCCGCCCGCCTGGACGTACTCGAGAAATGCCTGCTCGTCGTGGGGAATCCCTACCGCTGCCACCAGCACCGCCTTCCGAACGATCGTTAGTTTTCTCATTCTAGATGTCCGCCCGCCGCACAGAGCTAACGCGTGCCGCTGCCCGGCTCTTCGCGGAGAAGGGTTACCACGGCACCTCGATCGGCGACCTCGCCGAGGCGATGGGCGTGCAGAAGGGATCGCTCTACGCCCACATCGAGTCGAAGGCCGACTTGCTGTGGGAGGTCGCGCGCGAGGGTGCGGCCGCCTTCCACGCCGGCCTCGACACCGTGCCCGACGAGGGGCCGGTCGTCGAGCGAATCCGGGCCGCGTTGCGGGCGCACCTGCGCGTGGTCGCCGAGCAGCTCGACGTCGCGACGGTGTTCGTGCGCGAGTGGCGCTATCTCGAGGGCGAGCGGCGGGACGAGTTCGTCGCCGAGCGCCGCCGCTACGAGGAGCGCTTCCGCGCGCTCTTCCGGGAGGGCCGTGAGCTCGGCGAGCTGCGGACGGATCTCGACGACGCGACGGCGGCGCTGCTCGCCCTCTCCGCGGTGAACTGGGCCTACACCTGGTTGCGTCCCGGCACCCGGCCGCCGAAGGCGGGAACTTCTCGGCCGGGCGCCGGCGGCTTCGCCGACGGCGCTTCCAGCCCAGAGACCGACGAGCTCGCCGACCGCTTCACGGCGCTCCTCGTGGACGGGATGCGCGGCTACGCCTCGCGGTGAGAGTCGCGGTCGTCGCCAATCCGTTCGCTACCCGCGTCAGCCGGGAGCGGCTCGCCGAGGTGCGCGCCGAGCTCGAGCAAGTCGCCGAGCTCGATCTCCTCCTCACCGAGCGCCCCGACCACGCGACGGAGCTCGTGACGGGCGCCTGCCGGGGCGGCGCCGAGGCGGTCGTCGTCTTCTCCGGCGACGGCGGCTTCAACGAGGCACTCAACGGGCTCGAGTCGGACGTCCCGATCGGCTTTCTGCCCGGCGGTGGGACGAGCGTGCTCTCGCGCGCGCTCGGAGTGCCGCGCGATCCGATCGCGGCCGCGAAGCAGGTGGCCGACGCTCTGTCGGCCGGGCGAAGCCGCCGGATCTCGCTCGCGCGCGTCAACGGACGGCGCTTCGCTTTCGCAGCCGGTGTCGGCCTGCCGGCCGAGGTCGTGAGGCGAGTGGACGACCTCGGGCGCCGCGCGGACGGGCAAAGGCCCGGCGATCTCGCGTTCATCGCCGCGGTCGTCCGCGCGCTGGCGGCACGGCGCGGCCGCCTGGAGCCACAACTCGAGATCGCCGGCTTCGGACGCGCCGCGGCCGCGTTCGTCGCGAACGGGAGCCCGTACACGTATGCCGCGCGGGTGCCGCTCCCGATCGCGCGCGAGGCGGCGTTCGAGCGCGGCCTCGACTTCCTGGCTCCCGTCTCGGTCGGAGCGGCTTCGCTCCCGGTCACCGTTGCGCGCGTCCTGAGCGGACGCACGCGCGGCGACCGCTACCTCCGTGGGCACGACCTCGACCGGATCGAGGTCGGATGCGATGTTCCGCTGCCGCTCCACGCCGACGGCGAGGACCTCGGCGACGTCGAGCGTGCCGTGTTCGAGGCCGAGCGGGACGCCGTCTCGGTGCTCGTCTGAGCCCTGGGGTCTTGAAAGCCCCGCCCGCGCGAGGGACGATGCAGCGTAGGGAGGTGCGGGCTTGACGAGCCTGGCTGAGAACCGAGAGGTCAACGAAGCGCTGCTGCCGTACGTGCCGCGGCTCGTCGTCGACTGGCTGCGGACCCGGCCCTCGGACCGCTACCGGCGCATTCACGGGACGCTCGCGTTCGTCGACATCTCCGGCTTCACGAGGCTCGCCGAGCGTCTCGCGCGCAAGGGGAAGGTCGGCGCCGAAGAGCTCAGCGACACGCTCAACACGACGTTCACGGAGCTGCTCTCGGTCGCCTACGAGTACGGCGCGGGCGTCATCAAGTGGGGCGGCGACGCCGTCCTCCTCCTCTTCGAGGGCGACGAGCACGAGCTGCGTGCCGCTCGGGGGATGGCGGAGATGCAGCGGACGATCCGCCGGGTCGGCCGCATCCGGACGGAAAGCGGCAACGTCGTGCTGCGGATGTCGATCGGCGTCAACAGCGGCGCCTTCGACTTCTTCCTGGTGGGCGAAAGCCACCGCGAGCTTCTGATCGCGGGCGAGGCGGCCACAGCGACGGTCGCGCTCGAAGCCGTGGCCGACGCCGGCGAGATCGTCGTGGCGCCGTCCACCGCGGCCGCGCTGCTGCAGCGCAACCTCGGGCCGACCAAGGGGCCGGGGTTCCTTCTCCGCGGCGCGCCGGAGGCTACCCCCTGGCCGGCTTCTCAGGTGGGAGACGTCGCCGATCTCGCCATCGAGCGGTGCATCCCCGTGGCGATCCGGGAGCATCTCCTGCTGACCGATCGCGAGCCCGAGCATCGCAACATCGCCGTGTCGTTCGTCGAGTTTCGCGGCACCGACGGGCTGATCCTGTCGCGCGGCGGCGACGAGGTCGCCGAGGCCCTCCATGCCTGCATCAGCAACGTGCAGGCGGCGGTCGAGCGGCATTCGGCGACGTTCCACGAGACGGACATCTCGAAGGACGGCGGCAAGATCCTCCTGCTCTCGGGCGCTCCGCGCAGTGCCGGCGACGACGAGGAGCGGATCCTCCGCACGGTGCGGTCGATCTTCGACGAGGAGACCGCGCTTCCGCTGCGGGCCGGCGTGAACTGCGGCCCGGTCTTCTCCGGGGACTTCGGGCCGCCGTACCGCCGGACGTTCTCGGTCAAGGGCGATGCCGTGAACCTCGCGGCGCGCCTGATGGGCAAGGCGGAGACCGGCGAGATCGTCGCCTCCGACGAGGTCGTGCGGCGGTCGCGGACGGTGTTCGCGATCCAGCAGCTCGAGCCGTTCTTCGTGAAGGGGAAGTCGGCCGCGATCCGGGCGCACACCGTCGCCGGCGTCCGCGGCCGGTCGGGGCCCGTTGCCGAGGCTCCTCTCGTCGGCCGCGAGCAGGAGCTGCAGGAGCTGTTCGACGCGCTCGCCTCGGCAAGGGACTGGCAGGGCCGGTACGTCGAGATCGCTGCTGAGGCAGGGATGGGCAAGTCGCGGCTGGTCGACGAGCTGCGCGCGAGGGCCGACGGGACGACCGTGGTCTCGACTGCGTGCGTCGAGTACGAGTCCGCCACGCCCTACTACGCGGTCCGCGCGCTCCTGCGGATGCTGCTCGGCCTCGAGGGGCTCGACGAGGTTGCCGCCGGCGAGCGGCTCACGACGCTCGTGGCGGAGCTGGCGCCGCGGCTCTTGCCGTGGCTCCCGCTACTCGCGCTGCCTCTGCACATCGACGTGCCTTCGACGCCGGAGGTCGACAGCCTCAAGGACGAATTCCGCAAGTCGCGACTCGAGGAGGTCGTCCAGGAGCTGCTCGGCCTAGGCCTCCTCGCGCCGACGATCATGCTCTTCGAGGACATCCACTGGATGGACGAGGCTTCGCGGGAGCTGCTGGGGGTTCTCGTCGACCATCTCGAGGATCGGCCGTGGTTGCTCGTCGCGACGACTCGTCCCTCTCCCGCAGGGCTCGAGCGGCGCCATCCATGGACGCGGCGGCTCGAGCTCGTTCCACTGGCGGAGGACGACGCGCTCCAGCTCCTCGAGGACGCGACCGCCGACGCGCCCTTGCCGCCGCATCAGCTGGAGCTCCTCCGCGGCCGGGCGCACGGCAATCCGCTCTATCTCCGCGAGCTCGTCACCGCGGCCCAGAGGTTCGGAGGAGTCGAGGAGCTGCCGGAGTCGGTCGGCGGCGTGATCGGAGCCCAGATCGACCGGCTCGGCCCCGCCGACCGCACCGCGTTGCGGCGGGCGGCGGTCCTCGGCGTCACGTTCGAGGAGCGTCTGCTTCGCACCGTCGTCGACGACATGTCGACGGTCGATTTCTGCAACCGGCTGGGCGAGTTCCTCGAGACGAGCCCCGGCCGGATTCGCTTCCGGCACGCTCTCGTGCGCGACACCGCGTACGAGGGCCTTTCGTACCGGAGGCGCCGGGAGCTGCACGGGGCGGTCGCGGATGCCATCGCGGGGAGCTCCGATGGAGCCGGCGAGGCCGAGGCCGCGCTCCTGTCGCTCCACTACCACGAGGCGCAGCGGTATCCCGAGGCCTGGCGCTACTCGCTGACCGCGGGCCGAAGCGCGATGACGATGTACGCGAACAGCGACAGCGA
>DASRBY010000015.1:0-2159 GCA_035653435.1 Gaiellaceae bacterium
CTCGCTGCGGATCGTGACGATGCCGATCCAGTCGCAGGGAATCATCACCCGCGACAACGTCTCCGTCGACGTCTCCGCGGTCGCGTACTACAAGGTGGTCGACGCCGTGCGAGCGGTCGTCGCGATCGAGAACGTCGCTTCTGCGATCGACCAGATCGCGCAGACGACGCTGCGCGCCGTCGTCGGCAGGCACACGCTGGACGAGACACTCTCGGACACCGAGCAGCTGAACAAGAGCATCCGCGAGATCCTCGATGTGCAGACCGAAGACTGGGGCGTCCAGGTCACGCTCGTCGAGCTGAAGGACATCCAGCTGCCCGAGAGCATGAAACGCGCGATGGCACGGCAAGCCGAAGCAGAACGGGAAAAGCGCGCGAAGATCATCGCCGCCCAAGGCGAGGCTCTGGCGGCCGGCGAGCTCGCCACCGCCGCCGACGTGATGATGGCCCACCCGCTCGCGCTGCAGCTGCGCAACCTGCAGACGCTGGTCGAGATCGCCGTCGACAAAAACTCCACCGTCGTCTTCCCGGCGCCGCTGATGAGCACGATCCAGGAGCTCGGCGCCTTCCTCAACCGCGAAGCCAACGCAGCCGCACCGCTCGCGCAGCTCTCGACCAACGGGTCGAGCAACGAGCCCGCTGCCGAGGTCGGCGCACGCTGAGCCTGCCGCGTCGACGCCGAAGTCCGCTTCGGCGTCGACGCGCGATGCGTGTCAGTCAGCGTGGTCGAGCTCGACCGCCGACAGGTCAGCCACCTCGTCCTTGGTGAGACTGAGCCGCACGCCATCCTCGACGCCCGTGACCGCACCGATCGGAATGGCGACCTGTTTCTTCCCCCAGAGGTGGCCCTCGTCGAGCAGGACATGGGTGACGTGATGATCCGCCGGGTCGACGACCAGCCCCTGGACCCGCCCCATGTCGCCGTCGGTTGCGTGGACGTGCTCGCCCCGGCGCACCTGGACGTCGCCCACCGGAACGCGATCGCGGATGATCACCTGAGGACCGGCGTTCATGTTGCCCAGACCCATACCGCCCAAGCCCATACCGCCCATACCGAGCCCGTAGTACGGCCACGAGACGATCTGCCCTTCGCCGTATCCCCACTGGCCGCTCGCGCCGGGCAGGAACTGGGTCTCCTCGGCCTGCTCGAGCTCGTCGAACTCGACGGTCGCGCAGCGCAGCCGGATCTCCTCCCCAGCCGAGGCGACGAGATCCACCGGCACCAGACGACCCTCCCCGCTCCCATGCTTCGGTTCGACGACGAGGTGGGTGAGCGCCTTCGCGACGGGATCAACGACGACGCGCTTCAGCTCCCCGCAGACGCCGTCGCTACACCAGACATCGCTTCCGATCGTGAACTCCGTGGTATCGCTCATCATGATCCTCTCAGTCGTGGGCTTCGCCGGCGCTACATCATTCCGCCCATGTCGCCCATGCCGCCCATGCCGCCCGCCACGCTGGCGCCGGCCTTCTCGGGCGGCTCGGCGACGATCGCTTCGGTCATGAGGATGTTCTTGGCGATCGAGGCGGCGTTCTGCAGCGCCGAGCGGGTGACCATGGTCGGATCGATGATCCCGGCTTTGACCAGGTCCTCGACCTCGCTGGTGTCGACGTTGAGTCCCTGGCCCTTGGTGGCCTTGCGGACGTTGTTGACGACGATCGAGCCCTCGAGGCCGGCGTTGTAGGCGAGTTGGCGGAGCGGTTCCTCGAGCGCGCGAACGATGATCTGCGCGCCCGTCCGCTCGTCTGGATCGCCGAAGCCGTCGAGCTTGATCGACGTGACAGCGTTGAGGAGCGCGACGCCGCCGCCCGGCACGACACCCTCCTCGAGCGCGGCGCGGGTGGCCTGCAGCGCGTCCTCGACGCGGTGCTTCGTCTCCTTCATCTCGGTCTCGGTGGCAGCACCGACCTTGACCACCGCGACGCCGCCCGACAGCTTCGCCAGCCGCTCCTGGAGCTTCTCGCGGTCGAAGTCGGAGTCGGTGTTCTCGATCTCCGACTTCAGCTGCTTGATGCGCGCCTTGATCGCCTCGGAGTCGCCGGCGCCGTCGATGATCGTCGTCGAGTCCTTGTCGACGACCACCTTGCGGGCGCGGCCGAGCTGCGAGAGCTTCGTGTTCTCGAGCTTGAGGCCCAGCTCCTCGGTGATCACCTCGCCGC
>DASRBY010000016.1:0-32041 GCA_035653435.1 Gaiellaceae bacterium
CCGGCGACACTTGTGCGCGACGGCCAGCGGCGTGGGGTGGAGACGCGTCCGCCCGACGTGAACCGCGGCGAGGCCGACTGTGTGATCGAGGACGGAGCCGTGCGGGTGGGGCTGAAGTACGTGACGGGGCTGGGGGAGGACGACGCGCAGGTTGTCGCCGAGCGGCGGCCCTATTCCTCGATCCGCGAGCTCGCGCAGAGAACCGGGCTCTCGGAGGACGAGCTGCGCGCGCTCGCCGAGAGCGGAGCCTGCGACTGCTTCGGGTTGCGACGCCGCGAGCTCCTCTGGCAGCTCGGTCTCGTCCCCCGGCCGGCGAGCGTTCCCGGCACCGCCGGCGAGGCCAAGCAACTCGCCCTGCCGCTCGAGCCGACCGTCGGAACGCCCGAGCTGCCCGAGCCGACGGTGTGGGAGCGGATGCTCACCGACTACCGAACGACGAGCCTGTCGGTCGGCGTCCACCCACTCGCGTTGCTCCGGCCTCACCTGCCGTCGGGAACCCTGTCCAGCGAGCAGCTTCGAGGTATTCAGCACGGGAACAACGTCCAGTTCGCGGGCCTCGTCGTCGCGCGGCAGCGGCCGGCGACAGCGAACGGCGTCGTCTTCATGCTCCTCGAGGACGAGCTCGCGCAGGTGAATCTCGTGGTCGCGCCGCAGGTGTACGAGCGGTTCCGGGCTGTGGTGCGGAGTGAGCCGCTCCTGCTCGTACGCGGCCGCTACGAGCACTCGGACCGGAACCGAAACGTCCTCGTCCGCGAGCTCCTGTCGCTCGCGCCGCTCGCGCGGTCGCTGACGGACGGGGCGGACGTCCACGCCGCCCTTCCGCGCGCCCATCACTTCGGGCACCGCTAGCTACGACTACTGGCAGCCAACCTCTTGGTTGACTTCCCGTCTCACTTATGCGATAGGTCGTGGGACTGGGGCCGCACTGAGGGGGGCGCGGCAGCTGCCGTGCGATAGGAGGAAGTTCATGAAGCGGGTCTTGCGTGTGCGGACGCTCATCGCGGCGGCGCTGCTGACTTTTGTCTGCTTCACCATCTCGGCCGCGGCAGGGGCTGTCGCCCCCACGGCGACGAGGGTCCTGGCGCCCAAGCCGCTGATCCCCCTCGGAGCGAAGCAGCTCGGGCCCGTTTCGGCCACGGCCAACGTCTCCGGTGCGGTCGTGCTCCAGCCGCGCGACGAGAGCGCATTGACGCGCTTCATCTCGCAGGTCACCGACAAGCACTCACCCCTCTTCCACCACTACCTCACCCCTGAGGAGTACGCGGCGCAGTTCGGCCCGACTCCCGCCACGATCGCCGCCGTCAAGTCGCAGCTCGAAGCTTCAGGACTTACGGTCGGCAACGTCGCCCCGGACGGCCTGGTCATCGACTTCACCGCTCCCGCGAGCCGCGTCGAGAGTGCATTCGGCACCGGCCTCGAGCGCTACAGGCTCGCCGACGGCTCCATCGGAGAGACACGGACGGCTCCGCTCGAGGTGCCCGCGACGATCGCGAAGTACGTGACGTCGGTCGTCGGGCTCGACAACACCGTGCGGCTTCGGCCGTCCGGGATCTTCCGGGCTTCCCAGAGGCCGCGCGGCTCCTACCCTGCCGCTTCGGCGCCGAGCTTCACGCACCCGACCGGCTCTCCGACGGCGTGCTCCGACGCGTCGAACGCCGCACAGCAGTTCGGAGGACTGACCGACGACCAGATCGCGAACGCGTACGGCGTCTTCGGCCTCTACGGCGCCGGGGACACCGGCGCGGGCCAGAGCATCGCCGTGTTCGAGCTGGAGCCGTTCCTGACGAGCGACCTGCAGACGTTCGATACGTGCTATTTCGGCGCGAGCCAGGCCACCACGATGCTCAGCCGCGTGCACACGATCAACGTCGACGGCGGCCCCGGGGCAGGCCCCGGCTCGGGAGAGGCGATCCTGGACGTCCAGGACGTGTCCGCCTTTGCGCCGGGCGCGAACATCGACGTCTACCAGGCCCCGAACAGCACGTTCGCCTCGTTCGACGAGTACGCGAAGATCGTCAACGACGACGTCGACAAGATCGTGACGACGAGCTGGGGGTTCTGCGCGCAGGCGCTTCAGCAGGGATCGCCCGGCGTCCAGCAGGCCGAGAACGTGATCTTCCAGCAGGCGGCCGCCCAGGGGCAGACGATCTTCTCGGCCGCCGGAGACGAAGGCAGCGACGACTGCAACACCTTCCAGACGCTGTCGCCGGTCAGCCCGATCCTGTCCGTCGACGACCCGTCGAGCCAGCCGTACGTCGTGGCTGCCGGCGGAACCACGATGGACAACGCCACCCAGCCTGCCTCCGAGCATGTCTGGAACGACGGTGCCGCGTGGGGCGCCGCTGGGGGCGGCATCTCCGAGTCCTGGCCGATGCCGGCTTGGCAGCTCGACTCGCTCGTGCCGGGCGTGCACAACCCGAGCGTCGTCTCGGCGGCCGACAGCTTCGCAGCGACCGACATGGCCAAGCCCGGCTACGCCTTCTGCGCGTCCGAGAGCAACGCGGGTCCGGTCGAAGGCGGGTGTCGTGAGGTTCCGGACGTCAGCGCGAACGCCGACGAGTTCACGGGTGGGATCACGTTCTACGCCGCCGAGTTCGACGGCTGGAACACGATCGGAGGCACGTCGTCGGCGGCGCCGCAATGGGCGGCCATGCTCGCGGACGTGAACGCCTCGCCGACGTGCAAGAACAACGCGGTCACGCAGAACGGCGTCGGGTTCGTGAGCCCCCTTCTCTACTCCGTCGCGTCGAGCCCGCCGGCGTACGCCGCGTCCTTCAACGACATCACGGCGGGGAACAACGATCCGTACGGCGACTCGCAGCTGTACCAGGCCACGCCCGGCTACGACATGGCTTCCGGTCTGGGCACGCCGCAGCTGACTCAGCCGAACGGAGGCGCGGGGCTGGCGTACTACCTCTGCAGCCAGGCGGCGGCCGCCACGCGTCCCACGGTCACGAATCTCGCGCCGGGCATCGGCTTCACGTCCGCCGGCAGCACGGTCGTGACGATCACCGGCACGAACTTCGAGCAGAACGGCACGCCGGATGTGGGCGGAATCCAGGTCGGCAGCTACCAGGTGCCGCCCTCCGACTTCACCGTGACGAGCCCGACCACGATCACCGCCACGTTCCCGGCCGCCAGTCTCGTGATCCCGCCGAAGGACCAGACCGACGGGGCGGGCCGGGTGCAGGTGACGGTGACGCTCACCGACGGTGAGACGAGCGCGCTCAACGTGAACAGCGGCTTCATCTACGTCGACAACAACGGCTTGTCACAGCCGCTTCCGACCGTGACGAGCATCGACACGTTCACCGGGTCCGAGGCCGGCGGCAACACGGTCAACATCTACGGCGCCGGCTTCACGGGAGCGACGGCCGTCACCTTCGGCGGCGTAGCCGCATCGACCGTCACCGTCGTCCACGACTGGCTGATCCAGGCCAAGGTCCCGGCCTTCCAGAGCGGGACGACTGTCTGCGACCAGGACGGCTCCTCGCTCAATCCGAGCGAGAACGCCACGAACGACATCTGCCAGACGCAGGTCCGGGTGACCACGCCCAACGGCACGAGCACCACGTCGACCATCAAGCCCCTCTACGAGGGCGCGGTCTCCTTCGACGAACACGGTCTGCTTCCGGTGCCTTCGAGCGACGAGGCGGGGCCTGCGAGGACGGAGTACGACTACGTGCCGACGCCGACGATCACGTCGATCTCGACGAGCGGGGGCGCGAAGTCGCTCGCGAGCGAGGAGGGAGGGTCCGTCGTCACGATCCACGGCAAGGGCTTCAACCTCGCCGCCCTCGACTGGGTCAACTTCGGCGACCCGACGCAGGCCGCGTCACAGCAGTTCTTCAACCTAGTCACCGACACCGGCACCGAGATCCAGATCTCGGCACCGAACCTCCCGGCAACCACGATCGACACGACGAGCCTCCCCGTCACCGTCATGACGGCGGCCGGCCTGTCGAACGCGATCAACGCAATCTACGCGGGCGTCCCCACGGTCTCCGGCGTCGTGGCGACGGCGGGGCCGACCTCCGGCGAGCCTGCCGGCCCGGACACGGGCGGCACGCCGATCGACATCAGGGGCCAGGGATTCGCCAACCAGGCCGTCGTCCTGTTGTTCGACGACATCGCGACGCCCTTCTCGCTCGGCACGCAGTACAACTTCGCCGCATCGAGCGACACCGACCTCACGACGAAGACGGTCTCGCAGAACCCGGCAGTCGTCGACACGCAGGTGTGCACGGCCACTGACTGCTCGCCGCCCAGCTCGGCGGCCAACGACTCGTCGGACCTGTTCTTCCTCTTCCCGCCCGGTGATCCGAAGATCGACTCGATCACGCCGAGCTCCGGCCCCGCGACCGGCGGGACTGTGGTGACGATCACCGGTCAGAACCTCGGCTGCGTGACCGACATCGCCTTCGGGACGGTGGAGGCGGCGACGTTCACCAACGCCCAGGCGCTCCTCGACTGCGGCTCGACGAGCACCGTGACCGTGGCCGCGCCGCCGAGCGACATCGGCACGGTGCAGGTCAAGCTCGCGACGGTCGAGAGCGTCGCGAGCGGCGTACCGCCCGCGACCGCGTCGTTCACCTACACCCAGCCTCCCCCTCAGGATCTGAGGATCCGGAGGTCGGGACCGGGCTCGGGCAAGGTCACGAGCTCGCCCAAGGGAATCAGCTGCCCGAAGACGTGCACGCACAAGTTCACCTTCGGGCGCTCGGTGACCCTGAAGGCGAAGGCCTCCAAGGGCTCGTCGTTCGCCGGCTGGATCGGCGCCTGCACCGGCCGCAGAGCGGCATGCAAGGTGACCGCGAGGCAGTCGCTCTCGGCTACGGCGAAGTTCACGCTCAAGGACTGCGTCGTGCCGAACGTCCAGGGCAAGACCCTGGCCGGTGCAAAGCGCACGCTGAAGGAGCACTTCTGCCGGGCCGGCAGGGTCAGGCACGTCTTCTCCGGCAAGGTGCAGAAGGGTCACGTGATCTCGCAGAAGCCGAAACGGGGCAATCGCCTCAAGCACGGCGGCAAGGTCAGACTCGACGTCAGCAAGGGGCCGAAGCCCTAGCGGCACGGGACTCTCGGCAGTCGGCCCGAGTCAACGGAGGCTCGGGCCGATGCCGTGCCCGATATTGCCCTCGTCGCGGTAGAGCGCTTCGACGTTGTTCCCGTCCGGGTCGAGGAGGTAGGCCGCGTAGTATCCGGGCGCGTATTCGCGGTAGCCCGGAGCGCCGTTCGAGCGGAAGCCCGCGGCGACGCCGGCGCGGTGGAAGGCGTCGACCAGCTCCCGCGAGCGCGCGTAGAAGCAGACGTGGAGACCCGTGGTCGGCGGCGGCCGGTCGGAGACGTCGAGGTTCGGGAAAGCGGCCCAGTCCGAGCCCTCGGCCACCTTCGGAATCCCGAGCGCTGCGAGCACGGTCTCGTAGAAGCGCACGCTCTCGGGGAAGTCGCTCGCGTGCACGTCGACGTGGTCGAAGATCCGCGTCGACCAGTCCCAGCTCTCCACGTCCACGCCGGAGAGGATCCCATGGCGCGACCTCGTTCGCCCTCCGCACGTTTACCGGGAGTGAAACGGAAGGACGGCTTCGCACCAATCGGCGCGTACGCAGCCATCGGCGACGGCCGGACGGTGGCCCTCGTCGCGGCGGACGGCTCGATCGACTTCATGTCGCTGCCGAACCTGCACTCGCCGACGACGTTCGCGGCGATTCTCGACCCGGAGCAGGGCGGGCGCTTCGTCCTAGCCCCGAAGGGCAAGTACGAGGCGTCTCGGCGTTATGTCCCTCGCACGAACGTCCTCGAGACGACCTACCGGAACGGCGACGGTGCAGTGCGCCTGACCGAGGCTCTGACGCTCCAGGACGGCGGCCTGCTCCCGTGGGTCGAGGTCGCCCGGAGCATCGAGGGACTCGAGGGATCGCTGCAGCTCGAGTGGCGGCTCGAGCCTCGCTTCGACTGGGGACGCGAGTCGCCCCAGATCGTCCGGCGGGGGGACCTTCTCGTGGCCGAGGGAGCCAACCTGCAGCTCGCGGTCCACTCCTGGGATGCCGGCGACGTCGAGGCTACGGAGGACGCGCTCGCCGGCTCATTCGAGCTCGCGGCCGGCGAAACCGCGCTGCTCGCCCTCGTCGCGGCTTTCGAGCAGCCGCTCCATGCGCCGAGCCGCGACCACGTCGAGGCCCGGCTCGAGGCAGCAAGCCGCGTCTGGGAGCGCTGGTTGGGGATGTGGGCCTACGAGGGCCCGTGGGAGGAGGAGGTCGCACGGAGCGCGCTGGCGCTCAAGCTTCTCGTCTATGCCCCGAGCGGCAGCATCGCGGCGGCGCCCACCACGTCGCTGCCCGAGGTGGTCGGCGGGGACAAGAACTACGACTACCGCTACGCCTGGGTGCGCGACTCCGCGTTCACCCTCGACGCCCTGATGCGCCTCGGCCTGCCGGAGCAGGTACAGCAGTCGTTCGCCTGGCTGCTGGGCGCGGTGCGGGAGACGGCCCCCGACCTGCGCCCCTTCTACGACCTCGACGGCGGCGTGCCCACGCGGCGCGAGACGCTCGAACACCTGCGCGGCTATCGCGACTCGCAGCCCGTGCGCTACGGCAACGCCGCCTCCACGCAGCTCCAGCTCGGCTCGTGGGGCGACCTGCTCGAGACCGCTTCACTCTATGTCTCGGAGGGGAACGTGCTCGACACGGAGACGGGGGAGATGCTCGCGAGCTGCATCGACCGCGTGGCGACCCTCTGGCAGGACGAGGACTCTGGGATGTGGGAGCTCGACGAGCATCGCCACTACACGAGCTCGAAGGTCGCGGTCTGGATGGCGTTCAACCGGGCTATCCAGCTCGCCGAGGAGGGCCAGCTACCCGACCGGCACCTCGGGCAGTGGCGCGAGCAGCACGACCGCCTCCACTCCTGGATCGAGGGCAGGTGCTGGTCGGACGAGCTCGGCGCGTACTGCGGCTGGACGGAGGAGGAGTCGCTGGACGCGGGCGTCCTGCGAGCGGTCAGGATGGACTATCCCGAGCGCGAGCGGCTCAGTCGCACGGTCGACACGATCCGGGAGCGACTCGCGGCGGCTCCGGGCCTCATCTACCGCACGACCGAGCACGTCGGACAGGAGGGGGCATTCGTCGCGTGCTCGTTCTGGGTGGTCGAGGCTCTCGCGCGGCTCGGCCGGGTGGACGAGGCCTGCGAGACGATGGAGCACATCCTCCCGTACGCGAACGACCTCGGGCTCTTCTCGGAGCAGATCGACCCGGCGAGCGGCGAGCTGCTGGGCAACTTCCCCCAGGGGTTGAGCCACCTCGCCCTCGTCAACGCGGCCGGCGCGATCGGCGACGCGCTCAGTGGCGGCTCGCGTGCCGGCGATGCATCGGCGAAGGCAGGTGCGGCGCGAGGTTGAAGGCCGTGTTCACGAGCGCGAGGTGCGTGAACGCCTGCGGGAAGTTCCCGAGCAGGCGATCGGCCTTCGGGTCGTATTCCTCGGCGTAGAGCCCGAGATCGTTGCCGAGGTCGACGAGCCGTCCGAAGAGCTCGTGGGCCTCCTCGTGGCGGCCGAGCAGCTCGTAGCAGTCGCAGAGCCAGAACGAGCAGGGAAGAAACACGCCTTCGCCCGGCGGCAGGCCGTCGGCGGCGGTCTCGCTCGTCCGGTAGCGGAGCACGAACCCGTCGTGGAAGAGCTCTCGCTCGACCGCCTCGATCGTGCCCCGGATTCGCGGGTCCGTCGCGGGCAGGAAGCCGACGAGCGGGAGGACGAGAAGGCTCGCGTCGAGCTCCTTCGAGCCGTACGACTGCGTGAAGGAGCCGAGCTCGGCGTCGAATCCGCGGGCGCACACGTCGCGGTGGATCTCGTCGCGGATTGCGCGCCAGCGGTCGACGGGCCCCTCGAACCCCTGCTCCTCGACGGTCCGCACCGCCCGGTCGAAGGCGACCCAGGCCATCGCCTTCGAATGGACGAAGTGGCGGCGACCGCCGCGGATCTCCCAGATGCCGTCGTCCGGCTCGCGCCAGGCGTCCTCGAGATGCTCGAGCAGGCCGAGCTGGATCGCCCACCCCTGTGGGTCCACCGGAAGACCGTGCACGCGGGCCTGGTAGAAGCAGTCGAGCACCTCTCCGTAGACGTCGAGCTGCAGCTGCCCGCTCGCCGCATTGCCCACCCGCACCGGGCGCGAGCCCTCGTAGCCGTCGAGCCACGGCAGCTCGAACTCGGTCAGGCGCCGCTCGCCGGCGACGCCGTACATGATCTGCAGGTCCGCCGGGTCGCCGGCGATCGCCCGGATGAGCCAGCGCCGCCAGTGGCCCGCCTCGTCGGCGTGATTGCAGTGGAGCAGGGCGAGCAGCGTGAGCGTCGCATCGCGCAGCCAGCAGTACCGGTAGTCCCAGTTGCGCACGGAGCCAATCCACTCGGGCAGAGAGGTCGTCGGCGCGGCCACGATCCCGCCCGTGGGGTCGTACGTGAGCGCCTTGAGCACGATGAGCGAGCGCCGTACGAGAGGGTCCCAGTCTCCTGACAGCTCGAGCGGACACGCCTCGCTCCACTCCCGCCAGAACCCCTCGGTGTCGACGAGCGCTTGCTCGGGATCGATCGCGGGCGGGACGTCCTCGTGCGACCGGAACCAGGTGAGGACGAACGGGACGCGCTCGCCCTCGTCGACCGAGAGCTCGGAGATCGTGCGCATGCCCTCGCCCCGCGTCGCCGCATGCGTGCGGAAGCAGAGGGCGTCCGGGCCGGCGATGGCAACCCGCGTGTCCTCCTCGTGCGTGCGCTTGCGCACCCACGGGACGATGCGCCCGTAGTCGAAGCGGATCGTGAGCTCGGAGCGGAAGCGGACGCGACCCTTCACGCCCTCGACGATCCGCACGATGTCCGGAGCCTGGCCGCGCGGCGGCATGAAGTCGAGGACGCGCGCGACCGAGCCGTCCTCCGTCTTCCACGTTGTCTCGAGGACGAGCGTGTCGTGGAGGTAGCGGCGACTGCTCGTCGCCTCCGTCGAAGGCTCGAGGAGCCAGCGACCGCACTCCGGGCCGCCGAGCAACGCGGCGAAGCATGCGCCCGAATCGAAGCGGGGGAAGCAGAGCCAGTCGATCGAGCCGCCGCGCTCGACGAGCGCCGCGGTCTGCAGGTCGCCCAGGAGGGCGTAGTCCTCGATCCTGGCCATCAGCGGTTCTCGATCTCGAGCCCGAGCTCCGGCCAGCGCTTCCGGACGGCGCGGTTGAAGGATTCCTCGTACGTCTCGGTGCCGTCCTCGTCGAGGGTGCGAGCGAAGCGGTCGCGCATGTCCGCGAGAGCCTCCGTCGCCGTCTCGACCGCGTCACTGAAGTCGCCGTAGGCCTCCTCCCGGTCCTCGCGGTCTGCCGTGTTGTAGGCCCGAAACTTCTCCCGGCACTCCTCGAGGAGATCGGCCGCGTCCTCGACGAAGAGGTCGAGCTGGCGCGAGATCACGTCGCCGAACGGGTCGCGGCGGAGCCTCATGACCGCTCCAGGGCGAGCAGGACATGACGCCGGCCGTCGATCGAGACGGTCTCGACAGGGCGCATGCCGAGTCGCTCCGCAAGCCGGAGGGACCGCTCGTTCTCGGGCTCCACCTTCGCGACGATGCGGGCGGGGGAGAGATGCACGAACGCGGCATCCACGCAAGCACGGGCGGCCTCGAACCCGTAGCCGCGTCCCCAGAAAGCCGCCGCGAGGGCGTAACCGAGCTCCGGCTCGCCGGTCGGCCCGTAGACGCCGAAGCCGGTGTCGCCGACGACCGTCCCGGATCCCTTCTCGACGACGGCCCACGTGGAGGACCCGCGCTCGGACTGCGCGCTCCGGTACCCCTCGAGCAGTGCAGCCGTTCGCTCGCGGTCGAGGACTCCGAGACTCACGTGCCGCATCACCTCGGGGTCTCCGTAGATCTGCGCCATCGCTTCCGCGTCGGGCGCGTCGAACGGCCGGATGAGCAGGCGCCCGGTCTCGATCGGCAGCGGAATCGTCACGCGATCTCCTCGTAGAGCGCGATGTGCGCTGCGGCGGCCGCATCCCAGGTGAGCTCCTCGCGCGCCCGGCGCGCGCCCTCGCGTGCCTGCTCGAGCGCAGCGTGGTCGGAGAGAAGCTCGTGCACCGCCGCCGCAAGACCGGCAACGTCGCCCGCGGTCACGACACGGCCGGCCCCGAATTGCCGCACCGGCTCCGCGATGCCGCCGACGTCGTACGCGACCGCCGGAACGCCGGCACCGAGCGCGCGCAGCAGGGCTCCGCTCTGGTCGAGCTCGGGCCGGTAGGGGAAGACGGCGACGGTGGCTTCTCCGAGGGAGCGGTCGATCTCCGTCTGGGAGAGGTAGCCGAGCCGCCACTCCACCTCGAGCCCGTTCGCGGCGGCGCGGTACGGCTCGACCGGCTCGAGCGGATCTCCGGCCACCACGAGCCGGGCGTCGCCGGCGCGCCGCACGGCCTCGATTGCGTCGCCGAGCCCCTTGTAGGGCCGGATCATCCCGAAGGCGAGCACCGTGCGTCCGTCGTCGCGGCGCTCCGGCGCGCTCGGGAAGACCGGATGAGGGATGACCCGGAGCCGGTCCCGCTCGACACCCAGCGCGGCGAGAGTCTCGCGGCCGTTCTCGCTGTGGACGACGATCCGGTCGAAGCGCGCGAAGAGCCGGCGCCACAGGTCGGTGCGGTGTGCGGTGCGGCGGGGGAGGAGGTCGTGCGCCGTGAAGACCGACGGCAGGTGAGGGCGGAAGAGGAACGCGTCGAGCTCGGGCGCAGGCAGCCACTGCATGTGGAGGACATCTGCGTGGAAACGGCGGAGCGCGGCGAGCCCGAGCGGATGCTCTGCGACCTTCACCGGCAGGCGCAGGGGCGATCTCCGGAAGAAGCGCGACGAAACGGGATAGAAGAGCTCCCGGCGCCGGTAGCCGTCGGGCTCCGGCGCGGCGCCGAACCGGAAGCGAGAGGTGACGAGCTCGACGTCCGCTCCGGCCCGGGCAAGCGCCGCGGCGAGCTCGTGGTCGTACGGCGGAGTGAAGGCCGGCGGATCGGCGAGCAG
Organism: Gaiellaceae bacterium; assembly: GCA_035653435.1. Taxonomy (GTDB): domain Bacteria; phylum Actinomycetota; class Thermoleophilia; order Gaiellales; family Gaiellaceae; genus Palsa-739. Next base: position 11,016 of record DASRBY010000016.1, read on the forward strand.
GACGCGCACGGCCTCGTACGCTACGTCGTGGCCATGCTCGTGCGGACTTGGAACCTCTTCCACGGGAACGCCTCTCCGCCCGAGCGCCGGGCCTTCCTTCGCCGGATGATCGAGCTCGTTACGCAGGACCGCCCGGACGTCGTCTGCCTCCAGGAGCTGCCCGTCTGGTCGCTCCGACACCTCGAGCGCTGGAGCGGCATGCATGCGAGCGGCGCGGTCGCGCGGCGCCCGCTGCTTCCTTTCGGCGCTCGCGCCCTGACGGGGCTTCACCACGGGCTGCTGCGCTCGGCATTCACCGGCGAGGCGGACGCGATCCTCACGCGGGATCCGGCGCGCGAGCTGGACGTCCGCGTGGTGGGCGTGAAACGGCTGCGTCGGATCGCCCACTCCGTCGACCTCGACGGCCTGACGGTGGTGAACTTCCACATCGACGGCGACCGCGAGCAGTTCGACCGCGTCGTCGCGCTCGCGCGGGAGCTGTCGATCGTGGCGGGGGACGCGAACCTCGTCTCGGCGGGAGCAGAGGGGTTCTCGCCGCCTCTCGCAGGCAGCATCGACCAGATCCTCGTTCGCGGGCTCGCGGTCCGCGACGGGCCGTCCGCCTGGCCGCTCGAGCGGCGGAGCGTCGACGGCCGTGTGCTGTCGGATCACGCTCCCGTCGAGGCGATCGTCGAGTGACGTTCGAGGAGGCTCGCGCGCAGTTTCCGGTGCTCGACCGGCTCGCGTACCTGAACGCCGGCTCGGCCGGCCCGCTGCCACGGGCAGCGATAGAGGCCGCGAAGACGAGGCTCGAGCGCGACCTCGCCGCCGGCCGAAGCGGCAAGGAGTACATCGCCGAGCTCCTCGAGCTGCGGGAGCGCATTCGGCAGGGGATCGCCGCCCTGCTCGGCACCTCGTCCGAGCTCGTCGCGCTCACCGACTCGACAACCCGCGGCTGCCAAATCGTCGTCGTAGGGCTCGGGCTCGGCCCGGACGACGAGATCGTGACGAGCGACCAGGAGCATTTCGGCCTCACCGGACAGCTACACGGGAGCGGCGCGCGCGTCGTCGTGGCGGACGCCGACGAGGATGCGCTGCTCGCAGCGGTGACGCCGCGCACCCGCCTGATCGCCGTCTCGCACGTCCTCTGGACGACGGGCCGCGGGCTCGACCTCGCTCGGCTGCGGCAGCCGGAGGGCCCTCCGCTGCTCGTGGACGGTGCCCAGTCGGCGGGAGCGATCCCAGTGGACCTCGGGAGCGCCGACTTCTACACCGTCTCGGCGCAGAAGTGGCTCTGCGCGCCGGAGCCGACGGGCGCGCTCTACATCCGCGATCCGGAGGGTCTGCGCGTGGCGCTGCCGGGGTTCCTCGCGGCGCAGAGCTACGAGGCCGACGGCTCGTTCGCCCCTCGTGACGGCGCGCAGCGCTTCGACTCCGGCTGGATCGGCGCCGCCACACTCGCGGGCCTCGAGGCGGCGCTTGCGGCGCATCCGGAGTGGCGGTACGAGGCCGCCGCGAGAGCCGCCGCGCTCTGCCGGGAGCTGCTCGCGCCCCACGTGGAGGTCGTCACGCCGCCGGGGCACTCGAGCCTCGTCTCCTTCCGCCCGCCGGGCGAGCCGACGGAGCTCGTCGCGAAGCTCGCCGAGCAGGGAGTGATCGTCCGCGAGCTGCCCGGCCGCAACCTCGTCCGCGCCTCGTGCGGATGGTGGACGAGCGAGGACGACCTTCGTCGCCTTGCGGACGGGATCGCCGGCGCCTAGGACGGCAGCCCTAGCTCCGACGAGATCGGCTGCAGCGCCTCCACGATGGTGCGGATGTGGTCGTCGAGCTCGACGCCGAGCTCCTCCGCGCCCCTGTAGACCTCGTCACGGTGGACGCCGGCGGCGAACGACGGCTGCTTGAGCTTCTTCTTGACCGACTTCGGCTCGAGCCCCTGCAGTCCAGTGGGACGCACGAGCGCGCAGGCGTGGACGAAGCCGCTGAGCTCGTCGCAGGCGAAGAGCGCCTTCTTCAGCGGCGTGTCGCGCGGCAGGCCGAGGTGCTCGGCATGCGAGAGCACGGTCTCGACGACCTCCTCGGGATAGCCCTCCTCGCGCAGGATCGGCGCGCCGTCCTGCGGATGCTTGTCGAGCGTCGGATGCATCTCGTAGTCGAAGTCGTGGAGGAGCGCGGCTACGCGCCAGAGCTCCTCGTTTTCGCCGAAGCGCCTCGCATACGCGGCCGTCGAGGCCTCGACGGCAAGGGCGTGCCGCAGCAGCGACTCGCTCTTCGTATAGCGCGTGAGGGTCTCCCAGGCGCGTTCGCGGGTCGGCTCCAAGGCCTGGCTATCCTAGCCCGGCATGTCCGTCGCGACGGCGCCGCAGGCCCTCGTCATCGAGGGCGGAAACCCGCTCCAGGGCCGCATCCGGGCCTCGGGTAACAAGAACGGCGCCCTGCCGATTCTTGCGGCGTGCCTGCTTGCGGAAGACCCGGTCACGCTCTCGAACGTCCCGCGCATCCGCGACGTCGAGACGATGCTCGAGCTCCTCTGCGCGACGGGCGCGAGCGCGGAATGGACCGGGCCGAACGAGGTGCGCGTCGATCCGCAGGGACTCTCGTCGTACGAGGTGGACGCCGTGCTCGCCGAGCGGATCAGGGCCTCGTTCCTGCTCGCGGGCCCACTGCTCTCGCGGCTCGGCCGAGCGAGCGTGCCTCCGCCCGGTGGAGACGTGATCGGGCGGCGCCGCCTCGACCCGCACATCCATGCGCTCGAGCGGCTCGGCACGCGCATCGAGATCGAGAGCCGCTACGAGATGTCGACCGACGGCCTCCGCGGTGCCGAGATCTTCCTCGACGAGGCGAGCGTGATGGCCACCGAGAACGCGGTGATGGCAGCCGTGCTCACGCCTGGCGAGACCACGATCGGCAATGCGGCGTGCGAGCCGCACGTCCAGGATCTCTGCCGCTTCCTCGTCTCGCTCGGCGCCGAGATCGACGGCATCGAGTCGAACGTGCTCCGGATTCGCGGCGTCGAGAGGCTAAGGGGAGGGGAGTGGGCGATCGGGCCCGAGCACATCGAGGTCGGGAGCTTCATCGGGCTCGCGGCCGTCACGAACAGCGACCTCACGATCGACGCCGTCAAGCCGCGCGACATGGTCACGATCCTCACCGCCTTCAACCGGCTCGGGATCGAGGTCGAGCCCGGAGACGACTGGCTGCGCGTGCCGCCGCACCAGGAGCTCGTGATCCAGAACGACCTCGGCGACCAGGTGCCGAAAATCGAGGACGGCCCGTGGCCAGCGTTCCCGGCGGATCTCACGTCGATCGCGGTCGCGGTGGCGACGCAGGCGTGGGGGACGATCCTCGTGTTCGAGAAGATGTTCGAGAACCGGCTCTTTTTCGTGGACAAGCTCGTCTCGATGGGAGCGCGGATCATCGTCTGCGATCCGCACCGGGTCGTCGTGAGCGGGCCCTCCCGGCTCTACGGGCAGCGTCTGACCAGTCCCGACATCAGGGCCGGAATGGCGATGCTCATCGCCGCGCTGTGCGCGAACGGCCGCTCCGTGATCGGCAACGTCGCCGAGATCGACCGCGGCTACGAGCGGATCGACGACCGGCTCCGCGCTGTCGGCGCACAGATCGAGCGCGTCGAGGCGTAGAGCGGCCGTCGGGGAGCTACGCTCCGCGAGGATGAGCGAGCAGGCCGCGGCGGGCGTCCGCGTCAACGTCTACGGGCACGGCGAGGCAACGGTCGAGACGGGATTGCCCGTCCTGAACCGGCTGCTCTCGCGCCTCGCGGAGACCGCGCGGTTCGACCTCGTGCTCGACATCGAACCGGGCGACACGCAGGCGGAGGTCGAGGCGGCCGCAGCGGCGCTCGGGCACGCGCTCGCAGGCCCGCTCCGGGCGGAGGACGCGTGCGGCCACGGCTCCGGGGTGATGACGTCGGCGGAAGCGCTCGCGTCCGTCGTGCTCGAGCGGAGCGACGAGCCGCTCTTCGTCACGAACGTCGATCTGACCCAGGCCCGGATCGGCGGGCTCGGTACCGACGTCGTGCGGCGCTTCCTCGAGGTGCTCGCCGAGAATGCAGGGCTCGTCCTTCACGTCAGGCTCCTCAACGGGACCGACAGCGCGCATGTGCTCGATGCGATCTTCAAGGGCCTCGGCGCGGCGCTCGCCGAGGCGTGCGAGAGACAGGAGGCACGTGAATGAGCGACAAGCGCGTCGTCCGCACGGAGACCGCCCCGGCGCCGTTCCAGGGAGCGCCGTACTCACAGGCGATCGCCGCTGGCGGTTTCGTGTTCGTCTCCGGCCAGCTCGGCCTGAAGCCCGGAGACACCGCGATCTCGGGAGGGATCGCAGAGCAGACCGAGCAGGTCTTCGCGAACCTGAAGGCGATCCTCGAAGAGGCGGGGACGGGGCTCGACCGGCTGGTGAAGACGACGGTCTTCCTCCAGGGCCTCGACGACTTCCAGGCGATGAACGAGGTCTACGCGAAGCACGTCGGCGGAGAGCCTCCGGCGCGCGCGACGGTGGAGGTCGCGCAGCTCCCTTCGGGCGCACTGGTGGAAATCGAGGCGATAGCACTTCTCTAGGTCGGTTCGGCGGTCGGCCAGAATGGCCGGGTGCGGGAGGAGATAGAGAGCTACGTGCGCTCGCTCGGGCTCGATGCGTACCTCGTCGGAGGAGCCGTTCGCGACGAGTTGCTCGGGCTCGACTCGAAGGACGCCGACTTTCTCGTCCCCGGCGTGGACACCGAAGGACTACGGGCAGCGCTCACGCCGCACGGCCGGGTCGAGGATCTCGTGGTCGCCGACCGGCTCGTCGGCGTACGGCTCCATCCGCAGGAGGGGCGCATCCGCAAGTTGACGCCGGCCGGAATCGAGTTCGCGCCGCCGCGGAAGGAGGTCTCCACCGGGCCCGGCCGGCACGACTTCGAGATCGTCGCCGACGCGTCGCTGTCGGTCGAGGACGACATGCGCCGTCGGGACTTCACCGTCAACGCGATGGCGCGCCGCCTCGAGACGGGCGAGCTCGTCGACCCGCTCGGCGGCCGCGCCGACCTCGAGGCGCGGCGCCTGCGCACCGTCTCGCCGCAGAGCTTCCGCGAGGACCCGCTGCGGCTCGTCCGCGCTCTGCGCTTCGTGTCGCAGCTCGGCTTCGAGCCGGACGAGGCGCTGCTCGCCCAGATGCGCGAGGAGGCGCCGGCGGTGAAGCTCGTCTCGGGCGAGCGGGTCGGCGGGGGCCTCGGAGCCGACGGGATGGGGGAGCTCTCGAAGCTGCTGCTCGGCGCCGAGCCTGCGCGTGCGCTGCGGCTGGCGCGCGACACCGGCGTCCTCGTCGAGCTCCTGCCGGAGTTCGGCCCGGCGATCGGGTTCGACCAGGAGAGCCGCTACCACGACCTCACCGTCGACGAGCACACGTTCGCCGTCGTCCAGGCCGCCGCGGACCAGGGGTTCTCGCTCGCCGTCCGGCTCGCGGCGCTCTTTCACGATCTCGGCAAGCCGCGCGTCGCGTGGCGCGGCCGCGACGGACGCCTCCACTACTACGCGAAGCCGGGCGTCGCCGCGCACGGCCACGACCAGGTCGGAGCGGAGCTCGCGGCCGAGGCGTTGCTTCGTCTCAGATATCCGAACGCGCTCCGGCAACGGATCGTCCGCATCGTCCGCCGTCACATGTTCCAGCCCGGCAGGGGAGACGCCCGCCGCGCCCGTCGCTTCCTCCGGCGCAACGGCGACGAGCTCGCGTTCGAGCTCATCGACCACAAGCAAGCCGACCTGCTGGGCAAGCGAGGGACGGAGGGCGAGCCGCCGCCGCTCGACGAGATCGAGGCGCTCGTGCGCTTCCGCGACGTGGTGGAGCAGGAGCGCTCCAGCACGCATCGCCTGCGCGACCTCGCAATCGACGGCAACGACCTGATCGCGCTCGGGGCCCGGCCTGGACCGCGGCTCGGCCGCATCCTCAACGAGCTCCTCGACGCCGTCGTCGACGAGCCCGCCCTCAATACCCGTGACCAGCTGCTCGCGCGGGCGAAGGAGCGGATTTGATCCACTGGCACCTCGACGGCTACGAGGTCGCGTTCACGACGCGTCGGGGTGGCGTGAGCGAGGGGCCGTACGCCTCCCTCAACCTCGGTCGCAAGAGCGGCGACATCGTCGAGCGCGTGGACGAGAACCGCCGCATCGTGTGCGCGGCCGTGGGCGCCGACCTGGAGAAGCTCGCGCTCAACTACCAGGTGCACTCGGACCGGGTCGTGCGCGCAGTCGCCGGACAACGCGGCGAGCACGCGGACGGGCTCTGGACGGACGAGGCGCGCCTGCCGATCCTCGCCATGTCCGCCGACTGCCTGCCGATCGTCGTGGCCAGGACCGACTCGGCGGAGCCCGCGGTCGCCGTCCTCCACGTAGGCTGGCGGGGCCTGCTCGCCGGCATCGTCTGGGCCGGAGCGCGTGCGCTCGGCGGAGACGGAGTCGCAGCCGCGATCGGGCCCGGCATCGGCCCGTGCTGCTACGAGGTGGGGGAGGAGGTCGCGACGCCGTTCCGCGATCGCTTCGGCCACGACGTCCTGCGCGAGAACCGCGTCGACCTCTGGACGAGCGCGGAGTGGGCGCTTCGGGCCGCGGGAGTCGAGCGTGTCGATCGGTTCGACCGCTGCACCGCCTGCGAGCCGGAGACGTTCTTCTCACACCGGCGGGACGGGGGCAACACCGGTCGCCAGGGGGTGATCGCGTATGTCACCGGCTGAGCTCCGCGAGCGCTACGAGCGCATCCGAGAGGAGGTCGGCCCGACCGTCACGGTCGTCGCGGCCACGAAGTACGTGTCCCTCGAGGACCTGGCCGCGCTCGCGGAGGCCGGCGTCGAGGTGATCGGCGAGAACCGCGCGCAGGAACTTCGCGCGAAGCACGAGGTCTACGGCGACGCCTTCCGCTGGCACTTCATCGGCCACCTGCAGAGCCGCAAGGCGCCGCTCGTGAGCGAGCTCTGCGAGCTCTGTCACTCGCTCGCCTCGGAGTCGGCCGCGAGGAAGCTCACCATCCCGGCGCTCGTCGAGGTGAACCTCTCCGGCGAGCAGACCAAGTCCGGTGTGGCACCCGAGGAGCTGCCGGCGCTGCTCGAGGCCTATCACGACGTCCGCGGGCTGATGACTATGCCTCCCGAGACCGGCGACCCGGAGGAGTCGCGGCCCTACTTCCGCCGCTTGCGCGAGCTCGCCGAGCAGCACGGGCTGCGCGAGCTCTCCATGGGAACGAGCCAGGACTACCGGATCGCGGCGGAGGAGGGAGCGACCTACATCCGGGTCGGCGCAGTCCTATGGCGGCGCTAACATCGGCGCAGCCATGGGCCTTTCCGACGTCTGGGCACGCACGCTCGTCTACTTCGGCATCGCCGAGGAGGAGGACTGGGACGAGGACGGCTACCTCACCGAGGACGAGCTCGCCGAGGAGTACGAGCGCCCGAACGTGCGGCGCCTGCCGGCGCGCCGGTCGCGCCATGCTTATGACGACGACTGGACCGATCCGGAGCCCGAGGACGCGCAGCGGACGAGCATCCTGCGCCCGCGCGGGGAGACCCGGCGCGTGCGCAACCTCGAGGCGGTGCGTGGCCCCGCGACCTCACGGGTGCACCTCATCCTGCCGCGGAGCTTCAACGACGCCCAGCAGCTAGCGGACCGGTTCAAGGGCGGCGGCCCCGTGATCCTCAACCTCCAGTCGACGGACTCCGAGCTCTCGAAGCGGCTGATCGACTTCGCGAGCGGGCTCACCTACGCGCTCGACGGCGGGATGCAGCGGATCGCCGACAAGGTCTTTCTCCTCACGCCACACGACGTCGAGCTGTCGGCGGAAGATCGGGCGCGGATGCTCGAGCGCGGCTTCTTCAACCAGGCGTAGCTACAGGAGAAGCGCAGACCGAGGCGAAGCACGGGCGAATGGGCGTCTCGGCCAGTCCGACCCTGCCGGTGGGCGACGCCGTCTCGAGCGTCACCACCTTCATCTGGGCATTCACGCTCGTCTACTCGCTCGCGATCATCGCGTACATCCTGACGAGCTGGGTGCGGCTGCCGTACTCGCCCACGCTGAACCGGATCCAGCGCTTTCTCTACGACGTCTGCGAGCCGTACCTGCGCCTCTTCCGCCGTTTTCTGCCCTCGTTCGGAGGGCTCGACCTCTCGCCGATCGTCGCCTTGATCGTGCTCGGGATCGTCTCGTCGATCCTGATCCGGCTCATCGACACCTACGCCTGAGGAGAGACGACATGGCACTCACACCCGTCGAGATCAGACACCTGACGCCGCAGCGCACGATCTTCCGCAGCTATCGCGCGGCGGCCACCGACAAGCTGCTCGAGGAGATCGCGGCGAGCTTCGAGGACGTGTGGCGCGAGCGAGCGGACCTCGCCGACAAGGTCGAGCAGCTCGAAGGAGACCTCGTGCGTTTCCGTCAGCTCGAGAGCCTGCTGCGCACGACGCTCGTCTCCGCCGAGCAGGCGTCCGCTCAGATGCGCGACCAGGCCCGGCGCGAGGCGGAGCTCATCCTCAGCGAGGCCCACGCCGAGGCGCGGGAGATCCAGCGGCGCTCGCTCGCCGAGAACGAACGGCTGGAGCACGAGTCGCGCCGGCTGCGCGCCCAGCTGCGCGACGCGCTCTCCGCGCTCGGCGAGCCGGACGCGGCCGCGGACGAAGAGCCCGCGACGGCCGTCGAGCAGGACGAGGAAGCGGTCGAAGGACGCAGCTGGTACGGAAACGCGGCCTGACGCGGCGTCGCCCGACGTAGACTGAGCGGGTGACCGCGGAGACGACGCGACTGCGCGTGCGCGTCAGCCCCGGAGCGGGGCGGACAGCCCTCGTGGGGCGGCACGGCGACGCATGGAAGGTGCGCGTCACCGAGGCTCCCGAGCGCGGACGGGCGAACGAGGCCGTCCTCCGCCTCCTCGCCGAGACGCTCGCGCTGCCTCGCACGTCCCTGACGCTCGTTTCGGGTCACGGGGGCCGGGAGAAGATCGTCGAGCTGACAGGGGTCGGGCCTGCGCTGATCGAGAGGCGTCTCGCGTCGGCCACAGGCGAGGACCGAGGCAGAAAGGAGAGACGGTGACGAGCATCGACACCGAGCACTTCCGCGCTGCGCTGCTCGAGGAGCGCCAGCGCGTCGAGCACGCTCTCGCGACTCTCCGCGACGAGCATCCCGGCTCGCTCGACGACGAGGTCGAGGAGGTCGCGGCGACGAGCGACAACCACCTCGCCGAGACCGCCAGCGCCACCCTCGGCCGCGAGATCGACTACACCCTCGGCGACAACGCGGAGCAGGTCCTCTCCGAGATCGACGCGGCGCTCCGGCGGATCGACGACCGTACGTACGGCATCTGCTTCAACTGTGCGAACGAGATCCCGCGCGAACGCCTCGAGGCGAATCCCTGGGCGTCGCTCTGCATCGACTGCAAACGACGATCCGAGCGAGGGTGAACGAACCACTGCGGCAAGTCGAAGCTCGAATCGGCTCTGCGACGGACGCGTTGACGCCGCTCTCGCGCGCGAGTCGTTCGTTCGCAGCGACACCGGTTCAGTGGCTGGCGCTCGCGGCGATCGCGTCCTCGGCGGTCGTGGCGGATCAAGTGACGAAGCACGTCGTCGCCGCCAGCCTCCGCACGGGCGAGGGAATCCACGTCGTCGGCCCGTTCGCGATCAGGCATGTCCAGAACTCCGGCATCGCCTTCGGGCTCTTCTCGAACGCAACCGCCGCGGTCATCGTCGTCACCGCCATCGCGATCGGGTGGATGCTGGCCTACTTCGCCCGCTCGGGCGCCCGCCACCCGGTGCTCCCCGTCGCGCTCGGGCTCGTGATCGGCGGCAGTGTCTCGAACCTCGCCGACCGCGTGCGGCTCGGCTTCGTCACGGACTTCCTCGACTTCCGCTACTGGCCGGCGTTCAACCTCGCGGACAGCTTCATCGTGATCGGGGTCGGGATCCTGCTCGCGGCGCTCGTGCTGGCCGAGCGAGAGCCGGCGCCCAGGCGCTGAAGCGGCTCGTCGTCCCGGCGGAGGCCGCGGGAGAGCGGCTCGACCGCCACCTGGCGCGGCTGCCGGAAGTGGGATCGAGGCCCGCGGCAGAGCGGCTCCTGGCAGCCGGCGCCGTGCTCGTCGACGGGCGGCTGCGCGGGAAGAGCCACAAGCTCGCTGGCGGAGAGGCGATCGAGATCGAGGCGCCGGCTCCTGTTCCCGCGGAGGCAGCCGGTGCGCCTCCCGAGCTCACCGTCGCCTACGCCGACGAGCACCTCCTCGTCGTGGACAAGCCCGCGGGCGTCGTCGTGCATCCGGCGCCCGGCCACACAGGCGGGACGCTCGCGCAGGCGCTGGCCGCAGCGGGAGCCGTGGGCGGGGACGAGGACCGGCCGGGGATCGTCCATCGCCTCGACCGGGACACGTCGGGGTTGCTCGTCGTCGCGCGCTCAAACGAGACGTACGAACGGCTGCAGCGGCTCGTGCGGCGCCGCGCACTGACCCGGGAGTACCTCGCGCTCGTCGTGGGCCGGCCGCGGTCGCGGCGAGGGACGATCGACGCGCCCATCGGCCGCGACCGGCACGACCGAGTCCGCCACTCGCTCGACACCGACTCGCCGCGAGCCGCCGTGACGCATTTCGAGCTGGAAGAGCTCCTGCCGCGGCACGCGCTCCTGCGTGTCCGGCTCGAAACTGGCCGCACCCACCAGATCCGTGTGCACCTGGCCGCGATCGACCTGCCCGTCGCCGGCGACCCGACGTACGGCATTTCGAGAGACCTCGGCCTCGAACGGCAGTTCCTGCACGCGGCCCGGCTCGCGTTCACCCACCCCGTCACCGGCGGGCCCGTCGACGTCTCCTCACCGCTGCCTCCGGACCTCGCAGCGGCGCTCGAGGCGGCCCGCAGCTAACCTTCCGGCGTTCCGCAAACCCACTCCCCGGCGGCTCAGCCGCGGCGCGCGTGCCTCCAATGTCGCTGAACAGCGTGCGGGAGGTGCGCCTCGACTCCCGCCGGCGCACGTACGAAAACGAATCCGGAAGGAGCTATCGATGTCCGTCTCTACTGAGCCGGCCTCGGGGAGCGCAGTCAGCATGCGCGACCTGCTGGAGGCCGGAGTCCACTTCGGCCACCAGACACGGCGCTGGAACCCGAAGATGCGCCGCTTCATCTTTGCCGAGCGCGGCGGCATCTACATCATCGACCTCACGCAGACAGCGGAGCGTCTCGACGAGGCCCAGCAGTTCCTGCGCAACGTCGCGGAACGCGGCGGCACCGTCCTCTTCGTCGGCACGAAGAAGCAGGCGCAGGACGCCGTCGAGCAGGAAGCGAAGCGGGTCGGCATGCCCTACGTCAACCATCGCTGGCTCGGCGGCTTGCTCACGAACTGGCGGACGATGGCCGACCGCATCGACCGGCTGCACGAGATGCGGCGCCTGCGGGACGAGGGCCAGCTCGAGCTCCTGCCCGCGAAGGAGCGCATCGCCATGGGCGGTGAGCTCGAGAAGCTCGAGGCGAACCTCGGCGGTGTGGCCGACCTGCGGCGCCAGCCCGACGCCGTCGTCATTGTCGACCTCAAGAAGGAAGCGCTCGCCGTGCGGGAGGCCCGCCGGCTCGGCATCCCGGTCGTCGCGCTCGTCGACACGAACTGCGACCCCGACGAGGCCGACTACGTCATTCCCGGCAACGACGACGCGATCCGCTCGTGCAACCTCGTCGTCCACGCGCTCGCCGAGGCCGTGAACGACGGCAAGCAGAAGGTCTCGGCGCAGGAGCTCCAGCAGCGGGCCGAGGAGGCGCCCGTGGTCGAGAGCGTTCCCGAAGGAGACGTCGAGCAGGTCGAGCCCGGCGCCGCGGTCGAGCCCGCCACGGAGGGCGAGTCCGTTCCGGTTCCCACCGGCGAGGACCCGGCCAAGGAATGCGCCGCGGTCACGAATGCGTCCGAGGCCGCGCTGGGAGACCCGACGCGTGGCCAGGAGGAGGCGTGATGGCGGCGGAGATCTCGGCCCAGCTCGTCCGCGAGCTCCGCGAGCGCACCGGTGCGGGGATGATGGACTGCAAGCGCGCGCTGCAGGACACGAACGGCGACATGGAGGCCGCGGTCGTCCTCCTGCGCGAAAAGGGCATGGCGAACGCAGCGAAGCGCGCGGACCGCTCGACGAACGAGGGGCTGGTGGGCTACCGGGTGGCGGACGACCGCTCCCGCGGCACGATGGTCGCGATCGGCTGCGAGACCGAGCCCGTCTCGAAGAACGAAGAGTTCGAGGCCTTCGGCAAGAAGGTGCTCGAGCTCGTCGAAGCAGAAGGCATCGACGCCGTCTCGCAGCTCGACGAGGAGCGAGCCGAGCTCTCCGGCAAGCTCGGCGAGAACATCGCAATCGCCGGAGCCGCGCGCTTCGAGGCCGTGGACGGCGGGCGGATCGGCGCGTACGCCCATCCGCCGGCGAACAAGCTGGGCGTTCTCCTGCATCTCCGCGGCGGAGACGACGACCTCGCGCGGAAGCTCGCGATGCACGTCGCAGCGTCGAGCCCGCAATGGATCGGCCGCGACGACGTCCCTGCGGAGGCTCTCGCCGCCGAGCGCGAGATCTTCGCGAACTCCGACGAGGTGCACTCGAAGCCCGAGCAGGCCCGTGAGAAGATCGTCGAAGGGATGCTGAACAAGCGTTTCTTCCAGGCCCAGGTGCTGACCGAGCAGGAGTGGATCCACGACGGCTCGCTGACGGTCGGCAAGGTGCTGGCGGATGCCGGAGCCGAGGTGCTCGAGTTCGAGCGGTTCTCGCTGGCGGGATGACCGCACAGACCGAGACCGAGCCCGAGCCCGGCAGGACCGCCCGTACTCCGGCGTTCCATCGCGTCCTTCTCAAACTCTCGGGCGAGGCGCTGATGGGCGAGCGGGAGTACGGCATCGACCCGGGTGTGACGCAGGCGCTCGCGAAGGAGGTCGCCGGCATCCGCAGCGAGGGCGTCGACGTCGCGGTGGTCGTCGGGGGCGGAAACTTCTATCGCGGTCTCGCGGCGGCGGCCGAGAGCGGCATGGACCGGGCCACCGCCGACTACGCGGGCATGCTCGCGACGCTGCTCAATGCGCTTGCGCTGCAGGACGCGCTGGAGCGGGAGGGCGCCGACACACGGGTCCTGTCCGCGCTCGAGGTGTCGGAGGTCGCTGAGCCGTACATCCGGCGGCGAGCGATGCGGCACCTCGAGAAGGGGCGCGTCGTGATCTTCGCGGCCGGCACCGGGAACCCGTTCTTCACGACGGACACCGCAGCGGCGCTGCGCGCGCTCGAGATGGGCGCGGACGCGATCCTGATGGCGAAGCACGGCGTCAAGGGCGTGTACGACGGCGACCCGCGTCAGGTGTCCGGCGCCGAGTTCCTGCCGCGCATCACCCACCTCGAGGCGATCGAGCGGGGGCTGAAGGTGATGGACACGACGGCGCTTTCGCTCTGCATGGACAACCGTCTCACCATCCACGTCTTCGAGCTCGCCGAGGGCAATGTCGCGCGCGTCGTGGCGGGCGAGGAGGTCGGGACCATCATCGCGACACCGCAGGAGGGTTAAGTCATGGCGACTGCAGAAGAGCTCATCAACGGCGCCCGCGACCGCATGGTCAAGTCGGTCGAGCACGCACGGTCGGAGTTCGCCACGGTGCGCACCGGCCGCGCCTCGGCCTCTCTCCTCGACCGCATCGAGGTCGACTACTACGGGACGCAGACCCCGCTGCGCCAGCTCTCGACCGTCAACGTGCCGGAGCCGCGGATGCTCACCGTGCAGCCGTTCGACCCCAGCTCGATCCGGGCGATCGAGAAGGCGATCCAGGAGTCCGATCTCGGACTGACCCCCTCGAACGACGGCAAGCTGATCCGCCTGCCGATCCCGCAGCTGACCGAGGAGCGGCGCAAGGAGCTCGTCAAGGTCGTGCGCAACATGGCCGAGGAGCACCGGGTCGCGGTGCGCGAGATCCGGCGTGACGCCATGCGCCACCTCAAGGAGCTCGTCGACAAGGGCGAGGTCGGCGCCGACGACGAGCACCGCGCCGAAGGCCGCGTTCAGGAGCTGACCGACGAGCACACGAAGCAGATCGACGAGCTCCTGAAGCACAAAGAAGCCGAAGTGATGGAGGTGTGAACTCCCTCCCGGGCACGGACGTCAGTCCCGAGGAGCACCTTCCCGAGGTCGCGCACGCGGTCGCGATCATCATGGACGGGAGCGGGCGCTGGGCCGCCGAGCACGGCGTCTCGGTCGCCGACGGCCACCGGGCGGGGTCGCGCGCGTTGCGGCCGGTCGTCGAGACGGCGATCGACCTCGGCATCGAATCGCTCGCGGTCTACGCGTTCTCGACCGAGAACTGGAGCCGCCCGGTCGACGAGGTCGAGGCGCTGATGGAGATCTTCGGCGAGACGATCGACCGGGAGCTCGAGGACCTCGCCGCACAGGGCGTCCGCTGCCGGTTCGTCGGCCGCCGCGACCGCGCTCCCGACTGGCTGCGACGGAAGATGAAGCACCTCGAGAGCGCAACGGCGGACAAGGGCAAGCTCCAGCTCTGGATCGCCTTCGACTACGGCGGCCGTGCCGAGCTCGTCGACGCCGCCCGCCGGCTGCTCGAGAGCGGTAGCGATCCCGACGAGGTCGACGAAGCCGCGCTCGCTGCGTGCCTCTACGAGCCCGAGATGCCGGACCCCGACCTCGTGATCCGCACCTCAGGGGAGCGCCGCATCTCGAACTTCCTCCTCTGGCAATCAGCCTACGCCGAGTACGTCTTCACCGAGACGCTCTGGCCGGACTTCGGGCCGGAGGAGCTGCGCACCGCGATCGAGGAGTACGCGCGCCGGCGCCGTAGATTCGGCGGACGTTGAGCAATTTCCTGTCCCGGATCCTGGTCGCGGCGGTCGGCCTGCCCCTCGTGCTCGGCATGCTCTGGCTCGGCGGCTGGTGGCTGTTCACGCTCCTCGCGGTGGCCGCCTGCGTCGCCGTGCACGAGTTCGTGACGACCGCACGCCCACTGCGCCCGCTCGCGCCCGCTGTCTACGGCGGCGTGTTTCTCGCGCTCGTGGGAGCGCGTGCCGGGGGGCTCGTGTGGCTGCTCGCGGGGTTCCTCGCGACGTTCGTCCTGGCCTTCGTGCTTCACGCACTGTCCAGCACGCGCGCTCCCACGACCGCGGCCGTGGGCTCGACGGTGATGGGCTCTGCGTGGATCGGGCTCGGGTTGGGCTTTCTCCTGCTCCTACGCGAGATGCATACGCATGGGAGGCTGATCGCCTTCGCAGTCGTCCTCACGGCATGGGCGGCGGCGACGTTCGCGTATCTCGGCGGCCGCCCGTTCGGCCGCCACCGCCTCGCGCCGCGCCTGTCCCCGGGCAAGTCGTGGGAGGGCCTGCTGATCGGAGCCATCGCGGGCGTCTTCGTCGCCTTCGTCGCGCTCTACAAGACGCGCGAGCACTACCTCGTCATCTGGCAGGCGCTCGTCCTCGGCGCCGTCCTCGTCCTCGCGGAGCTGATCGGCGACCTGTTCGAGTCGGCGCTGAAGCGTGATCTGGAGGTGAAGGACACCGGCAGGCTGCTGGGTGGGCACGGGGGGATGCTCGACCGGATCGACGGCCTGCTCTTCGCCGCACCTGCGGCCTATTTCCTCGTCATCGCCTGCGGGTTTCGCTAGCTCACTCCGTACACTGACCCGGTGAAGCGCGTCGCGCTCCTCGGGGCAACGGGCTCGATCGGTCGGCAGGCGATCGAGATCGTCGAGGCTCATCCGGAGCTCGAGCTCTGCGCGGCCGCTTCGGGATCGACCTCGCTCGACGACGTCGATGCGCCGCTGAAGGAGGTCGGGGGCGATCTGACCGAGCTGCTCGAGCGCGCGCAGCCGGATATCGTGCTCAACGCCGTCGTCGGCTTCGCCGGCGTGCACGCCACGCTGTGGGCGCTCGAGCACGGCGTCGACCTCGCCCTGGCGAACAAGGAAAGCCTCGTCGCCGCGGGCGAGCTGGCCCTGACCGCCCGCGAACGCGGCCGGGGCCGGATCCTCCCGGTCGACAGCGAGCATTCGGCGCTCTTCCAGTGTCTCGAAGGCCGCGAGCCGGAGCAGGTCGACACGATCGTGCTCACCGGGTCCGGCGGACCGTTCCGCGGCCGCACGCGCGCCGAGCTCGAGGACGTGACGCCCGAGCAGGCGCTCGCACATCCGACCTGGCGTATGGGCCCGAAGATCACGGTGGACTCCGCAACGCTGGCGAACAAGGGACTCGAGGTGATCGAGGCGCACTTTCTCTTCGGCGTCGAGTACGAGCGAATCGAGGTGGCGATCCAGCCCACGTCGATCGTGCATGCGCTCGTGCGCTTCCGCGACGGCGCCGCGCTCGCACATCTCGGCTACCCCGACATGCGCGTCCCGATCTCCTTCGCCCTCACGTATCCGGAGCGCGCCGCGACTCCGCTGCCGGCGCTCGACCTCACCACGTTGACGCTCGAGTTCTCGCCGCCGGACACCGACACCTTCCCGATGCTCGCCCTCGCGCGCGCGGCCGGGCAGCAGGGCGGGAGCGCACCGTGCGTCTACAACGCCGCCAACGAGGTGGCTGTCGCCGCGTTCCTGGCCGGCCGTCTGCCTTTCCTCGGGATTGCCGAGGTGGTGGGGGAGACCCTCGCTACGGCCGGAACCGATCCGGTGCGCGATCTGGGCGACCTCGTCGAGGCCGACCGTGCTGCGCGGGCGCTTGCGGAAGGGGCTCTGGCGACGGCTTGACGTGGCTCGTGGTAATCGGAGGCCTCGTCTTGCTCGTCTTCCTGCACGAGCTCGGCCACTTCTCGGTCGCGCTGGCAGTGGGGATGCGCCCGCGGAGCTTCTACATCGGCTTCCCTCCGCCGCTCGTCAGGATCCGGCGCAAGGGCATCGAGTACGGCATCGGGATGATCCCGCTCGGCGGTCTGGTGCGGATCCCGGGTATGCACCGCCCGTCCGGCCGCGATCTGCGTGCGTACGCCGAGCCGGCCGTCCGCGAGCAGCCGAGCCTCGCCCCGGCAGTCGGCGCCGTGCGACGCGCCCTCGACAACGAGGACTACGACGCAGCTCGGCAGGCGTACCCCGAGCTCGAACGCGAGGTCGGCGCCGCACACCTCACGTCCGGTGCGAGGCGCTCGGCCGAACGCGCGCTGCGCGAGGTGGAGGAGGGCACGGCTCCCGACGCCTACTGGGGCGCTCCCACCTGGAAGCGCGTCGTCGTGATCGCCGCCGGACCGCTCGCGAACGTCTTCATCGCGTTCGCGATCCTGTTCACCGTCTTCGCGGTCAGCGGCGGGCCTTCACAGCAGCCGACCTCGACCGTCGCCGCCGTGGAAGCCGGCAGCCCGGCGGCCGCAGCGGGTCTCAGGGCCGGCGATCGTGTCGTGGCCGTCGACGGCCAGACAGCCGGCACGTTCGCAGACGTGGCGCAGCTCATCCGGTCGAGCCACGGGCGCCCCGTCACCCTGACCGTGCTCCGCGGGGGACGCCCGGTGAAGATCGGCCCCAGGCGGACGGTGCTGCGGGACGGGCACTGGATCTTCGGCTTCTCGCCCGCGGCAAAGCTCGTGAGCTACCCCACCGGAAAGGCTGCCACCAGGGCGGCGTCGGATCTCTGGGGCGTGGTGACGGGCACCGGCGCCGGAATCAAGGGGCTGTTCTCCAACCACGGCCGCAGCCAGCTTTCGGGGCCGGTCGGGATCGTCCGCGTCTCGCACAGCGAGCTTCAGGTCGGCACGACGTGGTACCTCGAGATCCTCGCCTTCGTGAGCATGTCGCTCGCGATCCTGAACCTGCTTCCGCTGCTGCCGCTCGACGGAGGTCACATCCTCTTCTCACTCATCGAGGGCGTCCGCCGCCGTGCCCTGGCGCGGGAGGTCTACGAGCGGGTTTCGGTCGTCGGCATCGCCTTCATCCTGCTCATCTTCGTGATCGCCTTCTCGAACGACGTCTCCGGCCCTCCGCACTAGGCTACTAGCGGCCTCAGCGTCTTCTGAGGGCGCCATTCCGCCGGAACCCGCCTGGCTAGACTGATTCTCGGATGGCCAGCGAGCGGCAGATCTCGGTCGGCGGCGTCAAGATCGGCGGCGGCGCGCCGGTCGTCGTCCAGTCGATGACGACGACGAAGACGCACGACGTCGAGGCGACGACGGCGCAGGTCGCGGCGCTCGCGAGCGCGGGCTGCGAGATCGTCCGCGTCGCCGTCCCGAAGACGGAGGACGCGGAGGCGCTCTCGAAGATCGTGCGCTTCTCGCCCGTCCCGATCATCGCCGACATCCACTTCAACGCGAGCCTTGCGCTGAAGGCGATCGACCAGGGCGTCGCGGCCGTCCGCATCAATCCCGGCAACATCGGCGGCTCGGACAAGGTCGCCGAGGTCGTCCGAGCCGCGAAGGCCAAGGGGATCCCGATGCGGATCGGCGCGAACTCCGGCTCGCTGCCGAAGCATCTCGAGGGCTTGGCGCACTCCGATCAGGCGGAGGCGCTCGTCGAAGCCGCGCTCGAGGAGGTGCGGCTGCTCGAGAGCCTCGACTTCTACGACTTCAAGATCTCCGTCAAGTCGAGCCACGTCCCCACCATGATCCGTGCCTACCGGATGCTTTCCGAGAAGGTCGGCTACCCGCTCCATCTCGGAGTGACCGAGGCAGGAACGGTCTTCGCCGGCTCGATCAAGAGCGCCGTCGGGATCGGCACCCTGCTCGCCGAGGGCATCGGCGACACGATCCGCGTCTCCCTGTCCTCGGACCCGGTCGAGGAGCCGAAGACGGCGTACGAGATCCTCAAGGCGCTCGGGCTGCGCGAGCGCGGGCCCGTCATGATCGCCTGCCCGAGCTGCGGTCGCGACAACGTCGGGGTGCACACGCTGGCCGAGGAGGTCGAGCGGCGCCTGCAGGAGTACCCCCAGCACTTCGAGGTCGCGGTGCTCGGCTGCGCGGTCAACGGGCCGGGCGAGTCCGGGGACGCAGACTTCGGCATCGCGGGCGGTCGCGACGTCGGCTTCATCTACGCCCACGGACGCGTGCTGAAGAAGGTCTCCTCCGACATCCTGATCGACGAGCTCTTCCACGAGATCGACAGGTGGATCGCCGACGGGATGCACCGGCCGAAGCGCCTCAAGATGGCGAAGCCGGCGGCGCTCGCCATGGCAGAGGCCTCGCTGATCCCGCTCGAATAGCCTAGGGCGACAACGCCGATGATCGCCCGAGCCTCACAGCTCTTCCTGCCGACCCTGCGCGAGGCGCCCGCCGACGCGGAGGCCGCCTCCCACCAGCTTCTCGTCCGCGGCGGCTTCATCCGCCAGATCGGCGCCGGCCTCTGGAGCTTCCTGCCCCTCGGCTGGCGGGTGCACATGCGGATCGAGCAGATCATCCGCGAGGAGATCAACGCGATCGGCGGCCAGGAGATGCGCGCGCCCACGCTCACGCCCGCCGAGCTCTGGGAGACGACCGGACGCATCGACGTCCCGATCCTGTTCCACCTCAAGGACAGCGGCGGGAGGCCGTTCGTGCTCTCGTGGACGCACGAGGAGTCCATGACCTTCCTCGCACGCGAGATCCAGTCCTACAAGCAGCTGCCGCAGGTCTGGTACCACTTCTCGAACAAGGACCGGGACGAGCCGCGCCCCCGCGGCGGCCTTCTGCGCGTTCGCGAGTTCGTGATGAAGGACTCCTACACGTTCGACGCCGACGAGGCCGGGCTCGACGCCGCGTTCAAGCGGCACGAGCAGGCATATGCGCGGATCTTCGAGCGCTGCGGCCTCGAGGCGTACCTCGTCGAGGCGGAGTCCGGCATCATGGGCGGCAAGAGCTCGCTCGGCTTCCTCGCGCCGACGGGCTCCGGCGAGAACGAGCTCATGCGCTGCGAGAACGGCGACTATTTCGCCGACATCGAGGCGGCGCGCGGCACGCCTCGCCCCGCGGAGCTGCCTCCTGCGCTCGACGCGCCCGAGCCCGTGGACACGCCCGGTGTCGGGACGATCGAGGAGCTGGCCCAGTTCCTCGGCATCGCGGAGTCAGCGACGTCCAAGGCCATGCCGGTCGTAACCGGCGACCGGCTCGTGCTCGCCCTCGTCCGGGGCGACGACCGTCTCAGCCCCGAAAAGCTCGAGACGTTCTTCGAAGCCGCCTTCCGCCCGGCCACCGAGGACGAGATTCGCGCCGCGTTCGGAGCCGGGGGAGGCTCGCTCGGCCCGGTCGCCGTCGAGGTGCAGGTGATCGCCGACGAGGCGCTGCGCGATGGCCAGTTCGTCGCGGGAGCCAACGAGGACGGGAAGCACCTCCGCGGCGTCCAGGCCGGCCGCGACTACGAGCCCACGTTCGCCGACATCCGCCAGGCCAAGGACGGCGACGCGTGCCCGGAATGCGGGGGCACGCTGCGCGTGCAGACGGCGATCGAGGTCGGCCACATCTTCAAGCTCGGCACCTTCCACTCGAAGGCCTTCGGCGCGACGTTTCTCGACGAGGACGGGAGGGAGAAGCCCCTCGTCATGGGCAGCTACGGCATCGGCCTCGGACGGGTGATGGCCGCCGCGGTGGAGCAACACCACGACGAGCGCGGCATCGTCTGGCCGGCCTCGATCGCGCCGTACGACGTGCACGTGGTCGCGCTGCCGGGCGCGGAGGCGATCGCCGAGGAGGCCGCGGCGGCGCTCTCGGCCGCCGGCCGCGACGTGCTCCTCGACGATCGCGACCAGCGTGCGGGCGAGAAGTTCGCCGACGCCGACCTGATCGGCTGCCCGCTGCGCGTCACCGCCGGCCGCCGGAGCCTCGAGGACGGCAAGGTCGACGTCCGCGACCGCGCGAGTGGCGCCGAGAAGCGCTTGAATGTCGCCGAGCTCGCAACGGAGGCCCGGTGATGGCGAGGCGGCGGCGGTTCAGCGAGGAGGCGTTCGGCCCGACGGTGCAGCGCCTGATGGACGAGCAGGGTCTCACGTACCGGCAGCTCGCGGCGCGGTCCGGGCTGTCGGCCGGCTACCTCAACCATCTGGTGCACGGCAACCGGCCGGTGCCCTCGAACGAGGTGGTGCGGGCGCTCGCCAGGGCCCTCGACGTGGAGCCCGAGCACTTTCGCGAGTACCGGCT
>DASRBY010000017.1:0-3442 GCA_035653435.1 Gaiellaceae bacterium
GGACCTACAACCAGCACTGGCTGATCCAGCGTCACAACTACCGCACGCCGACCGAGGCGCGCGAACACCTACACGCCGAGGCGGCCGCCGCAGCATGATCACGTTATCCACCAGAGTGTCCGGCGAACCGGGGCCGGCGGACCGGTCAGGTCTTGATGTAGGTGGCCTAGGCAGCTACTATGCGGTGAATGGTAGCTTTGCAAGCACCACTTATCTCGCAGATGCGACGTGGCGTGCTCCAGTACTGCGTCCTAGCGCTGCTCGCGGAGGAGAAGCGCTACGGCTTTGACCTTGTGAAAGCGTTAGGTGAGGTCGAAGGGATGGTGACCAGCGAGGGGACCATATATCCCCTGCTCAGCCGGTTGCGGCGGGACGGCCTCGTGGAGACAAGTTGGCAGGAGTCTCCGAGCGGCCCACCACGACGCTACTACAGCGTGACAGCGGCAGGACGTGCGGCACTCGAGGTGTTCGCGGAAGAGTGGAACCGCTTCCGGGACGCCGTCGATCACTTCATTGGAGGGAGGCGACCGTGAGCTACGACCCGGAACCCGAGATCAACCACTACCTGAGCCGACTCTCCAGCGCAGCGCACGACCTGCCAAAGGCGAAACGCCGGGAACTGCTGAACGAGATTGAGCAGCACATCCGACAGGCACTCGCCGAGACTCCCTGCGCAACCCAGGCGGAGATGCTAACGCTGCTCGACCAGGTCGGTGATCCGACTGAGATCGTGGCTGCTGGCACTGAAGAGCCCGAGCAGGCATCGACGCGTTCAGCGGGATGGGAGATCGCGACGATCCTGCTCCTCCTGCTGGGCGGCTTCGTGTTCTTGGTTGGCTGGCTGGTCGGCGTGATGCTGCTTTGGAGCTCCAACGTCTGGACGCTGCGCGACAAGCTCCTCGGCACCTTCGTCATCCCCGGCGGCCTCGCAACCGCCGTCCTCTTCATCGGGCGCGTCCTGTTCGCCGGTGCGCTCGGCTCCAGCTCAGCCTGCGTGCACCACCTGGACGGAACGACCACCGGCAGCTGCACTGGCGGCACATCCACTTTCGCAGTCATCGGCATCACGGTAGGACTTGCACTCGTGCTGATCGCCCCGCTCGTGACTGCTGCCTATCTCAAGAGACGCCTGAACAAACAGAAGCAGCGCCCCCGCGGCTACGCCTCAGACGTGATCGGCTAGGCAGAAACCCCGGTTCGACGCGGGGAGTCGCCGTCCCTCATATCCCGTCGTCTCTGAGGCATCTGTGAGACTCGCGGAGACCTTGCCGGCCGTCGTTTCTGCGGCACAGGACCTGCTCGCCGACCCGGTACTCGCGCTCGCCCAACGTGACGGCTTCGCCACGGAGTCGGCGATTGCCGAGCATGAGCGCGTGCGCGGCTTGGTTGAGCTCGTCGACGTCGCCGCGGTGGTAGGCGAGCATCACGTTGCCGGTCGGAGAGCGGCGCGCTTCGTGCCACCACTCGCCGAGCAGCCGCTCCTTCGCGGTAGTTGCGTTCTCGTCGACGGCGAGGCGGCCGCGGCGCGCGGCGTGGGCGAGATACGGCTCCGGATCCCCGTCACGGAGACATGCGAGCGCTTCCCGTTCGAGCGGGTCGCGTTGGCGGCGGTTGCCCGAGAGCTCGACAGGGTCGAGGCGGTCGCAGAGCGCCTGGTAGAGGTCGCCCGCGCCGACCGCTGGCAACTGCGCCGGGTCCCCGACCAGCAGCAGCTTCCCCTCCGCCCGGTCGACCGCGTGGAGGGGCGGTGCGAGCACGCGCGTCTCGGCCATCCCTGCCTCGTCGACAACGAGCACAGCCGCGGGGCAGACCGCCGTCACGGTGGGAGTCGAGGAGGAGGCGGTGCAGGGTGCGGCTGGGGACGCCGGTGGCGTTCTGGAGCTCGTCGGCGGCGCGGCCGCTCGGCGCCGCCCCCAGCACCGTCGCGTCGACGCCGCGGTAGGTGTCGGCGAGCACTCGTAGTGCGAGCGTCTTCCCTGAGCCGGCAACGCCGACGACGCAGACGACTCGATCGGAGCGGCAGGCGGCCTCGTGGACGAGCATGCGCTGTTCGCTCGTCAGCTCGAGGTCGGTCGTCATCAACGCCTTCGCGAGTGGCCGCCGCTCCGGCGCCGGGACCGACACGTTGCGGCCGACGAGCGCCATCTCGACGGCCTCTCGCTCGACCGCGAGCAGCTCGCGGGTCGTGAACCGCGCCGGCCGCCCGGGCATCTCTTCCGCCTCGACGATCTCGACGCCGGGGAAGCGCGACAGCTCATCGGCGACTTCGAGGACCGCGTCCACCTGCGCTCCCGCCGTTAGCGAGCCGGCGACCGCCCGCACCAGCTCGGGCATGGTGAAGGTCGTCTGTTTGTCGGTCAGCCCTTCGGGCCCGAGCAAGCGGGTAGCGAGTTCGTCGAGCTCGACGCGATCGCGAGCGGGCATCCGCTCATGCACGAGCGCTGCGAGCTCGCGGCGGCCGAGGCCGTGCTCCGCGGCCTTCGCCTTCCAGTCCTCGCGCAGTCGCGGTAGGTCGACCTGCTCCTTCGCCTCGCGGGTGGTAAGCGCCGCGACGCGGGCGGCGGTGAAGCCCTCGGTGCCGAGCGCCTCCATGTGCTCGACGAGCGACTGGCGCCGCGTCGAGAACGCTCGCATCGCCTCCGCCGGCACGCCGACGAGCTCGCCCATCCCTTTGACGGGCTCGGTCCACTCGACGCCGAGCCCGTGGGTGAGCTCGTGGCGGAGTTGGGCCTCGTAGAGGTAGCCGGCGGCGAGCCGGTAGGTCTTGAGGATCGCCTCGCCATCGAGCGCCCGCCACTCGCCATCGGCGGTTCTCGTCATGTTGGCGACCACGACGTGCGTATGGAGATGCGGATCCTGAGCACGTGAGATGCGGTGTCGGAACGCCGCCCCGACGAATCCCGCGCCATGCTCGCGGAGGTGGCCGCCCTTGCCGCGGCGGACGATGCACGCCTCCCGCTCGAGATAGCCGAGCGCGGCCTGCCAAGAAGCCTCGTGCGCCTCGCTGATCTCGCGGCGGACGCTCTCCTCGTCAGTGAGCGCATGGAGGAGGCTCACGCTCTTCGGACACGAGAAGACCAGGTCGTAGCCCGATACCGGCTTGAGCTGCATGGGCTCCTCGCGCCATTCGCCGGTCTCGACGTCGAGCCTGCGTCGGGTGATCGTTCGCTCCCGCACCGGCGAGTGCAGCCGCTCGGCGTTCGCCGGGTTGGCGCCGCGCAAGAGTGTTCCCAGATCGTCATCGCCGACGACGGCGACGAGTCCGAGCCCCGCTGAGCCGGTCCCGGCCCAGATCCCCGGGGACTCGCCGCGACCGGCGTAGTAGTCGTCCAAACCGCGAGCGACCTGCTGCTCGTAGTAGGCCTCCTGCCCGAGCGTCAGCTTCGCGACACTCAACATCGCCGCGCTCCCCGAGAGCAAAAAAGACGCCGAGACGCATATG
>DASRBY010000018.1:0-4779 GCA_035653435.1 Gaiellaceae bacterium
CTGCACCTGGTGCTCGAACTCGTCCTCGAGCTGCTCGAACCGGTCGCGCTTCTGCTCGATCAGCGTCACCTCGTGCCCGAGCCGGAGGAGCGAGCGCGTGACGTTCGCGCCGATCTTGCCGCCGCCGGCGACGATGACGTACATCAGCCGACGACCTCTTCCGTCGGCGAGAGCGGGATCGCACACGTTCGGGCCGCATCCATCAGCGCGTCGATGGCCACGCTCGTCGGGCACACGGTGTTCAGGCCCCGCTCCGCGTAGAACTTCGCGCGGGCCGGATCGAGCACGCGGACGACCACGCACCTCACGTCGAACCGCTTCTGCGCTACCTGGCCGATGATGATGTTCGTGTTGTCGCCGTCCGTGGCGACGACCACGGCGTCGGCGTCCTCGATTCCGGCGGCGCGCAGGAGATCGGAGTCCATGCCGTGCCCGACGATGAAGGTGCCCGGCCAGTTCTCGCCGAGCCGCGAGAGCGCGTCCTCGTTCTCGTCGACGACGGTCACGTTCCAGCCCTCCTCGTGGAGCTGGAGCGCAATGGCCGAGCCGACTCGACCGCAGCCGATGACCAGAGCGTTCAGCATTGGCGGAGGGTAGCTCGCTAGACCTCTTCGAGCACGCCCTGCGGGAAGGCGACGACGAGCACCTCGGCGGGGGCTTTACGGAGGACGTAGTCGACCGTGGGCGAGAAGAAGCGCGACTGGCGGCGCCAGCGCGGCGAGGAGCCCAGCACGATCAGATCGGCGCCGGTCTCCTCGGCCGCCTGCACGATCGCCTCGCCGATCGAGCGGGCGCGGATGGAACGCCCTTCGACCTCGACGCCGAGGTCGTCGCCGAGCGCGGCAGCCTCCGCGAGCGACGCAGCCGCCCGCTCCTCCTGGTCGAAGAGCTCGGCGTCGAGCGGCCGGTCGAGCGGGACGCGGATGACGTGGAGCGCGACGACCGCGGCACCGCGCTCCTGGGCCAGCTTGACCGCGGTCGCGACCATCTCCTCGCCGATCTCGCCGAGCTTCATCGGGACGAGGATCTTCGAGAACTCCGCCTGCGGGAGCTCGGCCTCCTCGACGGGCTCGACATGCTCGAGGAGCCCCGTGCCGCGCCGGCGCCGGACGAGGAGATAGACGACGCCGCCCACCGCGAGCCAGATCGGACCGCCGTAACGGGCACCGATGTGGGTAGCCATCGCGGCCACGAAGATCGCGGTGGTGGCGAGCGCTCCCACGACCGTCGGCACCGGGACGTCGGCGCCGTGAACCCGGATCGAGAGCGGCACCCGGAAGGGCCGCTCGAGCCCCGGCTTCGAGAAGCGCAGCCTGAGGACCGCGAGCTGCGCGGCAGTGAACGCGATGAGGACGCCGAAGCTGAACAGGCTCGCGAGGAACCCCACCGGGTTCGTCGTCCAGGCAGTCGAGAGCAGGAAGGCGATCGGGATCGTCGCGGCCGCGACGACCGCTTCCGGCGAGTGCAGGCTCCTGCGGCTGAGCCGGCGGAAGACGCGCGGCAGCTGGCCGTGCTCCCCCAGCGAGTACGCCAGACGTCCGAAGCCCGAGTTCGAGGTCGCCGCGGCGACGAGGAGGATGAACGCGCCGGTCAGCCCGACGTAGACCCTCAGCACGCGCTCGACCCAGTACGCCACGTGCGGCCCGAGGGCGTAGACGACGCCCATGAGGGGTGCTCGCTGCCAGGTCGTCCCGAGCCGCGTCGTTCCGTGCGGCGCCGGAAACGCCGAGAGCGCGACGAGCGCGATCAGCACCGTGACGACGACGACCGCGCCGATGCCGCCGAAGAGGCTCCTCGGCAGGTCGCGCCCGGGCCGGCGCGCCTCCTCCGCGAGGTTCGCCACGGTCTCGAGCCCCGTGTACGCGAGCAGCGCGAGCGGCAGCGCGAACGCCAGCTGGTGCCACGAGGGATGGCTGCCGACCGAGAGGCCGCGCCCGAGCGCGTGCGGCGAGAAGAGGAAGGCGAAGCCCAGCACGACGAGCAACAACTGGGTCACGAGGTCGAGGACGGGAACTGCGAGGCTGAACGTGTAGAGACGTGTCTTGCGGAGCAGGCGCACGACGGCGATCGCCGCGATCACGACACAGCCGACGATCGCGTCCCCCGGATGACGCGCGATCGAGTGCACGCCGATGGCGAGCCCGAGGTAGTGCGGGAAGAAGAGCGCCGAGAGCGCGATCACGATCAGGTAGTCGAGGAAGAGCGCCCAGCCCGTCACGAAGCCGGCGAGGTCGTTGAACGCGACCCGCACGAACGTCGCGGCGCCGCCCGACTCGCCGATCGTCGTGGTCCCTTCCGCGTACGACAGCGTGACCACGAGGAAGAGCAAGCCCGCCACTCCGAGCACCGCAGGTGTCAGCCCGAGCGCGTGGAGCGCGACGATCCCGAGGGCGAAGTAGAGAGAGGACGCGACCTCGCCGTATGCGACGGACGCGAGCGCCGGCGCCTCGAGCACCCGCTGCAGATGCGGCAGCTTCCGTGCCATTGAGCCGCGAGCCTATCGCCGACGCAGCAAGAACAGCCGCCCGCAGCCGAGCGCGACGAAGAGCGCGCCGAGGATGTAGCCCGTCGAGCCTCCTCCAACGGCGACCGTCTCGGCGAGGAGCGCGATACCGAGCCCGATCGCCACGAGCCCGAACGCGAAGACCGAACGCCGGTAGAGGCCGGTCACGCCGCGCGCTCCCGCGGGGTTGCGACCATCACGCGGCACGGCGCGTGGCGGAGCACGAAGTCGACGGCGTCGCCGAAGATCTGCCGCCGCCCACGTTGCAGCCGCACCCGGCGCGGGCCGGCCATGACGATGATCTCGGAGTGGCGGCGGACCGCCTCGTCGACGATCGCGCGGCCGATGTTCCTCGTGCGTGCGATGCGGCCGACGACGCGCACGCCGTACGAGTCGCCGATCGCGCGCGCCTCGTCGAGCTGCTCGTTCGCCTCGCGCACGTCCTCCTCCAGTGGGGCGTCGAGCGGCTGGTCGAGCGGAACTTCGATCGCCGTGAACGCGACGATCGATGCGCGCCGCTCCGCCGCGAGCCGGCACGCGACGTCCATCGCCTCGTCGGAGGCGTAGCCGGGTGCGATCGGCACGAGGATGCTCCGGAACTCGAGGGCCGCCGCGAGCCCGTACTCGACCGGCGCGCGCACCGTCTCGGCCAGAGGCACCTGCAGGATGCGCCGCCGGTAGACGACGTAGACGACGAACCCGATCGCGAGCCAGCCGAGCCCGGCGTAGCGCGTGCTCGGGTACTGGATCACGACGTCGAGCCACGAGAGCCCCGTCCCGACGCCGCCGATCACGGCGAAGAGCGGCCAGTCGACTCCGCGCCAGCGGAGGTTCGGCCGGGCCCGCCACGGAATGTCCTCCCCTGCCCGCTTCCGCCGCAGCTGGATCACCGAGGCATGCGCGATCGTGAAGGAGAGCATCGCGCCGAACGAGTACATCGTGCCGAGGAAGTTCGTCTTGCCCGGCAGCAGGACGAGGATGGAAATGAAGCCCGCGAAGACGACGAGCGAGATCCACGGCGTCTTGAACTTCGGGTGCAGCCGCCGGAACAGGGTGGGCAGCTGCCGGTAGCCGGCCATCGCGTAGGTGATCCGCGAGGCCCCGATCACGCCGGCGTTGGTGGCGATGAAGAGGATCGTCGCCGCGAGCAGCCCGACGTAGACCTTGATCACCGAGAGGATCGCACCGTGCAGGCCGAGGTTCTCGACGAGGCCCAGCACCGGGTCGTTCGCGAAGCCTCCCTGCGCAGGCTGCAGCCCGAGCTTCGTGACGCCGTGGTGCACCGGCATGGCCGAGAGCGCGATCAGCGGCAGCGTGAAGTAGATGGCGAAGACCGCGATCGCGACCATGAGGATCGAGCGCGGAATGCTGCGCACGGGGTCGCGCGCCTCCTCCGAGAGGTTCGAGACCGTCTCGATTCCCGTGTAGGCAATCATCCCCACCGGGATCGCGAGCAGGAAGTGGCCCCACGTCGGCGCAGTGCCGAAGTGGACGTTCGTCGCGAGCGTGTGCGGGCTGAAGACGAGCACGAAGCCGAGCAGGACGAGCAGGACCTGGGTGGCGAAGTCGACCGCCGCCAGCACGACGTTGATCCGCGCCGACTCCTGGATCCCGACGATGTTGAGCCCGACGAGGACGACGATGACGACCGCGCCGCCGATGATGTCCCACGGGTTCTGCTTGAGCGGCTCCCAGAAGATCGAGAGGTAGTGCGGCACGAAGAACGCCGAGATGGCGATCGTGATCACGTAGTTGAGCATCTGCGCCCAGGCCGCCCCGAACGAGACGACCTCGTTGAAGGCGTGGCGCGCGAAGCTCGAGGAGCCGCCCGCCTCGGGAAAGCTGACCGTCCCCTCCGCGTAGGTCGCAGCCGTGGCGGCGAAGAAGAGGCCGGCAATGACGAAGACGACGGGCGTGAGCCCGAGCGCGAAGAAGGCGGTTACGCCAAGGGCGTAGTAGATCGAGGAGCCGACGTTGCCGTACGCCGTGGCGAAGAGTGCGTTCGCCCCGAGAACCCGCTCGAGCTCGTTCGCCTGGCGACGCCGCCGTGCCACGGCGGGACTGTAGTGCCAGACACGGTCGCTCCCCGGCCGACAACGGGCCCGGTGGCGATCATCACGCGGCACGGCGCGTCGCGGAGGAGCAGGAGCACCTCGCGGGGGAAGGCGCGGCGGAAGCCACGGCGCGACTCGACCGGTGCGCCCACTACGACGAGCTGCGCGCGGCGCTCGGCCGCCACTCGCGCGACCTCCTCGCCGAAGCCCTCCGGCCGCGTG
>DASRBY010000019.1:0-8168 GCA_035653435.1 Gaiellaceae bacterium
GGATGTTCGCGTTCGCGATCTGGGATCGCTCGCGGCGGCGCCTCTTCCTCGCCCGCGACCGCTTCGGCGTCAAGCCCCTCTACTGGTACCTCCGCAACGGGCTCTTCGTCTTCGCGTCCGAGATCAAGGCGATCCTCGCCCACCCGCGGGTGGCTCGCGACGTCTGCTACCCGGCCCTGAACGAGTACTTCACCTTCCAGAACGTCCTCACGGACAAGACGCTGTTCGACGGGATCAGGCTGCTGCCTGCCGGGTGCACCCTGACGCTCGAGGTGGTCGACGGATCGGAGCCGGCGATCGAGCGCTACTGGGACTTCCCCTTCCCAGCCGCGCCGGTGGACCTCTCCCAGGAGGAGGCGACCGACCGGCTCTACGACATCTTCCTCGGCGCCGTCACGCGTCAGCTCGTGAGTGACGTCCCCGTCGGCTCCTACCTCAGCGGCGGGATGGACTCCAGCTCGATCACCGCTATCGCCGCCCGTGGCGTGCCGCGACTCTCCACCTTCACCGGCGGCTTCGACCTCAGCTCCGCCTCGGGGCTCGAGCTCGCGTTCGACGAGCGGGAGGCGGCCGAGGAGATGGCGAACTTGCTCAAGACCGAGCACTACGAGGTGGTGCTGCACGCCGGCGATATGGAGTGGGTGATGCCGGAGCTGATCTGGCACCTGGAGGACCTGCGCGTCGGCCAGTGCTATCCGAACTACTACGTCGCCCGGCTGGCGAGCAAGTTCGTCAAGGTCGTCCTCTCCGGAGCGGGCGGCGACGAGCTCTTCGGCGGCTACCCGTGGCGGTACTACTCGACCGTCGCCGACGACCGCGAGGACTACCTGCGCGGGTATTACGCCTTCTGGCAGCGGCTCGTTCCCGACGAGGAGAAAGCGGATCTCTTCAACGGTGCCGTCCTGCGGCAGCTCGGGGACCACTCGTCGTACGATGTCTTCCGCAGCGCCTTTGACGGCTGGCCCGGTGGGTTCGAGAGCAGGGACGACTACCTCAACGCCTCGCTCTACTTCGAGCTCAAGACGTTCCTGCACGGCCTGCTCGTCGTGGAGGACAAGCTGAGCATGGCCCACTCGCTCGAGACTCGCGTCCCCTTCCTCGACAACGAGCTCGTCGAATTCGCGCTCAGCCTCCCCGCTTCGCTCAAGGTGCCGACGCTCGCAACTGCCTTGAGCGTCGACGAAAACGTTGCGGGGAAACGGCATCTCTTCGAGGCGGCGCGAAACGACGGCAAGCTCGTCTTGCGGCAGGCGATGCAACGCGTGTTGCCGCCCGGCGCCTCCTCCCGCAAGAAGCAGGGCTTCAGCGCCCCCGACGCGAGCTGGTTCCGCGGCGAGAGCATCGAGTATCTGAACCGGCTCCTGCGCGACCCGAAGGCCCGGATCTACGAGTTCCTCGACCCGGCATACGTGGGCCGGATCCTCGACGAGCACACCTCGGGCCGCGTTAACCGGCGCCTGCTCATCTGGTCGCTGCTCAGCTTCGAGTGGTGGTGCCGGTCGTTTCTCGAGGCCTTTCCGGCTCGCACCCAGGGTGAGCTCTATGCCCTCGTCTGACGGGCCCGGCGAGGAGCTGATCCGGCAGCTGCGCGCGGCGCACTGGGCGCTCGCCGAGCAGATGCGGGCGAGCTGGAACCGCGACCTTCCCTTCCCGGAACTGATCGGCGACCGCTGGGACCGTGCGAGGCGGCTCGGGTTCGGAGAGGGCACGAGCATCTACGACTCGAGCCATGTCTTCGGCGACGTACGGGTCGGTCGGCACACGTGGATCGGGCCGTTCACGCTCCTCGACGGGAGCGGCGGCCTGGAGATCGGCGACTACTGCAGCATCAGCACGGGCGTGCAGATCTACTCCCATGACACGGTCGACTGGGCGGTTTCCGGGGGTGTCGCCGCGTACGAACACGCTCCGACCCGGATCGAGTCGCGGTGCTACCTCGGCGCGCAGACGGTGGTGGCGAAGGGCGTCACCATCGGCGAGGGAAGCATCGTCGGCGCCTGCTCGTTCGTGCACAGCGATGTACCCGCCGGCTCGATCGCCGTCGGGACGCCCGCGCGCGTCATCGGGTCCGTCGAGTTCGACGGAGAGCGCGTGGTCAGGCGGTACCGCTAGACGAGCGCTTCCGCGTAGCCCTTCAGCCGGCGGAAGACGACGATCCCGAGAGCGACCAGCGCGAGGCTGAAGAGCGCCGAGTAGCCGAGACCGAGAGCGCTCGGCCAGCCGTTGTCGTAGAAGACCGCGCGGTACCCCTCCACGATGTAGGTCAACGGGTTGACCCGCATGATCTGCGCGAGCGGATGCGGTACGTCGGACGACAGGTAGAGGATCGGAGTGACCAGGAGCACGACCTGGAAGATCACAGGGAGGATGAATTGCAGGTCGCGCAGGAACGCGGTCAGGATGGCGAGGAAGAGGCCGAAGCCGAGCGTGAAGAGAAGCTGCACCGCGACGAGCAGGGGCAGCGTGACGAGGCTGACCCCGACCGAGCGCCCGGAAGCGCCTAGGAGCGCGCCGAGCGCGACGAGGCTGACCAAGAGCGGCGCGAGGCTCGCCACGACAGCAGCACCCGGCAGCAACTCAAGCGGGAAGACGACGTTCTTCACGATCGACGCATGGCGGACCAGCGAGCTGCCGCTGTTCATCAGACCGTCCTGGATCGCCAGCCACGGGCTCATCCCGGCGAGCACGAAGATCGCGTAGTCGAAGCGGCCGCCGCTCGTCGCGCCGAGCTTCGCCTTGAAGATGAAGGTGACGAGGACGACGTAGACGAGAACCTGGATGAGCGGGTTGATCACGGTCCAGTAGATCCCGGCGATCGACCCGAGGTAGCGGAGCTGGAGCTCCTGCCTGAGCTGCACGCGGAGCAGGCGCACGAGGCGGCCGGCCGGCGGGGCTAGGCCGACAGCGACCACTCGAGCTCCTGGTAGTAGCCGCAGGTGTAGGCGTGCTCGTGATCCTCGACCGCGAACGCGGTCTCCGCCCGGGCGAGCGAGCCTCCGTCGGCTGCGGATAGCTCGAGCCGGACGCGATACGTGTACCTTCCGAGCCGCATCGGGCCGAGCGACGCTGCGAGCGGCGTCGTCCCGTCCGCGAGGGAGAGTTCCCGCTCGTCGCGAAAAACGAGGAAGCCGTCGACGCGGACGATGTCGAGCCGCGCGCGGACCCCTTGCTGTGGGTGGTCGCTCGAGATCACTGCGTCGATCACGAGTGGGTCGCCGAGGCGGAATACGGAAACGGGTCGACCGCCAGGAGCCGTGCTCGCAGCGAAATGCTCCACGGAGACGCCGCCGCTACCCGCTCGCGCGCTCTCGAGGAGCGCGAAGCGGCGCGCGAACTCACGCTGCGCCTGCTCGTGTGCGACCGCGCGGTACTGCTCGACCACCTCGTCGGGATCCCCGTCGGCTGCGATCCGGCCCTCGTGCAGCCAGAGCACGCGGTCGCACATCTCGCGGATCGACTGGAGCACGTGGGAGACGAGCACGACCGTCGCCCCGCGCCGGCACAGCTCGCGGATACGCTGTCGGCAGCGAAGCGCGAATCCGACGTCGCCGACGGACAGCGCCTCGTCGATCAGGAGCACGTCGAAATCGCCGCTCGTCACGATGCTGAAGGCGAGCCTGCTCTTCATGCCGGAGGAGTAGGAGCGCACCGGGTGGTCGATGAACGGGCCGAGGCCGGCAAAGTCGGCGATCTCCTGCTCGCGCTCCTGCAGCTCGTCCGGCGAGCTGCCGTACAGTGCGCCCATGTAGTGGATATTCTCGCGCCCGGTCCGATCGCGGAGGAGCCCGGTGGCGATCTCGAGTACTGCATGCACCGTTCCGTCGACCGCGACCGTTCCGCTCGTCGGCGGAGAAAGTCCAGCCACGATGCGAAGGAGGGTGCTCTTGCCGGCGCCGTTTCCGCCGACGATGCCCACGACCTCTCCGTGGCGGATCTCGAAGGAGACGCCGCGGAGTGCGTGGACGCGGCCACGCGAGCCGGCCCCGCGCGCGGCGAGCCGACGCAGCAAGTGCTCGAGCGGGAGGCCGCCGTACGTCTTGTGGACGTCGACCGCGCTGATCGCGACGCCGGTCATGCCACGAGCGCCCCGACCGACCACGACACAGGCAGGTCGAAGAATCCCTCCTTCTGCGCGCCCCTGACGTGGATCTTGGTGTCGTGGCCGCAGAGCGGGTTCCACATGTCGAGGTGCTGGGTCGGCCACGGCCCCTGCTCCGGTGCGGCGAGCGCGACGTAGAGTTCATAGTCGCCTGTCGCGAGTGGCAGCGCCGGGTAGCGGATCTCGACGACTCCCCGTTTGGCAGCCGGGACGACGAAGCCGTCGTCGCCGCTCCAGGAGGCTAGCAGCGTCTGCCCGTTGTAGCTGTGCATCGCACCGGCCGTGAGAGCGAACGGCTGCGGCTCATCCGCACGATAGAACAGCTTGACTCGAAGCGGCTCGCCCGACATGAAGTTCCGGCGGGGCTCACCGTCGTCGCCGCAGACCTCGACCTGCTCGATCCGCACCTGCTTGCTCAGCTCGAACGCGTTCAGGTGGGAGAGATACTCGTGGAGGATCTCGTGCGGGGCCCCTTCGGCGCGCACGCGCCCCTTCTCGAGCCACACGATCCGGGTGCAGAGGCGGAAGGTCTGGTTCCAGTCGTGCGAGGCGATGACGGTCGCGCGTCCGCCCGCCGCGATCTCCCGGATACGCTCGAAGGAGCGTTCCGCGAAGAACTCGTCGCCCACCGCCAGCACCTCGTCGAGCAGGAAGACGTCGGGCCGGATCGAGGTCGCGATGCTGAACGCGAGGCGGATCTTCATCCCGGTCGAGTACGTGCGCACGGGGTCGTCGATCGCCTCCCGCACGCCGGCGAAGTCGGCGATCTCGTCGACTGCGCGCAGCGCGTCGCGGTGTGTCGCGCCCAGGAGCTCGAGAAGCTGAACGACGTTGCGGCGCCCCGAGATGAACAGGTTGAGCCCCGAGTTGAGGTCGAGCAACGGGTACACGGTTCCCTGGGCCAGCACGCGGCCCTTCGTCGGCGGCGCGATTCCGGCCGCGACGCGCAGCAGCGTGCTCTTGCCGGCGCCGTTGCGCCCGACGAGGCCGACCACCTCTCCGCGGTCGACAGTCAGTGAGACATCGTCGAGGGCGACCGCGGAACGGTCGCCTTCGCGATCGTGACGGCGCAGGTAGTCGAGCGGCGTGCGGTAGATCGGATAGACTTTCGTCACTCGGTCCAGCGTGAGGGCATGCTCGACCACCGGGCGCAAGGTACCGAATGACCAGGCGAGGCTCGTCCGGTCATAGCCCCTGTCGAGCCGACCTCCGCTACGGTCCACAACCCGTGGCCGGGGTGAGGGCGAATCTCCTCGAGGTGGCCTGACGTGCGCATCGGGCTCGTCGGTGGCATGGCGAACGCCATGTACTGCCTCACGCGCGTCCTGCGACAGCAGGGATACGACGCCGAGTACGTCGAGGACGGACAGGACGCCTTCCCGATGTCACAGCCGATCTGGGAGGAGGTGCCACTGATCCTCGATCCATCGCGCTTCGGCTCGGAGCTGCTCGACCCGCAGGGCTGGCGGGAGCTAGCTGCGGCGAACGGTTGGGAAGAGCCGCCCTGGATCGTTCATCTGCAGACCGACCCCCGGAAGACCGATTTCGTCCGCCTTGCCCGCTCGGTGCGCTGGACCGGCGTCGGCGACCCGCGCCCCCTCTACCGCTACCTACGGACACTGGAGCCTGTGGTCGAGCGGCTCCGCACATACGACCGGCTCGTGGTGTGCGGGATCCGCAACGTCGAGGCGATGCTCTCCGGGCGACCGTACGTGTTCTGGCCGCACGGCGGCGACGTGCACATCGTCCCGTTCCGCGACGAGACCCCGTTCGACCGGACGTTCGCACGGCTGTCGCGCGCGGCGATTCGCCGCGCTGCCGTCGCCGGGACCCACGACCCCACGATCGCCGCGGCAATGGAGAACCTCGGGCGCCGAGGCCCGATCCCCTACCTGCCCTTCCTGGTCGACGTCGACCGCTACTCACCGGGCGAGCCGACGACCGAGATCGCCCTGGACGTCGCCGCTCGGGCTGCTGGAAGGCGCGTCCTGTTCCTGGCCTCGCGACAGGACTTCTACTGGAAGGGCACCGACCGCTTCGCCCGCGCCTTCGCCTCTGTCGCGTCGACCGGCGCGCCGCTGTACCTCGTCGTGACGCCCTGGGGGGCCGACGTCGAGGCGACGCGCCAGATCTTCGCGGACGCCGGGGTGCTCGACGTCGTGTACTACCTCGAGAGTGCGGTCTCGAAGCCGATTCTGCGCGACCTGTACCGCGTCTCCGATCTGGTGGTGGACCAGTTCAACGTCACGGCCTTCGGGTCGCTCATGCTCGAGGCGATGGCTTGCGGGACGCCGGTCCTGATCAATCTCGACCTCGACGCCTTCCGCAACCGCTGGCCCGGTTTCGTTCCGCCGCCCGGCCTACGGGCCGCCAGCGAGGACGAGATAGTCGCCGTGCTGCGCTCGCTGGCGGAGGGCTCCGAAGCGTCCGGCGTAGGGCAAGCAAGCAGGGAGTGGGTCGAGGAGCACCACGGGCCGCAGGCGGCGGAGCTCTACGTAGGGGAGCCTGCGTGAGCCGCCTGAGACGGGCGCGCTCACGACTCGGCCTGCAGGCGCACCGGCTTCTCGCCTGGATCGTCCCCTGGCCTGCGCTCGCGGTCTTCGAACTGCTCGCGCTCCGTGAGCGGCGTCGCCCTCGCCGGGCGCGCCCTCGCCTCTTCTGGGGGAAGGTGCCGCTGATCAACATCAAGTACCACTCGCTCGCCATGCGCAGGCTCGGCTACGAATCGACGACGGTCGTCGACGACGTCTACTCGATCAACTCTCGGGACGACTACGACGTCCTGACGCCCGAGCTCGTCGACCGGACGCCTGTGATCCGTCAGTTGCCGCGGCTCATGCGCGTCGCCCTCGAGCCGTACGTGACGTTCGGCTGGGCGATGCGCAGGTTCGACGTCTTCACGTTCTACGCGAATGGGAGGATCCTGTTCGGAACCCCGCTGCAGTACCGCGAGCTGCAGCTGTTGCGACGGGCCGGAAAGAAGGTGGTCCTGCTCGCGTACGGAAGTGATGTCCAGGTTCTGAGCCGCAGCCGTTCGCTTCCCTTCAAGCATGCGATGTCGGTCGATTACCCGGAGCTTGCGCGTCGCGAGCCGGAGACCCTTCGCAACCTGGAGTACTGCGTCGCCCACGCCGACCACGTGGTGAGCGGCGTCGACTGGGTCGACTACATGCCGTACTGGGACACGCTCACTGCCGGCCACTTCGCGATCGACACCGAGGAGTGGACGCCGGCGCCCGAAGAGCTCGCGCGCGAGCCAACCCGGCCGGTGGTGATCTTCCACGCGCCGAACCACCGCGAACTGAAGGGCACCCGCTTCCTGATCGCGGCCTGCGAGGAGCTGCGGGCCGAGGGCGAGCCGATCGAGCTCCGGCTCGCCGAGCGGGTGCCGAACGCCGAGATCCGGCGTCAGCTCGCCGAGGCCGACATCGTCGCCGACCAGTTCATCGTCGGCTGGTACGCGCTCTTCGCAATCGAGGCGATGGCCATGGCGAAACCGGTGCTCTGCTACCTGCGCCCCGACCTCCTCGAGCTGTACACCTTGTACTCCTTCGCTGGCGAGTGCCCCCTGGTGAACACGTCGGCGCTCGAAATCAAGGAGCGGTTGCGGGAGCTGATCCACGATCCGCGGCGGCGCCGCGAGCTTGGCCTGGCCGGGCGCCGCTACGTCGAAGCTCATCACTCCCTCGAGGCGGTTGGGGCGATGCTCGACGGCATCTACCGGCGCGTCTGGCCGGTCTCAGAGCATCCTCCGGATGCCATCGAGCAGTGAGGTGCGGGGACGAACGCCGAGCACCTCCTTCATCCGCGTGTTGTCTCCCACCAGGTCGCCGTCGTGCTCGGGCTCGACGTGCCGTACGTGGGCGGGCTCGCCAGTGACTTGCTCGATGACCGCCACTAGCTCCCGGATCGAGACGACCTCGTCCCCGGCGACGTTGAAGACGTCGGAGCGGTCGAGCGCCAGGGCCGGAGCGAAGGTGTCGAGCGCATCCTCGACGTAGATCGGGTTGATGCGCTGACCCGGTCGCCCGGCGATCGAGATCTGGTCGCCCTTGCGCACCTTCTCGAG
>DASRBY010000020.1:0-25884 GCA_035653435.1 Gaiellaceae bacterium
GGCGGCTGCGCTCGGAGACACCCTCACCACCACAATCGGCTACGACGCATCGTCGATCGACTCGCTGATCGCCCAGCACGTCGCGGCGATCATCGCCGACAACGAGCGCAACGACTATTCCATCGACCAGGCTCTGGGACGGGCTCGGAAGGCCGGCATTCCCACGCTCTCCATCGAGGACCCCTACTCCAACTCCGTCTGGGTCAGCCAGTCCAGCCTCGGGCAGTACGCGCACGCGCTTGCGGACGATCTCGCCTCGCAGATGGGGAGCCGTGGCCAGTACATGCTCGTCTCCTGCTACCAGGGCGACGCGAACGTCCAGGCGTGGCTACGAGTGCTGAAGCACTACATGCCGCGCCGCTACCCGCGTATGCACCGGGTTGGCGTCGCGTACGGCGACACCGGCGACGGCAACGTGGACAAGCATCTGTTCACGCGCTTGCTGCGGGCTCACCGGCACTTGCGGGGGCTGATCTTCCTCTGCCCGGGCGACGCGTCCTTCGTCCCGCCGCACATCGTTCGAGCCCATGAGGTCGGCAAGGTCTTCTCGGTCGGTAACGGCGGCGACTGCCCGCCGCTGTACATCGACTGGGCTCGCAGCGTCGAGGCCGGCGCGGAGGAAGCCGTCTGTGCCGGCGATCCGGCCAAGCTCGGCTACTTGGCGGTCTGGGCCGCGGACCATCTCGCTCGCAGCCATACGCTCACCTTCGCTCCCGGAAGCTACGACGTCGGCGGGCCCGTCGGCACCGTCGTCTACTACAGCAAGAACCAGGAGCTGCGGCTTGGGCAGCCACTGACGATCACCCAGGCCAACCTGGCCGAGTTCGGAGAACCCGACTTCGTGCTCAGCCCCGGTACCTACAAAGGCAACGCGGGGGAACCCCCTGCGAAGCAGTACAGCTACGACCTCGGCCCCGTGGCGCAGGCGACGCAAACCTTCACCGTCACCAACGACGCCTTCGGCACCTCAGATCAACTCGGCGTGACAGGAGGGGACGCGAACTTCGTCGTCGAAAACGACACCTGCGCGGGGACCACGCTTGCGCCGGGCGGGACGTGCACATTCGCTGTCGCCTACACGGCTCCCCCCGGATGCACGTCAGGCGGTCTCGTCGGGCCGGCGGCCGTGGCGATCTTCGGGGGTGACCCGACCGCTTACGGCGACATCCACCTGGCGGTGGTTGCGCAGTGCCCGTAGGCCGCCCGTTCACCGCCCGGATCGGCCGGCAGCGGATGCACGGCGATTCCGGACACTCACAATCACGAAGTCCAACCTTGCCCAGTACACCGGGTGACGAGAGATGAGCGCGCGGCAAGCAGTCGCGATCGGAGACGTCCCGCGGGCTCGCGCCGAAGCCGCCACGCAGCGCGGGTTCGTCGGCGGCTTCCTCTGCTCGTTCTTCCTCGCGCTCGCCGCCGTGCTGGCCTTCAACGTCGTCGTCGACCCGTTCGCGCTCGCGGGCACCGGCGTCGTGCCGACGGCTGTGGAGCCCGACCGGTCGATCAAGCTCGACCTGCTCGAGGGCCTGAAGCGCGGGCCGCAGATCCTGATCCTCGGCGACTCCCGAGGCCGTCAGGCCCAACCGTCCGAGTTGAAGAGGCTGACCGGACACACGGCGTTCAATGCCGCCGTGACCGGCGGCTCGGCGCCCGACGCGTACGTCATGGTGCGCTACGCCGCCGCCCTGTTTCCGCACCAGAAGCGCCGCTACATCTGGTTCACGGACATCGGGCTCGCCAGCAGCACGGTGCAGCCGCAGCTGGCCGCGGACCCGCGCGCACGCCGCTACCTTCCCGACGCCCCCGGCTTCAGCCTCGGCGACGTCGAGACGTACCTGAGCACCGGCGCCACGAAGACGTCCTGGCGCGTCTTCGAGAAGTGCGTGCTCGCCGCGTGTCACTCCCTCATCCGCTACCACCCGGACGGGTCGCTGACGAACCAGTCGCTCCACTACCTGCCGGAGCACGCGAAGTCGCTCCGCGCCGACGTGAGGAGGGCCGTCGCGTCGGCGCGCGCGCGGAGCGAGACGCTCGCGCAGTGGCGGCACGACCTGGCGGCTCCAGCGCGCTTCGCCTATCTCGACCGGATGCTGGCCTTCATGAACCGGCGCGGGGAAGTGCCCGTGATCGTGCTCAACCCGATCTACCCGAGCGTGCTTGCGGCGCTCGAGCGGCACGGCTTTCCGGCGCGGCGCGCGACCCTCGAGAAGATCGCGCAGCTGCACAAGCGGTTCCGGTTCGTCTTCGTCGACTGCGAGGACAGCCGGAAGTGGGGCGGCAGGCCCGACGACTGGACGAACGCAACCCACGTCAACCGCGCGAACATGCGCCGCGAGCTGGGCTACATCGTCCGCCATTCCCATGGGGCGCTGCGCTGAGGGCGGCGGATGCTCTTCAACAGCTACGCCTTTCTCTTCGCGTTCCTGCCGGCGGTGCTGGCCGGCTGGTGGGGGCTCAGCCGCTGGCGGCGGCCGCGGCTCGCCTTCCTGACCGGAGCGTCGTGGTTCTTCTACGCGTGGTGGGACTGGCGCTACCTGCCCGTGCTGATCGGAGCCACCTCGATCGACTACGTGGCCGGCCTCTGGATCGCACGCAGCGAGAGCGAGACCCGCCGGCGCTTCCTGCTCGCCGCATCGCTGACGACGAACCTGGGCATCCTCGCCTACTTCAAGTTCGCGGGCTTCTTCTTCGGCTCACTGAACGGGATTGGTTCCACGCTCGGCCTCGGTGCGCCGCTGCCGTCGCTGCACATCCTGCTGCCGATCGGCATCTCCTTCTACACGTTCAACTCGATGTCGTACACGATCGACATCTTCCGCCGGAGGGTCGAGCCGACGCGCGACCTGCTCGTGTACACGACCTTCGTCGGCCTCTTCCCGCACCTGATCGCGGGGCCGATCGTCCGCTTCACGGATCTCGCCGACCAGCTGAAGCGCCTGACGCCTCGCCTGACCTCGGAGACTGCCGCCCGCGGAGCGTTCTTGCTCTCCTGCGGCCTGGTCAAGAAGCTGCTCATCGCCGACCAGCTCAACCCCTACGTCGGTCGGCTCTACACCGCTCACGCGCATCTAGGGCTCGCGAGCAGCTGGGCCGCGGCAGTGGGCTACTCGCTGCAGCTCTATTTCGACTTCTCGGGCTATTCGGACATGGCCGTCGGCCTCGCCTGGCTGCTCGGCTTCCGCTTCCCACAGAACTTCAACTCCCCGTTCAAGGCCGTCAACATCTCCGACTTCTGGCGCCGCTGGCACATGAGCCTCTCCTCCTGGTTCCGCGATTACCTGTTCATCCCGCTCGGCGGCTCTCAGCGCAGTGCAAGACGCACGGTCCTCAACCTCGTGGTGACGATGTTCCTCGCCGGGCTCTGGCACGGCGCAGCGTGGACCTTCGTCGTCTGGGGGCTCGTGCACGGGTTCTTCCTCGGCAGCCACGCCGTCCTGCGCCGGGCCGGCTGGACGCCACGCGCGGTCGCTGTCAACCGTGCCGTCACCTTCCTCCTCGGCTGCGGAGCCTTCGTGATCTTCCGCTCGCCGAGCCTCGGGATCGCCGGCGACGTCCTCTCCTCGATGCTCGGGCTGCACGGGCTGGACTCGAGCTCGCAGTTCGCCGCGCTCGTCCCATTCAGGTTCGCGCTGCTGATCGGCGCGCTGCTCGTGTTCGTCAACGTCGCGCCGAACACGTGGCAGATCCGACTCAAGCCGCGGGTCTGGCAGGGCATGGCCGCGGGCCTCGCAGCCGCGATCGCGGTCATGACCATCTCGCAGGCCCACCCCTTCCTCTACTTCCAGTTCTGAGGGACACGCCATGAGACGTGTGCTGTCGCTCCTGCCGCTCCTGTTGCTCGTGGTCTCTGCCGGTGCCGCGGCGTCGTCCACCCCGCCTACCGACCGTTCGATCAAGCTCGACCTGATCTCGAACCTCCGGCGGAGCCCGCAGATCCTCGTACTCGGCGACTCGCGCGGGCGTCAGGCCGAACCCTCCCTCCTACGGCATCTGACAGGGCACACCGCCTTCAACGCCGCGGTGATGGGAGGCACCGGGCCGGATGCCTGGGTCTTCGTCCGCTACACCGCCGACCGTTTCCCGGGTCAGAAGCGCCGCTACATCTGGTTCGTGAGCGACGGCCTCGTGGGGAACATCCCGGACCCCCGCACCGAGGCCGACCCACGCGGGCGTCATTACCTGCAAGAGGTCGCTCCGTACCTCGATCGCGAGCCCGTGAAGGTGGCGTGGCCGACGCACCCGTTCAGCCACTATCTCCCGGACGGAGGCCTCCCCGGCAGGGCGTGGCGGGCGTCCGCCGGGCACGGGCGGAAGGTCAGGCAAGAGGCTGCCGCGATCGTCGCAGACATCCGCCAGAACCCCCCCGCCGCAGCGCCACTCGAACCGAAGCGCCGAGAGCTGTTCGAGCATCTGCTCGCGTATCTCAACGGGCGCGGGGAACGGCCCGTCATCGTCTTCAACCCGCTCTATCCGACCGTCTACGCCGCGCTCAAGAAGGACGGCCTGCCGGTCGCGACGAGCTCACTTGCCTACCTCCACAACTTGCGAGGGCGGTACCGGTTCGTGGTCGTGAACTGCGAGAACATCCACGTCTGGGGTGGCACCGCGTCCGACTGGAAGAACGCAACCCACGTCGACCGGTTCAACATGGATCGGATGCTCGCGTACATCGTCGCGCACTCCGACGGGGCGCTTCGCTGAGCACGCGCCACGCGATTATGTTCGGAAAGTGTTATAACGTCCGCATGCCGATGCTCCACGGATGCGCGTTTCCCGCCTGCGAGACGCTGACGCTCAGCACCTACTGCTTCGAGCACGAGCTCGTGATTCGCGCCGAGCTCGAGGCGGAGCGGACGCAGCTCGCCGCCCGTGACGAGCCCACGGCCCGAGAGGTCGCCGCGCGGCCGGCCCCCGTTTGAACCGCGACGAGTACATTCGCGCGCGATCCCGCCTCGCCAGGGACCTGCTCCGGCGCCGGATCGAGGAAACGCGCGCCATGACCGGACACACGCTCTGCTGCTCGGAGTGCGACCGCCTTTCGAGCGGGAGGGCGACGGGCTGGACGATGCGCCTCGGCTACGGGGGGCAGCTCCTCGCCTTCTGTCCCGAGTGCGACGAGCTCGAGTTCGGCTAGAGCGGGACTGTTTTTCCGCCTGCCGGGGAGGCCCCGGTCATGGCTTCCACCACTGAGGTTCTCCCCGGCAGGTATGCGAACGGGACGCTGATCGCGCACGGCGGGATGGGCCAGGTGTTCCATGCCACTGACAAGGAGTTGGGGCGGGACGTCGCGGTGAAGGTCCTCGCGGACCGGTACGCCGACAACGAGGCGGTGCGAGCCCGTTTCCGGCGGGAGGCGCTGACAGCGGCTCGGCTCTCCGGGAATCCGAACATCGTCACGATCTACGACGTCCTGGAGTACGAGAGGCGCCCCATGATCGTGATGGAGTACCTCCGCGGCGGCTCCCTGGAATCTCGGATCAAGGGCCACGGAGGCTGCCCGCCCGCGCAGGTGTTCGCGTGGTTGGAGCAGGCCGCGAGCGCGCTCGACGCCGCTCATGCCGCCGGAGTCGTGCATCGCGACATCAAGCCGGGGAACCTCCTGCTCGACGAGCTCGACCAGGTGCATGTCGGCGACTTCGGAATCGCGAGCGCCATAGGCCTCGACAGCTTCACCGAGACCGGCACGATCCTCGGAACAGCCGGCTATCTCTCGCCGGAGCAGGCGCGCGGAGAGCGCGCGAGCGCTGCGAGCGACCGGTACGGCCTGGCGGTTGTGGCGTACGAGCTGCTGGCCGGCCGACGCCCCTTCGAGTCGGACTCGACCACGGCCGAAGCAGCACGGCACGCGACGGCACCGGTTCCGCCGATTCAAGAGCTGAAGCGGGACCTGCCGCCGGCCTTCGACCGCGTGTTCCAGCGTGCGCTCGCCAAGGACCCGGCCGCTCGCTACCCGTCGAGCACGGAGTTCGTCTCCGAGCTGCGGGCAGCGCTCCATGAAGACGCCGGCACGACCGGCTGGATCCTTCCTGCCCGCCCGATACCCACGGCGATCACCGAGGTCACGCGCCCAGCACCTTCCGCTCCTCCGCGGCCGGCCGTACCCCAGCGCAGGCCGACGTCACGGCGCTGGCTCCTACCGCTGCTGCTGCTACTCCTGCTCGGGGGCGGGCTAGCCGCCGCGGCCGTTGCCACGCGGGGCGGCGGTTCGCCGTCGGCGGCTGGGAAGCGGAAGCCGAAGGCCGTGACGATCCTGCGGACGGTCACGCGGCCGGGAACGACGATCGAACAGACCGTCACCGCCCCTGCTGCTCCCCCACCGACCGAAGCGACCACCTCCACGCCCCCGGTCACCGCGCCGGCGGTCGCCTCGACAGGCGCCAGCCTCAACCTCCAGGGCTACGCGAAGATGCGCGCCGGCGACTACCAAGGTGCCCTGCCGCTCCTCCAGCAGGCGGTGCAGAAGCTGCAAGGCACGGGGTCGCTCGACGAGGCGTACGCGGACTACAACCTGGCCTACACGCGCTACGAGCTCGGCCAGTGCACCGGCGTCCTACCGCTGCTCGACCGCTCCCAGGCGATCCAGGGGGCTCGCACGGAGATCGATGCCCTCCGGCGCGACGCACGGAAGGCCTGCGGCTAGCGCGTTCCCGCCATTAGCCGAACGGATGGCCGGGACCAGCCGAAAGGTGGATCCTCGCATCCCTTCGAAAGCGTCGAGTGGCCCAGTGGTACTGCGGCTACGAGGGGCGGCCGGCGGCTGCGTGCTGGCAATGGCGGCCGGGGCCGGGCGGTGCAAGGGCGGAGAGCTCCGCTAAGGGAGACGAGGACACTTCCGATCAAGAGGGTCGGCCCGCCTGGGCCGGCCCTCCCTCCCCCGCCCGTTACCCGTTACCCCGTAATCATCGGTCCGCTGCGGATGCAAGCTGGCTTGCGGTCAGGCCCGGTACGTGGTCGTCGAGAAAGGCGAGGATTCTCGCGACCTGCCGGATCCGTTCGCCGATGTCGAAGGCCGAGTGTCCGGCGGAAAAGACGTATACGTCGTGTGGGTGGCCGCGCTCTGCGAGCCTCTCGACGTAG
Source organism: Gaiellaceae bacterium (assembly GCA_035653435.1). GTDB lineage: Bacteria > Actinomycetota > Thermoleophilia > Gaiellales > Gaiellaceae > Palsa-739. The sequence continues at coordinate 7,078 of DASRBY010000020.1, forward strand.
AGCATTGCCTGGCGGTAGGGGCAACGGCTGTCGTTCTTGCCGATCAGGAACAGCACAGGTGCCCGTACGCGGTCGGCGAAGTTGATGGGATTGCGATCGCGCATCAGGTCGGGCACTTCGCTGGGCGCGCCGCCTAGCAGGGCACGGTCGTAAGCCTGGAGGAGCGGAGAAAGGTCTTCGTAGCCCGCTTCGTAGTCGCCCACCGGGACGCCCGCGACGCCGCAGGCCCAGAGCTGGGGATGCTTTCCGAGCTCGAGCAGCGTGACGTACCCGCCCCACGAGTGACCGGCGACGACAGCACGTTCGGGATCGGCGATCCGCTGCTCGACCAGGTTGCTCAATCCGGCGTTGACGTCCTCGAGCTCCGGACCGCCGATGTCCCCGATAAGGGTGTCGCGCCATTCGCGGCCGTACCCGGTAGACCCTCGGTAGTTGACGAGCCCGACGGCGAAGCCTGCGTCGACATATGCCTGCACCTCCGGCTTCCACGAGTCGAGGTCGGCCGCCGTAGGGCCACCGTGGACGAGCATCACGACCGGGAAGGGCCCGCCGGTGTCGCTTGGCGTGACGTAGAACCCGTGGACGCGGTCGCCCTTCGGGTTCGGGAAGTGCCAGGAGCGATACGGCCGTGCCGGTAGAGCCTCTGCTCCGTGCAGCCGCAGTACCTCCGCCCCCGTGTCGTCGAGAACGCGCCGAGACCGGTGGCCTTGCTCGTGCAGAAGCCAGACGCGCCCGTCCGGTCGGACGCGCGCGGTGAGGATCACTCCGGGCTCGGTTTCGACCACCTCCGGCTCGCCTCCGGCCAGATCGAAGCGAAGAAGCCGATGACGCCCCTCGACCAGGTGCTTCAGAAGCAGGGCTGAGCCGTCGGGCCACCAGTCGAGGACTCGCACCTCGCCTGTCAGGCCGATCTCGAGGTTTCGACGCTCGCCGGTAGCTAGCTCCCAAAGCGCGGGCCGCCATTCCCCCTCCAACTCATGATCGAGCGCGAGCCGCTGGTCGCCCTTGACCGGGGACCAGCATTTCGCCGCGAGCGAGCTGTCCGTGTCGAGCTGCTCCCCGAGCGTCTCGCCCGTACGCGGGTCGAGCACGAGCAGAGCTGGGTGGATGAGGTCTCCGTGTTCGAGGCAGAGAAGCGACCCGTCGGCAGAAAGACCGCCGCGGACGAACCCGCCCTCGTGGAGGCCGCCGATCGTAACCGCCTCGGTCGAGCGATAGATCTCGTGTGGAGGCTCGTCATCGAGGGCAACGTAGACGGCGAAGCCGTCCCGGCCACTGACCGCCGTGGCCACGATTCCAGGAGCTTGTGCCAGGCCGCCGCTCCACCCCTCGGGAGCGCCGGGGAGAAACGTCACGGACTCGCCCCCCGAATAAGGCTGGACGAGCCAGTGCCCCGACTCATCGCCGCTTTCGTCGGCGAACCAGACGATGCCCTCCCCGTCGAATGTCGGCATGCCGTCGATGACGCCGATCCGGCTATCGGTCACGCGGCGGCGATCCGGCCGCCCCAGCTCCCAGGCATGCAGCTGCCAGACGCCCGACTCATTGGAGGCGTACAGGAGACGATCGGGCACCTCCGGCGACCAGGTCGGCAAGAACGAGACGGGCGCGCGGAAGCGCTGCTCCCACAGCGGCGGTGCCTCGCCACCCGTCCCGATCGTCCCAGCAGCCTGGGAGTCGCCCTCACCCATCCGCACACCCTTCACTGGTTGGCCCTCTGATCGAACCCTACGAGAAGTCACGCCCGCATCCCGCGAGTTAGCGCGTGCCCGTGCAGCGCAGGTCGGCGTCGAGCGGGCCGATTCGATACTGCGCGAGCGTGGGAACGACGCCCGTGAAGCCGCCGCTGGCGCAGTTCTGCCGCGCCTGCGTGAGCGTTGTCTCGGTTCCGGCCACCCAGCCGGACAGCCGGCCTTCGAAGGCCGTCGGTGTCGTCTGCGCCGTCAGCCCGGTGATGTCCTTCCACTGGGCCCCCGTGGAGTAGATCCCGATCGGACCGCTCGCGCCGGCATTGCGCAGGCCGGCGATGAAGCCGTGCAGAGCGGCGATGTTGAGCCGGTAGGTCCCGGCCCAGCTCGCCCTCAGCTCGACGTCGAGCCACCACGGAGCGCTCTTGGCCGCGACCGGGTCGAGCGCGGCAACCAGATGGTAGGAGTGGGTGGCCCGCTGCTCGCCGTAGAGGTACGAACAGGCGTTGGTCAACCGGCCATTACACGACCCGTAGCCCGGCGCGGTGCCGCCCTTGGGCCAGTCCGCGACGTGATGCGCGCCCGGGTTGGCGGTGTCGATGTACAGCGACACGGATGGCTGAGCCGGATGCTTCTGCCCCGGCGTGTCGCGCGCCCAGTGCAGCTCGCCGCTGAGACACCGGTTCGCGTTGTTCGCCAGCCCGCCGTTGACTCCGACGATCCCGAACAGGGGATTCGACGGGTACGAACCGGAGCACTGCGGATACGACGCGTCGTACCCCGTGGTCGGCGATGAACTGCGACTGATCACGACGATCAGCACCGCGACAGCGACGAGGAGGGCGAGCGCGACCACCAGCAGCCGCCGCCCTCTAGGCCTCCGCGGACGGCTGGCAGGCCGCACGGACGTCAAGCTACCACGGCCTGACCCTGGCGTTGATGAGTGCCCCCGGCATGAATCGAACATGCGCACGCGGTTTAGGAAACCGCTGCTCTATCCACTGAGCTACGGGGGCTTTCGGCCCGACCAGGCGGCTCACGCCGCGGACGGACGTTTGATTGTAAGAGTCGCCGCCCCGGATGCACGCGGCGCCAGCCCTGCCGCGGGAGCTGTTCTCCACCTGGATTGATTGAACAGTCATACAGAAGTGAAATTGATGACTGAACGGTCAGTCATGAGATTCGGGGCCGAAGGCGCTAGAGAAGAGTCGCTGTTTGCGCCTTTTCGCGCTCGTAATTCCGTTTGGATGTGTACCCCTCGGCAATGCACAAGCTGTATTGACCGGTCCGAGGCGACCAGAGGTGGCGGAGAGACGGGAGAAGGAAGGAGGTTGAACACCAATCTTGCTCAGGTCGCCATGCCGCGCTGCGATCGCCCGCGCAGTGGCGGCGGGAACCGGCGAGCCTTCTAGCGGGGGGAGAACATGAGACTGTCGAGATGGTCCGCGCGCATGCGCATGATCGCGGCGCTGTGCGGCTTCATCGTTACAGCGCTGTGTCTGGTAGGTGCGGCGTCGGCCGACACTTCGCTGCCTGCCAATTACGTAAGCGTCAACTTCGCTCCCATCACCACGACGACCTCGTCCAACTACGACTGGTCGACCGGGGCGGTCACTCCTGGAACTGCGAGTGCCAGCGTCTACTCCTCGGCGAACGCGGTGCAGAACGCGGTTCACGATCCGTCACCGCCGGATCCGAACGGATACGGAACGTTCCTCGGCACCGCGCGGCCCGTGAAGTCGCCGACCGGGGGCGGCTCAGTTCTCTTCGAGCAGTCGACGTGTATTACCGGGTTTCCGACGTGCCTGTCGGACGGATCCCTGACATACGGGTACATGGTCATGTACCCGCTACGAGGTTCGCTGCTCAGCCAGCTCACGAACCTCGCCACCGATTACTACCGTGAAAACGGATGCTTCAGCGGTGGGTCGCCGAGGTTCAGCATCGTCATGTCGAACGGCGTGAACCAGAACAGGGAGGTTCAGGTCTATCTCGGTACGTTCCCGGCGTTCAATGACTGTCCTCCGCAAGAGACATGGCTGAGCACTGGGAATCTTGTGACTGACCCGCAGCTCCGGTGGGATTCGAGCCAGATCGGGGGAACGTTCTACGGCACCTACTCGGAAGCCGCGACCCTGGCCGATACTCAGGGATACACGATCGACGAGATCATCCTAGGCACGGACGGCGGCTGGTCTCCGGGCAGTGGAGGCAACCAAAGCTTCCTCTTCCGGAACATCCAGATGAACGGCCTCACCCGTTTCCCGCGTTCATAAGCTCCCGGGAGGGCGACCTTCCGGGTCGCCCTCCCACCCCATGTCGTGAGAAGATCGCCGCATGAGCGATGCGACGGCCGTCGCCGACCTCCTGCACGAAGCCGCGGACACGCACCACATCGTGTACCGCATCGTCGACGGCGACGACCCCGACTGGGCGTCCTGGTACGCCGACTGGCTGCTCCGGCTCTCCGAGCTGCCGCAGCTGCTCGGCGCGGCTCCCGTGCGCAGCCACCTCGTCCATGCGCTCGTTCAACTCGATCGCGACTACACAGCGGAGCCGCGCGAGGAGCGCTGGGAGGACTGGTACGCCGCGCGGCTCCTCGAGGAGTTCGGCGCGGCCTAGCTCGCCGCGCCGGTCCGCTCGGTCGAGCGGCTGATGGCGGCGTCGGCGTCGGTCGCGGATAGGAGCTGCTCGCCGTGCTGCGCGATGTAGACCGCGCCTGCAGCGCCGGCTCCCATCGCCACGGCGGCGACCACCGGGCCTCGGAGCCGGATCCCGAGCGCCTCGTCGAGGGAGAAGCGCCCCGGCCCGCTGTCCGCGAGGGCGGCGAGGCCTCCGAGGATCAGGACCGGCAGCTCGATGCCCCCTTCCGAGTTCCAGAGGCCGTTCTTCCAGTGGACGTGCCTGATCGCGTTCGTCATCACTCCGGTCAGCATGCTCACCGCAGCGGGCGTGAAGAGCCCGAGTACGAGGAGCGAGCCGCCGCCCGCCTCGGCCGCGCCCGCGAGCAAAGCGCTTTCGCGCCCCGGCCGCAGACCGACCTGCTCGAAGAACTGTCCCGTTCCCTCGGGCCCGTGCCCGCCGAACCAGCCGGCGAGCTTCTGCATCCCGTGCCCGAAGAAGTAGCCGCCGATCGTGGCGCGCAGCATGAGCTTGCCGAGACCCATCGAGCGTCCTCGCTACCCGGAAGCCGCGAAGAAAACGCGCGCGGTACAGTCCGCGCCATGAGCGGTTTCAGCCTCGAGGCGCTGCTCGACTCGCGCCGGGGCGAGGATCTGGACCTCTGGGCCCGGACGATCAACCCGCAGTTCGTGCGGGTGCTGAGGACGATCGGCTTCGACCGCACCTGGGCGCGCGCGGAGGGCGCCTACCTCTACGACGCCGCCGGGACGCGTTACCTCGACATGCTCGGCGGCTTCGGGATGTACGGCGTCGGCCGGAACAACCCTCGGATCCGCGCGGCGCTGGCCGAGGCGCTCGAGCTCGAGACGCCGGGGATGCTCGCGCTCGGCAGCACGCTCCTTCCCGGACTGCTCGCCGAGGAGCTCATCGGCCTCGCCGGCGGCCGGATCGAGCGCTGCCTGTTCACCAGCTCCGGGAGCGAATCGGTCGAGTCGGCGCTCAAGCTCGGACGCACCGCGACCGGGCGCGGGCGCGTCCTCTCGGCCGACCACGCCTTCCACGGCTTGACGCTCGGCGCCACCTCGGTAAACGGCAACGAGGAGTTCAAGGCGCGCTTCCAGCCGCTGCTCCCCGGGTGCGAGCAGGTCCCCTTCGGGGATCTCGAAGCACTCGAGGCCGAGCTGCAGCGCGAGGACGTCGCGCTCTTCCTCGTCGAGCCGGTGCAGGGCAAGGGCATCAACCTCGCGCCGGAGGGCTACTTCGAGGGCGCGCAGGAGCTGTGCCGCCGTTACGGGACGCTCTTCGCCGTCGACGAGGTGATGACGGGCCTGGGCCGGACGGGCCGGATGTTCGCCTTCCAGCACTGGGGCCTCGAACCGGATCTCGTGACCGTGGCGAAGACGCTCTCCGGCGGCTACGTCCCCTCGGGCGCGCTTCTCATGTCGCGCTCGGTGCACGAGGCGGTCTTCGACTCGATGCCGCACGCGATGTCGCACGGCTCGACGTTCGCGCCGAACGAGCTCGCGATGGCCGCCGGGCTCGCGACCCTGCACGAGCTCCGCGAGCGGCAGCTTGTGGAGCAGAGCGCGCGGCTCGGCGAGCGGCTGCTCGACCTGACGCGGCCGCTCGTGGACGAGTTCGAGGTCGTGCGCGACGTGCGCGGGCTGGGGCTTGCGTGGGCGATCGAGTTCGGCGAGCCCCAGGGCGGCGGGCGGATGACCTACCGCATGATCGAGCGAGCCCAGCGCGGGCTCTTCGCCCAGCTCGTAATCGTTCCGCTCTTCACGCAGCACCACATCCTCACCCAGGTCGCCGGGCACGACATGGCGGTGGTCCGGATCCTGCCGCCTCTCGTCGTGACGGACGAGGACGTGGAGGAGTTCGCCGACTCGCTGCGCACGACGATCAAGGGCGCGCAGCGGATGCCGAGGTCGCTGACGAAGTTCGCGCTTTCAGCCGCTGCCGCCGGCGTGCGCCGCTAACGCGCGGATTCGATCCCGCTCCTCGTCCAGCACGTTCGGGTCTGCCAGCCGGCGTTCGGCGGCGAGGGGAAGCTGCCGGAACACCTCGTCCCGGTCGAAACATGCGAGGAATCGGTCGGCGAACTCCGTGCCGAGCCGCCCGACCCCACTGCTGGTCGCACAGATCAGCCAGGTGAACGCGACGTCGAGAAGCGGCTCGCCGCGCCGAGCGTTGGCCCAGTCGATCACGACGGGGCCGGAGGGCGAGAGGATCACGTTCGCCGGGTGGAGGTCGAGGTGCACCGCGCGATCTCCCTCGCCCGCCGCCGGCAAGCCGACCGGCGCTTCGATCGCGTGCAGCTCGTCGTGGAGTCGAGCGAGCCGGGCCGCGTGATCGCCCATCGTCGCCGGCTCGCTCGCGATCGCGTCGAACATCGTCTCGCCCTCGATGCGCTCGAGCACGAGCCACCCGGGGCCTATCTCGAGCACCTCGGGCGCCGGGTACCCGTGTGCGCGCACATGCCGCATAACCAGCGCCTCGCGCTCCGGATCGCCGCCGGCCTTGAAACGCCGCAGGACGCGGCCGTCGCCGAGGTCGAAGATCTCCGAGGCGCGGCCGGCCGCAATCAGGGTCGGCTCAGCCACGCTCGAGCGGCAGCCCGCGTTTCGACCATTCGCTCCACGAGCCCGGGTAGAGGCGACCCTCGCGGCCCGCGAGCCAGGCGCGATGAAGGGTGACGCAGGCCGTCACGCCCGAGCCGCAGTAGGCGACGAGCTCGCCGTCGGGCAGTTGCGGCAGCGGCTCGTTCCAGGGTGCGTTCGCCGCGCCGGGGATTCGGCCGGACGGGTCGTCGATCTCGTTCGGCTCGCCGCGCCAGCGGTTCGCGGTGCGCGCGTCCACGAGCGCGAGCGCCGGGTCGGCGAGGCGGCGCGCGAGCTCATCCGCCGCGATGGTGTCGCCGCTGCGCTCGCGCGGGACGAACTCGGCCGGCTCGATCGCCTCCTCGCCCGAGCGCAGTTCGCCGCCCCACGCCTCAAGCCCTCCGATCAGCACCGCGCAGTCGTCGTGGCCGAAGTGGCGCAGCAGCCACCAGAGCCGCTCCGGGCCGCCGCCGTTCCCGTAGGCGACGACGTGGATGCCTACGCCGATGCCGCCGAGGCCTGCCGCCGCAGCGAACTTCTCGGCCGACGGCAACGGATGCCGTCCCGCGTCCGGGACTGACAGATCCGACAGGTCCGCGTCGACGTCGAGGAACGATGCGCCGGGAACGTGGCCGGCGAGATAGAGCTCGCGCCCGCGCTCGGGGTTCCCGAGCTCCCAGCGGCAGTCGACGAACTGGTACCTCACGTGCCGACCAGCGTAGAGCGCCGCTCGAGCCAGATCACGTCGCGCCAGACCCCTCCGGCCTCGCCGATCCGTTCACGCACGCCGACCTCTCGGAAGCCGCAAGCTCGGTGGAGCCTGAGCGACGCCTCGTTCTCGGGAAAGACGCCCGCGGTCAGCGTCCAGTAGCCGGCCTCCTCGGAGCGGACCACGAGCTCGTTCAGCAACCGCCTGCCGAGTCCCGCGCCCCGCGCCTCCGCGGCGACATAGACGCTCACCTCGCCGACCCCGCGGTAGCAGTGGCGGGCCGACGCCGGAGAAAGCGCCGCCCACCCGACGACGGAGCCGTCGAGCTCCGCGACGAGCCGGAGTCCGGGATGCGCGGCGGACCAGCTCTCCCAGGACGGCGCCTCGGTCTCGAACGTCGCGTCCCCGCTGCGCACCCCCTCCTCGTAGATCGCCCGCACCGCAGGCCAGTCCTCCGGCCGCAGCTCGCGGATGCTCACCGCGCCCGGCTCGGCGTCCAGACCGCGGCGAGGATCCCGAGGCCGACGAGGACGCCACCTCCGAGCCACCGCTGGACGCGCGCGATCCCGGCCGAGCCGCGCAGGCGGTCGGCGACCGTGCCGGCCGCGAGCGCGTACATGCTGTCGCTCAGGAAGCCGAGGAGCGTGAAGCTGAGGCCCAGCACGAGCACCTGCAGCCACGCATGCCGCGCGTGCGGGTCGACGAACTGCGGCAGGAACGCGAAGACGAAGACGATCGTCTTCGGGTTGGTGAGGTTCACGACGATGCCCTGCGCGTAGGCGCGGCGGCGTGTGCGTGGCGTCGCCTCGGTCTCGAGCCGGTCGAGACCACGGCCCAGCAGGCGCCTCACGCCGAGCAGGAAGAGGTAGGCGGCGCCCACGTAGCGGACCGCATCGAAGGCTGCCGTCGAGGCGAGGAGGAGAGACGAGAGGCCCGCGGCTGCGAGCGCGACGTAGGCGATCGTGCCGGTCGTGATCCCGGCGACCGAGGCAAGGCCGCCGGCGCGTCCCATCTCGATGCTGCGCGCGACGACGTAGAGCACCGCCGGGCCGGGCACGAGCAGGAGCGCCATACCGGTCGCGAGGAAGACCGCGTACGTGGAGAGCGACGGCACTCCGCCGACCCTATCCGGCCGCTCCCTCCGCCGGCGCCAGCCGTGGCTCGGGCACGATCGCCGGCGCGGGAGCATGCGCGTGGGCGAGCCCGAGGTGGCCGTGCGACTCCGTCCCGTAGCCGCCGGGAACCGGGATGTAGAACTCGGGGTAGCCCCACATGCCGTGCTCGGCGACGTCGAGCCCCGCCGTCTCCACGTGCGGCTCGACGCGGATCCCCCACACGCGGTTCATCGTCCAGAGCGAGCCGTAGGAGACCGAGAAGGTGAAGACGCCCACGGCGAGGAGGCCGAGCACCTGGACGCCGAGCTGGTACGGCGAGCCGGTGTAGAGCAGCCCGCCCCGCCCGACGCCGACGGTGGCGGCCAGAGCGGGAACGGCGAAGAGCCCGGTGGCGAGCGTCCCCCAGACGCCGGCCAGGCCGTGCACGGCGACAGCGCCGATCGGATCGTCGATGCCGAGCCGCTCGACGAGCGGCACCGCCACCACGGTGACCGACGCGGCGACGAAGCCCACGAGCACAGCCGCCCACGGCGAAACGAAGCCGCACGCGGCGGTGACCGCCACGAGCGCCGCGAGGACGCCGTTGAGCATCATCGAGACGTCGGGCTTACGGAGCACGATCCACGCGACGCAGATGCCGCCGACGCCCCCTGCGGCCGCGGCGAGGTTCGTCGTCAACGCGACGTAGCCGAAGAAGCCGACCCGACCGCCCGTCGCAACGCCGAGCGTGGAACCGGGGTTGAAGCCGAACCAGCCGAACCAGAGGATGAGCGTCCCGAGCACGGCGTACGGCATGTTGTGGCCGGGAATTGCGTTCGCGCGACCGTCGTGGCCGAACTTCCCGATCCGCGGGCCGAGCAGGATCGCCCCGGCGAGCGCGGCGAGCGCTCCCTGGTAGTGGACGACCGTCGAGCCGGCAAAGTCCTGCATGCCGAACCGCTGCAACCAGCCGCCCGGCGCCCAGATCCAGTGCGAGACGAGCGAGTAGACGACGGTGAAGATCGCGCCGAAGGCGAAGTAGACCCACAGCTTCGCCCGCTCGGCCATCGCTCCCCAGACGATTGCGAGCGAGACCCCCGCGAAGACGACCTCGAACAGCCACCCCGCCGCTCCCGGGATGCCGGCGAACGCCTCGAACGGCGCCTTCCCGACCGAGAGCAGCGCGCCGGCCGACGGCGCGAAGCCGTGCGCGCCGACGAAGCCGTTGCCGTGGCCGAACGCGAGCCCGAAGCCGACGAGCCAGTAGACGAGCGAGGCGACGCCGAAGACGAGGATGTTCTTGCCGGCGATGTGCGCGGCGTTCTTCATCCGCGTCAGTCCCGCCTCGAGGAAGGCGAAGCCCGCCTGCATGAACATCACGAGCACGGCCGCGACGACGACCCAGAGCGTGTTCGCGGCGATCAACAGCTGATGGTGAGTCATCGGAGACGCTCCCCTGTGCGGTGGTGGACGACGTTCGAGACCGGCGAGGTCCAGCAGAGCCCGTCGCCGGAGGAGTGGCCGGTGCGGGCGGCGTCGGCGATCGCACCCACGACCCGCTCGGCGACGGCGTCGTCGACGACGAAGGTCAGCAGCGCCTTCGGGAGGAAGCGCGACTCGAACGTGCGCCCGCGGTACTCGTGCGTGACGCCGCGCTCGCGCCCGTGCCCGATCGCCTCGACGACCGTGACGCCGACGTGCCCGGTCTCGTCCTCGACGGCGTCGATCACCGTCTCGACCCGCTCCCTCACGACCACCGCCTCCACCTTGACCACGAGCACCTCCGGGACCATGAAAAAAGCCTCGCGACCGCTCGGGGTCACGAGGCTCCTTCGCCTCGGCGGCCGCCGGCTCCGGCGCACCGCCTGCCAAGAAGCTAACAGCGGCACCGGCGGACGTCCATCTGCTTCGCTTCCGCGCGTGCTCACGTGGGACGAGCTCGAACAGGCGGCGCCGGAGATCAGCAGCCACGGGCGCGAGCTGATCGAGCGGTTCCAGTTCGTCCTCGTCGGCACGCTCACGAAGGACGGCTCGCCGCGGATCAACCCCTGCGAGGCGTACATCATCGACGGGCACCTGCTGCTGAACATGATCCCGCGGTCCCTCAAGGCGCTCGACCTGCTGCGCGACCCGCGAATCTACGTCCACGCCCCCGTCACCGCGAAGGAGGGTTCGCCCGAGTTCAAGCTGGCGGGCCGCGCCGCGGTGCTCGAGGACGAGACGCTGCGCAAGAAGCTCGACGACCTGTTCTGGGAGCTGATCCAGTGGCGGCCGGCGGCCGACTCGCACTATTTCGACGTCCTGGCCGAGCGCGCCGCCTGGGTCACGTACGACAAGGGACAGACATCGATCCGCTGGCGCGTGGGCGAAGAGGGAGAAAAGCACCTGTACCGGGCGGGAATTTGACGTTCGGCGTCCGAGCACCTAGCCTGGGAGGGCCATGTTGCTCGCGAACGTGATGGACCGGATCCGGGGTGCCGCCAGCGGCGGCCTCGCCGGACCGCGCGGCTCTCTTTAGGTCCGCGCGCCGCCTCCCCGGCGGCTTCCCGTCCTCCGTTCCCACTTCGTTTTCCGAAGGAGCAGCATGTCCACTCTCGCAGCATCGACAACAGATCTGGTCTCACGTCTAGACCGCCAGGCGCCCGCCGTCGAGGTGCGCGACCTGCAGAAGACGTTTCGACGCAAAGACCGCAAGGCGGGTCGCTTCGCCAGGAAGCGTCCGTGGCCGGCGCTCGCCGACGTCACCTTCACGATCGCCCGTGGCGAGTGCGTCGCCATCCTCGGCCAGAACGGCTCGGGGAAGTCGACGCTCGTCCGCCTGCTCTCGACGCTCCTGATCAACGACGGCGGCGAGGCGCGGATCTTCGACCACGACGCGTTCAAGGAAGCCTCGACGATCCGCCGGCTCGTCAACCGCGTCTCGGTCGAGGCGAGCTTCTTCAAGAAGATGTCCGCCGCCGAGAACCTGTCGTACGCGGCGCGCTTCTACGGAATGACGCCCCGGCAGACGCGCACGGCCATTCCCGAGATCCTCGGCAAGGTCGGCTTCCCGCCCGACCGGCGCGGCGAGTCGATGGAGAACCTGTCCCGTGGGATGCAGCAGAAGGTCGCCCTCGCGCGGGCGCTCCTGACCTCACCGGTCCTGCTCCTGCTCGACGAGCCGACGACGGGCCTCGACCCGCGCTCGAAGCTCGAGGTGCAGGACTTCATCCGCCAGGTGCGGGCGGAGCACGACGCGACGATCCTCCTCTGCACGCACGACATGGCCGAGGCGGAGTCGCTCGCGGACCGCGTCGGGATCCTCGACCGCGGCCGGCTGCTCTTCCTCGAGCCGGTCGAGGACGTGAAGCGGCGCTTCGACGTCGAGACGCTCGAGCAGGCGTTCTTCGCCGCGACCGGGCGCGAGTTCGAGGAGGAGAACGGCGACGACGAGGACGACGAGTACAGGGAGGTGTTCGCATGAGTGAGTACGCCATTGAGATGCGCAAGCAGCTCGTCGGGCTGTTCGGCATCGTCGAGCGGAACGTCTACCTCACGAAGCGCTACATCCTCTGGGACGGCGCGTTCATGGTCTGGACGATCGCCAACACGCTCACGATCGTGTTCATCGCGCGGGCGGCGCACCTGTCGCCGACCCGCGAGAACACGCTGGCGACGATGCTGCTCGTCGGCGCGACGATCTGGGCGTTCCTCGGGATCATCTTCGAGTTCATGACCGAGATCGTCGCGTGGGAGCGCTGGGAGGGGACGATCGAGTACACGTTCATGGCCCCGCTGTCGCGGCTCGCTCACCTGTTCGGGCAGGGTGCGTACGCGGTGCTCTACGGGCTCGTCCGGGCGGCGATCCTCTTCTTCGCCGTCGCGGCGTTCATCGGCATCCACGCGCCGAAGGCGAACTACGGCGCCGCGCTCGCGCTGCTCGCGCTCGCGTCGCTCTCGTTCATCGGCGTCGGGATCATGACCTCGGTGCTGCCACTCATCTCGCCGGAGAAGGGTGCGCAGCTCGGCTTCGTCTGCCAGGGCGTGATGCTCGTCGTCTCGGGCGTCTACTACCCGGTGAAGGTCATGCCCGAGTGGATGCAGTGGATCGCGAAGATCTCGCCGGCGACGTACGCGCTGCGCGGCGACCGCGCCTCCGTCGTCCACGGAGCCGGAATCGCGTGGGCCGACGTCTGGCCGCTCCTGATCATCGCAGTGCTGGCCACCCCGATCGGGCTCACGATCTTCCGCTTCGGGGAGCGCTATGCGAAGCGCCACGGCAAGCTGAAGCGCGCGGGATGATCGAGCTGCGTCCGTGCCGGGACGACGGCGATCTGGAGGCGTGGCGGCGCGTCCGGATCGCCGTTGTCCCGAACGAACGGACGGACTCGGTCGAGGAGCTGCGCAGGAGCGCAACGCCCGAGCGGCTAATGCTGCTGGCGCATCGGGACGGGGAGCTCGCGGGGAGCGGCGTTGCGGGCCGCGGCGACACCGGGAGCGGCTTCGCGATCCCTCGCGTCCTGCCCGAGCAGCGACGGCGCGGCGTGGGAACAGCCCTCCTTTACGCCTTGGCGGCACATGTCGAACGTCTCGGCTTCCCCGACGTCTCGGCGGGGGTGAGCGATGAGGGCGCGCTCGCCTTCGCGCAGCGCTTCGGCTTCGAGGAGACCGGTCGCCAGGTCGAGCAGGTGCGCGCAATCGATGGCGACGAGCCGTGGCCCGGACCGCTCGAGGACGTCGAGATCGTCTCTCTCGCCGCGAAGCCGGACTTGGGCGCGCGGACGTACCACGAGCTCGCGCTCCAGGCATTTGAGGAGATTCCGACTCCAGGACGGATTCAGGTTTCGCTCGAGGACTGGCAACGCAGCTGGGTCGGCTGGCCCGACGGCTCCTTCGCCGCGCTCGCCGGTGACGAGCTGGTCGGCTGCGCCGGCTTGATCCGCGACGACGACCGGCCCGAGCGCGCCGAGAACACGCTTACGGCCGTCCGCCGAGACTGGCGCGGCCGCGGTGTCGCGCGCGCGTTGAAGCAGAGCGTGATCGCCTGCGCATCGGCGAACGGCATCCGCGAGCTCTACACCTGGACGCAGGAGGGCAATGAGAACATGCGCGCGGTCAACGCCCGCCTCGGCTACGTCCCGGGCGACGTTTCGATCTCGCTCCGTCGCCCGCTTCCCTTGCAATGAAGGACTGGTTCGCAGGAGATGTCGCGGCCCGGTATGACACCTCGGCGGGCTCGTACTTCGATCCGGCGACGATCGAGGCGACCGTGGCCTTCCTCCTCCCGCTCGCGGGCGTGGGCGCGCTCGAGCTCGCGATCGGCACCGGCCGGATCGCGGTGCCGCTCGCCGAGCGAGGGGTTCGCGTCGCGGGCATCGACCTGTCCCCGGACATGGTCGCGGAGCTGCGGCGCAAGACGGATGCGATCCCGGTGGAGATCGGCGACTACGCCACCACGCGGGTCGAAGGGACGTTCTCCCTCGCCTACATCGTCTTCAACTCGATCAACAACCAGACGACGCAGGAGGGTCAGGTAGCGACCTTCGCGAACGCCGCCGCCCACCTCGGGCCCGGCGGCTGCTTCGTCGTCGAGGTCGGAGTCCCGAACACTCGGCCGCTCGAGGTCTTCGACCTCAGCGACGCCCACGTCGGCGTCGACGAGCTCGATTTCGCAACGCAACGGCTCGTCTCGCACCACTTCACGCTCGTCGACGGCCAGTGGCAGAGGCTGTCGATGCCGTTCCGTTCCGTCTCCCCCGCCGAGCTCGACCTCATGGCGCGGCTCGCCGGCCTGGAGCTGCGCGAGCGCTGGAGCGACTGGGACCGTTCGCCCTTCACGGCCGAGAGCACGAAGCACGTCTCCGTCTGGGAGAAGCCCGCGCGTTAGCGTCTCCGCGTGAAGCTCCGCCGACGCCGCTCCTGCCTGACGGTTCCCGCCTCGAGCGAGCGGATGCTCGCGAAGGCGCCCTCGCTGTCCGCGGACGAGGTGATCGTCGACCTCGAGGACGCCGTCGCGGACGAGGAGAAGGAACAGGCGCGCGGGCTCGCCGTCGCAGCGCTGAAGCGGGGTCCGCTCGCGCGGACGACCTCGCTTCGCGTCAATGGGCGCTCGACGCCGTGGTGGGAGGACGACCTGCGCGCGGCGGCGGAGGCGCGTCCCGACGTCGTCGTACTCCCCAAGGTCGAGTCCCCCGAGGACGTGGCCGCCGCGGCGAAGCTGCTCCCTTCCGGCACGGGCCTCGAGGCGCAGATCGAGACCGCGCGGGGGCTGATTGACGCCGAGCGGATCGCCGCCGCCGGCCACGGCCTCGAGGCGCTCGTGTTCGGCCCCGCGGATCTCGCCGCCTCGCTCGGCGTCCCGGCGCTGACGATCGGCTCCGGCGTCTCCGACTACGCGCTCGCGCACGTCGTCGCCGCCGCGCGCTCCTCCGGGTTGCAGGTACTCGACGGCCCGCACGCGCGGCTAGGGGACGATCTCGGTCTCGTCCTCTCCGCGCGGCGCGCGCTCGAGCACGGCTACGACGGGAAGTGGGTGATCCACCCGAGCCAGATCGAGCCCGTCAACCGCATCTTCACGCCTGCGCCCATGGACGTCGACCGCGCAAAACGGCTCCTGGAGGCAGCCCGGGGCGCGGCGCGCTTCGAAGGAGAGCTCGTGGACGAGGCCTCGCGCAAGCTCGCGGAGGCGCTCCTGCGGCGCGCAGAGGTTCTCGGCTAGCCCGCAGGGGGTATTTCCCGGCCATGACCGGGCGCCGCCACCTGGGCGACCTGCAGGGGGAGATCCAGGAGCTCTTCGCCGACCTCTGGGAGGTCCCACGCTTCGCCGGCCAGCGTCGCGGCTTCCAGCCGCAATGCGACTGCTACCGCACGGACGACCCGCCTGCGCTCCATGTCCTTCTCGAGCTGCCTGGCATCGACCCGGACGACGTCCGGATGGTCGCCTCCGGTAGCACGCTCGTCGTATCCGGAGTGCGCAAGCGGCCGCACCCGCCGGGTGTGCGCTACCACCAGGTCGAGATCGAGTACGGCTCGTTCGAGCGGCGGATCGAGCTCGCCGAGGACGTGGATACCGACGGCGCGACGACGACATACGAGGCCGGGATGCTGCGGCTGGAGGTGCCGTTGCGGTGACCGAGATCGAGTTCACCGAGACACCCGCCGCCGAGATCGACGAGGTCCCGGCCGAGCTGCCGGTGCTGCCGCTCAAGGAGACCGTCGTCTTCCCCGACTCGATGACCCCGCTCGCGATCGGGCAGGAGCGCTCCATCCGGCTCGTCGACGACGTTGTCGGCGGCGAGCGCCTGCTCGCTCTCGTCACCGTGCGCGACGAGGAGATCGAGACACCCGGCTGGGACGACCTGTACGCGATCGGGACGGCTGCCGTCGTGCACAAGATGATCCGCGTCCCCGACGGGACGCTGCGGATCCTCGTCCAGGGCCTGCGGCGGATCCGCCTCGAGGAGCCGGTCATGGACGACCCGTATCTCGTGGCGCGCTTCGCCCCCGTGCCCGACGAGGCGGAGGAGACCCGCGAGCTCGAGGCGCTGCTGCGGAACGCGCAAGGCCTCTTCGGGAAGATCATCGGCCTCGCCCCGTACCTGCCCGACGAACTCCAGATCGCGGCTGCGAACGTCGACGACGCGAGCGGGCTCTGCAACCTCGTCGCGTCGACCCTCCGCCTCAAGACCGAGGAGAAGCAGCTCATCCTCGAGCTCGCCGACACCGAGGAACGGCTGCGCGAGGTCTCGAAGATCCTCAATCGCGAGCTCGAGGTCTTCGAGCTCGGGACGAAGATCCAGTCGCAGGTGCAGTCGGAGCTCGAGAAAGGCCAGCGTGAGTTCTTCCTTCGCCAGCAGCTGAAGGCGATCCAGGAGGAGCTCGGCGACGGCGATCCCGAGCAGGCGGACGTGAACGAGCTCCGCGAGCGGCTCGGTGCGCTCGAGCTGCCGGAGGAGGCGCGGAAGGCGACCGATCGCGAGCTCGCGCGCCTCGAGCGGCTGCCCGCGGCGGCGGCCGAGTACGGCGTGATCCGCACGTACCTCGACTGGCTCGCCACGCTGCCGTGGGGCGTGACGACGCCGGACGACCTCGACCTGGACCGGGCCCGCCAGATCCTCGACGAGGATCACTACGACCTCGAGAAGGTGAAGGAGCGAATCGTCGAGCACCTGGCCGTCTCGAAGCTCAAGCAGGATCCGGCCGGCCAGATCCTCTGCTTCGTCGGCCCGCCCGGCGTCGGCAAGACGTCACTTGGGCAGTCGATCGCGCGCACGCTCGGCCGGAAGTTCGCTCGGCTTTCGGTCGGCGGCGTCCGCGACGAGGCGGAGATCCGCGGCCACCGGCGCACCTACATCGGCGCGATGCCCGGCACGATCATCCGCGCGCTGCGCGACGCGGAGTCGATGAACCCGGTCCTGCTGATCGACGAGATCGACAAGATGGGCTCCGACGTTCGCGGCGACCCGGCGAGCGCGATGCTCGAGGTGCTCGATCCGGCGCAGAACTGCACCTTCCGCGACCACTACCTCGACCTACCGTTCGACCTTTCGAAGACGCTGTTCATCTGCACGGCCAACACGGTCGACACGATCCCGCCGGCGCTGCTCGACCGGATGGACGTCATCCGGCTCTCGGGCTACACCGAGGAGGAGAAGCTCGGCATCGCGGAGCGCTACCTCGTGCCCCGCCAGATCTCCGAGCACGGGCTTGCACCCGGCCAGATCGAGATCGGCGAGGACGTCCTGAGACTGCTCGCGCGCGAGTACACGCGGGAGGCCGGCGTACGCGGGCTGGAGCGGCGGATCGGCGATCTCTGCCGGAAGGCCGCGGTGCAGGTCGCGCGCGGCAGCGAGGAGCAGATCCGCGTGAGCGAGGAGCTCGCACGCGAGTGGCTGGGGCCGCGCCGCTTCTCGGGCGAGACCCGGCGCCGCACCGCGGACCCCGGCGTCGCTACGGGTCTGGCGTACACGCCCGTCGGCGGCGACGTCCTCTACATCGAGGCCCAGGCATATCCGGGCCGCGGCAAGCTCACCGTGACGGGGCAGCTGGGCGAGGTGATGCAGGAGTCCGCGCAGGCGGCGCTGTCCTGGGTGCGCTCCCACACCGGCGAGCTCGACCTCGACGAGCGCTGGTTCTCCCGGCACGACGTGCACCTGCACGTGCCGGCGGGCGCGATTCCCAAGGACGGCCCGTCGGCGGGGATCGCAATGGCGACCGCGATCGCCTCGCTCGTCCGCGAGACGCCCGTGGCCGACGACGTCGCGATGACCGGAGAGATCACGCTGACCGGCCAGGTGCTGCCCATCGGCGGCGTGCGCGACAAGGTGCTCGCCGCGCAGCGCGCCGGCCTCGGCCGCGTCATCCTGCCCCGCGAGAACGAGCACGACCTCGAGGAGCTACCCCCGGAGACCCGCGACGCCTTGAGCTTCGTCCTCGTCGACTCGATCGACGAGGTGTTCGCCGCCGCGTTCAGCGCGAACGGCTCGCGGGCAAATGGTCACGTGCGAACGGCGACTGCGAGAAGATAGACGCCCGGTTCGTCCCCACCCACGTACGGAAAGGACAGGTCGCAGATGAACAACACGAAGGACAAGGTCGCGGACGCCGCCGCGAGCGCCCGGCCCTACGTCGAGCGCGCGCTGCGCGACAAGGAGCTGCGGGACAACGTGCGCAACGCGTACACCTCGGCCAGGGCCGTGTACGACGAGCTCGCGTCCCGCCGCAGGGTCACGGACGCCGCCTCGCGTCTCGCGGGCGACAAGGACCTGCAAGACGAGATCCGGAAGGCGATCGACGAGATCCGGAGCGCGGCCGGTCGCGTGCAGGACGTCCGGCGCGCCTCGCCGGAGGATGGACGGGCGGGCCGCAACGGTCTGATCCTGCTGCTCGGCATCGCGCTCGGCATCCTCCTCAACCCGATCACGGGCCCGGCTGTGCGGCGGCTCCTCGCACGCAAGCTGTTCGGCAGCGGGAACGGCTTCGTCTACCAGGACAACGGCAGCAAGACGTAGGCGCCGCGCGCGCTAGCTGCGGCCGAGGTGCTCCCGCGCGAAGGCGCGGAAGCGGTCTCGCGCGCCCTCGTCGGGCGCGAGGGGCTCGTCGTCGGCGTACCG
>DASRBY010000021.1:0-30501 GCA_035653435.1 Gaiellaceae bacterium
CTGAAGGGCTACGACCACCAGCAGGTGGACAAGTCCGCGCGCGACATCGTGGACACGGCCCAGCGCACCGGCGCCACCATCACCGGCCCCGTGCCCCTGCCCACGGAGAAGAACGTCTACTGCGTGATCCGGGGCCCGTACATCGACAAGGACTCGCGGGAGCACTTCGAGATCCGGACGCACAAGCGCCTGATTGACATCCACTCGCCCACCCCGAAGACGGTCGATTCGCTCATGCGCCTCGACCTGCCGGCCGGCGTCGACATCGAGATCAAGCTCTGATGCGCGGACTCGTCGGCAGAAAGCTCGGGATGACGCAGCTCTTCGACGAGGAGAGTGGCGGCGTGACTCCGGTCACGGTGATCGAGGCGGGCCCGTGCCCGGTCGTCGCCGTCCGCACGCCGGACGCCGACGGCTACGAGGCCGTCCAGCTCGCGTGGGAGCCCGTGGCGGAGCGCAAGGTCTCGAAGGCCGAGCGCGGCCACCTCGCGAAGGCCGGCATCGACGGCGCCTATCGCCATCTGGTCGAGTTCCGCGGGCACTTCGCCGACGCGGTCCAGGGCGAGAGCGTCACCGTCGAGATCTTCCAGCCGGGCGACAAGGTGAAGGTCTCCGGCACCGGCATCGGCAAGGGCTTCCAGGGAACGGTGAAGCGCCACGGCTTCGCCCGCGGCCCCGTCACGCACGGCTCGCACAACATCCGCAAGCCGGGCTCGATCGGCGCCTCGGCGACGCCGTCGCGCGTGTTCAAGGGAGTACGGATGGCCGGCCGCATGGGCGGCAAGCGCGCCACGCAGGTCGGTCTCACCGTCCACTCGGTCGATCCCGAGCGGAACCTCCTGCTCGTCAAGGGCGCCGTGCCCGGCCCGAAGAATGGGCTGGTCGAGATTCGCGAGGACGCGCGCTGATGGCAGCTCCGAAGGCACCCCTGCTGGGTGGCGCGAAGAAGGAGGTCTCGCTCGACGAGGCCGTCTTCGCCGCCGAGATCAAGCCGCATCTCGTGCACGAGGCCGTCCGGGCGGAGCTGAACGCGCGCCGTCAGGGCACGCGGGCGGCCAAGAGCCGCGGCCTCGTCGCCGGCGGCCGCGCCAAGCCGTGGCGCCAGAAGGGCACGGGCCGCGCCCGCCAGGGCACGATCCGCGCACCCCAGTTCACCGGCGGCGGCGTCGCGTTCCCGCCCGTTTCGCGCGACTTCTCGCTCAAGGTCAACAAGAAAGCCGCCCGCGCCGCACTGCGCGCCGCGCTCAGCGATCACGCGCAGGCGGGGACGCTCGGGCTCGTCGCCGGCGACTCCTTCGAGGCTCCTTCGACGAAGCAGGCGGCCGAGCTCCTGCAGGGCTGGGGGCAGACCGAGCCGACGGTCGTCGTCGCGACGGAGGACGAGGAGACGCTCATCAAGTCTTTCCGCAACCTGCCGCGCGTGCTCGTGACCGTGCCGTCCGAGCTCGAGGTCGCGCACGTCGTGTGGGCGCGGTCGCTCGTCGTGAGCGAAGCCGCGCTGCCGCTCGTGCAGGGGAGGGCTGCCTCATGAGCCTCCATCCCGCCCAGATCCTGATCAAGCCCGTCGTGAGCGAGAAGAGCTACCACCAGATCACCGAGAACCGCTACACGTTCAGGGTCCACGCCGACGCGCACAAGACGCAGATCCGCCAGGCCGTCGAGGAGCTCTTCGACGTCAAGGTCGTCGCCGTGAACGTCGTCAAGATGCCGGCCAAGCCGAAGCGGCGCGGGATGATCAAGGGTACGAAGCCGGGCTGGAAGAAGGCGATCGTCGAGCTCAAGGCCGGCGACACCATCGAGATCTTCGAAGGGGCGCAGTTGTAATGCCGATCCGCCGCTACAAGCCGACGAGTGCCGGCCGCCGCTTCATGTCCGTCTCGACGTTCGAGGAGGTCACGAAGACGGAGCCGGAGAAGAGCCTGCTCGCTCCGCTCTCGAAGAAGGGCGGCCGGAACACGAACGGGCGCATCACGACTCGCCACCAGGGCGGCGGTCACAAACGCCGCTACCGCATCATCGACTTCAAGCGTCGCAAGGACGGCGTGCCCGCGAAGGTCGCGGCGATCGAGTACGACCCGAACCGTTCCGCGCGGATCGCGCTGCTCCACTACGCGGACGGCGCGAAGAGCTACATCCTCGCGCCCGCCCAGCTGAGGGTCGGCGCCATTGTGGAGTCGGGGCCGGGAGCGGACATCCGCGTCGGCAACGCGCTGCCGCTCGAGAACATCCCGACGGGCACGCTCGTCCACGCCGTCGAGCTCAAGCCGGGCCAGGGCGCGAAGATGGCCCGTTCGGCCGGCTCGGGCATCCAGCTAGTCGCCAAGGACGGCGCCTTCGCCGTCCTGCGCCTGCCCTCGGGGGAGATGCGGCGCGTGCCGCTCGCCGCCCGGGCGACGATCGGCCAGGTCGGGAACGTCGACCACCAGAACATCACGGGAGGCAAGGCCGGACGCAGCCGCTGGCGTGGCAAGCGTCCGTCGGTGCGCGGCTCGGCGATGAACCCCGTCGACCACCCGCACGGCGGCGGCGAGGGCAAGTCGAAGGGCGGCCGCCACCCGGTCACGCCGTGGGGCGTGCCGACGCTCGGCAAGCGCACCCGCCGCAAGCACAAGGAATCCGACAAGCTGATCGTCCGCGGCCGCCGCCGCGGCAAGGAGGGCCGCCGCTAGTGAGTCGCAGCTCGAAAAAGGGGCCGTTCGTGGAGGAACGGCTGATGAGCCGGATCGAGAAGATGAACGAGTCGGGCCAGAAGAACATGGTTCGCACGTGGTCCCGCGCCTCGACGATCTTCCCCGAGATGGTCGGGCACACGATCGCGGTCCACGACGGTCGCAAGCACGTGCCTGTCTTCATCTCTGAGCAGATGGTCGGGCACAAGCTCGGCGAGTTCGCGCCGACGCGCACCTTCCGCGGCCACGCCGGCGATCGCACGGCGAAGGTGAAGCGCTGATGGCAGTCCTCGAGCAGGAGCGGGAGACCGTGCGCGCGCAGGCGCGGTGGGTGCACTCGAGCGCGCGGAAGGCGCGGCTCGTCACCGACCTCATCCGCGGCCGCTCGGTGCCGGAGGCGCGAACGATCCTCGCCTTCTCGACGCGCGCCGTCGCCAAGGACGTCGAGAAGGTCCTGCGCTCGGCCGTTGCGAACGCCGAGTCGCGCCCCGACCTCCACTGGCAGGGAGACGACCTGGTCGTCGTCGCGGCGTTTGCCGACGAGGGGCCGACGCTGAAGCGCTGGCGCGCCCGCGCGCGCGGCCGCGTCGCGCGCATCCGCAAGCGCACGTGCCACATCACGATCGAGCTCGCGCAGGGCGGGGCGATCTCCGCCGCTCCCTCCGTGCCCGCAATGGCGGCCCCGGAGCCGGAGCCCGTCGAGGAGCCGGAGGCGGTCGAGGAGCCCGAGCTGGAGGCGAGCGACGAGGTCGAGGAGCCGGAGCCCGAAGAGGCGGAGACCCCCGAGACGGAAGGCGAGGAAGAGGACTAGTGGGCCAGAAGATTCATCCGGGCGGGCTCCGCGTGGGCGTGATCCACGACTGGAAGTCCAACTGGTACACCGGGAAGAAGGAGTTCGCGGACTACATCCTCGAGGACGTCCGCATCCGCGAGCACATCTACAACAAGCTCGCGCACGCGGGGCTGTCCGACATCCTGATCCGCAAGGACAAGCAGCGGATCACGGTCGACATCTACACGGCTCGGCCGGGGATCGTGATCGGCAAGTCCGGCGTGGAGGTGGACGCGCTGCGGCGCGACCTGCATGCGCTGACGCAGAAGAACGTCCACATCAACATCAACGAGATCAAGCGGCCGGAGCTCGACGCGAAGCTCGTCGCGCAGTCGATCGCCGAGCAGCTGTCGAACCGCGTCGCCTTCCGGCGCGCGATGAAGCGCGCGCTCGCTTCCGCGATCCGCTCGGGAGCCGCCGGCGTGAAGATCCAGTGCTCGGGCCGGCTCGGGGGCGGCGAGATGAGCCGGCGCGAGATGTACAGCGAGGGCCGCGTCCCGCTGCACACGATCCGCGCCGACATCGACTACGGCTTCGTCGAGGCGAAGACGACCGCCGGGCGGATCGGCGTCAAGGTCTGGATCAACAAGGGCGAGATCATGCCGGAGGGCTTCGGCGACAGCGACACGCGGCTGGGCGACCAGGACACGCGGCGCCGTCGCGGCGGCGCTCTTGAAGGGCTCGGCGCCTCGCGTGAGAGCGGGCGCGGTCGCGGGCCCGACCGCGAGGGTCTGGGCCCGGTGCGTCAGCGCCGGCGCGGGCCCGGCGGCGGCGGGGCCGGCCAGGGCCGTCCCGGCCAGCGCCGCGGCTCAGGCGGGGGCTCTCGTCCGCGCCGCGACACGCGCGTCGAGCAGCCGAGGACCGACGAGCAGGGCGTGTCGGCGGAGGGCCGCGAACAGCCGGTGATCGAGCCGCAAGTGGAGGTCACGCCGCAGGAGGTCGCCGAGGCCCCGGAGACGACCACTCCGAAGCAGCAGGTCGAGGATCCGACGAAGCTCGAGCAGTCCGGCGACCCTGAGGCTGGAAGCGGCGGCGGCGAAGCCGCCACCGCCCAGCCGGAAAGCGGGGCGCAAGAGAAGCCGAAGCGCGGCACGCGCAAGACGAAGAAGAAGGACGGTGAGAGCTGATGCTCATGCCGAAGAAGACCAAGTTCCGCAAGGTGCATCGCGGCCGTCGCGCCGGCTATGCGAGCGGCCAGACGGCCGTTCAGTTCGGCGACTACGGGCTCAAGGCCCTCGATGCCGGCTGGATCACGAACCGCCAGATCGAGGCGGCCCGGATCGCGATGACGCGCAAGATCAAGCGTGGCGGCAAGGTCTGGATCAACGTCTTCCCCGACAAGAGCTTCACGAAGAAGCCGGCCGAGACGCGCATGGGCTCGGGCAAGGGCTCGCCCGAAGGCTGGGTCTGCGTGATCAAGCCCGGCCGCGTCATGTTCGAGCTCGCCGGCGTGCCGGAGCCGCTCGCGAAGGAGGCGCTGCGTCTCGCCGGCCAGAAGCTCGCCGTGAAGAGCAAGGTCGTGAAGCGCGAGGAGGAGCTCTTTTGACGAGGGCATCGGAGCTGCGGGACCTGACCGACGACGAGCTCGAGCACCGGCTGGCCGAACGGCGGCAGGAGCTGTTCAACCTCCGCTTCCAGTCCGTGACCGGCGCGCTCGAGAACCACGCGCGCTTGATGCTCGCGAAGCGCGAGATCGCTCGGATCTTGACGGTCGTCAACGAACGCGAGGCAGAGAAGGCAAGGGCGACGAGTGGCTGAGAACGAGAAGAACGAAGAGCAGATCGAGGAGACTCCGGCTGCGGAGTCCGTGGAGGAGACCGCCGTCGAGGCCGAGGCTCCAGTCGAGGAGCCCGAGGCGGTAGAGGAGCCTGCCGCGGAGGGGCCCGAAGCTGCCGGGGAGGAGCCCGAGGCGGCCGAGGAACCTGCGGCCGAGGAGCCCGAGCCGGAGGCCGAGGAGCCCGAGCCCGCGGCGGAGGCCGAGGAGCCGGAGCCCGCTGCGGAGGCCGAGCCTGCGGCTGAAGAGCCCGCTGCGGCTGAAGAGCCCGCTGCGGCTGAAGAGCCTGCGACCGAAGAGCCTGCGGCGGAAGAGCCTGCCGCCGCCGAAGGGCCGGCCGCGGAGGAGGAACCCCGCGCTCCACAGTCCGAGCCCAAGAAGAAGCGCAAGAGGCTGCCGCGACGCCTGCGCCCGCAGAAGACGCGCCGCCGGTTGCCTCCGAGCGCCGAGCGCAAGCCGATCGTCCGCCAGCCGAAGCCGGAGCACGAGCGCGGCCGGCGCCAGGAGCGCCGCGGCGTCGTCGTCTCGAGCGCGATGGACAAGACGATCGTCGTGAAGGTCGACGTGATCACCTCGCACCAGCGCTACAAGAAGGTCATCCGGCGGAGCGTGAAGTTCCACGCGCACGACGAGCAGAACGCTGCGAAGGTCGGCGACGTCGTCCGCATCGTCGAGACCCGCCCGCTGTCGGCGACCAAGCGCTGGCGCCTCGCCGAAGTCGTGGAGGCCGCGAAGTGATCCAGCAAGAGTCTCGCCTGCGTGTCGCCGACAACACCGGCGCCCGCGAGATCCTCTGCATCCGCGTTGTGGGCGGCCACCATCGCCGTTACGCGCGCGTCGGGGACATCATCGTCGGCACCGTCAAGACCGCGACCCCGCAGGGCGCCGTCAAGAAGGGCGAGGTCGTGCGGGCCGTCGTCGTGCGGACGAAAAAGCCCTTCGGCCGCGACGACGGCACGACCATCGCCTTCGACGAGAACGCCGCGGTGATCATCGACCAGCAGCGCAACCCGCGCGGCACGCGCATCTTCGGCCCAGTCGCGCGCGAGCTGCGGGAGAAGAACTTCATGAAGATCGTCAGCCTGGCCCCGGAGGTGCTCTGAGATGTCCCAGACCATGAAGGTGAAAAGGGGCGACGTCGTGCGCGTGCTCCGCGGCAAGGACGCCGGCAAGCAGGGACGCGTCGTCGAGGCGCTCCCGAAGCAGGGGCGCGTCGTCGTCGAGAACATCAACGTCGTCAAGCGGCACCGCCGCCCGCGCCCGATCTCGAACACGACTGGCCTGGGCGGGGCCGCGATGACCCCGGGCGGGATCATCGATCTGCCCGCGCCGCTGCCGGTCTCGAACGTGATGGTCGTCTGCCCGACGTGCGGTAAGCCGACCCGGGTCGGGACAGTCGAGCGGACGGTCAAGGACAAGCTCGTCCGCGTCCGCGTCTGCAAGCACTGCGGAGAGGACATCGACCGGACATGAGCGCCGTAGCCGACACGTACACGCCGCGCCTCAAGGAGCAATTCGACCGCGAGATCCGGCCGCGCCTCAAGGAGGAGCTCGGGCTCGACTCGATCATGCAGGTGCCGCGCATCGAGAAGATCACGCTCAACATGGGCGTCGGCGAGGCGAAGACCGAGTCGAAGCTGCTCGACTCCGCGATCGAGGAACTGACGACGATCGCCGGCCAGCGCGCCCAGGTGCGGCGCGCCCGCAAGTCGATCGCGCAGTTCAAGGTGCGCGAGGGCATGCCGGTCGGCGCGCGCGTGACGCTCCGCGGCGCGCGGATGTACGAGTTCCTCGACCGGCTCGTCTCGATCGCGCTGCCGCGGATCCGCGACTTCCGCGGCCTGAGCACGCGCTCGTTCGATGGGCGCGGCAACTTCTCGCTCGGTGTCCGCGAGCAGCTCATCTTCCCGGAGATCAACTACGACGACATCCAGCAGGTCCGCGGGCTCGACGTGACGATCACGACGAGCGCCGATACCGACGAGCACGCCCTCGCGCTGCTGCGGGCCCTCGGCCTGCCCTTCGCGGACGGCGACAGGAGAGACCAGTAATGGCCAAGACGTCCCTCGTCGTGAAACAGCGGCGACCCCAGAAGTTCAAGGTGCGCAACTACACGCGCTGCAACCGGTGCGGCCGCCCCCGCGCGGTCTTCCGCAAGTTCGGCCTCTGCCGGATCTGCCTCCGGGAGCTCGCGCACCAGGGCGCGATTCCCGGCATGACGAAGTCGAGCTGGTAGGAGAGAGAACGGTGCTGACCGATCCGATCGCAGACATGCTCACCCGCATCCGCAACGCCAACAAGGCGCTCCACGAGCACGCGACAATGCCGAGCTCGAGGATGAAGGTCGAGATTGCGCGCCTCCTCAAGGAGGAGGGCTACATCCGGGACTACCACGTGGAGAAAGGCGAGAGCTTCGATACCCTGGTCGTCGACCTCAAGTTCGGCCGCAACCGCGAACGGGTGATCTCCGGCCTGAAGCGCGTGTCGAAGCCGGGCCGCAGGGTCTACGCCCGGAAGGACCGCCTTCCGCGCGTGCTCGGCGGGATGGGCGTCGCGATCCTCTCGACATCGTCCGGTCTCGTCACGAGCCGCACCGCCCAGGAGCGCGGTATCGGCGGCGAAGTAGTGGCGTTCATCTGGTAATGCAGTGCAGCCCTTAAGACAGTGAGCAGAATCGGCAACGCACCAATCCCGGTCCCGGACGGCGTCACCGTCACGATCGAGCCTGCCCGCGTCGCGGTCGCCGGACCGCTCGGCACGCTGCAGCAGCAGGTTCCGGCCCGGATGAAGATCGAGCAGCGCGACGGCGAGGTCGTCGTCATGCGGCCGACCGAGCGCGGGGAGGACCGCGCGCTGCACGGGCTGACGCGCACGCTCGTCGCGAACATGGTGCAGGGCGTCACCCAGGGCTTCGAGAAGAAGCTCGAGATCCAGGGCGTCGGCTACCGCGCCGCCCTCAAGGGCACCGACCTCGAGCTCAACGTCGGCTACTCGCACACGGTCACGATCAAGCCGCGCACCGGCATCACCTTCGACGTGCCGACCCCGACCGAGATCCTCGTCAAGGGCACCGACAAGCAGATGGTCGGTCAGACGGCAGCCGAGATCCGCAAGGTGCGCCCGCCCGAGCCGTACAAGGGCAAGGGCATCCGCTACGAAGGGGAATACGTGAGGAGAAAGGTCGGCAAACGTGCCTAGTCTCACCGTCCGGGACGCGCGCCTCCGCCGCCACCGGCGCGTGCGCGCGAAGGTGCGCGGCAGCGCCGAGCGCCCGCGCCTCGTCGTCTTCCGCTCGAACCGCGGGATCGAGGCTCAGCTCGTCAATGACGACTCGGGCCGCACACTCGCTTCCGCGTCTCATCTCGCGCTCGCGAAGTCCTTCAAGGGGGACAAGACGGCGCAGGCGGAGGCGGTCGGGAAGGCGCTCGCCGCGGCCGCGAAGAAGGCAGGCGTCGACGCGTGCGTGTTCGACCGCGGCGGATACCTCTACCACGGACGCGTGAAGGCGCTCGCCGACGGCGCCCGCGAAGGAGGACTCAGCTTCTGATGGGTGCAATGGAGTACACCGAGACGCGGGAGCTCAAGGAGCGCGTCGTGGAGATCAACCGCGTCGCGAAGGTCGTCAAGGGTGGCCGGCGCTTCTCGTTCACGGCGCTTGTCGTCGTCGGGGACGAGGTCGATCGCGTCGGCGTCGGCTACGGCAAGGCGCGCGAGGTGCCGCTTGCGATCACGAAGGCCGTCGAGGACGCGAAGAAGAACCTCTTCACGATCCCGAAGCACGGCTCGACGATCACGCACGAGGTGCTCGGCACCTTCGACGCGGCGAGGGTGCTCCTGCGCCCGGCGTCGGAGGGAACGGGCGTCATCGCCGGCGGCGGCGTGCGCGCCGTGCTCGAGCTCGGCGGCGTTCGTAACGTGCTCGCGAAGAGCCTCGGTACGACGAATCCGATCAACATGGCCAAGGCGACGGTCGCCGCGCTGCAGGACCTGCGCCGGCCCGAGGACGTGGCGAGGATTCGTGGCAAGCAAATCCACGAGGTACTGCCGCTGCCGGCGGCGCAGCCGGCCCGCGAAGAGGCCGAAGCCCAGCCCGAGAAGGCAGCGCCCGCCGCCGTCGTCGTCGAGGAAGAGCCCGCCGCGGAGGAGGCTCCTGCCGCGGAAGCTCCGGCTGCTGAAGAGCCGGCCGCGGTGGCCGAGCCGGAGCCCGAGCCTGCAGCCGAGGCTCCCGCCGCCGAGCCGGAGCAGCCCGCCGCCGAGAGCAAGCCGAAGCGGCGCACGCTGCGCAGGAAGAAGGACGACGCCTAGTGGCCAAGCTGCGCATCACGCAGGTCCGGTCCCAGATCGGACAGTCCGAGCGTCATCGCGGTACCCTGCGAGCGCTCGGGCTCGGCCGCATCGGCCGTAGCTCCGAGCACGAGGAGTCCCCGGCGCTCGCCGGCATGCTCCGCAAGGTCCGCCACCTGGTGAAGATCGAGAATGCCTGAGAAGCAGCTGAATCTCTCCAATCTCTCGCCCGCGCAGCCGCGCGAGGACCGGAAGCGGGTCGGGCGCGGCCTCGGCTCCGGGAAGGGCCGGTACTCCGGCCGTGGCATCAAGGGGCAGAAGTCCCGCGCGGGCTCGCACAAGATGCGCCCGGGGTTCGAGGGCGGCCAGACCAACATCTACATGCGAATCGGGAAGCTGCGCGGCGCGACGTCGGCCGACGCGATGCCGATCGGGCCGTTCCGCACGTACACCCAGCCCGTCAACCTCCGCGACCTCGACCGGTTCGCTGCCGGCGACGAGGTGACGCCCGAGACGCTCGTCGAGAAGCGCCTGATCAAGAACACGCGCACCGACGTGAAGCTGCTCGGCGTCGGCGAGGTGTCGAAGAAGCTCACCGTTCGTGTCCATGCAATCTCCGCCTCGGCGCGCGAGAAGATCGAGGCGGCGGGCGGCACCGTCGAGCTCCTGCGCGAGCCGAAGGAACAGAAGAAGCGGCGCCGCAAGGCGAAGCCCGTGGCCGCCGAGGAGCCCGAGGCCGCGGCGGACGAGCAGCCGGCGGCCGAGACATCCGAAGAGCCCGCGGAGCCCGAAGAGTCGGAAGGGACGGTCGAATAGGTGTTCTCCTGGCTCGCCAACGCGTGGCGCGTACCCGAGCTACGCCGCCGCCTGCTCTTCACGGCCGGCGTGCTCGCCGTGTACCGGCTCGGCTCGTGGGTGCCGGCACCTGGCGTCGATCAGAAGTCGATCGAGCAGTTTTTCACCAGCGGCGCGGGCGCGGGCGGCGCTCTGAGCCTGCTCAACCTCTTCTCCGGCTCGGCGCTCTCTCGCTTCTCGCTCTTCGCGCTCGGCATCATGCCCTACGTCACCGCGTCGATCATCTTCCAGGTCCTCGCGGTCGTCGTTCCGTCGCTCGAGCGGCTGCAGAAGGAGGGCGAGGCGGGGTACGCGAAGATCACGCAGTACACCCGGTATCTGACCGTCGCGCTCGCCGCGGCCCAGTCGACGGGCTACGCGTTCCTCTTCAAGCACAGCGGGGCGCTCCCGAACACCAACGCCGGCCGCCTCGTGATCATCGTCCTCACGCTCACGGCCGGCACGACGCTGCTCATGTGGATGGGAGAGCAGATCACGAAGCGCGGCATCGGCAACGGGATCTCGCTCCTGATCTTCGCCTCGATCCTCGCGTACGCGCCGTCGGGCATCAGCGGCTGGATCAACGGCGGCACCTCGGCGCGCCTCTTCTTCCCGATCATCGCCCTCGCGATCGTCGTCTCGGTCGTGTTCGTGATGGAGGGACAGCGGCGGATCCCGGTGCAGTACGCGCGCCGCCAGCTCGGCAATCGGCAGACCACCGGCGGCTCGACCTACATGCCGCTCAGCGTGGTCATGGCCGGCGTGATCCCGATCATCTTCGCCGCGGCGATCCTCGCCGTCCCGCAGACGGTCGGCAGCTTCGAGACGTCGTGGAACAACTGGCTGACGACCAACTTCAGCCCGACGGGCTGGAAGTACCTGCTCGCCGAGGCGATCCTGATCATGATGATGACGTACTTCTATACGTCGGTCGTCTTCAACCCTGTCGAGCAGGCCGACAACCTGCGGAAGTACAACGGCTACATCCCGGGCATCCGCCCCGGGCCGCCGACTGCGGCGTACTTCGACCGCGTGCTCAACCGCCTGACCTTCCCCGGTGCGCTGTTCCTCGCTGCGGTCGCCGTGGCGCCGTCGATCTTCATCTCGCACTTCCACTTCTCGCAGGCGACCTATCGCGCCCTCGGCGGCACCTCGGTCCTCATCGTCGTCGGCGTGGCGCTGCAGACGATGCGGCAGATGGAGTCGCAGATGGTCATGCGCCACTACGAAGGCTTCCTGCGCTAGATGAACGTCCTGGTCCTCGGCCCTCAGGGCTCGGGGAAAGGCACGCAGGCGCAGCGGATCAAGGCGATGTACGGGATTTCGCACATCGCGACCGGCGACATGATCCGCGAGATGAAGGAGCTCCCGACCGAGCTCGGGCGGGAGCTGCAGGCGGTCTACGACCGCGGCGACCTCGTCTCCGACGAGCTGATGATCCGCCTCATCCGCGACCGGCTCTCGCGCGGCGACACCGTCGCAGGCTTCGTCCTCGACGGCTTCCCCCGCACGATGCCCCAGGCGGAAGCGCTCGACGAGCTTCTGCGCGGCCTCGGACGCGACCTCGACGTCGCCTTCGACTTCCAGGTGCCCGATCGCGAGGTCTTGCTGGAGCGGCTGCTCGCGCGAGCGTCGGACGAGGGCCGCTCCGACGACACGCCGGAAGCCATCCAGCGCCGGCTCGAGCTCTACGACCGCGAGACGGCACCGCTCGTCGAGTACTACCGCTCGCACCAGGCGAACGTCGTGGGGATCCATGCCGACCGCACCGTCGACGAGGTCTTCCACGAGATCCAGCAGACGCTCGACTCGCTCGAGGGACGCGCCGCGTGATCGTCCGCAAGTCGGAGGCCGAGATCGAGGGGATGGCGCGCGCCGGCGCGCTCCTCGCCGAGACGCTCGCGCTCGTCGCCGAGCATCTGGAGCCGGGCGTCGAGATGCGCGAGCTCGACCGCATCGCCGACGAGCACATCGCCTCGAAGGGCGGCTACCCGACCTCGAAGGGCTACAAAGGGTTCCCCGCCGCGCTCTGCATCTCGCCGAACTCGATGGTGGTGCACGGAATCCCGGACGGCTATCGCGCCCGGGAAGGCGACCTGGTCTCCCTCGATCTCGGCGTCACCCTCGACGGGCTCGTCGCCGACAGCGCCGTGACGCTGCCGGTGGGGGAGATCTCGTCCGAGGCACAGCGGCTGCTCGACGTCTGCCGGGAGGCGCTCGGCGCCGGGATCGAGCAGGCTCGGGTCGGCAATCACCTCTCCGACATCTCCCACGCGGTGCAGGTCGTGGTGGAGGGGGCCGGCTTCTCGGTCGTGCGCAGCCTCGTCGGTCACGGGGTCGGCCGCTCGTACCACGAGGACCCCCAGCTTCCGAACTACGGCCCTCCGGGACGCGGGCCGCTGCTGCAGGAGGGCATGACGCTCGCGATCGAGCCGATGATCACGGCCGGCGAGCCGGAGGTCTACGTCCACGCCGACGAGTGGTCGATCTCGTCGGTCGACGAGTCCCTCGCCGCGCACTTCGAGCACACGGTCGCGATCCTGGCCGACGGCCCGCGCGTGCTCACGACGGCGGAAGCCGCTTTGCTACGATGATCACCTTCCGCGCACGGCTCTGCCGTGCGCGTGTGCACGTCTGAGACTCCTATTCGCTGAAGGGGATTTGCCTACCAAGGAAGAGAAGATCGAGGTCGAAGGTGAGGTCGTCGAAGCGCTCCCCAGCACCATGTTCCGGGTGCAGCTCGACGGGGGCCATGCCGTGCTCGCGACCATCTCCGGAAAGATGCGAAAGCACTACATTCGGATCCTCCCGGGTGACAAGGTCAAGGTCGAGCTCAGCCCCTACGACCTGAACCGCGGTCGAATCACCTACAGGCACCGCTGAACTGAAGAGATGAAAGTCCGTCCGTCCGTCAAGCCCATGTGCGAGCGCTGCCGCGTGATCAAGCGGCACGGCACGACCATGGTCATCTGCACCAATCCTCGCCACAAGCAAAGGCAGGGCTGAGCCATCGCCAGAATCGCCGGAGTCAACCTTCCGAACCAGAAGCGGCTCGAGATCGGGCTGACGTACATCTACGGGATCGGCCAGCCGACCGCCCGCAAGGTCGCCGCCGAGCTCGGCCTCAACCCGGACACGAAGGTCAAGGACCTCACCGACGAAGAGGTCACGAAGCTCCGCAACTACATCGACTCGAACCTCGAGGTCGAGGGAGACCTGCGCCGCGAGCGGCAGCAGGCGATCAAGCGGCTCTCCGAGATCGGCGCCTACCGCGGCATCCGGCATCGGCGTGGCCTGCCGGTGAACGGGCAGCGGACGAAGACGAACGCGCGCAGCCGCAAGGGCCCGAAGAAGACCGTCGGACGCGGAAAGAAGGCCAAGTAGCGTGCCGGGAGCGAGGAGACAGGCGGCCACGCGCGGCCGCACGCGCCGCCGCGTCCGGAAGAACATCGCGATCGGCCAGGCGCACATCAAGACGAGCTTCAACAACACGATCGTCGCGCTCACGGACCGCGAGGGGAACGTCATCGCGTGGGAGTCGGCCGGCTCGGCCGGCTTCAAGGGCTCCCGCAAGTCGACCCCGTTCGCGGCCCAGGTGACCGCCGATGCGGCCGCCCGCAAGGGGATGGAGCACGGCCTCCAGAAGGTCGAGGTCTTCGTCAAGGGGCCGGGCTCGGGCCGCGAGACGGCGATCCGCTCGCTTCAGGCGGCCGGTCTCGAGATCCTGTCCGTCAAGGACGTGACGCCGCAGGCGCACAACGGCGTCCGGCCGCGGAAGCGGAGGCGCGTCTGATGGCTCGCGATCTCGGACCGAAGTGCCGCATCTGTCGCCGCGAGGGGATGAAGCTCTTCCTCAAGGGCGAGCGCTGCCTGACGGAGAAGTGCGCGATCGAGCGTCGCTCGTATCCGCCGGGCGAGCACGGCCGCGGCCGCATCAAGCAGAGTGAGTACCTGCTGCAGCTGCGCGAGAAGCAGAAGGCCCGGCGCTACTACGGCCTGCTCGAGAAGCAGTTCCGCACGTACTACGAGAAGGCGTCGAAGCGCTCGGGCGTGACCGGCGAGGAGCTGCTGCGGATGCTCGAGACCCGACTCGACAACGTCGTCTACCGGCTCGGCTTCGCCGCCTCGCGGGCGCAGGCCCGCCAGCTCGTGCGGCACGGCCACTTCCAGGTCAATGGGCGGCGCGTCAACATCCCGAGCTACCAGGTGCGCCCGAACGACGTCGTCACCGTCGCGCAGAGCTCCTCTGCGCAGCAGGTGATCCGCGACGCCACCGATCTCGTCTCGACGGTCGCTCCCTGGCTACAGGCCGACCACGACGGGCTCACCGGCAAGGTTCTGAAGCAGCCCGAGCGTGACGAGATCGACACGCCGGTGCAAGAGAGCTTGATCGTCGAGCTCTACTCGAAGTAACGAAAGAGGGATTTCTTTGGCGACACGTGAAATGGACTTCCAGATCCCGAAGATCGTCCACGAGGACGTCGACGACCACCGCGGGGTCTTCGTGATCGAGCCGCTCGATCGCGGCTTCGGTCACACCTTCGGCAACTCGCTGCGACGCGTGCTGCTCTCCTCGCTGGAGGGCGCCGCCGTCACCTCCGTCAAGGTGGAGGGCACCGCGCACGAGTTCACGACTCTGCCGGGCGTCCGCGAGGACGTGACCGACATCATCCTCAACCTCAAGAACCTCGTCGCGCGGCTGCACGGCGAGTCCCCCGAGATCGAGGTGCACATCGCGAAGAAGGGACCCGGCTCGGTCACGGCCGCCGACATCGAGGCGCCGGCCGACCTCGAGATCCTCAACCCCGAGCTCGAGATCGCGAACCTCTCCGACAAGGGCAGGCTCGAGGTCACGCTGACGATCGGCCGCGGGCGCGGCTACTCGCCGGCGGAGCTCAACCGCGGCCCCCAGCACACGATCGGGGTCATTCCGATGGACTCGATCTTCTCGCCCGTGCGGCGCGTTGCGTACCAGGTCGAGGCTGCTCGCGTCGGACAGCGGACGGACTACGACAGGCTCACCCTCGACATCACGACCGACGGTTCCGTCGAGCCGAAGGACGCGCTCGGTGAGGCGGCCGAGATCCTGATCCGCCAGCTCGCGATCTTCACCGACCTCGACCGCATCGAGGGCTTCGGCGAGGCTGCGCCCGTCGACGGCGGCGTCACGCCCGAAGCGGCCCTCGCGCACGGGATGGAGAACTTCCCGATCGAGGAGCTCGAGCTCGGCGTCCGCTCGTACAACTGTCTCAAGCGGGTGGGGATCGAGACGATCGGCGACCTCGTGATGAAGACCGAGCAGGAGCTCGCGGCGATCCCGAACTTCGGCAAGAAGTCGATCGAGGAGGTGCGCGAGACCCTGTCGCAGCACGGCCTCCATCTCCGCGGCGAGAACGGCTCCGGCGGCTTCGCCGAGTAACGAGGGACGGCGATGCGCCACGCCCGCACGGGAAAGAAGCTCGGCCGCGACTCGGCGCACCGCAAGGCGCTGTACTCGAACCTCACGTGCTCGCTCATCGAGCATGGCCGGATCCGGACGACCGAGGCGAAGGCGAAGGCCGTCAAGCCGTTCGCCGAGCAGATGATCACCCTCGGCAGGCGCGGCGATCTCCACGCGCGTCGGCAGGCGCTCTCCGTGCTCCGCTCGCAGGAGGCGGTGCACAAGCTGTTCGCCGACGTGGGGCCGCGGATGGCGGACCGCCCCGGCGGCTACTCGCGGATCGTCAAGCTCGGCAACCGGGCCGGCGATGCGGCCGAGATGGTCTACCTCGAGCTCGTCGACTTCGAGCCGTAGCCTCTAGCTCCCGATCGGGTTCCCGAGCACGGACCCGAGCCCTGCGCTGATCGCGGCGATGAGGATGCCCGCGAAGGTCACGATCCCGAGGGCTCGGACGAACGTGTCCTGGAAGAAGCGGTACCGGAAATAGGCCAGCATCAGGAGCTCGAACGCCACGACCGCCACGGCGAAGAAGAGCGCCACGTGGTAGTTCGGGATCAGGAACGGGAGCGAGTGGAGAACGCCGCCGAGGAACGTACCGCCGCCGGTGATCGTCCCTCGCACCCACGGGCTGCCACGGCCGGTCAGCTCTCCCGTGTCCGAGAGGGCCTCCGAGAAACCCATGCTGATCGCGGCGCCCAGCGACGTCGCGAGGCCGGCGATGAAGGCGTAGCGCGTGTCGTGCGAGGCAAGCACCACGGCGAAGATCGGTGCGAGGGTCGAGAGCGAGCCGTCGATGAGACCGACCATCGCCGGCTGGACCCGCTGCAGAAGAAAGGCGTGCTCGTCGCTCACGAGGTAGAGTATATCAAGCGTTGTGCAAGTTAGTAGAGCATAAGGAATACCTGACAACGAGCGTCAGGATCGCCTGACGTGCGCCTCATCCTGACGCTCGAGTACGACGGCACCCCGTTCCACGGCTGGGCGGCTCAGCCCGGGCTCCCGACGGTCGAGGCCGCTCTGCAGCAGGCGCTTGCCGAGACCTTCGCCTCCGTCGAGAACCTCGCCGTGGCCGGCCGCACGGACACGGGCGTCCACGCGCTCGGCCAGGTGGCGTCGGTCGACGTCGAGGGTGGGCCTCCGCCCGACCGGGCCGCGGCGGCCTTGAACCCGCGCCTGCCCGACGAGGTCACCGTCGTCTCGAGCGCCGAGGCGCCTGCGGGCTTCCACGCCCGCCACTCCGCGCGCTCTCGCAGCTACCGCTACCGCATCTTCAACCGGCCGACGCCCTCCCCGTTCGAGCAGCGCCGAAGCTGGTGGCTGCCGCGTCCGCTCGACGAGGAAGCGCTCGCCGCCTCGGCCGCCGCCCTCGTCGGTGAGCACGACTTCCGGGCCTTCACACCGACGCAGACGCAGCACGACGTCTTCGTGCGTGTCGTCGAGCGGGCGGAGTGGATCCGGCGAGGCGATCACCTCGACTTCGAGATCACGGCCGACAGCTACCTCCGGCACATGGTGCGCAGCCTGGTGGGGACGATGGTGGAGGCGCCCGGCACCATTCCCCAGCTCCTGGACGGACGCGCCCGCTCGGAGGCGCGAGCCACGGCCCCACCGTGGGGCCTGTATCTCGTCTCAGTCGCCTATTAGGAACGTCGCGATCTCACCCGGGGCGAGCTCCAGCCCCCCGCCGACGCCTTCTTCCTCGTCGAGCCGCATGCGGCGGGCGGGCAGGCTCAGGCTCACGGTCTCGGGCCCAGGGTTCGGGTTGAAAACGCGCAGGACGAGCCCGCCGCCGTCCTCCGTCTGCTTCAGGCACGAGAAGACCACGTCGCCGCCGAGCCGGAGCGGCGGCTCGAACGGGTCGCCGCGGAGGAAGTCGGTGCGGTAGTCCTGGCTCGCCCGCACGAGCGCCGCGTCCGTGAGCTCGTCTCCGTCGAAGCGAAGCGCGTACTCGAGGACGTGGCGGCCGCGACACTGCCCGTCGGGCGTCGGGATGTCGGGACCGGCCGCGAGCGGCCTGGTCGGGAGGCCTGACGGACGCGAGATCGTGCCTACGCAGCGAAGCAGCGTCACCCGTAGGCCGTCCGCCGAGGCCTCGTACTCCGGCAGTCCCTTGGTCAGAAGGACGAGCGGGCCGAGCGCGACAGCGCCGAGGGTGTGCGCTGTCGGCACGGGAGGCTCGACCCAGTCGGCGCGAGGCGGCGGCAGCACGAGCGGGCGCCGGACGACGGCGAACTGGCTCTCCGCTCGCACCTCGTCGGCGCCGCTCTCGGAGCGGACAAGGACGCGGAGCCTGTGGTCATCCGCCTGGTTGTCGACCACGCTCGTCAGCTCGACGCGGTCGAGCCCGGGGAAGGCCCGGATCGTCGTCTCGATCCGGACCCCCGGCAGCTCGTGCTCGAGCACGAGTGCGCCGCCGTCCCGGCGAGAGGAGACGAGCTCGGCGCCGCGCACGTCCCCGCCGGGACAGAACGTGTACAGGTCGCCGCCGTCCGGCTCGTCCTCGAAGCGGAGCAGGTCCGCGATCTGGTCGAGGTCGAACGGCACTCCCCCCTCGGCAAGCGCCTCGGGCCGCCCGCCGGAGAAACCGTCGAGCTCGTAGACCTTCCCGTCGACCACACGGCGCCGCCGGAACGGGAGCGGGTTCACGAGCGCGCCGCCGACGCCGAGCGCCTCGCGCTCCACGAAGTCGAGCGTCCGCTCGAGGTGCTCGTAGCGGACGAGCATGTCCCGGTGCACCTCGTCGCAGGAGCATCCGCAGATCGAGTCGTGTGGCTGGTTGCGGAGCAGGTCGCGCCACGCAAGCTGCAGGTCGGCGGCAGGATGGGGAGCGTCCTCCCGCAACGTCCGCAGCGCAGCCGCAGCCTCGATCGAGAGCAGCCGCCGCTCGGCGTGCTCGTTCGCCTGCTTGAGGTAGACCCGCGCCGAGTTCACGCCGCGCAGGACGTTCTGCAGCCGGCTCCCGACGAGCTCGCCCTCGTACGACGGGAGCTTTTCCGAAGTGGGCCGATACTCGTCGTAGCGGCCGATCCGAAGCTCGGCGCCGAACGTCCGCGCGAGCTCGCCGAGGATCTCCGGGAGCTCGGGCTCGATCGGCAGGTGGTCGGAGCCGTTCGCGAGCACGATCTCGTTGCCCCCGGCGCGGAGCACGAGCTCGCCGAACCGCTCGACGATCGCGCGCACGCGTTCCTCGGCGTCGTGGTACCAGGTCAGGCGGGCGAAGTTGTCGTAATGCGCGAGCATCTGGCACGCGACCACCTCCGCCGGGCCCGCGCGCCAGCGAAAGACGACGCCGACGTCGTCGATCTGGTCGCCCAGACCGCGCGAGAAGAGAAAGGTGCGGATGCCGAAGCCGGCGAGGATCTGCGGCAGCTGCGCCGGGTGGCCGAAGCTGTCGGGGAGGTAGCCGGCGCCGCTCGGCTCGACCCCGAAGCGGCGGCAGACACGCCGGCCGAGCAGAAGGTTGCGAACGAGCGACTCGCCGCCGACGAGGATCTCGTCCGGCAGGACGTAGGACGGACCGACCTCCAGGCGTCCCGCGGCGAGCAACGCCCTCAGCTGAGACTCGTTCTCCGGCCGCGTCTCGAGATAGTCCTCCAGCACGATCGCCTGGCCGTCCAGGGTGAAGGACGTGAACGACGGATCTCGCTCGAGGGTGTCGAGGACGCCGTCGACGACGGCGCCGAGCCGCAGCCGGAACTGCTCGAACGGCAGGTACCACTCCCGGTCCCAGTGCGTATGCGGGACGACGAGGAAGCGGAAATCCGAGACTTCGGGCACGAGCTTGAGCCTAGTGGGCCGCCGATACGATCGACGCATGCGGTTCGAGACCGTTCTGTTCGACCTCGACGGCACCGTCGTCGACTCCGGCGCGATCATCCTCGCCTCGATGCGGCACGCGACCCGCGAGGTGCTCGGCCGCGACTACTCCGACGAGGAGCTGCTGCAGGCCGTGGGCGGACCCGGGCTCGAGGCTCAGATGTCGGCCCTCGCCCCCGAACACGTCGAACGGCTCGTCGACGTCTACCGCGCGCACAACGAGCCGCTCCACGACGAGCTCGAGGCCTGCTCCGGCATGGAAGACGTGCTGGTGCGGCTCCACGAGGAAGGACGCCGGCTCGGCGTCGTGACGGCGAAGCGCCGGTCGACCGTCGAGCTCGCCTTCGCCAACGTCCCCCTCGGTCACCTCTTCGAGACGATCGTCGGCGGCGACGAGACCGAGAGGCACAAGCCCGACCCGGAACCGCTTCTGCTCGGCGCCGAGCGGCTCGGCGCCGATCCCACCGCGACGGCGTACGTCGGCGACTCCCCGTTCGACATCCGGGCGGCGAAGGCGGCCGGGATGTTCGCGATCGCCGTGACGTGGGGACGGATCCACGACCGGGCGAAGCTCGAGGCCGAGGAGCCCGACGGGATCGTCGACCGGGCCGAGGAGCTCCTTGGCCTCCTCTAGGACGACCACCCCCGCGGCGCGCGCCGCCGAGCTGCGCGACGTCCTGAACCGCGCGCTCATCGCGTACCACGTCGAGGACGAGCCGATCATGGAGGACGCGGCCTACGACGCCCTCTTCGACGAGCTCGTCGCGCTCGAGGAGGAGCATCCCGAGCTCGTCACGCCCGACTCGCCGACGCGCCGCGTCGGCGGCTTGTCGGACAAGTTCGAGAAGGTTCAGCACCTGGAGCCGATGGGCTCGCTCGAGAAGGTGACGACCGACGAGGCGCTGCGGAAGTGGGACGAAGACGTCCGCAAGCGCCTCGGGACGGACGAGCCGGTCGCCTATGTCCTCGAGCCGAAGATCGACGGTCTCGCCGTCAATCTGACCTACGAGGCCGGCGTCCTGGTTCGCGGCGCGACCCGAGGCGATGGAGTCCAGGGCGAGGACGTCTCGCGCAATCTGCGCACCATCAAGGCGATCCCGCTGCGCCTGACGGGCGACGCGCCGGCCGTGATCGAGGTGCGGGGCGAGGTCTATCTGCCGCTCAGCGGCTTCCGGGAGCTGAACGAGCGCCTGGCCGGTACTAATCAGAAGCTTGCGCCGAATCCGCGCAACGCCGCGGCTGGAAGCTTGCGCCAGAAGAACTCCGCCATCACCGCAGACCGGCCTCTCTCGATCTGGGTCTACGGAGTGGGCCACCGCAAAGGCGTCGACTTCGACACGCAGTTCGCGATGCTCGAGTGGCTGCGCGAGCACGGCCTGCGCACCAACCCGTATG
Source organism: Gaiellaceae bacterium (assembly GCA_035653435.1). Lineage (GTDB taxonomy): Bacteria > Actinomycetota > Thermoleophilia > Gaiellales > Gaiellaceae > Palsa-739. Next base: position 21,045 of record DASRBY010000021.1, read on the forward strand.
CCGAGCGACTCGAGTCGATCGACGAGATCGCCGCTGCCTGCGCCGCGTGGGAGAACCGGCGGCTGGAGCTCGACTACGAGATCGACGGTGTCGTGATCAAGGTCGACTCGCTCGACCAGCAGCGCCGGCTGGGCGCTCTGCACTCCCGTCCGCGCTGGGCGCGCGCCTACAAGTGGGCCCCGATGACGGCGGTGACAAGGCTGCTCGACATCCGAATCCGCGTCGGTCGCACCGGCGCTCTCAACCCGTGGGCGATCATGGAACCGGTCCAGGTCGGCGGTGTCACGGTCACCCGCGCGACGCTCCACAACGAGGAGGACATCAACCGCAAGGAGATCCGGAAGGGCGACGACGTGATCGTTCAGCGGGCCGGCGACGTCATCCCGCAGATCGTCGGCCCCGCCGGCCCACACCGGCGCGGGACCAGGAAATTCCGGATGCCGACGCACTGCCCGCTCTGCGGGACGGAGATCGTCAAGCCCGAGGGCGAGGCGATGCACCGGTGCCCGAACCGCGCCTGTCCCTCGCGCGGCCTCGAAACGCTGATCAACTGGACAGCCGTTGCGGACATCGACGGCGTCGGCGAGCAGACGATCCGCATCCTGTGGGAGAAGGGCCTCGTCCGCTCGCTGCCCGATCTCTACCGGCTCACGAAGGAGCAATTGGTGGACCTCGAGGGATTCGCCGAGATCTCGGCGAGCGCCGCGATCGAGTCGATCGAGCGCTCCAAGCAAGTGCCGTTCTCCCGTGTTCTCCTCGGCCTGAACATCCCCGGGATCGGGTGGGTCCTCGCCCGGACCCTCGCGAGCCATTTCGCCACGGTGGACCGGTTGCTTGCTGCGACCCCGGAGGAGGTCGCCGAGGTCGAGGGCTTCGGCTCGGACCGGGCCGAGGACGTGGTCGACTGGTTCGCCGACGATCAGAACCGCGCTCTCGTCCAGGAGCTTCGAGACCTCGGCCTGCGCTTCGAGGCCGGGCAGGAGGAGCGGCCGCGCGAGGGTCCGCTGACGGGCAGCACGTACGTCATCACCGGCACCCTCGAGCGCTTCTCCCGCGACGAGGCGCAGGCACGGCTGGAGGCGCTCGGCGCGAAGGTGACGAACTCGGTCTCGGCCAAGACGACGGGCCTCGTGGTCGGCGAGGAGCCGGGCGCGTCGAAGCTCACGAAGGCGCAAAGGGCGGAAGTCCCGATCCTCTCGGAGGCCGACCTCGTCGAGTTGCTCGGCGGGGCCTAGGGCCCGGCTGCGCGGGCCAGTACCTGCGCGAACCGATCCTGCGTCTCTTCCGCCCTGACCGTCCGCACCGGGCTGCCGTTCTCGAGCACGGAGAAGACGTACCGGTCGCCGACGAAGCCCGACAGCGACGAGGCGTTGTCCGTCGTACCCGTCTTCGCGCGTACGAGCCCGCGAGCCGGCCCTTTCCGCATGCGGTGGTCGAGCGTGCCGGTCTCGCCGGCGATCGGCAGGGCAGTGACGACGTAGGGCCGGAGGTCGGGGTCCTGCCACATCGTCCGCAGCAAGGCCGCCAGCCCGAACGGCGTCCAGCGATCGAGCAGCGAGAGACCGGAGCCGTCGACCATTCGCACGCCGGCGAGCGGCACGCCCGCCTGGGTGAGCAGGCCACGCTCAACCGCGAGCCCGGCTGCCGCGGAGCCGGTCGCCCCCTGGACGGCCCCCACCTCCTTCAGCAGCATCTCGGCGTAGAAGTTGTCGCTGTAGACGTCCATGTGGCGCACGAGAGCCGAAACCGGCGCCGAGACGACGTCCGCGAGAGGAACCGCCTGGGCCGAGGCGACGCCGAGCGCGGCGGCGCCGTGGACGGTGACGCCCGCGCGATGTAGGTCGAGCCGGAAGAGCTGGGCGGCCATCAGCGCCGGCCGCGACGTCTCGTAGCGGCCGGTCCAGCCCCGGTTGACGATGAGCGCCGAGAGGGCCGGCGACTCGTGGAGGTAGAACTTCGCCTTCCAGCCGAGCCCGATCCGGCGGGTGTCGAACCAGCTCTCGTCGCCCAGCACCCTGCCGGTGACGTGCCTGATCCCGGCGGCGGCGACCTGGCGCGCGAGTGAGCCGATCTGTGCGGCCGACAGCCCCGGATCGCCGTAGCCCTTGAGCACGAGGTTCCCTCGCCAGGTTGCTCCGCTCTTCTGCCCGTCGCCCAGGACGTCCGTCTCGATGCGGAAGGAGGGCCCGAGGGCTGTCAGCGCCGCATACGTCGTCGCGAGCTTCTCGTTCGAGGCGGGTCGGAGTGCCAGACGCGGGTTGTGTCCGAAGAGCGTCTCGCCCGTCTGAAGATCGAGAACGACCGCGCCCGTCTGGGCGGGGCTCACGTGACGCGCGTGCAGCGCGCGTGAGAGTCGTTGCTGAAACGCGCTGCGCGACCCAGCGAGCGCGGCGGGGACGGCGGAGAGCGCGACGAATGCCACAACCGCGGCGGCGACCCGGAGAGGCATGGCCTTTTCCATTTTTCAAGCGGGAGGCCAAACGTCAAGTCCGCGTGGGTCGGCCCGTGCCGGAAGATGGGCCGGGCGGCCCATTCCCGCGAGCGCTTCCTCGTCGGATAATCGTGGGCCGATGCCGCTGAGGGACGAGATCGCCGAGCTGCTCAGAATGCCCGAGGACGGGGTCGGCGCCCCGAGCCTCGACGCCATCGAGTCGACCCTGACCGACGGCTACGCGGAGGCGCTCGCCCTCGAAGCCGAGCGCTCGCGGATCGAGCGGCGCCTCGGCGAAGTCGCCCGCGATGCCGGGGACGAGGCGGATGTGCGCGAGTTCGCCCGGCTCTCCGAGAGCCTCGAGACCGCCGACGGGGAGCTGGCGCGTCTCCGCTCGCTGCTCAGAAACCTGCAGGCGAGGCGGCGAGCTGCACGGGCCCTGCGGTCGGGCGCCTCGTCCTAGACGATCCCGCTGCGGACGGCGTAGACGGCCGCCTGGATGCGGTTGTCGATCTGGAGCTTCATCAGGATGTTCGAAATGTGGTTCTTGACCGTCTTCGGGCTGATGTGAAGCTCGGCCGCGATGACGGCGTTGTCCTTGCCGTTAGCGATCAGCTTCAGCACCTCGATCTCGCGCTCGGAGAGCTCCGCGCGGATCATCTCCTCGATCTCGGGCTGCGCGCTCGTGGCGCGGATCCGCTGCAGCACCTTGGCGGCGATGTGGGGAGAGATGAGCGCCTCGCCGCGCGCCGCCGCGCGGATCCCCGAGACGAGCTCCTGGATCGAGGCGTCCTTGAGGAGGTAGCCGCAGGCGCCGGCCAGGATGGCGTCGGTGACGTCCGAGTCCTCGTCCGAGATCGTGAGCATGACGACCCGCGTCAGCGGCGACACCTCGGCGATGTGACGCGTCGCCTCGACGCCTCCCATCGACGGCATGTTGAGGTCCATGACGACCACATCGGGAGTGAGCTCGCGGACGTGCGCGACGGCCTCGGCGCCCGTCCCCGCCTCGCCGACGATCTCGAGGTTCTGCTCCTCGAGCAGGTTCCGCAGCCCCGTCCGGAAGAGGTCGTGGTCGTCGACGAGCAGGACGCGAAGCGCCTCCGCATGCCGTTTGTCGGCCGACTCAACGAGCTCAGTCATCGCGAATTCCCCCCTCGTGGCGGCCAGAGTCTACCGGGGTGCGAAGGGCACGCTGCGACCGGCCAGAATCTGTGGCACCCTGGAGAAGCCCACTCTCCCGATTGGGCAGCTGCGGGGAGGGGGCCGGGCGCCGGGGTCTCTTCGGGCGCGGCACCTCCCCCTCGCTAGACCCGCGAGCTAGTAGATGGTGATCGTGACGGTGCGGCGGCCCCAGGCTGCGCACTGGGCCGGCGGCATCCAGAGGTCGATGGTCGCTCCCTTGATCCCACCGCCCACGTCGGCCGCGACGCCGTTGCCGTAGCCGGGGATATAGAGCCGCGTGCCGAGGGGGATGACAGAGGGATCGGTCGCGACGACGCCCAGCCCCACGGGCATCCCGGTCGCCGTCCTGCCCGGCAGGTCGTAGCACGTGGCGCTCACGACGAGCTGCCGCTTGCCCGTCGGCGGCGAGGTGGTCGGGGGCTGCAGCGTCTGCGATTTCTGCTGGGCGGCCTGCGCCGCGGCTTCGACGCCTTGCACCTGCTGCGCGCGTAGCTGCTCCTGCGCCCGCAGGGAGGAGATGTACGCCTGCCGGGCGGCGACGGTCGCCGCGAGCCTCTGCTCGGCCAGTCGGGCCGCGGCGAGCGAGCGGTCGAGCCGCCGCTGCTCGGCTGCGAGGAGGACCCGCGACCGGAGCAGACGGTGGCGCGCCGCGGTCGTCGCCGCGACGATCTGGCGGCTCTGGTCCGCGACGTGAGACAGGTCGTCGAGCTGCTGGAGGCCGTTGGTGAGCGACGTCGCTCCGAGGATCACCGCGACCGGGTCGACGCTGCCTCGCTCGTACAGCGCACGGAGGTCGGAAGCCAGGTCGCGCTGGGCGATGCCCAATGACGCCCGCGCGGCGCCGAGCTCCTCCCTCAGGGCTGCGCGTTGCTCCCGCAGAGTCGCCGCGGCCCGTTCGAGTGAGGTGAGCCGAACACCCCAGGAGTTCAATTGCGAGTCGAGGGCGTAGAGGCCGAGCACGGCCTGCTGGGCGGGCGTGGCGAGCTGTTGGCCCGTCGCTGCGGCGCTGCCGAACGCACTATTGCCCGTGTCCCCCGGCGCGGCGAGCGCGCCCGAGGCAGCGGAGAGCGTGAGCACCACGGCAACTCCGCCGAACCGCGCGGCGCGGCATCTCATCCTCCCCAGCACGACCGCGGACCGTACTCGACGCAGAGCCTCTGTGGGACGGGAGCAACCGCCATCTTCGAGGCGGTAGCGCCAACTTGCAGCATTTTGGCGACGGTTCTTCATTGCGAGTGTCTGGCAGGCTTGTTACCGTCCACCGCTTGTGACGGGCGGGAGAACGTCATTGCGCGTGCCGACGCGGCAAGTAGCGCTTCCGGCACTTCTAATCGGCCTGCTCTTGGCGGGCCTACTCGGGGCCTCGACCCCGGGTGCGCACGCGGACCCGATCGGCGCCAAGCGCGCGCAGGCTCAAGGCGTGCTCGCCCAGCTGCAGCAACTCGACGCGGCAGCACAGCTTGCGAACAGCCGCTATCAGCAGGCCAATCGCAAGCTCAGGAGCGTCGAGCAGCAGCTCCGTGAGAACCAGCAGGCGCTCGGCGTCGCCCGCGGCAATCTCGGCCGCGCGCAGCGGACGCTCGCGAAGCGCCTCGTCGCGATCTACACATCCGAAGACCAGCAGTCGTCGCTCGCGGTCATCCTCGGAGCGCGGAGCCTCGACGACCTCATCTCGCGGATCGAGACCGTGAACTCGATGTCGAAGCAGAACACGGCCCTCATCCACGAGGTGCTCGGGTTCCAGCACCAGGTCGTGCACCGCCGGACACTGCTGCGACAGGAGAGCGCGAGCCAGCGGCGGCTCGTCTCCGTACGGGCGTCGGAACGCAGCAGCATCGAGGGACGGCTCGCCTCCGAGCGCCATCTGTATTCCTCCGTCCGCGCCCAGATCCAGCAGATGATCTCGCAGCAGCAGGCGCAGCAGCTCGCCGCGGCGCGGGCGGCCACGGCTGCAACGCAGGCGCAGGCGGCCGCGCCGGTCAACGTCGCACCCCCCACGGGCTCGCCGCCGACGGCCCGCTACGGCGGCGTCGTCGGAATCGCGATGCAGTACCTCGGCGTCCCCTACGTCTGGGGCGGCGCGAGCCCGAGCGGCTTCGACTGCTCCGGCCTCGTCATGTACGTCTTCTCCAAGGTCGGCATCTCGCTCCCGCACAACACCGTCGCGCAGTGGGACTACCCGAACGCGGTCTCGGTGCCGAGGAGCCAGCTCGAGCCCGGCGACCTCGTCTTCTTCGCCGGCCTCGGGCACGTCGGGATCTACGTCGGCAACGGCCAGTTCATCCATGCCCCGCACACCGGCGACGTCGTCCGCATCGACAGTCTCGGCGAGGGCTGGTACGCGTCCGAGTACGTCGGCGCGAAGCGAATTCTCGGCTAGCTGTAGAGCTTCTCGATCTCGTCCGCGAAGTGCTCGTGGATGACCCTGCGGCGTAGCTTCAGCGTCGGGGTCACCTCGCCCTCCTCCTGGGAGAAGTCGCGCGGGAGGATCACGAACCGCTTGATCTGCTCGACGCGCGTTCGGTCCCGGTTGACGTCGTCCACGAGCTCCTGAACGAGCTGCTGCGGGTCGCGGCCGCTCGACGCGAGCTCCGCCTCGTCCAGCGTCACGAGCGCCGTCACGTAGGGGCGCCGGTCGCCGACCACGAGCGCCTGCGAGACGAAGCGCGAGGCCTTGAGCGCGTTCTCGAGGTTCTGCGGCGCGATGTTCTTGCCCCCGGCCGTGATGATGAGGTCCTTCTTCCGGTCGGTGATGCGGAGGAAGCCCCCGTCGTCGAGCTCCCCGACGTCGCCGGTGCGCAGCCAGCCGTCCTCGGTCAGCGCCGCGGCCGTGGCCTCCGGCTCCTTGTAGTAGCCGGCGAAGACGGCGTCGCTGCGGATCAGGATCTCGCCGTCGTCGGCCAGCCGGATCTCCGCGCCCTCGACGGGCCGGCCGACGGTGCCGATCCGGAAGTCGCCGGGCTCGTTGACGGTGGCCGAGCTCGCCGTCTCGGTCAAACCGTAGCCCTCGATGACGGGCACACCGAGCGCGTGGAAGAACTCCATCACCTCGGTGGAGAGCGGCGCCGCTCCCGAGACGCCCACCCGTAGGCGTCCGCCCAGCCGCTCGCGTGCCTTCGAGAACACGAGCCGGTCGGCCAGCCGCTCCTGGAGCGCGAGGAAGCCTCCGACGCGGGCCTCGTCCCGGCGCGCTCGGCTCGTGCGCGCCCCAACTCCGATCGCCCAGAGCCCGATCCGCCTGCGCAGGCCGCCGGCCCGCTCGATCTCGCCGAGCGCGTTCGCGTGCACCTTCTCGTAGACGCGCGGCACAGCCGGGAGGACGGTAGGCCGCACCGCCGCGAGCGCCTCGGGAACGCGCGCGACGTCGGCCACGAGCGCGACCGTCGAGCCGCGATGCGTCGCGGCCTGGTGTGCGAGGCGGCCGTAGCTGTGGGCGAGGGGCAGGAAGAGGAGCACGACGTCGTCCTGCTGGTGCATCCCCTCCACCACGCGGGTCGCCGCCGCGACGAGGTTGCGATGCGTGAGCATGCAGCCCTTCGGGGGCCCGGTCGTGCCCGAGGTGTAGATGAGCGTCCCGAGGTCGTCCTCCTCCACAGGGTCGGGCTGCAGATGCCTCGCGAGGCGACCGTCTGCCTCCAGCTTCTCGAGCCAGTGGAACGGGATCACCTCGCGCAGGTGGGGCAGGGCACCGCGGATCGAGACGAGCTTCCGCGTCTGCTCGTCGTCCTCCGCGAACGCGAGCACGGCCTCGCAGTGACCGAGGATGTATTCGCACTCCTTCGCGGAGCTCGTGGGATAGAGGCCGACGACGACGGCGCCGATCGACAGCAGGGCCCAGTCGAGCAGGATCCACTCGAGCCGGGTGCGCGACAGGACGGCCACGCGGTCGCCGTGGCGCACCCCACGCGCCAGCAGGCCGCGCGCGAGCTCGTCGACGCGCGCGGCCGCCTCGTCCCACGAGACCGGCTCCCAGCCGTCCGCGGTCTCTTCGAGATACGCGGGGCCGGAAGGCGCATTGCGGACGGCATCGCGCCAAAGCTCGGGCGCAGTACGCCTTTCCATGAGTCGAATCGTATGCAGGGATGGCGATGAAAAACGAGAATTCGGCCGGTCCCCAACTAAACTGGACCTTCTCATGCGGACCATCTGGAACGGATCGATCAGCTTCGGCCTCGTCAACATCCCCGTGGGGCTCGCGCTCGCGACCCAGCGGCAGGACGTCTCCTTCCGGACGCTCCATCGCGAGTGCGGCACGCCGATCAAGCAGAAGCGGTGGTGTCCGGTGCACGAGCGCGACGTCGAGCCCGACGAGCTCGTCAAGGGCTGGGAGTTCGCGAAGGGCCAGTACGTCCTCGTCGAGGAGGGCGATCTCGAGGCCGTCGCGCTGCAGCGCTCACAGTCGATCGCGATTCTCCGCTTCGTGCGGCTCGAGGACGTCGACCCCGTCTTCTTCGACCGCACCTATTACCTCGCGCCTGCGGGCGGCGACGCACAGCGGCGGCCGTACGTCCTCCTGCTGCGCGCGATGGAGGAGTCGGGGATGGCCGCGGTCGGCAAGTTCGTCCTCTGGGGCAAGGAGAACCTCTGCCTCATCCGCGCCAAGGCCGGCGCGCTCCTGCTCGAGACGCTCTTCTTCGCCGAGGACGTCCGTGCGAGGGACGAGATCGAGGAAGCCGTGGCCGAGACCGACGTGCAGGAGGCCGAGCTGAAGCTCGCCGAGCAGGTCATCTCGAGCCTTTCCGGCGAATGGACGCCCGAGGACTTCGAGAACGACTACCGCCGCGACCTCGCGCAGATGCTCGAGGCCAAGCTCGCCGGGCAGGAGATCGTCGCGCCGGAGCCGGTCGCCGAGGCGCCGGTGATCGACCTGATGGAGGCGCTGCGCCAGAGCGTCGCCGACGCGCAGAGCCGCCGCTCGGCAGAGGGCTCCAAGGACGGGAAAGCCGCCTCGAAGGGCGGTTCCCGGTCACGCAGGGCGCCGGCGAAGAAGTCCGCCTGACGCCCCGCTGCGTCCTCTCAGCTGTGCTGCCAGGTCACTGAGAAGGCCGAGCCTGTCGAGTCGAGACCGCCTGGCGCTGCTTTCACCGTTCCGCCACCGGTGACCATCGTCAGCGGGTCGAAGCTCCAGGCGCTGTCGTTTATCGGGCCCCCGTTGGCAGAGGCGCCCGTAAAGCTCACGGTGCCGAAGTCGGTGAGGGGAAGCTCGCGGCAGCTCTTCGCGCACGTCGACGGCGCCTCCGCGATCCACTCCGCCGAGCTGAGCGACGGATCCAGCCCCAACGGCGTGGTGATGGTGAAGGGGGTGTTCCCACCGCCCGAGAGCGTGAGCGTGACGTTGTCGCCGCCGGCGGACTGGACCTCCGCCGTGTACGTGACGCCCGGGGTTACGGTGAAGAACCCGATCGTGTGCGACACGTTGGGGTACATCTCCCACCAGGCGTAGTAGACCGGCTTGCCGTGCGAGCAGTCGGCCTCGGTGCCGAGCTGCTCCACGGTGCTCGAGCTGTAGCCGTCGAGTCCGACCCAGAACGACGAGTACGTCGACTTGCCGTTGCATGTTGCAGCCGGTTGGGTCCAGCTCCCCTTGACGTCGCTGAACGTGGAGTTGAAGGAGGCGTACCCCGACCAGTTGAGCGAAGTCGAGTGGTCGAGCAGGCGCGCCGGCGGAACGTGCTCGAGCACTTCGCGAGCGTCCGACGACCCGAGCGCCGCCGACGTGGCGCTCATGCCCACGACCAGCAAGGCGGCGGTCAAGCATGCAAGCCTCATGGATGCGACCCCTTTCCGAGACGGTGGCCGAGAACCTAGAAGGTCCGCCGTCGCAAGCCGCGGGATTTAACA
>DASRBY010000022.1:0-12603 GCA_035653435.1 Gaiellaceae bacterium
CACGGTGACGGTGCCGACGACGGTGACTGTGCCGACCACGGTGACGGTGCCGACCACGGTCACGTCGCCGACGACGGTGACGGTGCCGACGACAGTGACGGTGCCGACGACGGTGACGGTGCCGACGACAGTGACGGTGCCGACCACGGTCACATCGCCGACCACGGTGACGGTGCCGACCACGGTCACGGTGCCGACGACGGTGACGATGCCGGGAACCACCATTACGCTGCCGGGAACCACGGTCACGCTGCCGAGCACGATCACGGTGCCCACCACCGTGACGGTGCCCACCACCGTGACGGTTCCGGCGACGACGACCGTGCCGACCGGTAATACCGACCTGTCGATCAAGAAGTCGGGTTCGCCGTCAAGCCAGGAGCTCGGTAGCGGGAACATCACCTGGACGCTCGTCGTCACGAACAACGGTCCCAACGCGGACACCGGGGTGACGGTCAGCGATCCGATGCCGGCGGGGAACTCGTTCGTCTCGGTGTCGTCCACGAAGGGGACGTGCACGGGCGGGGATACCCTCACCTGCAACATCGGGTCGATGGCGGTCGGCGACCAGGTCACGATCACCCTGGTCACGATGCCGAGCGCGGCGGGCTCGCAGACGAACACGGCAACGGTCAGCGGCGCTGTGCCGGAGACGAACACGGCGAACAACAGCGCGACCGCGACGGTTCAAATCGTCGGGCCGCACACGCCGCCGAACTTCTGTGTCGCGGTCAGCAAGGTGAGCCCGAACCAGCTGTTCGTCGGGCGCAAGACCCTGGTGACGATCCACGTCACCAAGCAGGGCAAGGCGGTGAAGGGCGTGCGCGTCCGGATCAAGGGCGCGAAGCTCAACACCATCACCAAGCGGTCGAACGCCCACGGTGTGATCAAGCGGGTCGTGACGCTGAAGAAGGCCGGCGTCCTGGTCTTCTCGCCGCTCGCCAGCAAGCGCTGCAACACGAAGCGCGTCGGCGTCACCGGCGTCTTCACGCCGCCGGTCACCGGCTGAGGCACTGCTCGAAGGGGTGCGGGAGCGATCCTCCCGCACCCCTCGGGCTTGGAATCAGCAGGGGTCTCGTGTTAACAATCGCGTATGCAGCGGCTCCTGCGGATCGCGGCGGTGAGCGCCGTTGTCGCAGCCAGCGCGTCGGCGGCTATCGCGGCTCCCGCGCACGAGCAACGGTCGGCCTCGTGGGCCGACTGCGGCGCGAAGGCGGTGACGTTCCTCTTCTGGCCGCTGGGACACAACGCGATCCCGAGCATCAACTTCCCGAGCTACCCGTACCCGCACATGGAGGTCTACAAGACGGCGGCAGGCGCCTTCCCGGATCCGAACGAAATCGCCGTGATCGAGTTCACGCCAAGCGGCCAGACCGTGGGTGGGTTCGCGAAGTCATGTACGCAGAAGCGGGCGAAGCTCGTCGATTCGAGGCCCGCGAAGGGGAGGACGAGCCAGGCGACCGAGCTGACCTGCACGTTCCCCAAGCCTGTGCAGCTCGCCTACAGGAAGTACACAGCGCCGATCGCGATCTCGCTCAACGCGATGCTGCGCTCGAAGTCCAACAGCGCTCCGCTCGCGGTGCGCGCGTTCATCACGGGCGCTGGATCCGTGTTGCGCTACAACCCCAAGTACTGCAAAGCACAGGCGCCGCCGCAGCAGTAAGGGCCGCGCCGGCTACCCGCCGAAGTCGGCGCACCACATCATCACGGAGCTCGACCCGAAGGCCGCGCCGACGTAGAGATGCAAGCCGAACTTTCTATACGAGGAGCCGAGGATGTTCGCTCGGTGACCTGGTGAGGCGAGCCACAGGGCGAACATCTGCCGCACCGTTCCCACCGGTCCCATCAGGACGAGGTTCTCACCCTCGGACGAGAAGCCCGACGGGAAGCCCTGGAAGGCGTTCTGCCCGCAGGGGGTGTGCGTGAAGACACCGCACTGGACGATCTTGGCGCTCTTCTGTGCCGAGAAGTCGGCGAGCGCCGTGCTGTAGCCGAGCGGCCTCAGTCCGTCGTGCACTCGCGCCCAGTTGTGATAGCAACGCATCGAGGCAAGCTGCGTGTTCGGCACCTTCGGATGCTCGGCCTCGTACGCCTTCAGCCGCGCCTTGGCCCAGGACGGAATCCTCCTGGGGACGCTCGCGGGTCGGTTGCCCTGACCGGAGAGCCGCCACGACCGCCAGGCCGCGAACCAGGAAGGAGCTCGCTTCGGGCCGGGGAGTGCGCCGTGCACACGAGGTGTGAGAGGAGCCGCGGCTGACGGGTCGCCACACACGCTCGCCGGGGCGAGGAGCGGGTCGTCGGCCTTCGCCGCGGCCACGTTCAGGGAGAGGGCGACGGCTGCAGCGAGGAGGAGCGGGAGGAGAAAGACGCGCTTCACGCGATGATGATCGGCATATCGGGGTCCTAGCTGAATGGCCCGAAAAATCAAGGGCCCTACGACTTGGTCGGCGCGTAGGCTAAAGGTTCCGTCGGAAGAGCAGGAAGCCAAGCGGCACGACGCCGGCGAGCAGGAACCATGGTCCGAGGGCGCTGCGCTCGTATCCGAGGGTCTTCGCGCGCGCGGGCTTCGTGCCCGCCTCGGCGCGGATCGCGCGCACGAGCCCGGCGAGGTCGTGCTCACCGAAGACCTCGCCGCGCGTGTCGGTTGCGAACTGTCTCAGCACGCTGAGGCTCGCGGGATCGGGGCGATAGCGCGGGTCGACGCGCCCGTGAACGTAGATGCGCTCGTTCGGAGCCCAGACATGCACGAAGAGCGGCGGAATCGTCAGCTGCTGGGCGATGTCGTAGCCGAGCGCATGCGGCAGCGGGCTTGCCTCGCCGTCCGTGAAGATCACGAGGATCCGGCGCTTGGTCTCGGGCGCGAACAGGTTGTCGTTCGAGACCGGGAAGAGCGCGTGCAGCGTCGTCGCCCGCCCGGAATAGCGCTCGATCGGAGGCGGCTGGTTGATTCCCACCGACCCTGCGATCACCCTTCTCACGAGGGCCAGGTCGGCCGTCGGCATCAGGTCCGGCAGGACGCGGTCGGTCATCGTCGCGATTCCGACGGGGATCTGGCTCAGCTGCGGGATCAACTGCAGGGCTTCCTGTTTCGCCCGCTCGAGCCGCGTTGGCGCGTTCGGGCCGGCCTGCGCGGTCATGGACTGCGAGGTGTCGAAGACGACGAACGCCTCGGCGTCGAGCCGCTCGGTCACCCATTGCCGGTGCACGACGACGGGCTGCGCGGCGGCGACCGCGACGAGCGCGGGCAGGACGGCGAGCGCGACCGCCACGACCGCGAGATCGCGGCGCCGCGGCGCCGCGAGGGAGAAGAACCGCCGGACCCGGCCGGTGCGCCTCTCCATGAGCGCGAACGCGGCGAGCGGGATCACCGCAGTGAGCGCAAAGAGGGATGCCAGCGGGGTGAGAAAGGAGATGCCCGTCAGAAGCCTCCGCCGATGATTCCGGCGCCTTCAGAGCCGCCGGAGCCGAACCCGCCGTGCGCGTCGGTGCCGAAGCGCGACTTGTCGGGACGCGTGATCCTGAGGACGAACTCGAGGTTGACCTTCGCGGCCCAGTTCGTCGGATCCAGCCCGATCGCTTGCCGGAAGTAGGACGCGGCCCGATCGATGATGCCGGTTTGCGTCTCGCTGTCCGAGACCGGGGTCCTGATCGTCATCACGCCGAGCAGGTTCGCCGCGGCGGAGCGCTCTGCTCCGGTCTTGGCATGGTCGACGAGCGCCTGAAGATCCTGCTCCGCGTTGACCTCGGCCTGCGTCAGGCTTCCCGACGCTGCTGCGGCGTGAGCGACGCCGACCTCGCTCAGCCAGAAGAGCTGCAGGGCGTGCCGGTAGGCGAGCGCGTCGCCGACGCCGAGGATCCTGCGGGCCGGGTCGCCGGGGATCGTCGCAGGCGAGTGCCAGAGATCCGAAGCGCCGTGCACCGTGCGGAAGCTGACGTCGCCTCGCGTGAACGTCCGCTGCCACGCACGAACGTCCCTCGCCAGGAGCGCGAACACCACGGCCAGGCCGAGGAGGACGAGCGCCACGAAGAGCGGCACCGAGCGGCGCAGCGCGATCATGCCGCTTCCTCCGGCAGCAGCCGGGTGTTGAAGCGCTCGTTCGCCGTCAGGAGCGCGACGAGCAGCGCCCCGAGCCCGAGCAGGGCCCAGGGCCAGCCGACCGCGATGGGCTCCACGTGCCGGGTCGACTTCGTCTTGAACGCCGAGGGCGAGACGAAGGCGTTCCAGCCGAAGAGCGAGGCGAAGATGCGCACGTTGTCCGTGGTCGCATAGAGCGGAACGATGCGAACCGGGATGTGCTCCTTCGCGAGCGCGAGGGACTGCGCGACCAGGGCCTCCAGGTCACCCGAGGAGTCGTTGAGGTCGCTCAGCAGCAGCAGCGAGCCGTGTGTGATGTGCGCACGGCGGAGTGCGTCCGCGCCTGCGCGCAATCCGCTCGCGATCCTCGTTCCGCCGCTGAACTGGTTCCACGGGCTCTGGCCGTAGACCGGGGCGCCGTGGTAGATCGTGGTCGGCGTGAAGAACCGCTCGAACTGCAGGAGCGCGCTCGACGGAGAGTTCGGCGGCAGGAGCTGGTAGGCGGTGTCGGAGAACATGATCAGCCCCATCGCCTGGTTGGCCGACGCCAGCCCGTCGATCACCGTCGCGACGCGCTCGAAGCTCTGGCCGACGTCGCTGGCGGACATGTCGATCACGATCTCGCCCGAGTGGACGCCGGCGGGCAGGACGGCTGCGTTACCGCTTCCGGCGGAGCGCGCAAGGAGCACCGCACCGGCGAGGACAGCTGCGAGGCCGAGCAGAAGCGAGCAGCGGACGACCGTCGTCCGCTCGGCGGCGAGCGTGAGGCGGGGGAGGTCGCCGAGCGTCGTGGCGCCCCGCCGCCTGAGCGTCGTCCCTCTCATTCGCCTTTCCCGTTCTCCGGGTGGGCCGGCACGCCCGCGCGCTGGGAGATCGCCTCGACCTCTTCGCCCTCGGGCACTTCGGGCGACCAGGCGAGCTCACGGGCAGCCTCCGAGAGGTCGATCACGTCGAGCGGCAGCTCGTCCGCGACCCGTTCCAGCGCCTTGCGTTGGAGCGTCTCGTCGCCGTGGGCACTCGCCCAGAAGAAGACGGCGAGCGCGCGCTCGAGGTAGGAGGCCGGCAGAGCCGGCGCGTCCTGCGCAGGTGCCCGGAAGCGAAGCGCCCAGCGGCCCGCGACGGCGAGCCCGGCGGCTGCGAGGAGCACGGCGATGGCTGTCGCGGCCCAGAAGACGAGGCTCGGCGAGACGCGGTAGGGGCGAGCCGTGCCCGGCGCGAGCTGGTACTGCCAGTCGATCGACTTGTTCGCCAGCAGGTAGGCGGCGAGGGCCGGGCTGATCTGCGAGAGCGCCTCGAGCCCCGGGAAGCGCGCGTGCACGGTGTATCCGGCCTGTCCCCGCGGAGAGCGGTAGTCGACGCTCACGGGGCGGAAACGGAAGATGTGGTAGCGGTCGCTCGGCGGCACGACCGGCACGCATGGGCCGGTGAGGCAGCGAAGCGACCAGGTCCAGGTCTCCTCCAGGAAGCGCCCGGCCTGGGTGCGGACGACGGTCGGAGGCTTGAGCGCGCGGTACGGGGTGAAGTCGGTGGCCACGCGGATCCCGTTTGGGCTCACCCACTTCGTGTCCGCGTAGACCGTCACTCGTGCCGTGACCGCGTCCCCGAAGAGCTGGACCGGGGGGAACAGGGTCGCGTAGGCCCGGATGGGCTGCTTGCCGCCGATCGCCGTCTTGTGGCCGAACGGCACGGCCGCGCCCGCCTGGGCGGCGACTGCGAGCGCAGCCAGCAAAGCCGCGGCGACGACGGCGGCCCGCTTCATGCGACCGCTCCGCGCACCATCATCCGGAGGTCGGCCCAGCGGAGGAACGCGCCGAGGATCGCGCCCGGATCGTGCGAGTCGATCACGACCGGCTCGGTCCCGAGCGAGCGGAAGACGTGGAAGAGCTCCGCGAGGCGTGCCTCGTGCTCGTCGCGCGTGCGGGCGGCTTCGGCGCGGGTGAGGTAGACGGGCACGACGCCGCCCGAAGCCGGGTCCACGTACGGCACCGTCAGGCCGCCGACGTCCGGGAACGACTGCTCCCAGACCGGATCCTGGACGATGACGGGCACGAGCTCCCACTGGTACTCGAGCGCCTCGAGCCACGCGCCCTCGTCCGGCGGCACGAGGAAGTCCGAGAGGACGAAGACGAAGGTCTGCGTCGGCAGCTCGCGACGGCGCTCGACGAGGTGCGCGAGGCTGAGCGAGACCGTGTCGTCCGGCGCGTGGAACGGCCGCTCCTCGAAGGGCGTCTGCGGGACGTGGCGCTCGCTGCGGGGCGGCCGCCAGTACGTCTCGCCGTCGGCGTGGTCGAGGTATCCGGTGAAGCTGCGGACGACCCGCGCGCTCTCGCCGATCAGGCGCACGCTCGCGTGCATCGCCTCGGTCTTGTCGAGATGCCGCAGGGGAGAGGCACGGATCCCCATCGACGGCCTCCGGTCGGCAAGCATCACGACGTGCGGGGCCTCGTCCGCGAAGAGCTCGCGGACGACGAACTCGTCGCTGTCGCGGGCGGCGGAGAGGCGTGCCGATGCCGCCCAGTCGATCCAGGCCAGGTCGTCTCCCGGCACGTACCGCCGCGATCCGACCACGTCGGAGCCGCTGCCGCGACGGATGCTGCGCACGCCGCCGAAGGCGAGACCGATCACCCGCCGGCGAGGGATGAGCGGGAAGACGCCGACCGCCATCGTCTATGCCACAACCCGCGCGGCGGGCACGAGCGCTACACCGCCGCGGCGGGGACGTCGAGGTCGATGTCGAAGCCCGGCTTCGGCGCCTGCTCGAGGCAACGCTGCTGGACGTCGCGGGAGGCTGCCTCCCAGCCGCGGTCCCGGATCTCGGCGAGGAAGCTCGGGCGGAAGAGAAGGCGGTGCATCAGCACGGGGACGAACAGCCGCTCGACGTCCTCGGGCGTGACGTACCTGCGGCCGTTCAGCATCGCCCACGCGCGCGCCGCGCGGTTGAGCGCGAGCGTGCCGCGCACCGAGCTGCCGATGGCGACGAGCTCCAGCCCGCGCGTCGCGCGCACGAGGTCGACGATCCAGCGCGCGACCGCCTCGTGCACGAAGACCTCTTGGACAGCGGCGCGCATGGTGGCGACGTCGGCGACGTCGACGGTCGGCCGCAGCCGCGTCAGAGGGTGGCTCGAGAGCTGCTCCTCCACGATCCTGTTCTCGTCCTCGACATCCGGATAGCCGAGCGTCGTGCGGACGAAGAAGCGGTCCAGCTGGGCCTCGGGCAGCGGGAACGTCCCTTCGTACTCGATCGGGTTCTGGGTCGCCATGACGAGGAAGGGCTCGGGCAGTGGGCGCGTGACGCCGTCCACGGTCACCTGCTGCTCCGCCATCGCCTCGAGCAGCGCCGACTGCGTCTTCGGCATCGCGCGGTTGATCTCGTCCACGAGGACGACGCTGGCGAACACGGGCCCGGCCCTGAACTCGAAGTCCCGCTCGCGCTGGTTGAAGATCGAGAGGCCGGTCACGTCGGTCGGCTGCAAGTCCGGCGTGCACTGGATCCGGGAGGAGACGGCGCCCTCGATCGACTGCGCGATCGCCCGGGCGAGGACTGTCTTCGCCGTGCCCGGGACGTCCTCGAGCAGGACGTGGCCGCCGCAGACGAGCGCGGCGACGACGAGCGTGATCTGCTCGCGCTTGCCGTGCACCACGGTCTCGATGTTGTCCAGCAGCCGGAACGCGACCGCATGCGCCTCGGCGTGCGTCTGAGTTGCCAACCGGCCTCCTTCGGTGAGCGACACGTTCTCGGAGCCTAGCCCTACCGGCTGAGACGACGAAAGCGCCTTTAGGTTGGCATCTCACCGCCTGGATGGAGGGTCGGACGAGCCGTCACCGGCCCGTCCGACCTCCGTGCTCTCCCCCTCGCACGAGGTCAGGAAGGGCACGTCCCCGGCGCGTCCTCCCCCGTCCGCGGCCGAGATTAAGTCGATGAGACAACGTGCCCTAGCGCTTTGCCGCAAGCGACTTCCTGACTCCCTTGGAGATAGGCCGCAGCTTCGCCCGCGTCGTCCCCAGGACGGATGGGATGGCTCAGTACTTCTGGGTCGGCCCCATCCCTCGAACGAGGCACAACGCTCGCCCGGGGGAAACTGGCCGACTCGCCAGTGCGCCCGTGGCGCCGGTCGCGGAGGCTTTCCGATACAGGACGGGTACCGCGTTCGTGGATACCGCGCCAGACGCGCAACACGACCGGCCCAATCGCTATCCCTCCGGCGTCAGGCGGACTCGATCGAGAGTCCGCCTCCGCGTCTTCGGTCAGTCGATCTTGATCGCGACGTGCTTGAGCTGCGAGTACTCCTCCATCGAGTAGATGGACATGTCCTTGCCGTACCCGGACTGCTTGTAGCCGCCGTGCGGCAGCTCCGAGGAGATCGGCAGGAGATGGTCGTTCACCCACACCGTGCCGAACTGGAGCTTCCGCGCCGCGTTCATCGCGCGGCCGACGTCGCGTGTCCAGACCGACGCGGCGAGGCCGTAGCGGACGTCGTTCGCCCAGCGGATGGCCTCGTCGTCGTCGGCGAAGCGCTGCACCGTCACGACCGGGCCGAACACCTCGCGCTGGACGATCTCGTCCTCCTGGCGCACGTCGGTCACGATCGTCGGCTGGACGAAGAACCCGTGGCCGTTCGATCCTGTGCCTCCGCCGGTCAGGATGGTGGCGCCTTGCGCGCGCTCGAGGAAGCCGAGGATCCGCTCCTGCTGGTCGTGTGAGATCACTGAACCCATCTCGGTCTCGTCCGAGAGCGGGTCGCCGACCTTGAGCGACTCGACCTGCGGCACGAGCTCCTCGAGCAGCGAGTCGTAGATCCGCGGCCCGGCGATCACGCGCGAGCCGGCCGTGCAGTCCTGGCCGGAGTTCCAGTAGCCGGCGAGCCGGATTCCCTCGGCGACCGCCTTCGGGTCGGCGTCGTCGAAGACCACCATCGGCGCCTTGCCGCCGAGCTCGAGGTGCACGCGCTTGACCGTGTCGGCGGCCGTGCGCGCGATGATCTTGCCCGTCTCGACGTCGCCGGTGAGCGAGACCATCCCGATCGCCGGATGCTCGACGAGGCGCTGCCCGACGGGGACGCCGTCGCCCGTCACGACCTGCAGGACGCCCGGTGGAATGACCTCCTGCGCGAGCTGGACGAAGCGGAGGAGGGAGAGAGGAGTCTGCTCCGACGGCTTGAGGATCTGCAGGTTGCCCGCCGCGAGCGCCGGCCCCATCTTCCAGACCGCCATCATCAGCGGGTAGTTCCAGGGACAGATCCCGCCGACGATGCCTATCGGCTCGCGGCGGATCATCGACGTATAGCCCTCGATGTACTCGCCCGTGGACTTGCCTTCGAGGTTCCGGGCCGCGCCGGCGAAGAAGCGGAGGTTGTCGGCCGAGAACGGCAGCTCGTCGCGCGAAGCCATGAGCGGCTTGCCGACGTTCACCGACTCGAGCTGCGCGAGCTCCTCGGCGTGCTCCTCCATCACGTCCGCGAGGGCGTGGAGGAGCTCCGAGCGCTCCTTCGGCGTCTTCTCGAGCCACGCCGGCGCAGCGGCCTGGGCGGCTTCGACGGCGCGGTCGACGTCCTCGGCCCCGCAGCGGGGGACCTCGGCGATCGTCTCCCCGGTCGCCGGCGCGATCACGTCCATGGTCTCGCCGGAGGCCGCGTCGGCGAGCTCGCCGCCGATGAGGATCTTGTACTGCGTGGTGGTGGTGCTCATGGCTTCCTCCTTGCTCACACGGCGGGTATCTCTGCCGCCTCTACCGCCTCGGTCACCTGCGCGGCGCCGCGGCGGATGATCCCAGTGTCGCGCATCACTCGCTGGGCGAGGGCGACGGGGACGACCGTGACGACGATGACGAAGAAGGCGACGACGTTGATCACCGGCAACTGCTGGCCCTGCTTGATGTTGTCGAGGATGAACAGTGGAAGCGTCTGCTGCAGCCCCGCCGTGAACGTCGTCACGATCACCTCGTCGAACGAGAGCGCGAATGCGAGCAGTCCGCCCGCGACGAGCGCCGTTGAGAGGACGGGCCAGAGGACGAAACGGAACGTTTGCCAGCCGTCCGCGCCGAGATCCTGGGACGCCTCCACGAGCGAGTGCGAGGCGCGCCGCAGTCGCGCGACGACGTTGTTGTAGACGACGACGACGCAGAAGGTCGCGTGGCCGATCACGATCGTCCACATCGAGACCGAGATCCCGGCGAAAGTGAAGAAGGAGTTCAGCGCCATTCCGGTGATGATCCCGGGCAGCGCGAGCGGCAGGACGAGAAGGAACGAGACCGCCTCGCGGCCGAAGAAGCGGTAGCGGGCCACGGCAGCCGCTGCCAACGTGCCGAGCACGAGGGCGATCACGGTCGTGACCGCGCCGACCTTGAGCGAGAGGACGAACGCGCCTTGCGCATCGCTGTGCCAGGCAACGCTGAACCAGTGGAGCGTCCAGTGCGAGATCGGCCATCCCTGCAGGGTCGAGCCGTTGAACGCGTAGAGCGCGATGATGACGAGCGGGAGCCAGAGGAACGCGATCACGAGCGCAGACCAGATCGCCAGCGAGGTGCGGGTACCAGGTGTCACAGCGCCTCGAACGCTCCCAGCCGTCGCGCGAGCAGCAGGTAGACGCCCATGACCGCCATCGGGATCACCGTGAAGGCCGCGGCGAAGGGGAGGTTGGTCGCGAAGTTGTCGTAGACGTAGTTCCCGATCATGTCTGAGTTCGTGCCGCCGACGAGCAACGGCGTGATGTAGTCGCCGAGCGTCAGCGCGAACGTGAAGATCGAGCCGGCGACGAGGCCCGGTAGGGCCAGCGGCAGGATGATCGAGCGGAACGTCCGCCAGCCGCGCGCGCCGAGATCGGCAGAGGCCTCGAGGTACGAGTCCGGGATCCGTTCGAGCCCCGCGTAGAGCGGCAGCACCATGAACGGGAGCCATACGTACGAGTAGACGATCCACATCGCCGTGTTCGTGTAAGAGAGGCTCTGGTCCGGCAGGCCGAGCCCGTTGAGCGCCCAGTTGATCGCACCGTTGTGCGCGAGGATCGTCTGCCACGCATAGATGCGGACGAGGTAGCTCGACCAGAGCGGAAGCAGCACCATCACGAAGAGGACGGCCCGCATCCGCCTGCCCGTGACCCGTGCCATGAAGAAGGCGAGGGGGAAGGCGAGGATCGCGTCTGTCACGGTCACCCCGGCGGCCATCTTGAGCGTGAAGCCCGCGACGTGCAGATACGGGTTCGCGGTCGAGAAGATCGTCCGGTAATTGGCGAACGTCCAGGTGTGCTCGATCTCGGACGTGAAGGAGTTGGAGGTCCAGAGCGAGGAGACGAACAGGACGCCCAGAGATCCGACGTAAACGACGAGGAACGCCGCGAGAGGGGGCGTCAACAGCCCGACCGCCCTCAGCCAGGGCCGCCGCCAGAAGAACCCCGAGAGCCGGAGGCGGGCCCGCCGTAAAGGCGGGCCCGCCTCGAGTGCGCCGGCGTCAGCCGCCAAGCGTCACCCCTTGACTTGCGCCCACGCCTGAACCCAGGCGTTGTAGTCCGTGCAGCTCTGCTTCGTCGTCCAGCCGCACTGGGAGATCGGTGTCTTCCAGAACTTGATCGTGCTGTAGTACGAGGCCGGTTCGTTGAGGTGGTAGCCGGCGCACGAGCCTTTCTGCATCTTGTTCATGTACTTGCAGGCGAGCGGGTTCACGGGGGTCTCGCCGAAGACGAGCGCCTGCTTCGCCTCCACCTGGGGCGTGGTGACGTATTTCATCCACATGTAGGCGCAGTTGGGATGCGGTGCCTTGCTGGCAAGCATCCATGTGTCTGCCCACCCCGTCGTAGGCGTCGGCACGATCTCCTTCACCGGAACGTGGTTGGCCTGGAGCTGCAGCGTCTGGTACGGCCAGCCCGCGCCGAGCCACACGTCGCCGTTCTTGAACGAGGTGTCCTCGTCGGCGGCGTAGTTCCAGAACCGCTTCAGGTTCGGCTTCTGCTGCTTGAGCAGCCTCACGGTCGCCGCCAGCTGGGCCTGTGTCAGCTCGTAGGGATCCCTGATCCCGAGACTCGGCTTGGTCTTCTCCAGGTAGAGCGCCGCGTCGGCGATCTGGATCGGGTTGTTCGGAATCGTGACGTGCCCGGCGTACTTCTTGCTGTAGATCAGGCTCCAGTTCTTGGGAGCCGGCTTCACCTTCTTCGTGTTGTAGATGAGGGTGTTCGGGCCCCACTGGACGGATACGCCGTAGTGGACTCCGTGGACGGTGTTGTGCGGCGGAGACTTGAACTGCGGCAGGAACTGCTTCCAGCTCGGGATCAGCTTGATGTTGATCGCCTGTACGTCGTGGGCGTAGATGAGCCGCAGGCTCGCGTCGCCCGACGCCGAGACGAGGTCGTACTGGCCACCGCCGCCGCCGCCGTGCGCATGCATGAGCGAGAACATCTCCCCCGATGAGCCGGCGTCCTGGCGGTGGATGATGCAGCCGGTCTGCTGTTCGAATGGCTTTGCGAAGCTCTTGTACGTGTAGTACGGCCACTCGATCACGTTCAGCCGGCCCTCGCCCTTCCCGATCTTCGTCGGCAGGCCG
>DASRBY010000023.1:0-2792 GCA_035653435.1 Gaiellaceae bacterium
GAAGGCGCCTCGCGAGGAGGTGAGGTACATCACGGCCGCGAGGATCGGGAGCGGCAGGGCGGCGACCGCCCTCGCAGCCCGCGACCGCCGGGAGGCCATGATCGAGAGCAACAGGGGATACGCGAGCGCGACCTCGATCCCCAGCCCGTTCCAGTAGCCGAGCGGGAAGCTGAGCCGGTTCTTGAGAGCGGTGAGGATCGTCGCTCCCGGCTGCACGCCGAAGGTGCTCGGGAAGCAGCGGCTGACGAGGGCGACGACCGCCACGACGCTCAGCGCGAAGGCGACTCCTCCCACGAGGACCGGTGCCGGCACCAGCCGCGCCAGCACGATGGCGATCGCGAGGACGGCAACGTAGAGCGCGACCTGGTTGAACTGCGCGAACGCGCGTTCGGAGTCCGCTGCCCAGCGGATGGAGATCAGGATCCAAACGGCGAACGAAGCAAGCAGACCGACCGCCGCGACAGCCCACCGGTCGATGCCGGAACGTGCCGACGCGAAGCCGAAGGCCGCGCCAACCCCCAGCAGCCACCAGGCCGCCATGCCCGCGTACGCTCGCGTCGTGGGGGCGAATCCCCCATCCGCGTAGGAAAGCGCGAATACGGTGGCTGCGATGCCGATAGCTACGGCGGCATCACGCAAAACCAGAATTTGCCAACCGTTTACCCTTGCCGACACCACCGCTCGCTACAGTAACCGCCGTGTCCGGCGTGCCGACCCGGGTTCTCGCTGCCGCCGTTGTGGTAGGCGCGGCGCTGACGGCGACGCTCGTGGGGCCCTCTTTGGCGCTGGCATGTAACGGCGGCACCTCGGCTGTGAACGTCTACAAGGAGTGCCTGCCGAGCGGAGGCGCGGGAAAGTCGAAGGCGCACGAGCACAGCAGGGCCGGCCACCAGGGCACCAATCGTGCGGGCTCGACGCCGTCTCACCTCTCCGGCCGCGCGACGAAGGCACTGAGCCATGCCGGCAAGGACAAGAGCGCGTTGACCAAGCTGATCAAGAGCTACGGTCAGCGGCGCCGCCTCCAGGCGAGCGGGTCCGGCAGCCAGCAGTCGCCCAGCGCAGTCGGGTCGGCCTTCGACCTGGGCTCCGGACCGACTGCTCTCCTCATCGTGCTGGCAAGCGGTGCCTTCCTGCTCCTCGGCGCGAGCGGGCTCCGCGGCTGGCGTCGCTGGCACCGCGGCTAGCTCGTTACGCCGGCTCACGGGCACGCCCGCCGAAGACGACGGGCAGGGCGAGCGCGAACGCGATGAACGCGTAGAAGTAATAGAACTGCATCGTCAGGTAGAAGAAGTTGGCGGCGATCGTCCCGACGAGGGCCGCCGTCATCCCGTAGGCGAGGGGGCGCACGTGCCGGCCCTCCGCGTCGCCGAGCCTGTCGAGCAGCCGCCCGAGCCGCCGCGCGGCAAGGAGCCGCACGAAGACGTAGCGGAGGAAGACGATCCAGAGCACGAGGCCCAGCAGGCCCGACTCGACGATCACGGCGACCCAGTACGAGTGGGCCCCGAAGTTCGCCTGTCCCGTCACGAATTCGTAGTAGACGGCGAAGTTGTTGTTGCCGAGGCCGAGCAGGGGGTGCATGTGCAGGATCTGGCCGATGAACGAGTAGACGGCGAAGTGCGCGTTCGCCGAGCTGCCCTGCGTCGAGACCCGCTGGCGCAGCAGCACCGAGAAGAAGTGGCGGTGCGTGTACAGCACACCGAGCACGATCACGGCGAGGGCTCCGAGCGGGACGAGGAACTGCCGCGTGCGGAAGAAGCGCCGGTACGGGAGCACGAGCAGGAGGGCACCGGCGATGAGCCCCACGCCGCCGCTGCGCGAGAGCGTCGCGAAGTCGACGAGCAAGAGGAACGCGAGGGTGATCGCGAGCGGCACCTTGAAGCGATGATGCCGCGGGAGCCGTAGATAGAGCGGCGTCAGGCAGAGCAGCGGGATGACGAGCATCACGCCGAAGTGGTTCGGGTCGCCGGTGAGCGCGTTGACGCGGTAGATGTTCTGCCCGTTGATGGCGCCGAAGATGTTGATCTTGCTCGCGCCGCCGGTGAGCGGGACGAGGACGAGGTTGTCGAGGTTGTGGCCGGCGAGCGCGGCCCCGAGCTCGAGGATCCCGTAGACGGCGTTCGCAACGAACCCGACGGTGAACCAGCCGAGCGCGCGCCAGAAGAAGCGCTCGCCGCGCTGTGCCAGGTAGCCGACCGCGGCCACGACGAAGGCCCAGTGGATGACGAATTTCGCCATCCCCTTCGCGAACTGGTCGAGCCCCTGCTTCGTCTCGATGTTCCAGTAGCCGCCGAGATAGACGAGCGCGAAGGCGGCGAAGAAGCCTAGGACGATCGCGCTGGTGCGAGGCAGAGGGCGGCGCTCGGTCGCGACGTACGCGATGAGGAACAGGATCGTTGCGATGTCGTTGATCCCGATCTGGCCCGCGAAGCTCCAGTGCACCTTCTCGAAGGTGGCGACGAAGAGGGAGGCGAAGAAGAGGCCGGTCACGATGCGCTCCTGCGTGCGCGGGACGGCCGCGACGCGGGGCGCCGTCAGGGCGGCCGTCGTCACGCGACGCGCCTGAGCAGGTCGGCGAGCTCCTCCGCCCGCTCCCCGCGCGAGAGCTTCTTGCGCCACTCCTCGGACAGGGGCGTGCCGTCGAGGCTCCCCGCCTTCCAGCGCCGGTGGAGATCGAGCAGCGCCTCGCGCAGCGCGTCCACGTCGTCGGACGGGACGACGATTCCCGCGCCGGTGTCGCGCAGGAGCTGCGCCGCGGCGCCGTCGGGGGGCACGGCGGCGAGAATCGGCCGCTC
>DASRBY010000024.1:0-18981 GCA_035653435.1 Gaiellaceae bacterium
CGGTCAACCGCGAGTACGTGGAGCCGGGACATGCCCTCGCGGACGGGGACGAGGTCGCGCTGATCCCGCCTGTGAGCGGCGGCTCCTTCCGCCTTCTCGACGGGCCGCTCGACGTCGCCGCCGTGCTGCGGGAGGTCGAGGCTGACGAGGCCGGCGCGCTTGCGAGCTTCGTCGGCACCGTCCGCAACCGGTCGCGCGGGCGCGACGTCGTCCACCTCGAATACGAGGCCTACGAGGAGATGGCCGAACCGATGCTCGCCCGGCTCGGGCACGAGCTGACCGAGCGCCATGGCCTCTGCGCGGTCGCCGTCCACCATCGCCTTGGGCGCGTCGAGGTCGGCGAGGCGAGCGTCGTCATCGCGGTCTCGGCTCCCCATCGCTCGGCCGCGCTCGACGCTTGCCGCGAGGCGATCGAGACGCTCAAGACGACGATCCCGCTGTGGAAGAAGGAGGTCTACGCCGGCGGCGAGGAATGGATAGGTCGAGGATCGTGAGCGCCCAGGCCCAGGATCGGCGGAGTCTCATGGACAGGCTCGTGGGCCTCGCGGTCGTCCTCGGCGGCTTCGCGAAGTTCTTCGCCTTCTTCGTCTCCTTCGCGGCCTATTCGTTCTGGTTCGGGAGCTGGAAGTTCGGGCTCGGCTTCGTGCTGCTGATCCTCGTGCACGAGCTCGGCCACGTCGCCGAGGCGCGGCGGCAGGGACTTCCGGTCACGCTGCCGACCTTCATCCCCTTCATCGGCGCCTACGTCACCGTCCGCCACGCGGGGATCCCCCCCTGGCGCAGCGCGCTCATCTCGCTTGCCGGCCCGTTCGTCGGCGGGCTCGGCGCCGCGGCCTTGTGGGCCGTCGGGTCGGCTCGCGACACCACGTGGCTCGTGGTGCTGGCGAACCTCGGCTTCCTGCTCAACGCGTTCAACCTGCTGCCGATCGGCTTTCTCGACGGCGGCACTGCCTGGCGGGCCGTCGCCGACACATGGCGGCGGCCGCGGATCCGTTACGAGAACGGCGTCCCCGTCGAGGCGCTCGCGCCCGACCGCGAGCACGCGCTTCGCGTCGGGACGCTGTACGTGCTCCTCGCTGCAGCGCTCGTCGGCGCGCTGCTCGCGACCCGTCACAGCGGGATGCTGTAGCGCGATGGAGGATCGCGACCTCCTGCAGACGCATCACGCGGAGGCCGAGCTGCGCCGCCACACGGATTCGATCGGGCGCGAGTTCCTCGCCGGCTTCGAGGCCGTCGAGCGGATCGATCGCCCGGCGGTCTCCTGCTTCGGCTCGGCGAGGGCGCCGGAGGGCTCCATGCCGTACGAGCTCGCGCGAGAGACCGGACGCCTCTTCGCCGAGGCGGGCTGGGCCGTCGTCACGGGTGGAGGTCCCGGAGTGATGGAGGCGGCGAACCGAGGCTGCCGCGAGGGCGGCGGCCTGTCGGTCGGGTTCGGGATCGAGCTCCCCCACGAGCAGCGAACGAACGAGTACCTCGATCTCGCGCTCACCTTCGATCACTTCTACGCGCGCAAGACGATGTTCGTGAAGGCGGCGGAGGGCTTCTGCGTCTTCCCGGGCGGCTTCGGCACCGCCGACGAGCTCTTCGAGTCCCTCACGCTGATCCAGACGGGCAAGGTTCTCCACTTCCCGGTCGTCCTCGTCGGCCAGGCGTACTGGACGCCGCTGCTCGAGTGGGTGCGCCGCAGCGCGCTCGGCGACGGCATGGTCTCGGCGAACGATCTCGCGCTGCTCACGCTCACCGACGAGCCGAGGATCGCGCTCGAGACGGTGCTCGACGCCTACGGCGACGGGGACGGACGAGCGAGCCCGCACGCCCCGGAAAAGGCGGACGCGCAGTAGCGTTCGCGCCCATGGAGCTGCGCGATCTGCCTTCGGTGGACGAGCTCGCGCGCGAAGCCGGCGACCCGCTGGCGGTCGACGCGGCCCGCGCCGTCATCGACCGCGCGCGCGAGGAGATCCTGGCCGGGGCGGAGCCGGGAGATCTGGCGCTCCGCCTGCGCGAGGAGCTTGCGGAGGCGCGCCAGCCTCGGCTCCGGCGCGTGCTCAACGCGACGGGCGTGGTCGTCCACACGAACCTCGGCCGGGCGCCGCTCGCCGACGAGGCGCTCGCGCGCATGGCCGAGGTCGGGCGCGGCTACTCGAACCTCGAATACGACCTCGACGAGGGGGCCCGGGGCTCGCGCCAGGACCATCTCGGGGCCGTGCTCCGTCGCCTGACCGGCGCCGAGGCCGCGCTCGTCGTCAACAACAACGCGGCGGCCGTCCTTCTCGCGCTCGCGGCGCTGGCGGAGGGGCAGGACGTGGTGGTGTCGCGCGGCGAGCTGATCGAGATCGGCGACGGTTTCCGAATCCCCGACGTGCTCGCGCGCTCGGGCGCGCGCCTCGTCGAGGTCGGGACGACGAACCGCACGCGCGCGGCCGACTACGAGCGCGCGATCGGCCCGGAGACGGCCGTCGTGCTGCGCGTCCACCAGTCGAACTTCCGCGTGGTCGGCTTCGAGGAGCGGCCCCGGCTCGAGGAGGTCGCGGCGGTTGCGCAACGCCACGGCCTGCCGTTGGTGGACGACCTCGGCTCCGGCGCGATCGCGCCGGTCGAGGCCGAGCCGACGGCGCGCGAGTCGCTCGCAGCCGGGGCCGACCTCGTCTGCTTCTCGGGCGACAAGCTGCTCGGTGGCCCGCAGGCCGGGATCGTGCTCGGCCGCTCCGAGCTCGTCGAGCGCCTGCGCCGGCACCCACTGCAGCGCGCCCTGCGCATCGACAAGCTCTCGCTCGCGGCGCTCGAGGGCACGCTCCTCCTGCACCTCGAGGCGCCCGAGCGGATCCCGGTCCTGCGCACCCTCGCGCAGGAGAAAAATGCCGTGCGCGAGCGTGCCGAGTGGCTGGCTGCTGCGACCGGCGGCGAGGTCGAGGAGACCGTCGGGCGCGTCGGCGGAGGGGCGCTGCCCCTGGCGGAGCTGCCGAGCTTCGCGTGCGCACTCGAGGAGACGCTCGCGGGGCCGCTGCGGACGGGCGAGCCTCCGGTCGTGGGCGTGGTGCGCGACGGCCGGCTCCTGCTCGACTGTCTGACGCTGACGGACGCCGAGGCCGAGGAGGCCGCAAGCCTGGTCGCTGCCGCCCGCGGATGACCGAGATCTGGGACTTCCTGCGCGGCGCGTTGATGACGAAGGCGCTCGCGGCCGTCGTCGACGCCGGTGTACCGGAGGCGCTGGCCGCCGGCCCGCGAGCCGTCTCGGAGCTCTCGGACAATCCGGACACGCTCTACCGGCTGCTACGCGCGCTTGCCAGCGAGGGCGTCTTCCGCGAGACAGAGCCGAGCGTGTTCGAGCACACCGAGCTGTCGCGCCGCTTGCTCGGTCCCGGAACGAGCGAGTTCGCGCACCTCTTCGGCGGCGTCTTCTACGAGGCGACAGCCAACCTTACGGCGTCCACGTCGGAGACCTCGTTCTCACACCGCTTCGGGGCGGACTTTTGGTCCTGGCTGGCGGAGCATCCCGACGAGCGCGCCACGTTCGACGCCGCGATGGCCGGAGGTCGCGAGCATCCCGCCGAGGCCCTCGCCGCCCTCGAGTGGAACGACGACGAGGTCGTCGTCGACGTCGGCGGCGGTAACGGCGCGCTGCTCGTCGAGCTGATCGAGCGCCGGCCGGGTTTGCGCGGCATCGTGCTCGACCGGCCCGAGACGGTGCGGGACGAGGCCGCGCTCGGCGATCGCATCGAGTTCGTAGCCGGCAGCTTCTTCGACTCCGTGCCGACGGGGGACTCCTTCGTCCTATCCGGGATCCTTCATGACTGGCCCGACGAGGACGCTGCGCGAATCCTGCGCACGATCCGCGAAGCAGCCGACTCGCACGCGCGGCTACTGATCCACGAGTCGGTAATCGTGTCCGGCAACGAACCTGACCACGCGAAGTGGCTCGACCTCCTGATGCTCGTCCTGGCCGGCGGACGCGAGCGCACCGAGGAGCAGTGGCGGTCGCTGCTCGAGTCGACGGGCTGGGAGCCGACGAAGTTCCTCGAGTCAGACGTGATCGAGGCGCGCCCGGCCTAATGCCCGGTGCCCATGAAGAGCGCCGTGAAGGCCAGAAGGAGAAGAACGGCCGCGCTCTCGACCGGGGCCGTACGCCGCCAGAGCTGTGTCGCGGCTCCTGCCACGAAGGCGCACCCGAGGAGGCCAACGACCCACACGGGCGAGAAGACTCCTCCGTCGCCGTACGCCCGGAAAGTCGACCCGTAGTACGGATCGCCGGTGTAGAAGCGCGCGGTCACGAAGAGGGCGGCCGCCGGAGCGAAGAGCCCGGCGGGACCAACACCGCGGAAGACGAGCACCGTCCCTACCAGCATGGCGACGAGCGCGGCGAGCAGGATCCAGCCTTCGCCTGCGGGGCTGATCGAGTGCCGAAGCGCGAGCACGAGCTCGAAGGCGGCTGCTGCGAGAAGGTAAGCGACGATCACCCACGCAAGCCATCCGATCGAGCGAAGCATGCCAAGAGATATAGCAACCGTGGGGGATTATCCCCTTGACACAGGGTGAATCAGGGTATAGATTCACTTACGTGGACTCTTTCGTTTCGCTTCGTCGGCTTCTTTCTTTGCCTTCTCCACGACAGTCTTCGGGAATAGCTGCCGCATCACCTCATCATTCGTCAGCTCGCGGGCTGGCTTTTTCGAGCGAGGTCTAGCCATGGCAAAGACGACCTTCCTCCAAGAGATGAACCTGCCCGACCTCATCGAGCAGTTTGGGACGGGCGAGAAGTGCCGCGACTACCTGGAGGATTTGCGTTGGCCGGACGGGCCGCAGTGTCCGCGCTGCGAGTCCAAGAAGGCGTCTCGGATCAAGGCTCGGAATCAGTGGGAGTGCGGCGAGTGCCGCTACCAATACTCGGTCACGTCCGGGACGCTGTTCCACGATTCCCACCTGCCTCTGTGGAAGTGGTTCCTGGCGATCTACCTCATCACCGAGTCCAAGAAAGGGATCAGCGCGAAGCAGATGCAGAGACTCCTGGGCACCAAGAGCTACAAAACCGCTTGGTACCTCTGCCACCGGATCCGGGCCGCGATGGAGACCAACGACCATGAGCAGCTTCTCGTCGGGATCGTCGAGGCCGACGAGACCTGGATCGGCGGCAAGCACAAGGGCCAGGGGCAGGGCCAGAAGCAGCGCCAGATGGTCATGGGGGCCGTTCAGCGCGACGGCAGTGTCCGCCTCCGGGTCGGAGACCTCCCGAACAAGGCGACGCTCCACGGCTTCCTGAATGACGTCGTCGCGGACGACGCGGAGGCAATCTTCACGGACTCCTGGAAGGCCTACGACGGCATCGGGGACGAGGACACGCGCCATGAGTCCGTTAATCACTTCCGCGAGGAATGGGTGCGCGGCCAGGTTCACACGCAGACGATCGAGAACGTGTGGTCGCTGTTCAAGCGCAGCATCATCGGCAGCTACCACCAACTCTCCGTCAAGCACTTGCCGGCCTATCTCGACGAGTTGGAGTGGCGCTACAACAATCGGGACAACCCCTACCTGTTCCGGGACACGGTGCTGGCGCTTGTCAAAGGCGACGCGCTGCCCATGAAGGAACTGACCGCAGACCGCCACTAGGATCCTTCCTCCCCGAGGCTCAGCTGGTCGGGCGGGATGAGGTGTTCAAGAACTTCCAGAACCGTGTAGTCGGTGCGGAGACCGCCCGGGATGCGGCGCGTCTGAATCTCGCGGACGCGGCAGCGCAGCACGTCGCCTTTTCCGAAGCGTTCTCCCGCATCGACGCGGGCGATGAATCCCTCGTCCTCGATATCAGCGTTGAATTCGTGCGCTCCGTCCGTGAAGCGCCATTTTCGGCCCTCAAAGAACACCGGGGACACAATCGCCAGATGCCGCTCGACGACTTGGTCTAGGAGTTGTTCGGGCTCATCCTCGGGCAGATCGAAGGCGGGAACGTCCGCCTTCTGGACATCGACAAGCGGCTCGCCATTAGCCGTGAAACGAACCTCGTCAACGCCCTCCCGAGTTAGCGGCTCGACTACTTCCCGCGTCTTCCTCCGAATCTCGATCGACTCATACAGGCGCAGAACGTCAGTAGGCACCTCGACGGTCGTGGTGTCATCAAGCGTGAGCCGAACCATGCCCGGCTCAGGCGCACTCTCCCGCCTCTCGATCCGCCGACTTTTCAGCCGCTTGATAAGCCACACGACGCCCATCGAGCCCGACACGTCTTGTAGGAGGTTCGCCAGCGCAGACGCACCATGCGTCCCGAAGATGTCGATCAGCTCGTCCCACGCCTTCTTCGCTTCGAGAATCAGATGGACATCGAAGGAGCCTTCCTCCGTCGCCTCGATATGCAGCGCGACCGGCTCCCGATCCGGGTAGAGGATTAGGCTCGCCTGCGTGTACAGGTCACCCAGAGCGAGGAGTGCCGGAGCAAGATCACGAACGGGCATCCGGCCCTCGTCAAGTGCAGGACCGTCGTACGTGACAGTGAAAGTCGCCTCAGCCACGGTCACGGGATGCTACTCCCATCCCCGGAGCTTACCTGTACAAAGGGGATATTCCCCCAACCGTGCTATGGAGGGTCAATGCCGCTGACGGTCGGCACAGCGGGTCACATCGACCACGGCAAGACGACGCTCGTCGAGGCGCTGACGGGCAAGAACACCGACCGCCTGCCCGAGGAGCACGAGCGCGGGATCTCGATCGACCTCGGCTACGCCCCCCTCGAGCTCCCGGACGGAACGACCCTCTCCGTCGTCGACGTCCCCGGGCACGAGCGCTTCGTTCGCACCATGGTCGCGGGCGCGAGCGGCATCGATCTCTTCCTGCTCGTGGTCGACGCCGGAGAGGGCGCGCGCCAGCAGACGTACGAGCACCTCGCGATCCTGCGCCTGCTCGGGATCGAGCACGGCGTCGTCGCGGTGACGAAGGCCGACGCCGTCGACGAGGAGACGCTCGAGCTGGCGCGCGCCGAGGCGGAGGAGCTCGTACCGGGCGCCCCGGTGGTCGCGACGAGCGCGCGCACGGGCACGGGTCTCGACGAGCTGCGGGCGGCACTGGCGGAGGCGGCGGCCGGACTCGCGCGACACGACGCCGACGGCCCCGCGCGCCTTCACGTCGACCGCTCCTTCTCGCTACGCGGGATCGGTACGGTCGCGACCGGGACGCTCTGGTCGGGGACGCTCGGCGAGGGCGACGAGCTACGGATCGAGCCGCGCGGCCGGAGCGTGCGGGTACGCAGCGTGCAGGTGCACGATCGGCCCGTCGAGCGCGCGCAGGCGGGGCAGCGCGTCGCGGTCGCGCTCCCAGGGGTTGAGCGGCAGGACCTGCGCCGCGGCGACGTCCTCGTCACCCCGGGCGCGTTCCACCCGAGCTTCCGGCTGGACGTGACGCTGGTGCCGCTGGGCGAGATCCCGGCCCGCATCATGCTCCATCACGGCACGGCCGAGACCGCCGCGCGCGTGGCGCGCGCCGGCGAGCGCTTTGCCCAGCTGCGGCTCTCGCGGGCGGTCGTCGCCGCGCGCGGCGACCGCGTCGTCCTCCGCGCCGGGACCACCGTCGCCGGCGGACTCGTCCTCGATCCCGCTCCGCCGCGCCACACCGACGTCGCTCGGTTCGAGGCGCTGGAGCGCGGCGAGACCTTCGTGCACGCTCCGGTGCGCGTGGACGGAGAATGGCAGTGGTCTCTGGAGTGGCTCGAGGAGCTCCGCGCCGAGCTCACGCGCGCGATCGACGCCGCCGATCCTCTCGACCCGGGAATGCCCGTCCCAGCCGGCGAGTGGTGGAAGGCCGTCGTCCCGCATCTCGGTCTCGAGCTGCGCGGCGCCAAGCTCTACCGGCCCGGCGCCGGCCCGGAGCTCGGCGCCCGCGCGGAGGAGGCGGAGGCGCTCGTCTCCCAGCTGGGAATCGAGCCGGCGCGCGTCGAGGACGCCGCACTCGCCCGGGTCCTCGAGGAGCAGGGCCGCCTCGTCAGGATCGGCGACGGCCTTGCGATCTCGCCGGCGGCGTACGAGCAGGCTCGGGGCATCCTCTTCGACGGGATCACACTCGCCCAGTTTCGTGACGCCCTCGGCGTCGGGCGAAAGACGGCGCAGCTCTACCTCGAGCGCTTCGATGCCGACGGCGTCACTCGCCGCGTCGGCGAGGGCCGAGTGCTGCGGCGGCGCTAGAGCTCCCAGGCGACGGGCAGGGCGACGAGGCTCCGGAAGAGCGGCACGGGCCGCCAGCGAAGCTCCTCCTGCGGCACCGCGAGACGCAGGCCGGGCAGGCGCCGCAGCAGCGTGCCGAGCGCGATCTCGGCTTCCAGCCGCGCGAGCGGAGCGCCGAGGCAGAAGTGGCTGCCGCGGCCGAACCCGAGGTGCCGCGTCCCGCGCCCGGCGGCTAGATCGAGCGTGTCCGGGTCCTCGAACCGCTCGGGGTCGCGGTCGGCCGCTCCGAGGATGACGATCACCAAGTCGCCGCGGCGGATCTTCTGCCCCCGCAGCTCAACGTCCGCGGCTGCCCACCGGTTCAGCGTGCGCTCCACCGGCCCGTCGTAGCGGATCAGCTCCTCGACCGCGCCGGGCAGCAACGAGGGGTCCCTCTCGAGCAGGGCCCGCTCCTCGGGATGCGTCAGCAGCGCGAGCGTCGCGTTGCCGATCAGGCTCACCGTCGTCTCGTGCCCGGCGACGATCAGGAGCGCGACCATGCTGCACAGCTCCTCCTCGGACAGGGTGTCGCCGCCGTCCTCGACGGCGACGAGCGCGCTCACGAGATCCTCACCGGGCTCCCCACGCCGCTCGGCGAAGAGGGCGAGCAGGTAGTCGACGAAGGCACTCAACGAGGAGTCGGCCTTCTCCATGTCCGCGGCGGCGAGCGCCGGACTGACCATCGCCGCCGACCACTCGCGGAAGCGGTCGCGGTCGGCGACGGGGACGCCGAGCAGCTCGGCGATCACCGTGATCGGCAGGGGGAACGCGAACGCGGACACGAGCTCCATCTCGCCCTGCGCGAGGACGCGGTCGATCAGCGCGTCGGCGATCTCCTGGATCCGCGGCCGTAGCCGCTCGATCATCCTCGGTGTGAACGCCTTCGAGACGAGGCGGCGCAGGCGCCGATGGTCGTCACGGTCGCGGTTGAGCATGTTGCTGTCGATGAAGGCGACGAACTCCGGGACCTCGCCGCCGAGCCGTTCCGGCGGCAGCGCGAGCCGCGGATCGCGGACGAAGCGCTCGTCGTCGAGCAGCACCGCCTCCGCGTCCTCGTAGCGCGTCACGAACCAGATCGGCGTCTCGCCGTCGATCCCCGGCTGGCAGAGCACCGGATCCTCCTCGCGCATCCGCGCGAAAGTCGCGTACGTGTCGGCGCGGAAGGCGTCGCTGTAGAGGTCGTACTTGCGGGCCGTCGTCGCCATGCGGCGATGCTACTCCGCCTAAGCTCCAGCTATGGACGCAGCTTCGGTCCGCCACCTGATCGAGCGCTACAACGACGCGTGGAACGCGCAGGACCTCGCCGCGATCGACGAGCTGCACCATCCGGACGTCGTCTTCCACAACCACACGGCCGACGAGCGCGCGGAGGGCGCCGCGACCGTCAGGGAGCACATCGCCGGCATCTTCCGCAACAACCCGACCTTGCGATTCACGACGCGCTCGCTCTATGCCGGCAACGACTTCGCCGTCTGCGAGTGGACGGCGTCGACCGGCTCGAAGGAGTGGGACGGCGTCGACGTGTTCCCGCTCAGGGACGGGAAGATCGCGCGGAAGGACGTGTACTCGGCGTCGCATCGTCCACGCGAACTGTGAGCTGAAGCACGTCGGGGCGGCTGTAGTGCCCGACGGGGTCGAAGCGCTGCCGCTCGGCGAGCAGCCGCGACGGGTCGAGGTCCGCGTAGAGGACCCCCTCCTCGTCGTACAGCGGCCCCGCTAGGTACGAGCCGTCGGGAGCGAGGATCGCGCTGCCCCCGCGGCCGATCGTCCCGGCTCCCTCGATCTCCGCGGCGAGCGGGAAGTCGTCGGGGTACGCCGACTCGCGCTGGAAATGCGCCGGCGCGACGACGTAGGCGCGGCTCTCGCGCGCGATGTGGACGAGCGTCTGCTGCCAGGCGTCGCCGTCGTCGGCGGTCGAGGCGACGTAGATCTCCACGCCCGACTCGTAGAGCGCAACGCGCGCGAGCGGCATGTAGTTCTCCCAGCAGATCAGGCCGCCGAGCCGCCCGAAGCCGGTCTCGACCGCCGTGAGGCCTCGACCGTCGCCCTGTCCCCAGACGAGCCGCTCGTGGTTCGTCGGCACGAGCTTGCGATGGTGGAGGGCGAGCTCGCCGGCAGGGGAGTGGTAGAGGAGCGCGTTGTAGATCGTGCCGGGCCGCTCGGGGTCGACCTCGTTGACGCCCGTGACGATCCAGATCCCGAGCTCCTTCGCGGCCGCGCCGATGCGCCGTTCGGCCGCCGAGCCGACGGCGACCGACTCCTGCGCGAGGCGGGCGAACGTCTCCTTCGCCCCCGTGGCGTCCCAGCCGGCGAATGCCTTCGCCCAGGTCGAGGACGGATAGACCGGCACGAACGTCTCGGGGAAGACGACGAGCTCCGCGCCCTCGCGAGCAGCGTCGGCGGCGACCGTCTCGAGCTTGTCGAGCGTCGCCTCGCGGTCGAGCACGACCGGCTCGACCTGAACGCAAGCGACCTTGACCGGACGCTCCATCTTCCTGAGCCTACTCCGCTGCGCCGTGCCCGCCGCCGCCGGGCGTCTCGACGCGCACGACGTCGCCGGCGCGCAGCTGGCGGGTGAGCTTCGGCGGCTGCTCGTCTCCGTTCACGAGCGTCCGGCCGCGCGCACCGTCTTCGCCTCCGGCGCGGCCGGGCGGCGCATTGCGCCGTCGCTCGGCGAGCACCGAAAGCCGGCAGTCCTCGAGCACACGCAGCTCGCGCACCACGCCGTCGCCGCCGCGGCGCGCGCCGTCTCCGCCCGAGCCGAGCCTGAGCTCCCAACGCTCCACGCGGAGCGGATACTCGAGCTCGATCGCCTCGGTGGGCGTGGCGAGCGTGTTCGACATGGCGACGTGAACCCCGCTCGGCCCGTCGTCGTCCGGGCACGCGCCCTGCCCGCCGCCAACCGTCTCGTAGTACGTGAAGCGGTCGTTGCCGAGCGCGAGGTTGTTCATCGTCCCCTGGCCCGCGGCCGGCACCTGCACGAGCCGGCCGAGCGCGGCGAAGACGACGTCCACGATGCGCGAGGACGTCTCCGTGTTGCCGGCTGCCACCGCTGCCGGCGGCTGCGCGTTGACGAGGCAGCCTGCGGGCGCGGTGACGGTGACCGGAGCGAATGCGCCTCCCGAGGCCGGCAGATCCGGTTCGGTGACGCAGCGAACGACGAAGTAGCAGGCCGACTTGGTGACCGCGAGCGGGCAGTTGAGATTGCCGTCGTACTGCGGTGCCGTCCCGGCGAAATCGATCGTGATCCCGTCTCCTGCAATCTCGGCCGCGCAGCGGATCCGAAGGTCGCCGTCCGCCGCCTCGACGACGTCCTCGGCTTCGCTGCGACCGTCCGCCAGCCGAGCGAGGGCGGCCCGGACCATCCGCTCCGAGTAGGAATGGAGCTCGTCCATGGCGGCGGCGACGCGATCCCGTCCCCGCCGCGCGCGCAGCTCCTCCAGCCTTCGATCGGCGAGCCGATGCGCCGAGAGCTGGGCCCGAAGATCGCCTCGGCGCTCCTCCGGACGTCGCGTGGCCCGGACGAAGCGCTCGAGCACGTCGTCGGTGAGCAGCTGCGGCGGCAGGATCACACCCTCCTCCTCGAGCGTGTGCGAGAAGGCCGGGAGGCTCGCCGGCTCGATGCCGCCGACGTCCGCGTGGTGGGCCCGCGAGACCGCGTAGCCGAGCACGGTGCGCGAGACGAGCGTCACGTCGGGCAGGTGCGTGCCGCCCGTGTACGGGTCGTTGAGGATCGCGACCTGCCCTGGCTCGAGCCCGAGTTGCATCACGGCGGCGACGGCATCGGGCATCGCGCCGAGGTGGACGGGGATGTGCTCGGCCTGCGCGATCATCCGCCCCCGCTCGTCGAACAGCGCGGTCGAGCAGTCGCGGCGCTCCTTGATGTTCGCGGAGAAGGAGGAGCGGATCAGGACGGCCCCCATCTCCTCGGCGATCGAGCGCAACGACGCGCCGATCACTTGGAGCCGAATCGTTGCCATTCCGTCACTCACGGGTCACGACCCAGCTGGAACCATCCCTAGCCCCCTCCCACCCGGGGGGAATCCAAAGGGTCGAGCCCTCCAGCTCGACCAGCGCCGGCCCGGACGCGTGCTCTCGCTCGCCGCTCGGCAGCTCCAGCTTCGGACCGGGCACGACGTCGGCGGTGCGAACGGCGACCAGCTCGACCTCCCGCCCGCGGTCGGCGTAGCCGTAGCCCTCCTCGTGGGCGCGATGGAACGCCTCGGCCAGATCGCCGCCGAGCGCCACGGTCAGCTCGAACGATTGCCCGCTGTAGCGGAGGTCCGCCTCGCCCTCCGCCGGCAGCTCGCCCACGTCACGGAGCGGCCGCACGTGCGAGACGACATGGTCCCGTCGCTCGTCGCCGGCCGCGAGCCCGAGCGCAGAGAGAACGCCCGCCGCCGCCGGCACGAGCACCGCCTCCATCCCGAGCTCCTCGGCGAGCGCACACGCATGAAGCGGGCCCGCGCCGCCGTAGGCGACGAGCGCGAACTCGCGCGGGTCGTGTCCCCGCTCGACCGAGACGACGCGCAGCGCCCGCAGCATCTCGGCGTTCACCACCTCGACGACCGCCGCCGGATCGATCCCGTCGAGCGCGGCCGCCGCCGCGTCCCGGTCGAGGGCGAGCCCGCCCGGCAGCTCTTCCGGCAGCCGGCCGAGGAGGAGGTTCGCGTCGGTCACCGTGGCGCCTCCGCCCCGCCCGTAACACGCTGGACCGGGATCGGCGCCCGCCGACTCCGGTCCGACCCGCAGCGCGCCGCCCGCGTCCACCCGAACGAGCGAGCCGCCGCCGGCGCCGACCGTGTGCACGTCGACCGACGGCAGCCTGACCGGCAGGCCGCCGATCTCTCGCTCGGACACGCGCGCTGCCCGGCCACCGTGGAGCAGGCAGACGTCGGTCGAGGTGCCGCCCATGTCGAAGGCGATCGCGTCGGCAAAACCGGCCCGGCGCGCGGCGAGGCCTGCGCCGACGACGCCGCCGGCCGGCCCCGAGACGAGCAGCCGTGCCGGATGCGCCGCGGCCTCCTCCGCAGGGAGGACGCCGCCCGAGGAGAGCATCACCACCGGTTCAGGCAGGCCCGCCCCGGCCGCCGCCGCGACGAGCGCCCGAAGGTAGCGGGCCGCGACGGGCGCGAGGTAGGCGTCGGCAGCAGTCGTCGAGGCGCGCTCGTACTCCCGGAACTCGGGCGCGAGCTCGTGTGAGGCGACGACGTAGATGCCGGGATGGCGGCGGCGCAGCTCCGCCGCGACGGCCTCCTCGTGCGACGGGTCGCGGAACGCGAAGAGCAGGCAGACGGCAACCGCCTCCACGTTGCCGAGGTCGGGCAGCGAGTCGAGGTCGAGCGGCTCGAGCTCTCCCTCGGGACCGATCCGGCCGCGGACGCCGTGGCAGCGCTCGAGCGGCACGAGGGGGTCGGGGTGCTCCGCGCAGAGCCGGTAGAGATGGGCGCGTGTCTGGCGGCGCAGGTGGAGGAGATGCTCGAAGCCCGTGTTGCCGACGTACGCGGTACGGGCTCCGCGCCGCTCGAGCAATGCGTTCGTGGCGACCGTCGTGCCGTGGGCGAACCGCTCCGGATCCGCCGCGCCGGCGCCGACCGCACGGGCCGCAGCGAGCACCGACTCCTCCTGCCGGGGGGCGGTCGGAACCTTCGCCGTCCGGATCGTTCCCTCCTCGACGAGCACCGCGTCGGTGAACGTGCCGCCGACATCGACGCCCAGGATCGCCACGTCCGTACTCTGCACCGGCATGGCGGTCCGCGCCCTCCTGTTCGACTTCGACGGACTCATCCTCGACACCGAGGTCGCCTCGCGCGCCGGCTGGGAGTGGCTCTACCGGCAGCACGGGCACGAGCTGCCCGCCGACCTGTGGGCGACGCTCGTCGGCACTACCCACGCGCCGTGGGATCCGATGGCGCACCTCGAGGAGCTCGTCGGCGAGCCGCTCGAGCGCGAGGCGCTGAACGAGCGCCGCTACGCCCGCGAGATCGCGCTCATCGAGGCAGAGGAGCTGCGCCCGGGCATCGCGGAGTACCTCGCCGCTGCCCGCCAGCACGGGCTGAAGCGCGCGATCGTCTCCAGCTCGACTCGCGGCTGGGTCGACATGCACCTCGAGCGGCTGGAGGAGGCCGTCGGCTGGGACGCGATCTGCACGGCCGACCGGGACCCCACCCGGGCGAAGCCCGCGCCGACGCTGTATCTCGAGGCACTCGAGGCTCTCGGGGTGACCGCCGGCGAGGCGGTCGCGTTCGAGGACTCGCCGAACGGCGTCATCGCAGCGAAAGCCGCAGGCATCTTCTGCGTCGCCGTGCCGAACGAGGTCACGCGCGAGCTCGGGCTGGAGGCTGCCGGCGCCGACGTCGTCCTCGACTCCCTCGCCGACCTGCCGCCCGAGACCTTGTTCAGACGACTCGGCGGGGAATAGGGTCGCCTCATGGCCGCCTACGAGAAGGCTCACATCGACGAGATCGCGTCGAAGCAGTGGCCGCACTGGATCCCGGTCCGCCACCACTTCGGGATCGAGACCTTCGGCATCAACCTCTGGCGCGGGCGCGACGACGGAACGCTCATCCCAGAGCACGACCACGCCGAGGACGGCGAGCCGGAGCTCTACTACACGGTGGACGGCAATGCGACGTTCACGATCGCCGGCGAGGAGGTCGACGCGCCCGCCGGGACGTGTCTGTGGATCGACGCCGCGGCAACCCGGGCCGCGACCGCGAAGGATCAGGGGACGCTCGTTCTCTCGGTCGGAGCGGGCCCGCCCGGAACGGGGTACAGGCCCGCCGGCTGGGACTCGCACTACCTCGCAGACGACGGCTAGCCCGCTAGCCTCGGGGCGGAGCGGCCGGGCCCGGTGGCCCAGCGGGTCTTCAAAACCCGTACGGTCGTGTAGCCCACGGCTAGGTCGGTTCGACTCCGGCGCCGCTCCGTCCATATGGGGAGGTTGGATTCCAGCGGCCAGGGCACAAAGCCGCCATGGGATTCCTCGTCGGCCTCATCGTCACCGCCGTCGGCTTCATCCTCGCGCTCGCCGTACACCCGACGCATCCGGGCTCGGTCAACGTCAACACGGTGGGCTGGATTCTCGTCGTCGTCGGGCTGATCGCCTTCCTCGCCGACCTGCTGCTCTGGTCGTCGTGGGGCCCCGGCTACCTGCGCCGGAGCACATATGTCGATCGGGGCCCCGGCTACGGGACGTATCCGTCGCGCTGGGGCTACCCGCGCCGCCGGGTGATCGAGGAAGAAGAAGGCCCCGCGGGCCCCGGCTACTAGACCGCTACTCCGACTTCATCTCGTCGAGGGTCGCTCGGCCCTCTTCGTGCACTCGCCGGCGCCGGTCCTCGGGCGACTCCGGCTCCTCTACCGGCTCGGGCTCGGCGGCCGGTTCCTGGGCGGCCGGTTCCTGCACTGCGGGTTCCTGGACCGCGGGCTCGGCGGCGCGCGACTCCGCGAGCTTGGCGCGGAGCTCCTCCGCGCGCGTGTGCGGCTCGGCCGCCACGGGATCCGGCGAGGGACGGCGCCGCAGCAGGCGGTAGGCGGTGATCCCACCGGCGGCTCCGCCGATCCAGCCGAGGAGGCGACGCATCGGGGCGATGCTACAGTGACCGCCGCTTCCTGCCCCGTCATCGCGTCGTTCTGTCCCGAGCGACGCCGGCAGTCGGGGCCGACATCGAGACCATGGGAAGGGAGGACATCGGGACGTGACGACTTACGAGATCCTGCTGCTGCTGGACCCCGAGCAGGCCGAGGCCCGCCAGGAAGACATCGTCGCGCGGACGCGCGAGCTCGTCGAGCGCAACAGCGGCGCCTGGCACAGCCACGACGCGTGGGGCCGGCGCCGGCTCGCCTATCCGATCGCGCACAAGGAGGAGGGCGTCTATCACCTCGTCGTCTTCGACGCCGAGGCGGAGACGCTCGAGGAGATCTCCCGCGTCCTCAAGATCGAGGATGCGGTGCTGCGTCACATGGCGACGCGCCACATCGCGGGCTCGCGCACGAGCGCCCCGCGCGACGAGGCCGCGGCCGTCGCGGCGCCCGCCGAGCCGGCGGTGCCCGAAACGTCCGTTTCGGATGACGACGCGCCGGAGTACGCTGGCGCGGAAGCTGAAGAGCAGCCCGGCGAAGAAGAAGAGGAGTAGACATGGCAGCGAACATCAACCGCGTCGTGCTGGTCGGGAACCTGACGAGGGATCCCGAGCTGCGGCACACGCCCGGCGGCACGCCCGTCTGCAATCTCGGCATCGCGGTCAACGGGCGGCGGCGAGACGAGTCGGGCAACTGGGTCGACAAGCCGAACTTCTTCCGGATCTCGGTTTTCGGCAACCAGGCCGAGAACTGCGCGCAGTACCTGAGCAAGGGCCGCCCGGTCGCGATCGACGGTCGCCTCGACTGGCGCCAGTGGGAGGCTCAGGACGGCTCGAAGCGCGAGGCCGTCGAGATCGTCGCCGAGAGCGTCCAGTTCCTCGGCGGCCGCGGCGACGGCGAGGGCGGCGGCAACCAGTTCGTGCCGGCCGGCGCGGCGCAGGAGAGCGCCGACTTCCCGGCTGCGGCCGACGACGACATCCCGTTCTAGGAGAGGCATGGCGAGAGAGAAGAGTCAGCAGCAGCGAAGGCGGCCGGGCGGGCCTGCGGGGCAGATCAAGCGCCGTAACTGCTTCTTCTGCAAGGAGCACATCGCGGAGATCGACTACAAGAACGTCACCCAGCTGCGGCGCTACGTCTCCGAAAAGGGGAAGATCCGCAGCCGCCGCATCACCGGCGCGTGCCGCCGGCACCAGGTGCAGGTGGCGACGGCGGTGAAGCGCGCACGCGAGATGGCGCTGCTGCCCTATGTGGCGGAGGGATCGGAGGAACGCGGCGGTGGCCGGCGCGACCGCGGCGACCGCGGGGATCGCGGCGATCGCGGGGAGCGCTGACGTGGAGGTCATCCTCCTCTCCGACGTCGAGCATGTCGGCCTTCGCGGCGACGTCGTCTCGGTCGCCCGCGGCTACGCCCGCAACTATCTCCTGCCCCGCCGGCTCGCCGAGGAGGCGACGCCCGCGCGCGTGGCGGAGCTGCAGAAGCGCGACTCGCTGCGCGCCCGCCACGAGGCGAAGACGGCTGACGAGGCTCGCGAGATCGCGGAGGCCCTCTCCAGCACCGTGCTGCGGTTCGAGGTCAAGGCCGGGCCGACCGGTTCGCTCTTCGGCTCGGTCACGCCGACCGACATCGCCGACGAGCTGTGGAGCGCGAAGAAGATCCGCGTCGACCGACGCAAGATCGAGACCGATCCGATCAAGCGGATCGGTCGCTACGAGATCCCGATCGGCCTCTTCGAGGACGTCCGCGTCGAGGTGAAGACCGAGGTCTTCCCGGAGGGCGGCGAGCTTCCATCCGACGAGGAGCTCGCGCAGCTGGAGGCTGCCGAGCGCGCCGAGCAGGAGGCTGCGGCGGAGACCGAGCCCTCCCCGGAGCTCGAAGAGGTCCTCGCGGAGATGGACGCCGCCGAGACGGCAGAGGGCGAGGCCGCAGAAGCCGAGGCAGGCGAGAGCGCAGAGAGCGACGCCGAGGCGGAGCCGGAGCCCGAATGGCGGGCGGACGCCGACGCCGCGCTCGCCGACGACTAGCGGCGGGCCTCTTCTCTAGCGCCTCCGGCGGACCCTGCCCGAAGGGTCTTCACACGCTGTCCACGCCTCTGTGGATTGCGCAGGAAGTTGCCGCTCGGAGCGGGTCTCCCGTCCACAGGTGCGCCGTCCGGCGCGGCTGCGAGGATGCTTGTTTCTCCTGCAAATGACCGAAAAAGACCTGTTCACAAGGGACATTCCCACATCTAGAAACCCGGCGGGCGGCGTGCTGGAATCGCCACGCATGGCACTCGCCCCCGTTCCGGCGCCTCCCTCCGTCCCCGGCGCCGTCCCCCCGCAGAACCTGGAAGCCGAGGAGTCGGTCCTCGGCGCGATGATGATCTCGCCCGGCGCGATCGCCGCCGTCAGCGAGATCCTCGACGCGAGCGACTTCTACCGCGAGTCGCACGCGAAGATCTACCGCGCTGCGCTGGCCCTCGAGCAGCGCAGCGAGCCGGTCGACGCGATCACCCTCGCCGACGAGCTCGACCGCCGCGGCGAGCTCGACGACGTCGGCGGCCGCGTCCGCATCCACGAGCTCGCCGCCCTCGTCCCCGCCTCGGCAAACGTCGCCCATTACGCGCGCATCGTCCACGAGATGGCGACGCTGCGCGGCCTCGTCCGCGCCGGCAGCGAGATCGCCCGCCTCGGCTGGGAGCGACCGGGCGAGACGCCCGATCTCGTCGACCAGGCGGAGCAGCTCATCTTCGAGCTGTCCCAGAGCCGCGTCACCGGCGACTTCACGGATATCGAGTCGCTGCTGAAGGAGAGCTTCGAGCGGATCACCGCCCTCTACGAGTCCGGCGTCGAGGTCACGGGCACGCCGTCCGGCTTCAAGGACCTCGACCGCATCACCTCCGGCTTCCAGCCCGGCAACCTCGTCGTCGTCGCCGCGCGCCCCTCGATGGGGAAGTCCGCTCTCGCGCTCTGCATGGCGGCCAACCTCGGCGTGCGCAAGGGGGTCCCCGTCGGCCTGTTCACGCTCGAGATGTCGAAGGCCGAGGTGACGCAGCGCCTCATGTGCAGCGAGGGCAAGGTCGAGTCGCAACGGCTCCGCACCGGCAAGCTCGCGCCGGACGACTGGCCGCGCCTCACCGCCGCCTGCGACAAGCTGGCGAAGGCGCCGATCTACGTCGACGACAGCGGCACGATCAACCTGATGGAGATCCGCTCGAAGGCGCGGCGGCTGAAGTCGCGCCACCCC
>DASRBY010000025.1:0-4665 GCA_035653435.1 Gaiellaceae bacterium
ATGTCCGTCCCGACCGCCTGACGGCGGCACGGTCGGGTCGGAGCGCGTCCGCTCCGACCCTCCCCGTCCCGGCGATCACCGCGTAGCCTCGACCTCCACCCGGTCAACGCCTCGCCCGATCGGCGCTCCCCGCCCGGGTGCGCCCTACCGGCCGGATCGCCTTGTCAATTCGCCGCGAACCGGCCCATACCTCCCGAAATGCACAT
Source organism: Gaiellaceae bacterium (assembly GCA_035653435.1). Lineage (GTDB taxonomy): Bacteria > Actinomycetota > Thermoleophilia > Gaiellales > Gaiellaceae > Palsa-739. The sequence goes on from DASRBY010000025.1 coordinate 207, forward strand.
TTTTTTCAATCGGGACGATTCGGCCGTTTCGCCCAGGCTTCAGATTCCGCCGGCGGTGAGCGACTGGATCGCCTGGCGGATGGACGCCCCGAGGCTCGGGTGGTCGGCCTCGAAGCGCAGCTCGGCCGACTCCAGCCGCTCGACGAGGCCGTCGTGCTCGTCGCCGCCGGGGGCCGGCCCGGGCGCGCCGCCGGGGCCGCCCGCGCCCGGCCCGCTGACGAGCTGCCCGCCGGCCTCGAACCCGGCCGCCCCGACGTCGAGCCGGCGCTCGATCTCGCTGTGGAGACGGGAGAGCTCCTGGCGGTGGTCGGGGTCGTCGGTGCGGTGGATCGCGTCCGACAGCTCGTCGAGCAGGTGGCGGAGGTGTTCTTCCATCGGCCGTGAAACCTACCGGACCAGCGGCTTGTACTGGATGCGATGCGGCTGGACGGCGTCGGCGCCGAGCCGCTTCTTCCGGTCGGCCTCGTAGTCCGAGAAGTTGCCCTCGAACCACCGCACCTGGGAGTCGCCCTCGAAGGCCAGCACGTGGGTGGCGATCCGGTCCAGGAACCAGCGATCGTGGCTGATGACCACGGCGCAGCCGGGGAAGGCCAGCAGCCCGTCCTCCAGCGCCCGGAGGGTGTCGACGTCGAGGTCGTTGGTCGGCTCGTCGAGCAGCAGGACGTTCCCGCCGCTCCGCAGCAGCTTCGCCAGGTGGACGCGGTTCCGCTCGCCGCCCGAGAGCTGCGCGACGGGCTTCTGCTGGTCCGGCCCCTTGAAGTTGAACCACGACGTGTACTGGCGCGAGTTGACCTCCCGCTTCCCGAGCAGGACGGTGTCCTGACCCCCGGAGATCTCCTTCCACACGGTGCTCTTAGGATCGAGGTCGGCGCGCGCCTGGTCGACGTACGCGAGCTGCACCGTGTCGCCGATCCGCAGCTCGCCCGCCTCGGGCTCCTCTTCCCCGACGATCAGCCGGAACAGCGTCGTCTTGCCGGCGCCGTTGGGCCCGACCACGCCGACGATGCCGGCCGGCGGGAGCGAGAAGTCCAGGTTCTCGAACAGCAGCCGGTCGCCGAACCCCTTGGCGACGCCGCGCGCCTCGATCACGACGTCGCCGAGGCGCGGGCCGGGCGGGATGTGGATCTCGACGCGGTCGAGCTTCACCGACTCCTCCTCCGCGAGCAGCCGCTCGTAGGCGCCGAGGCGCGCCTTCGACTTCGCGTGCCGCGCCTTCGGCGCCATCCGCACCCACTCGAGCTCGCGCTGCAGCGTGCGCCGCCTGGCCGACGCCTGCTTCTCCTCCTGCTCGAGCCGCTCCTGCTTCTGCTCGAGCCATCCGGAGTAGTTGCCCCGGTACGGGATGCCGCGGCCGCGGTCGAGCTCGAGGATCCAGCCCGCGACGTTGTCGAGGAAGTACCGGTCGTGCGTGACGGCCACCACCGTTCCGCGGTACTCCGCGAGGAACCGCTCGAGCCAGAAGACCGACTCGGCGTCCAGGTGGTTCGTCGGCTCGTCGAGCAGGAGCAGGTCCGGTGCCGACAGAAGGAGCCGGCAGAGCGCGACGCGTCGGCGCTCGCCGCCCGACAGCGACGTCACGTCGCGGTCGCCGTCCGGCAGTCGCAGCGCGTCCATCGCGTGGTCGAGCTGCGCGTCGAGCTGCCACGCGTCGCGGCGGTCGATCTGGTCCTGCACCTTCGCCTGCTCCGCGAGCAGCGCGTCGAAGTCGGCGTCGGGCTCGGCGAACCCGGCGGAGATCCGCTCGAACCGGTCGAGCAGGTCGCGCAGCTCGCGCACTCCGTCCTCGACGTTCTCGCGCACCGTCTTGCGCGGGTCGAGCTCGGGCTCCTGCTCGAGGAGCCCCACCGACGCTCCCGGCGCGAGCTCGGCCGCTCCCGACGACGGCTCCTCCTTCCCCGCCATGATCCGGAGCAGCGTCGACTTGCCGGCGCCGTTCGGCCCGAGCACGCCGATCTTCGCGCCCGGCAGGAACGAGAGCGAGATGTTCGCGAGCACCTGCCGCTCCGGGCCGTAGAACTTGTCGACCCGGTACATCGTGAAGACGTAGTCCGCAGCCACGGAACGGGCACGATAGCGAGGGCCGGTACGCTTCGGGCATGGCCGTGACCTCTGCGACGACGCTCGACGCGACGAGGCTGCGGGCCGACTTCCCGATCTTCGAGCAGCGGTTCCACGGCCAGCCGCTCGCGTATCTCGACTCGGCGGCGAGCGCGCAGAAGCCGCGCCAGATGCTCGACGCGATGACGCGCTTCTACGAGACCTCGTACGCCAACGTGCACCGCGGCGTCTACGAGCTCGCGGAGCGTGCGACCGCGGCGCTCGAGCACGCGCGCGAGCGGTGCCGCGCGTTCGTGAACGCGCCGAGCGCGAAGGAGATCGTGTTCGTCCGCAACGCGACCGAGGCGCTCAACCTCGTCGCATACGCGTGGGGGCTGAACAACCTGCGGCCGGGCGACGCCGTCCTCGTGACGGAGCTCGAGCACCACGCCAACTTCGTCCCGTGGCAGTTCATCGCGCGCAAGACCGGCGCCGACTTCCGGATGCTGCCGGTCGAGCCCGACGGGACGCTGCACCTCGACGAGCTCGACGAGCTGGCCGGCGACGCACGCGTGAAGGTCGTCGCGACCGGCTACGTCTCGAACGTCCTCGGCGGCTCCAACGACGTCCCGCGGATCGCGGCCTGGGCGCACGAGCGCGGCGCGATCCACGTCTGCGACGCGGCGCAGGCAGCGCCGCACCGGCGCGTCGACGTGCAGGCGCTCGGTTCCGACTTCGTCGCCGTCAGCGGCCACAAGATGTGCGGCCCCAGCGGGATCGGCTTCCTCTGGGGAAAGACGGAGCTCCTGCTCGAGATGGACCCGTTCCTGACCGGCGGCCACATGATCCGGCGGGTGCGCGCCGACGAGACGACGTGGGGCGAGCTGCCGCACAAGTTCGAGGCCGGTACCGCGCCGATGGCGGAGGCCGTCGGGCTCGCGGCGGCGATCGACTACCTGGAGGCCGTCGGGCTGGAGGCGATCGAGCAGCACGAGCACGAGCTCGTCGCGTACGCGCTCGAGCGGCTCGCGGAGATCCCCGGCGTCACGACGTGGGGGCCGCCGCCCGAGAAGCGCGCCGGGATCGTCAGCTTCGACGTCGCCGGGGTGCACCCGCACGACGTCGCGCAGGTGCTCGACCTCGACGGCGTCGCCATCCGGGCCGGCCACCACTGCTGCCAGCCGCTGATGGGGCGGCTGGGCGTCGTCGCGACGAACCGGGCGAGCTTCTACCTCTACACCGTGCCGGAGGAGATCGACCGGCTCGCCGCCGGCCTGTGGAAGGTCAAGGAGACGTTCGGAGGATGAGCGTGGGCTCGACGGAGCTCACCAAGGAGCGGAGGTGCCGGCTTTGCCGGCGCCGGAGCGGGATCTGATGTCCGAGCTCGACCAGCTCTACCGCGAGGTCATCCTCGACCATTACAAGAACCCGCGCGGGCACGGGGCGCTCGACCCCGCCGACGCGCAGGCCGAGGGCCAGAACCCGCTCTGCGGCGACGAGGTCGCGATCTTCGTCCGCTTCGCTGCCGACGGCGACACGATCGACGAGATCGGCTTCGAGGGGCGTGGGTGCGCGATCTCGCAGGCGGCGACGTCGATGCTGACGGAGATGGTGAAGGGCCGGAAGGCGACGGAGGTCGCGGAGCTCCCGAAGGAGGAGCTGCTCGAGGAGATCGGGATCCCGCTCACGCCGATCCGGCTCAAGTGCGCGATCCTCGGTCTCGGCGTCCTCAAGGTCGCGCTGCACCGCGCGAAGGGAACGCCGCTCCCCGAGGAGTGGCAGAGCCTCGCCGACGAGCTCCAGCTCGACGAGGGTTGATGCCGAAGGTCCACGTCGCGCCCCTCGACGAGTTCGGGCCGGGCTCGTCGAAGATCGTCGGGCTCGGCTGGACGTCGATCGGCGTCTACAACTGCAACGGCAGGCTGTACGCGATCGAGGACCGCTGCTCGCACGACGACGGGCCGCTCGCGGAGGGAGAGTGGGACGAGGATCTCTGCCGCGTCATCTGCCCGCGGCACGGCTCCGCGTTCGACCTCGAGACCGGCACGCCGATGTCGCTCCCTGCGTACGAGCCGGTGCAGACGTATCCGGTCACGGTGGAGGACGGCGTCGTCCTCGTCGAGGTGGTCGAATAGCGGTCGCGCTCGTGCGCTGCTGGGAGACCGCCGACCCGGCGTACAACGCCTACCACGACGAGGAGTGGGGCCGGCCGGTGCGGGACGAGCGCGGCCTGTACGAGCGCCTCTGCCTCGAGGGCTTCCAGTCCGGCCTCTCGTGGCTGACGATCCTGCGCAAGCGCGACGGCTTCCGGGCGGCGTTCGAGGGCTTCGACCCGGAGCGGGTCGCGACGTTCGGGACCCGTGACGTCGAGCGGCTGCTCGGAGACGCGTCGATCGTCCGGCACCGCGGCAAGATCGAGGCG
>DASRBY010000026.1:0-5404 GCA_035653435.1 Gaiellaceae bacterium
CGCCGCGTCCTGTTCACCGCCGGCGTGCTCGCCGTCTACCGCTTCGGCTCGTGGGTGCCGGCGCCCGGCGTCGACCAGTCGCAGCTCCAGGCCTACTTCAACGGCGCCGGCGGCAGCGGCGTGCTCAGCCTGCTCAACCTCTTCTCGGGCTCGGCGCTTTCCCGCTTCTCGCTCTTCGCGCTCGGGATCATGCCCTACGTCACCGCCTCGATCATCCTGCAGCTCCTGACCGTCGTCGTGCCCTCGCTCGAGCGGCTGCAGAAGGAGGGGGAGGCCGGCTACGCCAAGATCACCCAGTACACGCGCTACCTCACGGTCGCGCTCGCGGCGGCGCAGGCGACCGGCTACGCGTTCCTCTTCAAGCACGGAGGCGCGCTGCCGAACGTCAACGCCGGCCGGCTGATCATCATCATCCTCACGCTCACCGCCGGCACGACGCTGCTGATGTGGCTCGGCGAGCAGATCACGAAACGGGGCATCGGCAACGGGATCTCGCTGCTGATCTTCGCCTCGATCCTCGCCTACGCGCCCACGGGCATCAGCGGCTGGCTGAACGGCGGCACGAGCGCCCGGCTCTTCTTCCCGCTCGTCGCGCTGGCCATCGTCGTCGCGGTCGTGTTCGTGATGGAGGGCCAGCGGCGGATCCCGGTCCAGTACGCGCGCCGCCAGCTCGGCAACCGGCAGACGACGGGCGGCTCCACGTACATGCCGCTGAGCGTGAACATGGCGGGAGTGATCCCGGTCATCTTCGCGGCCGCCATCCTGGCCCTGCCGCAGACGATCGGCAGCTTCCGGCCCGCCTGGAACAACTGGCTCCAGCTCAACTTCGGCTACTCGAGCTGGAAGTACCTCCTGGTCGAGGCCATCCTGATCATCCTCTTCACCTACTTCTACACCTCGGTCCAGTTCAACCCCGTCGACCAGGCCGACAACTTGCGCAAGTACAACGGCTACATTCCGGGCATCCGGCCGGGACCGCCCACGGCGGCCTACCTCGACCGCGTCCTGCAACGGCTGACGTTGCCGGGGTCGCTGTTCCTCGCGGCCGTCGCCGTCGCCCCCTCGATCTTCATCTCGTACTTCCACTTCCCCCAGTCCACCTACCGGGCGCTGGGAGGCACCTCGGTGCTGATCGTGGTCGGCGTCGCGCTCCAGACGATGCGCCAGATGGAGTCGCAGATGGTGATGCGCCACTACGAGGGGTTCCTGCGGTAGAGCAGCGGAGGCGGCCGTGAACATCCTCGTGCTGGGCCCGCAGGGCTCCGGCAAGGGCACGCAGGCCAAGCGGATCGAGGCGGCCTACGGGATTCCGCACGTCGCGACCGGCGACATGATCCGCGAGATGAAGGAGCAGCCCAGCGAGCTCGGCCGGGAGCTGAAGCGGGTCTACGACCGCGGCGACCTCGTCTCGGACGAGCTGATGATCCGCCTGATCCGGGAGCGCCTGCGGCGCGACGACACGCGCGCCGGCTTCGTCCTCGACGGCTTCCCCCGCACGATGCCGCAGGCCGAGGCGCTCGACGAGCTGCTGGGCGAGCTCGGGCGCGGCCTCGACGTCGTCTTCGACTTCCAGGTGCCCGAGCGCGCAGTGCTCGTGCAGCGGATGCTCGGCCGCGCCGCCGAGGAGGGACGCTCCGACGACACGCCCGAGGCGATCGAGCGCCGCCTCGAGCTGTACGAGCGCGAGACGGCGCCCCTCGTCGAGTACTACCGCTCGACGCGCGGCAACGTCGTCGGCATCCACGCCGACCGCAGCGTCGACGAGGTCTTCCGCGAGATCGAGCGCTCGCTCGACGAGGTGCAGCGGCGCCGGACGGTCGAGGCGTGATCGTCAGGAAGTCGGCGGCCGAGATCGAGGGGATGGCCCGCGCCGGCGCGCTCGTGGCGGAGACCCTTGCGCTCGTCGCCGAGCGGCTCGAGCCGGGTGTCGAGATGCGCGAGCTCGACCGGCTCGCCGAGGCGCACATCCGGCAGCGGGGCGGCTACCCGACCTCGAAGGGGTACAAGGGGTTTCCCGCCGCGCTCTGCATCTCGCCCAACTCGATGGTCGTGCACGGGATCCCCGACGGCTACCGGGCGCGCGAGGGTGACCTGATCTCCGTCGACCTGGGGGTGACCCTCGACGGACTGGTCGCCGACAGTGCGGTGACGCTGCCGGTGGGCGAGATCTCGCCCCAGGCGCAGCGGTTGCTGGACGTCTGCCGGGAGGCGCTCGCCGCGGGCATCGAGCAGGCGCGGGTCGGCAATCGGCTCTCGGATATCTCGCACGCGATCCAGACCGTCGTCGAGGGGGCCGGTTTCTCGGTCGTGCGCAGCCTGGTGGGCCATGGCGTGGGGAGGGCCTACCACGAGGACCCGCAGATCCCGAACTTCGGCCCTCCCGGCCGCGGCCCGCTCCTGCAGGAGGGGATGACCCTCGCGATCGAGCCGATGATCACGGCCGGCGGGCCCGACGTCTACGTGCACGCCGACGAGTGGTCGATCTCCTCGGTCGACGGTTCGCTCGCCGCCCACTTCGAGCACACGGTCGCGGTCACCGCCGAGGGGCCTCGGATCCTGACGGCTGCGGGGGACGCTCTGCTACCATGACCGCCTTCCGCGCACGGCCTCGCCGTGCGCGCACGTGCGTCTGAGTCCTATTGACGAGGGAAGTTGCCTACCAAGGAAGAGAAGATCGAGGTCGAGGGCGAGGTCGTCGAAGCGCTCCCCAGCACGATGTTCCGGGTGCAGCTCGACGGGGGCCACTCCGTGCTCGCCACCATCTCCGGCAAGATGCGCAAGCACTACATCCGCATCCTGCCCGGCGACAAGGTCAAGGTCGAGCTCAGCCCCTACGACCTCAACCGCGGCCGCATCACCTACCGGCACCGGTAACGCCAGCGATGAAGGTTCGCCCGTCTGTCAAGCCCATGTGCGAGCGCTGCCGCGTGATCAAGCGGCACGGCACGACCATGGTCATCTGCAGCAACCCCCGGCACAAGCAGCGGCAGGGGTAGGTCGCCCGTGGCACGGATCGCCGGAGTCAACCTTCCGAACCAGAAGCGCCTCGAGATCGGGCTCACCTACATCTACGGCATCGGCCAGCCGACGGCGCGCCGGGTTGCCGCCGAGCTCGGCCTGAACCCGGACACGAAGGTCAAGGACCTCACCGACGAGGAGATCAGCAAGCTCCGGGCCTACATCGACCAGAACCTCCAGGTCGAGGGCGACCTGCGGCGCGAGCGGCAGCAGGCGATCAAGCGCCTGTCCGAGATCGGGGCGTACCGCGGCATCCGGCACCGGCGCGGCCTGCCGGTGCGCGGGCAGCGGACGAAGACGAACGCCCGCACCCGCAAGGGGCCGAAGAAGACGGTCGGACGCGGGAAGAAGGCGAAGTAGCGTGGCCCCGCCTCGCAGACAGGCGGCCACGAGGGGCCGCACCCGCCGTCGCGTCCGCAAGAACGTCGCGATCGGCCAGGCGCACATCAAGACGAGCTTCAACAACACGATCGTCGCCCTCACCGACCGCGAGGGCAACGTCATCGCCTGGGAGTCGGCCGGCTCGGCAGGCTTCAAGGGCTCGCGCAAGTCGACGCCCTTCGCGGCCCAGGTCACGGCCGATGCGGCCGCCCGCAAGGGGATGGAGCACGGGATGCAGAAGGTCGAGGTCTTCGTCAAGGGGCCTGGCTCGGGCCGCGAGACCGCGATCCGCTCGCTGCAGGCGGCGGGGCTCGAGATCCTGTCGGTGAAGGACGTGACCCCGCAGGCGCACAACGGTGTCCGGCCGCGCAAGCGGAGGAGGGTCTGATGGCGCGCGATCTCGGGCCGAAGTGCCGCATCTGCCGACGCGAGGGGATGAAGCTGTTCCTCAAGGGCGAGCGCTGCCTGACCGAGAAGTGCGCGATCGAACGCCGCTCCTACCCGCCGGGCGAGCACGGCCGCGGCCGGATCAAGCAGAGCGAGTACCTGCTGCAGCTGCGCGAGAAGCAGAAGGCCCGCCGCTACTACGGCTTGCTCGAGAAGCAGTTCCGCACGTACTACGAGAAGGCGGCCCGCCGCTCGGGCGTCACCGGCGAGGAGCTGCTACGGATGCTCGAGACCCGGCTCGACAACGTCGTCTACCGGCTGGGCTTCGCGGCCTCCCGCGCCCAGGCCCGCCAGCTCGTGCGGCACGGGCACTTCCAGGTCAACGGCCGGCGCGTCAACATCCCGAGCTACCAGGTGCGGCCCGACGACGTGATCACGGTCGCGCCGAACTCCTCGGCCGAGCAGGTGATCCGGGACGCGACCGACCTCGTCTCGACCGTGGCCCCCTGGCTGCAGGCCGACCACGACGGGCTGACCGGCAAGGTCCTCAAGCAGCCCGAGCGTGACGAGATCGACACACCGGTGCAAGAGCAGCTCATCGTCGAGCTCTATTCGAAGTAACGAGAGAGGGAATGTCCTTTGGCGACTAAAGAGATGCACTTCCAGATCCCGAAAATCGTCCACGAGGAGGTGGACGACCACCGGGGGGTCTTCGTGATCGAGCCGCTCGACCGCGGCTTCGGCCACACGTTCGGCAACTCGCTGCGGCGCGTGCTGCTCTCGTCCCTCGAGGGCGCCGCCGTCACCTCGGTCAAGGTCGAGGGGACGGCGCACGAGTTCACGACGCTGCCCGGCGTGCGCGAGGACGTGACCGACATCATCCTCAATCTCAAGAACCTCGTTGCGCGCCTGCACGGCGAGTCGCCCGAGATCGAGGTGCACGTTGCGAAGAAGGGGCCGGGCACGGTCACGGCTGCCGACATCGAGGCTCCCGCCGACCTCGAGATCCTCAACCCGGAGCTCGAGATCGCGAACCTGTCCGAACGGGGCCGGCTGGAGATGACCCTGACGATCGGCCGGGGCCGCGGCTATTCCCCTGCGGAGCTGAACCGGGGCCCGCAGCACACGATCGGCGTCATCCCGATGGACTCGATCTTCTCGCCCGTGCGGCGCGTCGCCTACCAGGTCGAGGCCGCCCGGGTCGGGCAGCGCACCGACTACGACAAGCTGACGCTCGACATCACCACCGACGGCTCCGTCTCGCCCAAGGACGCGCTCGCCGAGGCGGCCGAGATCCTGAACCCCGAGCTCGAGATCGCGAACCTGTCCGAGAAGGGCCGCCTCGAGGTGACGCTGACGATCGGCCGCGGGCGCGGCTACGCGGCGGCCGACCTGAACCGCGGGCCGCAGCACACGATCGGCGTCATCCCGATGGACTCGATCTTCTCGCCGGTGCGCCGCGTCGCGTACCAGGTCGACGCCGCCCGCGTCGGCCAGCGCACCGACTACGACAAGCTGACGCTCGACATCACGACCGACGGCTCGGTCGACCCGAAGGACGCGCTCGCGGAGGCGGCGGAGATCCTGATCCGCCAGCTCGCGATCTTCACCGACATCG
>DASRBY010000027.1:0-2985 GCA_035653435.1 Gaiellaceae bacterium
GGGATCGAGGTCGCGCTCGCGTATCCCCTGTTGCTCTCGATCATGGCCTCCCGGCGGTCGCGGGCTGCGAGGGCGGTCGCCGCCCTGCCGCTCCCGATCCTCGCGGCCGTGATGTACCTCACCTCCTCGCGAGGCGCCTTCGTGGCGGCGGCAGTGGGCATCGTCGCCTTCCTCGTGCTCACCCCGAGGCGTTGGGCCGCCCTCGCGGCCCTGGTCGTCGCCGGCGGTGCAGGAGCCGTCGCGGTCGCCGTCCTCGTGCCGAAGAAGGCGCTCGTCAACGGCGACGTGGGCACCGCTCTCGGCGTCCACCAGGGGCACCACGCGTTCCTCTGGATCGGAGTCGCCTGCGTCGTGACGGCACTCGGCTGGGCGGGATCGGACGAGGTGGGAAGACGTCTCCCGACGCCTCCGCGACGAGTGGGACAGGCGACTGCCGCCGTGCTCGTGGTCCTCGCCCTCGCGGCGATCGTCCTCGCCCACCCGGTCAGGCAGTTCGACACGTTCAAGAGCAATCCCGCGATCAGCCAGACGCACGGCACGGCGACGACCAACCACCTGTTGAGCACGTCGGGCAGCGGACGGTGGCAGTTCTGGGCCGCAGCGGTCTCCGAGTTCAAGGCTCATCCCCTCAACGGCGGCGGGGCCGGATCCTGGCAGGCGTGGTGGCTGCAGCACAACTCGCTGCGTGCGTATTCGGAGTTCGCGCACTCGCTCTACCTGGAGGCGCTCGGGGAGCTGGGGATCGTCGGCCTGCTCCTGATCGGCGCAGCCGTCCTCGTCGCCGTCGGCGGCGCGGTTCGCTCGGCTCTCGCGCTCGCAAGCGGCGAGGTCGCCGCCGCTGCCGCCTGCGGCACCGCCTTCTTCGTCGCAGCCGCCTACGACTGGGTCTGGCAACTGGGGGGTATAGCGGTCGTCGGTGTTGGGACGCTCGGTTTCGCACTCGGGACGCTTTCGTCCACCCGCTCGCTCGCGTGGGGGCGGTCCGACGTGGTGCGGCCGGTCCTCGCGCTGGTAGCAGTGGCGGCGATCATCCCCCAGTACGTCGTCCTCGCCGCCGACAGTCACCTCCGCAACAGCAGGGTCGCCTTCTCGGCGGGGGACGCGACGCGCGCACGGTCCGAGGCTCTTGCCGCCAAGGCGATCGAGCCCTGGGCCGCAAGCCCCTATCTCCAGCTCGGCCTAGTCTCGGAGGCCGAGGGGCGCTTCGGATCGGCTGCGCAGTGGCTGGACGACGCAATCAGCCGTTCCAGGCGCGATTACACGCTGTGGCTGATCGCCGCGCGCATCGAGGCCAAGCGCGGGAGGGCGGGCCCCGCGGTGCGCGATCTCCACGAGGCGCGCCGCCTCAATCCGAACTCGAACGCCTTCGGCGGGGGCTCGTGAGTAGCGACCGTCGTGAGCGGTAGCTACGGTGTCACCTGCCCATTCGGGCGTGTCCTACCGTTGCCGCAGTGGAGGCCGCCGGCTTGAGTGAGCTCGACATCGTCGCCGGACGCACCGGCACCGCCGAGGACGGCCTCGTCGCCGACCGCGTCTCGGCGTTCTACGGGCCCGAGCCCCTCCTCCGGCGCATGCTCGCCGTCGGCGACGTGCTCGCGATCGCCGCTGCGGCAGCTGTCGTCGGGTTCTGGGGAAGCGGCGCCGGCGGTTCGCTGATGCTCGTGCTCTTCGCGCCGATCTGGGTCGTCACCGCAAAGCTCGCGGGACTGTACGACCGTGACCACCGGACGCTGCGCCACCTCACGGTCGACGAGCTGCCCTGGCTCCTCGTGTGGACTCTGAGCAGCACGGCTCTTCTCACGCTCCTGCTCGCGCCGTTCCCGAGCCTCGACCTGAGCTCCGACGACCGGTTGCTCGTCTGGGGGACGGCGCTCGGTCTCGGGTTCGCGTTCCGCGGTGGAATGCGGACGCTCTGGCGGCGTGTCACCGCACCACAGCGCGTGCTCATCGTCGGCGACGGGCCGCTCGCGCACGCGGTCGTCCGCAAGCTCGAGCTCTTCCCGGACATCCACGCGGAGATCGCGGGGCGGATCGAGAATTGCTCACTGCTGCACGAGGGCCTCGAGGGCCTCGGCGGCAAGATCGACCGGATCGTGATCGCCTGCAGCGAGCTGAGCGAGAACCTGCTCGAGACGCTGCTTCCGTTCTGCCGCCTGAATGCCGTGAAGCTGACCGTCGTCCCGCCCACGCGCGGCATGTTCGGCACGGCGACGAACCTCACGCACATCGCCGACCTGCCGCTCCTGGACTACAACACGTGGGACATCTCGCGCCTCACGCTGGCGCTCAAGCGCTGCTTCGACGTCGTGCTCGCGATCGTCGCTCTGCTGGTGGCGTTGCCGTTGTTCTTCGCCGTGGCGCTCGCAACGCTCGTCGACTCGGGCTGGCCGATCTTCTTCCGGCAGACGCGCGGCGGCGAGCGTGGACGGCCGTTCCAGATGCTCAAGTTCAGGACGATGGTCCGGAACGCGGAGGCCTTGCTGCCGGAGCTCGTCCCCTTCGAGGAGCTCGACGCGCCGATGTTCAAGCTCAAGGCCGATCCCCGCGTGACGCGCGTGGGGCGGCTGCTGCGTCGGACGAGCATCGACGAGCTGCCTCAGCTGGTCAACGTGCTGCGAGGCGAGATGTCCATCGTCGGCCCGCGTCCCGAGCAGCTCGACCTCGTGGAGCGGTACGCACCGGAGCATCGTTTCCGCCTGCAGGTCAAGCCGGGGATCACGGGGCCGATGCAGGTCTACGGCCGCGGCGAGCTGACCTTCGAGGAGCGGCTCGCCGTCGAGCGCGAGTACGTGGAGAACCTGTCGCTGGCGCGAGACATCCGCATCGCCCTGATGACGCTCCCCGCCGTCTTCCGGCGGCGCGGCGCGTACTAGTGGGCAGCCTCCGGGTCCCCGCCGCGAGCGACACGCGCCTCCTCGTCGCCGGCGTCGCCGCCATCGCGGCGCTCGTCGCCTATCTCGCCGTGGCCTTCGCGAACACCCACGC
>DASRBY010000028.1:0-51706 GCA_035653435.1 Gaiellaceae bacterium
CCCGAGCGCCGCCGACGTGGCGCTCATGCCCACGACCAGCAAGGCGGCGGTCAAGCATGCAAGCCTCATGGATGCGACCCCTTTCCGAGACGGTGGCCGAGAACCTAGAAGGTCCGCCGTCGCAAGCCGCGGGATTTAACAGACTGTTCAGCGGCCGCTCGCGGCTCTCGGAGTTCAGGCGTAAGCTGCTCTCATGCGGACGCTTGCCGGCCTCGGCCTTCTCGCAGCCGTGTGTTGCGTCCTCACGGTTTCGTTGGCACGCCCAGCGACCGGAGCGGCGACGGGTGGATGTCCGGTGACGCTGCGTGGCTCGGGGAAGAAGCCGCCCCTGGCCTTCGTGCAGACCGGCTTCCCGGTGCCCTACGTGCACAAGTGGCTCGCGAGCAAGACGATCTGGATCCGGCTGCCCCGGCACGGAATCCTTCCCGCCGTGCCCGACCCGGGCGGACAGACGATCTCTGCCAAGTTCCCGTGGTGGCGGGTGGTTCGCGGACAGCTTCATGCCTGGGCACATCCGGTCGGCCAGGCGGAGCCCCGGCTGGCTGCGGATGTCTCACCGGTGGCGTACTACGCCCCCACCGGCTTCGTCCCGTCGGGATTGCACTTCTCCGAGCCGGGTTGCTGGCGGATCACCGGATCGCTGCGCGGACACACCATCAGCTTCGTCGCGCAGGTCACGCTCAGCACGCCGTAATGAGAAAGGCCCGGCGCGGGCCGGGCCTCTCAAAGCTGGTGCAGCCGGGTCTCAGTTGTACTTCTGAAGATGAGCCTCGACCTCGTCGTCGGCCTCGACCTCTTCGCTGTCCTCGGCCGCCTCGTCGTTCGCGAGGTACTTCTTGTGATGATGGCCCTCGACCTCGATCTCCTCGTTCTTGCGCTGCTCCTCCGACATGACTCCTCCTTTTGGCCTCGAGCGCTAGTTCGGGTTCCTCACCTTTCCAGACGTGGGGAGCACCCGAGGTCTTCCATCGAACACGAGAAGGCCCGGTCTCCCGGGCCTTCGGCATTCCTCAGGTGAGCGCGCTCAGGCTGCGGGCTGTTGTGCCTCGGCAGCCTGTGACACCGTAAGGAAAAGGTACTTGTCGATCTTTCCCTGGTAGATCGGCACGCCCTCTTCGACGCACACCCGGATCACCTCCTGCCTGTCGAGTCCCAGCTCCTTCGACAGTTCTTCGGGCGTGAGGTGATTCGCCATCGGTTGGGCTCCTTCCCGAACGAAAAAACCCGCCGCGCGCAACGCGCTGGCGGGCTAGATCGCACCCTCGCTTGTCGTGTCGGCGGACATTATTCTGCCCACCCCGCAGAAGCATCCATCACCTGAAGAATATGCCTCTCTGGTGACGGACGGCAAACCCCCGCTGGAGGGGTTCGAGGAGCGGCAGCTCGAATGGCGCGGAACGCCGCTCGGCTACGCGATAGGCGGAGACGGCCCGCCGCTCGTCCTCGTGCACGGGCTGGGCGGGACGATCGAGAACTGGCGCGCGCTCGCGCCGGCTCTCGCGGCCGAGCACCGCGTCGTCGTCCCCGATCTGCCCGGCCACGGGCGGTCGGCTCCGCTGGCCGAGGCGCCGGACATGGACGCGCTGTGCGAGGCCGTGCTCGCGATCGCGGATGCGGAGGACGTCGGAGGCGCGGTGTGGATCGGCCATTCGCTCGGCGGCGTCGTCGCCCTACGGGCGGCCGTGCTGCGCCCGGACGTTGTCCGCGGCCTCGTCCTCGCGGCGGCGGCCGGCATCGGCTCGGCGTCTCGCGCGGCGCACGTGACGCTGACGGTGCTCGGAGTCGCGAAACCGGGCCGCCTGATCGCGCCGTTTCGCCACGCCTGGGCGCGCTCGCGGCTGGGCCGCCGGGCGGCCTTCGGCTGGTGGGGCGTCGCGGATCCCGACGCGCTCGAGCCCGAGCTGGCCGAGGCGTTTCTCGTCGGGCCCGCGCACCACAGCGACACGCGCCAGGCCGGTCGCGCCCTGCTCTCCTCGGATCCACGCACCGAGCTCGACCGCGTCAAGTGTCCCTGCCTCTGCCTCTGGGGTGCGAGCGACAACTGGGTCCGGCTCGACGACGGGATGGAGTACGCGCGCCGGCTCCGTGCACCCTTACGGTCGATCGCGGGCTGCGGGCACCTGCTGATCGGCGAGCGGCCCGAGGCCTGTCTGGCCGCGATCAGGGACTTCTTCGAGCGGCTCGACTAGCTCGCCACGGGCGCGGAAGCCTGGAAGGGGATCACATCGGCGCCGGGATCCTCCCGCTCGTCGGTGCGTGGCCCGCCGCCGAGAAACTCGATGCGCCGGGCGACGACCTCGATCGCGCTCCGCCGCTTGCCGTCCTCCTCCCACGAGCGGGACTTGAGCCGCCCGTCGACGGCGATCCGCCTTCCCTTGCCGAGGTACTCGGCACAGAGCTCCGCCTGCCGGTCCCACACCGAAATGCTCACGAAGTCCGCGCCGCCGTCCCGCGCCGCGCGGTCGACCGCGAGCACGAAGCTCGCAACCTTCTTGTCGGGCCCCACGTCGCGCAACTCGACCTCCGTCGCGAGGTTGCCGATCAACGTCACCACGTTCACGCCCGCCTCCGTCGTCGCTCACCCCCGAAGCTAGGCGGGAAGCCGCGTCCCGGGGGTGGCGACTCCGCAAGAACTTCGTGACTTTGCGGGTATGCTCGGCCGGGCGATGGGGATGTTTTCGGGATTGACCGGGTTCGGAGGCCGCGACATGGCGGTGGACCTCGGGACCGCGAACACCCTCGTCTACGTCCGCGGACGCGGCATCGTCCTCTCCGAGCCCTCCGTCGTCGCGATCGACCAGCGTTCGGGAGAGGTTCACGCGGTCGGGGTGGAGGCGAAGCGGATGCTCGGGCGGACGCCGGGGACGATCCAGGCGATCCGCCCCCTGAAGGACGGCGTGATCGCCGACTTCGACGTCACCGAGCAGATGCTCCGCCACTTCATCCAGAAGGTCCACCAGCACCGTTTCGCCCACCCGCGCGTCGTCGTATGCGTTCCCTCCGGCGTGACGGGCGTCGAGAAGCGCGCCGTCGAGGAGGCGACGCTGTCGGCCGGCGCGCGCCAGGCGTACCTCATCGAGGAGCCGATGGCGGCCGCGATCGGCGCCGGGCTGCCGGTCGCAGAGCCGACCGGGAACATGATCGTCGACATCGGCGGCGGTACGACCGAGGTCGCGGTCATCTCGTTGGGCGGCATCGTCGTCTCGCAGTCGCTGCGCGTCGGCGGCGACGAGATGGACGAGGCGATCATCAACCACATCAAGCGGGACTACAAGCTCCTCATCGGCCAGCAGACGGCCGAGGAGATCAAGCTCGAGATCGGCTCTGCCTGGGACCTGCGCGAGGAGCTGCAGGCCGAGGTGCGCGGCCGCGACATGCTCACCGGCCTGCCGAAGACGGTCGTCCTCACCTCGGAGGAGGTTCGCCGCGCGCTCGACGAGCCGGTCACGCAGATCATCGAGGCGATCAAGTCGACGCTCGACAAGACGCCGCCCGAGCTTGCCGCGGACATCATGGATCGCGGCATCGTCCTCGCCGGCGGCGGCTCGCTCCTCACCGGCCTCGACGAGCGGCTCCGGCACGAGACGCAGATGCCGGTCCACCTCGCCGAGAGCCCGCTCACCTGCGTTGCCGTTGGCTCGGGCCGGAGCCTCGAGGAGTTCGAGGCGATCCACCGCAGCAACAAGGCCCGCAGCCGCAACGGCCGCCACCGGTATTAGGCCCCAGCGGCTCGGTCAGCCCACAGCCGCGGTAACCTGTTGCGGTGGCTCCACCCAGTCGCAGCGCGCGCGCGGCGGTGCTCGCCTCGTCGGTCCAGCGCTCGAAGCCGACCCCGTACCCCTCGAAGGCTCGCAGCGCGCTCATCCGCCGTGCGGTGGTCGTCGCGCTGGTCCTCGTGGCACTCACCCTCGTCACCATCTCGTTCCGCTCGCCCACCTCGGGAGCGCTCCACGGCCTGCAGGGCGCCGGCTCAACCGCGCTGCGCCCCTTCCAGGTGGCTGCAACCCGGGTCGCGCAGCCGTTCCGTGACGCGTACGACTATCTCTCGAGCCTCTCGAGCGCCAAGTCGGAGGCCGCGCGCCTGAAGAAGCAGAATGCGGAGCTTCGAAAGGACATCCTCAGCGCGGAGGCGCGGGCCGCGAAATATCCGCAGCTCGTCAGGCTCATGCACTTCGAGCAGGAGCCCTCGTTCCCGCAGGGCTACCGCGCGATCAACGTCGCCGTCATCTCCTCGCCCGGCGGCCCGTTCACGCACACGCTGGAGATCGCCAGGGGGTCCGGGGCGGGCATCCGCAGGAACGACCCGGTCGTGAGCGGCGACGGGCTGGTCGGGATCGTCTCGAACGTCTTCCCCGATTCGGCCGTCGTGACCCTGATCAGCGATCCGTCGGGCTACGTCTCGGCCCGCGACCTTCGCACCCAGGTGACCGGAGGCGTGCAGGCGTCCCCCGCGGGCGGAGGCACCCTCGTGCTCAACGGCGTGCAGAAGCAGAAGGTCGTGCACGTGGGCGACTGGCTCGTCACCAACGGCACGCATTCGAAGCAGTATCCGGATCTCTATCCCTACGGGATCCCGATCGGCCGCGTCTCGTCCGTGGGAGCGACCGACACGGCCGTCTTCCTCCAGGTTCAGGTCCAGCCGGCCGCGAACCTCGGCTCGCTCGACTCCGTGGGGGTGCTCGTCCCGAAGAAGCCGCGCAGATGACCTTGGGCGACGGCGTCAAGGCCGCCGCCCTGCTCTTCGTGGCGGCGATCGTCCAGGTCTCGATCTTCTCGCAGGTGCACGTCTTCGGCGCCGTGCCCGACGTGCTGCTCGTCTTCCTGGTCAGCTTCGCTCTGCTGCGCGGGAGCGTCGCAGGTGCGGTCGGCGGCTTCTTCGCGGGGCTCCTCGTGGACACGGCGTCGCTGGGCACGCTCGGCCTCACGGCGCTCGTCCTCACGCTGTCTGGCTACTGGATCGGGCGCTACGGCGAGACCACCGGCCGGGACCGTGGGCACGCGCCGTTTCTCTCGGTCGCCGTCGTGACCGCCCTCTACCAGCTCGGCCTGCTCGTGGTGCATTTCGTGCTCGGCGAAAGCGCGCCGGCCGGAGCGGTCGTGCGAAGCCTCGTGCCTGCGATCGTCCTCAACCTCATCCTCACCGCACCGCTGTATGCGATCGTGCGGCGGCTGTTGCGGCCCCACGAGCGGGAAGAGCTGACGGCGGAGGTGCAGCTGCTTGGCTAGCACCACGACCCGGCCGCCGGCGCGCTTTCCCTTGCGGGGCGAGCGGCCGGAGGAGCCCGAGGCCGAGCAGGCCCCCGTCGAGCCGTATCGGCTGACGCCGAGGCTCTCCCGGCGCATCACGCTGCTGGGCGCCCTCGTGGTGATCGGCTTCGCCGCCCTCCTCATGCGCCTCTGGGCGCTGCAGGTTCTCGCCGGGTCGCAGTACGTCGCGCGGGCGCAGGCCAATCAGGTCCGCACCGTGCGGGTGCAGGCGCCACGCGGGCCGATCCTCGACCGGAACGGGCATATCCTCGTGGCGAACCAGCCGGTCACCTCGATCGAGCTGTCGCCCTCGGGCCTGCCCCGGGCCTACGCACGTCGCGTGGCCGAGGTCCGCGCGATCGCCCACCTCACGCATGTCTCCATCCGCCACGTGACGAAGCTGATCCTCGAACGCCGGCGCGCGGGGGACATGCTCGATCCGGTCGTCGTCCGCACCGAGGCGACGGGGCCGATGCTGACGTATCTCGCGGAGCGGGCTGCTGATTTCCCGGGCCTCACACTGGCTCGAAACTACGTCCGCCGCTATCCGGACGGAAGCGTCGGAGCGCAGCTGCTGGGCGGCGTCGAGACGTCGTACAACCAGTACCTCCGCGGCGTTCCCGGCGAGGCCCGCGTGCGGGTCGACGCTCTCGGCCATCCACTCAGTCCTCGGCTCATAGGGACGGAGCCGCAGCAGGGCCAGACGGTGCGGCTGACGATCGACTCGCGGCTGCAGGTCGCGGCCCAGAACGCGCTGCAGTACGGCATTCAGGCCGCCATCAACAACGGCCAGTGGGCGGCAGACGGCGGCGCCATCGTCGCGCTCAACCCGCAGGACGGCGCGGTCCTGGCGCTCGCATCCTCGCCAACGTACGACCCCTCGGTGTACTCGGGGCGGACCACGAAACAGGCGCTGAACGCGCAGGGTCTGGGCTCCGCCAAGTCGGCGCTCGACAAGAACTACCCGGGCCTCGACCGCGCCGTCGACGGCACGTATCCACCAGGCTCGGCCTTCAAGCCGCTCACCGCGATCGCGGCCCTCGAGGAGCACCTGATCAAGCCGTACGCCTTCTATCCCTGCACGGGCACGTACGTCGCCCCGGAGGACCACTCGCACCACATCTTCCACAACTGGGACCCGAACGTGGACCAGGGAATGGATCTGCCGAACGCCCTCGCCCGATCCTGCGACACGTACTTCTATGCCGCCGGCAACAAGTTCTACTTGCTGCCAAGGGACCGCGGCCAGCCGCTCCAGAGCTGGGCGCGCA
Source organism: Gaiellaceae bacterium (assembly GCA_035653435.1). Lineage (GTDB taxonomy): Bacteria > Actinomycetota > Thermoleophilia > Gaiellales > Gaiellaceae > Palsa-739. Next base: position 6,519 of record DASRBY010000028.1, read on the forward strand.
AGTTCGGCTTCGGCAGCAGGACCGGGATCCACGTCGGCCCGGAGGCGACCGGACTCGTCCCGACCATCGGCTGGAAGCACCGCACCTTCACGAAGCGGACCGACAAGAACTGGCAAATCGACCGTCTGTGGAAGCCGGGCGATTCGATCACGCTCGCCATCGGTCAGGGCTACCTGCTCGTGACTCCGATCCAGATGGCGCGCCTCTACGCGGCGATCGCGAACGGCGGCAAGCTCGTGACACCGCACGTGCTCATGGACGTCCAGAACACGAACGGGACGATCGTGCCCACGACGGCGCCGCCGGCGCCGCGGCCGATTCCGGGGCTCGATCCGTCCTATCTCAAGGCCGTCCAGCAGGGCCTCTTCGAGGGCACGCACGATCCGCTCGGGACGTCGTACGGCGTCTTCGGCAACTTCCCCTATCCCATCGCCGGCAAGACGGGCACCGCGCAGAAGGTCGTGCAGCTGCCCGGCTACACGCACGACCAGAGCCAGTCGTGGTGGTGCGGCTATGGTCCGACGAACGAACCGAAGCTCGTGGTGTGCGCCGTGATCGAGAACGGAGGCGAAGGAGGCGCGGCTGCCGCGCCGGCGGCCGAGCGGGTCTTCGCGAGCTTCTTCCACGTCCAGCCGACGCACGCGGGTTTCATCCACTCCGACTGATGGCCGACTGATGCTCGAATACGCGGGATCGCAACGTTCGGGGCTACGTGCCGAGCGCGAGGCTCCGCGCTTGCTCGCCGTCGTCCGCTCGCTCGACTGGGTCCTGCTGCTGGGGGTCTCGGCGCTCGTCGTCGTGGGATTGTGGGGCGTCGCCGGGGTGACGAAGTTCGCGCTCCCGAACGACCCGAGCTACTACCTCAACCGCCAGATCCTCTACGCGTGCGTCGGGGGCGTCGCGCTCGTCGGGGCGGCGCTCGTCGATCCGGATCTCTACCGGCGCTACTGGCGCGCGATCTTCACCGGAACCGCGGTCGTCATCGCCTTCGTCCTGCTCATCGGGCACGCGGCACACGGGTCGACGCGGTGGATCAGCCTCGGCTTCTTCACCTTCCAGCCGTCGGAGTTCGGGAAGCTCCTGTTCGTGCTCGCGCTCGCGGGGTTGCTGGCCGAGCGGCAGCGCGCGGTCAGCAGCTGGGGCACGACGCTCCGGGTGGTGGGGATCGGGCTCGTGCCGGTCGTGCTCGTCTTCGCCCAGCCCGACCTCGGCACCGCGCTCGTCTACCTGGCGGCGCTCGCGGCGATGCTGTTCGTCGCGGGAGTGCCGTGGCGACATCTCACCGTGCTGGGCGCCGTCGTCGTGGTGGTCGTCGTCGGCGTCCTCTGGGCGGGGCCGGCGGCCGGCGTCAACGTCCTCAAGAGCTACCAGCAACAGCGCCTCACCTGCTTCACGCATCCCTCGACCTGCTCGGTCGACGCGCAGTACAACCTCGAGCAGTCGCTGGCGGCGGTCGGCTCGGGCCAGGTGCGGGGACGCGGCCCCAACGGATCGAGCCAGGTCAAGCTCGGCTTCCTTCCGGAGAGCGGCACCGACTTCGTCTTTGCGGGCTTCGCCGAGCAGCGCGGCTTCATCGGAGCGGCGCTCCTGCTCGGCCTCTACCTCCTCGTGCTCTGGCGAGGCCTGCGGGTGGTGACGGTCGCGCGCGACCTCTTCTCGGCCGTCGTGGCCGGCGGCATCGTCGTCGCGCTCCTGTTCCAGATCTTCGTCAACGTCGGGATGACGATGGGGATCGCGCCGATCACCGGCATCCCCTTGCCGTTCGTCAGCGTCGGCGGGTCATCGCTGATCGCGAATCTCGCCGCGATGGGCGTGCTGCTCGCGATTCATGCCCGCGGCCGCGTCGCGCGTTACTCGCGACGCCGCTGATGCCCCTTCTCTAAGCCGCGGCCGGCCTGAGGCGAGCGCGCCGTGCCTTGATCGCGCGTAGCCGCTGCGCCAGGCGCGCCCACGCCCACGGCTCGATCTCGTGGTAGCGGGTCTCCGACTGGCTCCGGGTCGCCTCGAGGTACTCGAACCACGCATCCGCCTCCTCGATCAGCAGGAGCTCTTCGGCCTCGCGCTTCGCCACTACCGTTTCACCTCCCGGTCGTGAATGGCCGGATCGTAGGTCCGGCCTCGGACGGACTCCACCGAGGGGGTTGCTACCCTGGTCGCAAGGCCATGCCAAGCCTTTTCACTGACAACGAGCGCGCGCGCACCTGGACCATCCAGGTCGCCGGCGCGCGCCCATCCGAAGGAGCTCTTACTTGCCCTGGTTCCGTATCCGGAAGAAGAAGTCTTCCGACGACCAACGTTCCTCTGACGAGCTCGGGACTCAGCCCGAGCTAGATCCGACCCGGCCGGCTGCCGAAGCGCCCGGCACCGAACCGACCGACCCCACCAAGCCGAAGCGCCGCCGCGGCAGCCGCGGTGGTCGCGGGCGGAAGAAGCCCGGCTCCCCCGCCGCTGCGACCGCGCCGGAAAGGAAAGACTCGGCTCGGAAGGAGAAGGACGAGCCTGCGAAGCAGCCGCAGCGCCGCGAGCTCTCCCAGCGGCAAGAGCGGCGCCGCGATCAGTCCCAGCGCCGGCGCCGCGAGCCGCCGCGTCGGGCGCCGCTGCCCGCCGCGAAGCGCGAGCTGCTCGTCTCCGTCGACGTCGGCGAGCGCCGCGTCGCGATCCTCGAGGACGAGCGCGTGGCGGAGGTCTATCTCGAACGGCCCGAACGCCGCTCGATCGCCGGCAACATCTATCTCGGGCGCGTCGACAACGTCCTGCCGGGGATGGAGGCCGCCTTCGTCGAGATCGGACTGGAGAAGAACGGCTTCCTCTACGTCGACGAGATCGTCAGCCCGGAGCTCGAGAAGGGCCACGGGCGCAAGATCCAGGATCTGATCTCGCGCGGCCAGACGATCCTCGTCCAGGCCGTGAAGGACCCGATGAAAACGAAGGGCGCGCGGCTGACCACGCAGATCTCGCTGCCCGGACGGTTCGTCGTCCTCGTGCCGCAGGGCGAGGGCCTCGGTGTCTCGCGCCGCCTCGACGACGACGAGCGCAACCGCCTCAAGGACATCCTCAAGCGCCTCGACGTGAAGGAGGGCGGCGTCATCGTCCGCACCGCCGCGGAAGGCGCGTCGGAGGAGGACATCGAGCGCGACCTCGTCTTCGTGCAGCGCCTCTGGCGCTCCATCCAGGCGAAGGCGAAGACCGCGAAGGCTCCCGAGCTGCTCTATCAGGAGGCCGAGCTGCCGCTGCGCGTCGTCCGGGACCTCTTCACGGGCGACTTCGAGAAGGCGTACGTCGACGACGAGCGCACCCACCGCCGCCTGGTGGGCTATCTGAAGAAGACGTCGCCCCACATGGTCGAGCGCGTGGTGCGCTACAAGGAGAAGGCGCCGCTGATGGAGGCGTTCGGCGTCGAGCAGGAGATCAAGTCCACGATCAGCCGGCGCGTCGACCTGCCGTCTGGCGGCTATCTCATCTTCGACTACGCCGAGGCGTTCACCGTCATCGACGTCAACACCGGCCGCTTCGTCGGCGGCCGCGGGAAGAACTCCGGCGGTCGGCTCGAGGACACGATCACGAAGAACAACCTCGAAGCCGTGAAGGAGGTCGTCCGCCAGCTGAGGCTGCGCGACATCGGCGGGATCATCGTCATCGACTTCATCGACATGGCGAACCCGAAAAACCGCGGGACCGTCGAGGAGGCGCTGCGCACGGAGCTCGAGCGAGACCGCACGAAGACGTACGTCGTCGAGATCTCGCCGCTCGGCCTCGTCGAGATGACGCGCCAGAACGTGACCGACGGGCCGCGCGAGGTGATGACGCGCAAGTGCCCGACCTGCGGAGGCGACGGCATCGTCTACTCAGAGGCGTCCGCCGCGATCGACGTCGAGCGGCGCTTGCGCGCCCTGGCGGCAGGCTCGCGGGCGCAGGCGTTCCGGGTCGAGCTGGCCGACTCGATCGCGAGCGCGCTCGTCGGCCCGGGTGCCAGACGGCTGCTCGAGCTCGAGAACGTGACGAAGAAGCGATTCTTCCTCGAAGGGAAGCCCGAGACACACCTCGACCACTTCGTCGTCCTCAGCGAGGGCAAGCTCGCCGATCTGGCGCCGCCGGCTCCGGTTGGCGAGGACGCCGAGATCATGCTGCAGCTCGTGGAGGTCGACCGCTACGACGGATCGGCCGCAGTCGGCAAGCTCGACGGGCTCGACATCGTGGTCGCCGACGCGGCATCCCTGGTCGGGAAGCGGGTCAAGGTGCGCGTCGAGCGGGTGCTCGACGGGCGCGCCTATGCGGTCACGATCCGGAAGACGAAGGACGTGCCGGAGCCGCTGACGGCGGAGGGCGAGGCCGAGAAGCCGACGCGGAAGCCGCCCGCACGCAAGGGCGCTGCCGCCGCGAAGGAGCCGTCCGCCGAGGAAGAGCCGGTCGTCCTCGAGGAGGTCGAGGCCGACGCCGACGCCGACGAGACCTCGGAAGCCGAGGAGGTTCCGAAGGCGAAGAAGAAGACTCGGCGCGGCTCCCGCGGAGGGCGCAACCGCAAGAAGAAGCCGACGCCGGAGGCTGCCGCGGCGGAGCTGGAGGCCGGCGGGGCCTCCGAGGACTCGCCGGAGCCTCCGCGCGCCGTGACGATCCACGTCCCCGGCGAGAACCTCGGGCGCAAAGGCGCGGTCGAGCCCGTGGAGGAATCGCCCGCGGAGCCCGAGGCCGAGACGGCAGAAGAGCCCACCACGGCCGAGGCCGAGGAGACGCCGAAGCCCAAAAAGAAGACGCGGCGGGGCTCACGTGGGGGTCGCAACCGGAAGAAGAAGTCGGCCACGGCGACAAACGGCGCCGAGGCGGCGGCCGATTCCGAGGAGAGGCCCCAGGCGGAGGAATCCTCGAGCAACGGCGAGTTCGAGTACGTCCCGATGTCCGAGTGGCTCGACGAGCTCGAGACCAAGCGTTAGCTACACTGCCGACTCGCGGGCGTCACGCCCGCGTTTCCACGCCATGAGCTCCTACGCGATCATCAGTCTCGGCGGCAAGCAGTACCGCGTCCAGGAGGGCGAGCGGCTGCTCGTCGACCGCCTGCGCGTGGACGAGGGCGCAACCGTGGAGCCGCGCGTGCTGCTGGTCGGCGGCAACGGTGCGCCTGACCTTTCGCCGTCAGCGACGGTCACCGCCCGCGTGGTCGGGCACGAGCTCGGCGAGAAGATCCGGATCGGGAAGTATCGGCGGCGCACCGGCTACAAGAAGCACACCGGCCACCGGAGCAAGCTGACGCGGATCGAGATCGAGTCGATCGGCGCGGGAGCCAAGCGGGCGGCGAAGAAGCAAGCCGCGGCTCCGAAGAAGGCCGAAGCTGCGCCGGCGGCGAAGGCCGCCGAGACGGCACTGCCGGACGGCTACGCGGCGATGACGATCGCCCAGCTCACGGAGGCCGCGGGCGGCTGGAGCCGCGAGCAGGTCGAGGCGGCGCTCGAGCACGAGCGCACCGGCAAGGCCCGCAAGGGCGCGCTCGCAGCCCTGGAGTCGGCACTGGAGGACAAGTAGATGGCGCACAAGAAGGGACTCGGCTCGTCGCGGAACGGCCGCGACTCCAATCCGAAGATGCTCGGCGTGAAGCTGTTCGCCGGCCAGGACGTGACGGCGGGGATGATCCTCGTACGCCAGCGCGGCACGCGCTTCCGTCCCGGTCCGGGCGCAGGCATCGGCAAGGACGACACGATCTTCGCCATGCGCGACGGCAGGGTCGCGTTCCGGACGAGCGGCGAACGCCGCTTCATTTCGGTCGTCGACGCCGAGTAGCACCATGTTCCACGACCGGGCGCGGCTGACGGTCATCGCCGGCCGCGGCGGTGACGGCTCGATCCACTTCCGGCGCGAGAAGTACGTCCCGCGCGGCGGCCCCGACGGTGGAGACGGAGGCGACGGAGGGGACGTCGTCCTCGTGGCGGACGCACGACGGCGCGATCTCTCGGGCTTCCGCCCGAACCAGAAGCTCCGTGCGGGCCGAGGCGGAATCGGGGGCGGCCGGCTCTCGAACGGCGCCCGCGGCGACGACGCAGTGCTGCGCGTGCCGGTCGGGACACAGGTCTTCGACGGTGAGGAGCTGGTGGCCGACCTCGTGCACCCCGGAGCGCGCGTCGTGGTCGCGGCGGGCGGTGCGGGCGGCCGCGGCAACAAGCATTTCGCCGGGCCGAGGCGGCAGACGCCGCGTTTCGCGGAGGTCGGGCTGCCCGGCGAGGAGCGCGAGATCGAGCTACGGCTCAAGCTGCTCGCGGACGCCGCGCTCGTCGGCCTCCCCAACGCCGGCAAGTCCTCGCTCCTGAGCCGGATCTCGAACGCGCGGCCGAAGGTCGCGGAGTATCCCTTCACGACGCTTTCGCCGGTGCTCGGGACGGTGGAGGCCCCGGACGGGCGGCAGCTCGTCGTCGCCGACGTCCCCGGTCTGATCGAGGGGGCCAGCGAGGGCGTCGGGCTCGGGCACGAGTTCCTCGCGCACCTCGAGCGCGCCCGGATCCTCGTCCACGTCGTCGACTCGGCCGAGGACGACGCCGACGACCGCTGGCGCGCGATCGACGCCGAGCTCGCGGCCTACGGGGCCGGGCTCGACGAGCGGCCGCAGATCGTCGTCCTCAACAAGATCGACCTCCGCTCCGAGCCGCCTGCCTTCGGCTTGGAGGATGCGCGGATCCTGCGCGTGCTCCAGGTGTCCGCGGCGACGGGGGCCGGCCTCGACGAGCTGCGCAAGGCCCTGTTCGAGCTGGTGCCGCAGGAGGTGGACGAGGAGCAGGCCGAGCCGGCTGACGAGATCGTCGACTTCCTCGTCTACCGGCCGCGGCCGGCTCGTCGCGCGTTCCGCGTCTATCGCACCGAGCGCGGCTTCCGCGTCATGGGCACGCCGCCGGCGGACGCCGACCTCGAGGCCATCCTCCGCGCCGCGGGCGCTCGCGCCGGCGACGAGGTCGAGGTGGGGGAGGAGCTGCTCGAGTGGGAGTGACGGTGCTGTACGGAGGAGCCTTCGACCCGCCGCACCTGGGACATGTCGCCGTCGCCGAGGCGGCGAAGGAGCATTTCGGCGTCGAGCGACTCGTCGTCCTCGTCGTCGAGCGCCCCGCGCATCGCGTCGTCCATGCAGCGGCCGAGGATCGCCTCGCGCTCGTGCGCGCGGCCTTCCCCGCCGACGACGTCCGGCTCGACCCCTACCCGCGCACGGTCGAGCTGTTCCGCGCCGAGCGCTTCGACGACCCGGTCTTCGTGGTCGGCGCCGACCAGTTTCGGGGCTTTCTCGCCTGGAGCGAGCCCGCAGAGGTGCTCGAGCGGACGCGCCTCGCGGTCGCCACCCGGCCCGGCTTCCCGCAGGGCGAGCTCGACGGCGTGCTCGCGCAGCTCGAGCGGCCCGATCGTGTCGTCTTCTTCGAGATCGAGCCGAATCCGGCCGCCTCGACCGACGTTCGGTCCCGCGCGGCGGCCGGAGAGCCGCTCGACGGGCTCGTCCCGCCCGCGGTCGCGAGCCTGATCGCGGAGCGCGGGCTTTACCGTCCGTGAGCCGGGGCTACACTGCGAAGAAGCGACCCAAGGACACGAGCAAACTCTGACTTCACTCGAACAGGCACGCCGCATCGCCGCTCTCGCCCGCGAGAAGTTGGCCGAGGACGTCGTGATCCTCGATATGCGGCCCGAATGCTCCTTCACGGACTACTTCGTGATCGCCACCGGCCGTAACCCGCGGCAGACCGCCGCGATCTGGGACGAGGTGCACACGCGGTTGAAGCAGGACGAGGGCGTGCTCCCGCAGAGCGTCGACGGCCCGCGCGAAGGCGCCTGGATCGTCGCCGACTACCTCGACGTCGTCCTCCACGTGTTCACGCCGGACGCGCGCCAGTACTACCGGCTCGAAGAGCTCTGGAGCGACGTCCCCGCCGTGGACCTCGACGCGGCCGCCGTCTAGGCCGCCGGCCTGATCCCGCGGCGGGTGAGCAAGACGTTGCCCACCTGCGTGGGAAGCCCGTGCGCGAGCTTGCCGCCGAGGCGCACGTCGAGGGCAGGCGGGTTGCCGACCGTCATCCACACCGGCCCGCTCGTGAGGCTCACCGGGAGCGTCTTGCCCTGCAGGAGGGTGCCCTGGAAGATGAGCGCTCCATTCTGGCTTCCGGCATGGATGTCGAGCCAGCAGTCGCCCCGCGCGGCGACGAGCACGGCCCGGCGCGGGAGCGGGGCAGAGACGGGTTTCGTCTCGTGCGTCTTCCTCTTCGCCGTCGTCGTCGTCTGCTGCGACGTCGTCGTCGTCTCGTGGGTGGACGTCGCCGGCGGCGTCCCGTGCTTGTTGCCCGACGCGCTACTCAGCCGCCACGCCGCGACGGCCGCGACGATCGCGACGATCACTCCGACGGCGAGCAGCGGGCGGAGAAACCCCACGCCGGCGAAGGGCGTTCTCGTGCGCGCGAACCGCTCGGGGACGAGCTGAGGTTCGTCGGGGTGCGCGAAGCGGCTGTTGTACTCCTCGACGTAGAGGTTGCCGTCGAGGCCGAGGTAGTCGGCGTACGTGCGCAGGAATCCCTTGACGTACGCGTCACCCGGCAGCAGCTCCCAGCGCTCTTCCTCCAGCGCCTGGAGATACCGATCGCGGATCCGGATCGCCTTCTGGACGTCGGCAGGGCTGAGATCTCGCTTCAGGCGAGCCTCTCGCAGGCTCCCCCCGATCTCGAACATGCCCCATTGTCCCGGACCTCGCCGGGCTATGCGAGTGCGGGCCTGTCGCGAGTGGACCCAGCCGGGCTCGAACCGGCGACCTTCGCGCTGCCAGCGCGACGCTCTCCCAGCTGAGCTATGGGCCCCTGGGACGACCCAGTGTAGACAACATCGGTGGCCGCCTAGACTCGACGGCGATGAGCCACGAAAGCGCCGAGCTCCTGCTGCGCGGCTACCACGCGTTCGTGGAGGGCGACCTCGAGGCGATCGAGACGATGCTCGATCCGGACGTCGAATGGGTGGCGGCGGGGCAGTCGGACGCGATCGTGGTCAACCGCGATCGCGTGCTCGAGGTCGTCGCCGAGCGCGCCGCGGAGAACTACCACGTCGTAGTCGACCGGGCGATCGGCGTCGCGGACCGGGTCGTCGTCAGCATGCGCTTCTCGCGCATCGAGGTCGATCCCACCGACGAACGCCCGCTGCAGAGCCGTCGGTCGTACCTCCTCGGCCGCTGGGCCGCCGTCGTCTACACACGCGACGGCCGGGTCGTCCGAGTCGAGGAGCACCCCCACCTCGAGGCGGCTCTCGAGGCGGCGGGGCTCCCAGCCGAGTAGACGCCCGGGTAGGTACAATTCCGATACCTACTACAGCTTGGAGTGTGAACCGCCTTGACCGATCTGCTGCTCGTCCCGCTCGAGGACACCGTCGTCTTCCCGGGCATGACCGTCACTCTCACGGTCGACGTGGGCGACGAGGACCGCGTCGTGCTCGTGCCTCGCCACGAGAGCGAGTACGCGACCGTCGGCACCGTCGCCGAGGTCACCGACCACGTGCGTATCCCCGGCGGCGGGCGCGCCGTGAGTCTCCAAGGGCTCCACCGCGGCGTCATCGGCGCAGCCCACAGCGACGCGCTCGGCCGGCTGCGCGCGGAAGTCGAGGAGCAGCCAGACGAGAACCCGCCGCCCGTGCAGACGCGCGAGCTCGAGCGCGAGTACCGCGCCGTGGTGGAGGAGATCCTCGACCTACGCGGCGCCGACGATCGCGTGCGCGAGTTCCTCCGCGCGATCACGGAGGCCGGCGCGCTCGCCGACACCTGCGCCTACGCGCCCGACATCACCTTCGCGCAGCGCGTGGAGCTCCTGGAGACGGTGGGCGTCCTCGAGCGGCTCAAGCTCGCGCTCGAGCTTCAGCGTGAGCGGCTCGCAGAGCTGCAGGTGCGCCGCCGCATCCGCGACGACGTCGAGGAGGGCGCGCAGAAGCAGCAGCGCGAGTGGTTCCTCAGGCAGCAGATGAACTCGATCCGCAAGGAGCTCGGCGAGGACGAAGGCTCGCTCGTCGAGGAGTACCACGCGAAGATCGAGGAAGCCGGGATGCCCGAGGACGTGCGGGCCCAGGCCGATCGCGAGCTGCGCCGCCTGGAGACGATGGGCGACTCGACCGGCGAGGCCTCGATGATCCGCACCTACCTCGACTGGCTCATCGCCGTGCCGTGGTCGAAGCGCAGCGACGAGACGCTCGACCCGCAAGGCGCGCGCGAGGTGCTGGACGCCGACCACGCGGGGCTGGAAGACGTGAAGGACCGCATCGTCGAGTACCTCGCGGTGCGGAAGCTCCGCCAGGACCGCGGGATCCCGAACGACAAGCGGTCGGGCGCGATCCTCACCCTGATCGGCCCGCCCGGCACCGGCAAGACGTCGATCGGCGAATCCGTCGCGCGCGCCCTGAACCGGGAGTTCGTGCGGATGTCGCTCGGCGGAATCCGCGACGAGGCCGAGATCCGCGGCCACCGGCGCACGTACATCGGCTCGCTGCCGGGACGGCTCGTGCGTGCCCTGCGCGACGCCGGGACGATGAACCCGGTCATCCTCCTCGACGAAGTGGACAAGGTCGGCGCCGACTGGCGTGGCGATCCCTCCGCGGCGCTGCTCGAGGTTCTCGACCCCGCGCAGAACCACTCGTTCCGTGACCATTACCTCGACGTCGAGCTCGACCTGTCGGAGGTCTTCTTCATCGCGACGGCGAACGTCGCGGACACGATCCCCGGGCCGCTGCTCGACCGGATGGAGGTCATCCGCTTCGACGGCTACACCGTCGACGAGAAGACGGCGATCGCGCGCGGCTATCTCTGGCCGCGGCAGGTCGAGCGGAACGGGCTGCGCGAGGACGAGGTCTCGATCTCCGACGACACGATCCAGCTCGTCGTCTCGGAGTACACGCGCGAGGCGGGTGTCAGGCAGCTCGAGCGTGAGCTCGGCACCGTGCTGCGCAAGACTGCGACGCGCATCGCCGCGGGCCAGGCCGAGGCTCCTGTGGATGTCGATCTCGACGTCGTGCGGGATGCGCTCGGCCGCCAGAAGTTCTTTCAGGAGGCGGCGGAGCGGACCGCGGTCCCCGGTGTGGCAACCGGCCTGGCCGTCACGGGCACCGGCGGCGACGTTCTCTTCGTCGAGGCGACGTCGATGGACGGGGCGAACGGCGAGCTCGTCCTCACGGGCCAGCTCGGCGACGTGATGAAGGAGTCGGCGCGCATCGCTCTCTCCTACGTCCAGTCGCATGCCGAGGAGCTCGGAATCGAGCCGGAGGCCTTCAAGGACCGCTCGTTCCACGTCCACGTGCCGGCCGGCGCGATCCCGAAGGACGGGCCGAGCGCCGGGATCACGATGACGACCGCGCTCGCGTCGCTCCTCGCGGAGCGCCCGGTGAAGCACACCGTCGGGATGACCGGCGAGGTGACGCTGCAGGGCCGCGTCCTGCCGATCGGGGGCCTGAAGCAGAAGGTGCTCGCCGCCCACGCCGCGGGGCTCACCGACGTGGTCATCCCCGAACGGAACCGCGCAGACCTCGACGACGTGCCCGAGGACGTGCGCGAGGCCATGCGCTTCCACCCGGTCATGACACTCGGCGAGGTGCTCGAGCTCGCCCTCGAGCCGAAGGCGAAGCCGAGTCTCCATGCGGTGTAGGGCCTGCCGGCCGCTGCCCGAGGACGTCGCCCGCGCGGCGGACCTCCTCGGGCGGCGCTGGGCACTCGCGATCCTCTGGGCCGCCGCCGAGGCCGGGGCCGTGCGCTTCAACGAGTTCAAGCAGACGCTCGAGGGCATCCCGCCGCGAACGCTCGCCGCGCGGCTCAACGAGCTCGAGGAGGCGGGAGTGCTCGAGCGGCAGGTCTTCGACTCCCGGCCGCCGCGCGTCGAGTACCGCCTGACGGAAGCAGGCCGTCGGCTGCGCTACGTCGTCGAGGCGCTGAACGCCTTCGCGTCGTCGGTCTAGGCCGGCGCCAGGGCCGCGATCTCGCGTTCGCGGGCGAGCCGCTCGAGCGCTTGCGTCTCGATCTGGCGGACGCGTTCGCGCGTCAGTCCCATCTCGCGGCCGATCATCTCGAGGGACTTCGGGTCCTGATCGGCGTCCAGCCCGTAGCGGAGCTTGATCACCTGCTGCTCGCGCTCGGGCAGCTTCGCAACTGCGGCACGCAGCAGGTGCTCGCTCAGGCCGACGACGACCTCCTCCTCGACGTCCGCCTTGTCGGTGGCGACGATGTCGCCGAAGGCCGTGTCGCCCTCGTCGCCGAGTGGCTTGTCGAGGCTCGCGACCGCCCGCGCCGCCGCGCGGACCTCGCGAACGTGCTTGAGGGAGAGCTTCGCGGTCTTTGCCACTTCCTCGTCGGTCGGGGGCCGCTCGAGCTTCAGCGTCAGCTCCCGCTCGGCGCGCGCGATCTTCTGCTCGCGCTCGACGATGTGGACGGGGATCCGGATCGTGCGCGACTTGTTCGCGACACCGCGTTGCACCGCCTGGCGGATCCACCAGGTCGCGTACGTCGAGAACTTGTACCCCCGCCGCCAGTCGAACTTCTCGACGGCGCGGATGAGCCCGATGATGCCCTCCTGGATCAGGTCGAGCAGCGAGAGCCCGTGGCCCTGGTACTTCTTCGCGATCGAGACCACGAGGCGGAGGTTGGAGTTGATCATCTTGTCCTTCGCCCGGCTGTCTCCGCGCTCGATCAGCTTCGCGAGCTCCACTTCTTCGGCAGCCGTCAGCAGGGGGTAGCGGCCCGCCTCGTTGAGGAAGAGCTGTAGTGAGTCGGTCGTCATCGAGGCGACCGCCTCGTTGGAGTAGTGCGTCTCCGTGACGTCGGGCAGGCTGCAGTCGTCCGTCAGCTCGACCCCGCGCTCTTCCAGCTGCTCGTAGAGCGAGGACACCTCCTCGTCCTCGAGCTCGAGCTCGTTGACAACTTGCGTGAAAGCCGACAGGTTGACGCAGCCGGCCTCCTCGGCATGCTCCATCAGCGCGCGGAGTTGGTCGTGGGTCATGGCTTGCTATTGCCCTGCTTCACGGTTCGATAACGCGTCCGGGTTCGAGGGCGTTTCCCTGGGTAGACTCAGGAGCAGTGAAGGCGCCTGACACGCTCTGGGAGCTCGTCTTCCTCATGGTGATCCTCAAGATCCCCATCGCATACCTCTGCTACGTGGTTTGGTACGCGATCAAGGCGGAGCCTCGCAGGCGGGGCGGCGCAGCGGGCGTTCGCGTGACCCCGGATCCGCCTCCGCCCGGATATGACAGCTATCGCCGGCGGCCGCGCCGCCGGCCACCGCGGCCACACGGTGGTCCGGCCCGCGTCTACGCGCGCACGGCGCGTGCGGCCGCCAATAGGGTCGCCGACCGTTGAACGCCGAGGGCGAGTTCCTCCACGAGGGCACGGGTCGGCGTCCTGCGGAGACGGTTGCCGGCTTTCTCTCCGCGACCGCGATCTTCGTGAGCCTCGTGGGCATCGCGTGGCATCCGCTGCGGCTGATCCTCCCGTCGCTCGCGGTCGCGCTCATCGCGTCGGGCATGGGGAGCGGGAAGGGCCGACTCCAGCTCGCGGCGGTGCTCATCTGCGCAGCCTGTCTCTTCCTCGGATTCACGGTCGCCGTGATCACGAGTCACGCGCTCTGGTAGTCGCACAGCCCCTGCTACAACAAGCTTGGACATGGGACGTCCCGACGTTGACGGGCTGAACACGGGCTACGCGGCGCTGCTCCTCGAGCAGTACCTCGACAACCCCGGTGCGGTGCCGGAGGAATGGCGTGACCTGTTCGAGTCCCGCCCGGAGACGCTCCTCGAGCGGCAGCCCGGCCTGGCTCGGCTACTCGCCGACTCTGAGAAGGACGGACATCCCCCGACGCCGGTCGCCCTCCAGCCGGCGGAGCCCCAGCCCCAGCCGGTTGCGGATCCGGAGCTCCTCGGAGGCGTCGCTGCGGCGATGGCGCTCGTCAAGGCGATCCGCATGCACGGTCATCTCGCGGCGCGGCTCGACCCGCTCGGCTCGGAGCCGCCGGGAGACCCGGCCCTCGAGCCCGAGCGCCTGACCCCGAAGCTGACGCCCGAGCTCCAGGCCCGCATCCCGGCCGCGCTCCTGCGCCTCCACGTCGAGGGCGACACGCTCGCAGAGGCGCTGCCGCGGCTGCTCGAGACGTACACCGGCTCGATCGCGTACGAGATCGAGCACATCTCCGACCACGAGGAGCGCGTCTGGCTGCGGCAGGCGATCGAGTCGGGCCGGTACCGCCGCCCGCTGTCCCGCGACGAGCGGGTGCGGCTGCTCCGGCGCCTGAGCCAGGTGGAGGGGATGGAGCGCTACCTCCGGCGCGCGTTCCTCGGGCAGAAGCAGTTTTCCGTGGAGGGCCTCGACGTGATGATCCCGATGCTCGACGAGGCGATCGAGCTCGCCGCGGCGGGGGGAGCCCACGAGATCGTGCTGGGGATGGCGCACCGCGGCCGCCTCAACGTCCTCGCGCACGTCGTCGGGCGGCCGTACGAGACGATCCTGCGGGAGTTCGAAGGCGAGCGGACGATCGACGCCGTCGTCTCGAGCGAGGAGGGTGGCAGCGGCGACGTCAAGTACCACCTCGGCGCCCAGGGGACTCGCTCGACGCCGACCGGCGACATCACGATCACCCTCGTCTCGAACCCGAGCCACCTCGAAGCGGTCGACCCGGTCGTGGAGGGGCGCGCGCGGGCCGAGCAGACCGACCGCTCCTCGCGTCAGGGCTATCACGACCCGAGTGTCGCGCTGCCGGTTCTCATCCACGGCGACGCGTCCTTCGCCGGCCAGGGGAGCGTCGCCGAGACGCTCAACCTCCAGGCGCTGCCGGGCTACTCGACCGGCGGCACGCTCCACCTCATCGCGAACAACCAGGTGGGCTTCACCACCGACCCGGAGAGCGGCCGCTCGACGCGCTACTCGAGCGATCTCGCAAAGGGTTTCGACATCCCGATCGTGCACGTCAACGCGGACGATCCCGAGGCGGCTCTCGCTTCGATCCGGCTCGCGCTCGCCTACCGGCGCCGCTTCGGGCACGACGTCGTCGTCGACCTCGTCGGCTATCGGCGGCACGGTCACAACGAGCAGGACGAGGCCGCGTACACACAGCCGCTGCTTGCGGCCGCGATCGCGGATCACCCCACCGCACGCGAGCAGTTCGCCGCCCGGCTCGTCGCCGAAAGCGACATCACGCAGGAGCAGGCGGACGAGCTCGAGGCAGACGTCCTGTCGGAGCTACGGCAGGCGCACGAGGCGCTGAAGGAGACGTTCGGGCAGGCCGAGCCCCCTCCGCGCACCGACACGCACCTGCCGGCCGCGACGGGCGACGAGGTCGTGACCGCGGTGGCCGCCGACCGACTGCGCGCGCTCAACGAGCAGCTCCTGACCGTCCCCGAGGGGTTCACGCCGAATCCGAAGCTCATGCGCCAGCTCGAGCGCCGGCGCGAGACGCTCGAAGAGGGCGGCGTCGACTGGGGCCAGGCCGAGGCGCTCGCGTTCGCCTCGCTGCTCGTGGAGGGGATCCCGATCAGGCTCACGGGCCAGGACACCGAGCGCGGGACGTTCTCCCACCGGCACGACGTCCTCCACGACGTGAGCACCGGAGCGACGTACACGCCGCTCCAGCATCTGGACGACGCCGGCGCTGCGTTCGAGATCTACAACTCGCCGCTCTCGGAGTACGCCTGCGTCGGCTTCGAGTACGGCTACGCCGCGGCCGCGCCCGAGGCGCTGGTGCTCTGGGAGGCGCAATTCGGGGACTTCGTCAACGGCGCCCAGATCATCATCGACCAGTTCATCGCCGCCGGGCTGTCGAAGTGGCGCGAGTCGACTCGCCTCACGCTCCTCTTGCCGCATGGCTACGAGGGCAACGGGCCGGAGCACTCGAGCGCCCGCCTCGAGCGCTTCCTCCAGCTCGCCGCGCAGGAGAACCTGCGCATCGCGAACTGCACGACGTCCGGCCAGTATTTCCATCTGCTGCGCCGGCAGGCGCTCGACGCGACGGCGCGGCCCCTCGTGGTGATGACGCCGAAAGGCCTTCTACGCCTGAAGCAAGCGGGCTCGACGCTCGAGGATCTGGCGAGCGGAGAGTTCCGCCCGGTCCTCGACGACCCCGATCTCGCCGACGAGGGCGCACGCGAGGGCGTCGAGCGGCTCGTGCTTTGCCAGGGCAAGGTCTACTTCGACATCGCCGGTCACGAGGAGCGTGGGAAGGCCTCCGGCGTGGCGATCGGCCGTCTCGAGCAGCTCTACCCGTTCCCCAGCGAACGCGCGAAAGCCCTCTTCGCCGGCTACCCGAACCTCCGCGAGGTCGTGTGGGCGCAGGAGGAGCCGCAGAACATGGGCGCCTGGCGCGCGATCAGGCACCGGCTGGAGGAGACGAAGCCGGAGGACGTGCCGCTCCTCTATATCGGGCGGCCGTGGCGCGCCAGCCCGAGCGAGGGCTACCCCACCGCGCATCTGCGCGAGCAGGACCGGATCGTGCGCGCGGCGCTAGGCCTGTAGCTAGTGGCCGTGGCCGTGGTCGTGGCCGGGTGCTACCGGCGGCGGCGGTCCGCTGCCGCCTTTGCCGCCTTTGCCGCGAGCTTTGGGCCGTGCTTTCGCGCGAGGCTGAGGAGCTGGCGGCGCTGCTGGGCGGGCAGACGGCGCCAGATGTCCCACGCCCCGATGGCGATGGCCCACGGGGTGGGGCGGAGCTTGCGGAACTTGCCGGCCATGCCCTGATCCTTGCAGATCCCCGTGCGCGGTCGCCGGTTTGGGCGGCTTCGCCTTCGAGTCGTGCTTGTCCTTGGCCGGCCCCGGCCTGGGGGCGTGCTGCGGCTTCGGCGGCGGCGGGGGCTTCGGCTGGTCCTGTGGCTCCGGCTTGTCGTGCGGCTTCGGCTCGTGCTGCGGCTTCGGCGGCCGCGGTGGCTTGGGCTTGTCGTCCGGCTTCGGCTTCGGGTGCGGCTTCGGCGACGGCGGCGGCTTTCCTGGGCCTCCGGCCTGGGTGCTGCCCTGCACGCGCGTCTTGTGGCCGACCGAGTTCCCGCCGACGGCGACGGTGTTCGCGTTCCCGGCGACGACGAGGTCGTGTCCGACGGTGTTGCCGCCGCCCGAGCAGGCGCCGCCGATGAGGAACGCCCCGGCGGAGCTCTGGCCACCTTGGATCACGAGGTCGTGCCCGACGGTCGTGCCGCAGACGTAGTTGCCCACGCTCGTGGCGGAGCCGCTGATGCCCTCGACGCGGAGATCGTGCCCGACGACGTCGCCGGTGATCGCGATCCCGGCGGGATTGTGGGCGACGAGGTCGTGCTGGACCGTCACGCCGGGGTCGATCAGCGTCCCGCCCGGCTGCACCGTGAGATCGTGCGTCACGGTGGTTCCGGGCTGGAGCACGCAGGTGGATCCGCCAGGCACGACCACGTTCGCGCCAGTGCCGCCATAGGTGCCGCTGCAGCTCGTCGTGCCAGGGGCGAGCGCGGCCGGCGTGACGGGAACCGTGACCGGCGGGGACTGGGGAGGCTGGTGGGCGTGAGGCGGTTTCGCCCCGGCGGGCGGCGCGGGCCGAGCGCTCGCCGCCGGAGGCCTCGTGTGCCGGGGCGGGACCGCGCCTGCACCGGTCCCAGGCTGCGGACCCGACCGAGGCGGCGACGAGGCGACCGGCCGATGCGGCGTGGGGACGACCGTCGAGGGGACCGTCGACGAGGGGAATGCGGGCGCGTGGACGACGCTGTGCCCGGGAGTCGGCCCGAGCGCGACGCCGACCGGGGCTGCCGGGGGCGAGGCGAGCAGGCGAGGGATCAGGGCTGCGCCCGCGACGGCGATCGCGAGTAGGAGCGCAGCGACGATCCGCTCCTTCCGGCTCATGTTGTTCCCTCCTCCCGCCGACAACGTTCCCCAGAGCAAGCTATCGGCAGGAGGGCCGTTTCGCTTGACATTTGGGGGGTTTCAGCTGAGCAGTTTCAAGCTCAAGCTCGTGGCGTACTTTGTGCTGCTCTCACTCGTCCCGATGGCAGCGACGTACTGGGGGTTCAGCACGGTCGCCGGCGCGGGCGAGGCGCGGCAGGTCACCCTCCGCCAGGAGGAGGGGCTGCGGGCGGCGCTCACGCTGTATCAGGAGCGGGCGAGCCGGGCCCAGGCGCAGGCCGAGCGGGTCGCGCGCTCTCGGGCTCTGCAGCGCGCGCTCGCGCAGCGCGACCGGCGGGCGTTGGTGCGGATCCTCGCCGGCGATCCTTCGGTGTACGTCGTGGGCGCCCGTGGCCTCCGTGTCGGCTCGTCCCCGCGTCTCGCCGCGCGGGTACCCGTCGATGTGGTCGCCGGCACGAAGCGGCTGGGAGAGGTCGTGGCGACAGTCCCGCTCGACCGCGGCCTCGTCGCGCGCCTCCGTCTCGGTGCCGCCCTCGACTCGGGCGACGTACTCGTCCTGCTCGACGGGACGCGGATCGTAGCCTCGTTCCCGCCTCTTCATGGTCGCGTCCCCCTCGCCGCCGGGCGGAGCGGGACGGTCGGGGTCGCAGGCGCGTCCTATCGCGCGTTCGTCGCCCCGGCGCTGCCCGGAGTTCCCTCGGCGCGCCTCGCGGTCCTGACCCCGAAGGCCTCGATCGAGGCCGCCGACGCTCGAACCCGTGACCGTCTCCTGCTCGGCCTGCTCGCTTGCCTGGCGCTCGTCGGTGTCGTCGCGTACCTGCAGGGGCGGTCGATCGTCCGCAACCTCCGGCGCTTCGCGACGGTCGCCCGCGCGATCTCGCGAGGCGGGCTGGCCGAGCGCGTGCCGGTGCGTGGACGGGACGAGTTCGCAGCGTTGGGCACGGCGCTCAACGACATGGCGGCGCAGCTCGAGGCGAGGCTGCTCGAGCTCGAAGAGGAGCGCGCACGCGTGCGCGAGGCGCTCGCGCACTTCGGGGAGGCGCTTGCCGCGACCCACGACGCGAAGCAGTTGCTGCGGATCGTGGCAGCAGCCGCCGCCGAGGCGACGTCGGCCCGCATGAGCCGGATCGTGTCGGCCGACGGTTCGGTCGTCGTCAGCGGCGACGCGGACGCGGAGGGCGACCGGCTGATCCTGCCGTTGACCGCCTCCGGCGAGCGTTTCGGGACGCTCGAGCTCGTCGGCGACTCCTTCAGCAAGGAGCAGCGGATAAACGCTGCGTCTCTCGCGGCCCACGCGGTCGTCGCGCTCGAGAACGCTCGCCTGCACGGAATGGTCGAGCGCCAGGCGCTCGTCGACGGTCTCACGGGACTGGCAAATCGCCGCGCCGCGACCGATGCCCTGCACGCCGAGGCCGCCCGTGCAGAGCGCTTCGACACCCCACTCTCGCTCGTCCTCGCCGATCTCGACGAGTTCAAGGAAGTGAACGACCTGCACGGCCACGCTGTGGGCGATGCAGTGCTGCGGGCCTTCGCCGACGTGCTACGGGAGACCGTCCGCGAGTCCGACGTCGCGGGACGCTGGGGCGGCGAGGAGTTCCTGCTCCTGCTGCCCGGCGCCGACCTGGAGGGAGCGGTGCAGCTCGCTGAACGGGTCCGCGTCGCGCTCGGCGCCCGGGAGATCCCTGATGCGCCGGGTCTCCGCGTCACCGCCAGCTTCGGCGTGGCCGAGTACGCGGGAGAGTCGAACAGCGAGCAGCTCCTCGTCGCCGCAGACAGCGCGCTCTACCGCGCCAAGCGCGCCGGCAAGGATCGCGTCGAGCGGGCGGTGCCCGCCGCGTTCTGACACTTTCGACCGGGAAACCGCAGCAATCCCCGTTATCATCCCGCGGACGACGAGAACGACCCACGGGAGGACGCTTTATGCCGGTAGAGACACCGTCGATTTTCGCGCAGGTCATCAGGGAGCACCTCGACCTGAAGGAACGGAACGCGCGGCTCGGCCACGCGATGCCGATCGAGCACTACAAGGACGGGGACCCGTTCGAGAACCATCCGCTCTTCAAGAGTGAGGAGCAGGCGCGAATCGAGGAGACGATGGACGGTGTCGAGCCGGACTTCAGCGACGCGAGCCTCGAGGACGTCGGTGTGTGGCCGGGCGAGGAGCCCTTCGAGGAGCTCACGGCCGAGACGAGAGAAGCGGCCACCGTGCCCGCCATGGAGGAGTCTGCGTTCTGGGGCAACGGCGGCGCCCGCGACTTCGACTGGGGCGACTGACTCGGTCGCGGGTGCTGCGCACCCGCTCCAGGGAGGGAGCATGCGGCTAAGCCCGCTGCGCGAGGCTTGGCCTCCGGCCTAGAGAACCGAGGCGACGAGCTTCAGGTCCTCGACGAACGCCTCCATCTCCTTGTGGCGCGACTCGTCGTCGCGCTGGCGGAGGATGGCGCTCGGGTGGATCGTCGCCGTGACGTGCTCGGCCAGGTCTGACTCGATCCACTCGCCTCGCTGCTTCGTGACCCGGAACTGACGGCCCAGTAGCGACTGCGCGGCGGTCGCACCGAGGCAGACGAGCACGCTCGGACGCACGACGGACAGCTCCGCCTCGAGCCACGGGCGGCAGGCGGCGAGCTCGCTCCAGCTCGGCTTCGCGTGGATGCGGCGCTTGCCGCGCGGCTCCCACTTGAAGTGCTTGACGGCGTTCGTCACGTAGACCGCCTGCCGGTCGATGCCCGCCTGCACGAGCGCATCGTCGAGGACACGTCCGGCCGGCCCGACGAAGGGCGCTCCATCTCGGTCCTCGCGGTCGCCGGGCTGCTCGCCGACGAACATGGCCGCCGAGCCGCTGCTACCGGCCCCGAATACCGTCTGCGTTGCGTTCTCCCAGAGCGGGCACGCCCGACAGTCCGCTGCCGCCTGGCGCAGCTTGGGGAGAGTCGGCCTCGGCGGAACGAGGTCGGCGGCGGAATCGGGCATCCCAGAGCCATTCCCGGCCCTCGCGGCGCGAAAGCATGGGGGTGTGGGTTCCCCCTCACGAGGGATTCGCGCAGGGGGCCTCGCACCGATGCTTCGTGCGTCCGCTGCGGTCCACTTCCGGGAG
Organism: Gaiellaceae bacterium; assembly: GCA_035653435.1. GTDB lineage: Bacteria > Actinomycetota > Thermoleophilia > Gaiellales > Gaiellaceae > Palsa-739. The sequence continues at coordinate 27,410 of DASRBY010000028.1, forward strand.
CCACGAAACGGTGTATCTGAACTGCGATCGATCGGGGGATCGGTGGTAGCCCGGCCCAATCATCTGCGGCTGCTCGACGCCGATACTCCGGCGGGCGACCCGACGCTCGTCGAGTCGTACCGGCGGCTTGCCGACGTCTTCCACGAGGTTCTCGCGGAGCAGAGCCTCGATGCCCTCCTCGTGCGCATCGCCGACACCGTGGGTGACCTGATTCCGCACGACACCCTGACCATCTACGAGGCCGACGAGACGAAGCGGGTGCTGAAGCCCGTGCTCGTGCGCGACGTGTACGCGGACGAGATCATGAGCACCACGGTGAGCTTCGCCGAGGGGATCACCGGTTGGGCGACGCGGAACCGCGAGGCGGTCCTCACGAACCAGGCGCATCTCGACCCGCGAGTGCGGACGGTGCCCGGAACGCCGCTCGAGCCCGAGGCCCTGATCTGCGTCCCGCTCATCGCTCGCGGCCAGATCAAGGGGGCGCTCAACATCTACCGCGAAGGGGAGGGCGTCGCCTTTACCGAGATGGAGTTCGAGATCGCGAAGCGCTTCGCGGACGCGGCGGCGCTCGCGCTGGACAACGCCGAGAGCCGGGCGCGGCTCGAGCATCAGGCCAGGACCGACTCGCTCACCGGCCTCTTCAACCACAGCGTCTTCTACGAGCGTCTGCTGCAGTCGCTCCAGACGTCGAGCCGTACGCACAGGCCGCTCGCGCTGCTGATGCTCGACATCGACGACTTCAAGCACGTCAACGACGTGCACGGGCACGCCGTGGGCGACGAGCTGCTCCGCTTCCTCGCCGAAGCGCTGAGGGCGATCGTCCGGCCCGAGGACATCATCTGCCGGCTGGGCGGCGAGGAGTTCGCCGTCGTGATGGACGGCTGCGGGGGCGAGGACGCCGTCCGCGTGGCGGAGCGGGTGCAGACCCGTCTCGCCGCCGTGGATTTCCCCGGCATCGGCCGGATGACCGTCTCGGTCGGCCTCGCGCTCGGCCCGGAGCACGCGATGAATCCTCGCGAGCTCGCCGCCTGTGCGGAGGCGGCGATGATGACCGCGAAGGCGCAGGGGAAGAACCAGGTCGTCCTCTACCACGAGGACGAGACGAGCCGGCCGAACACGCCCGGGATCGAGCGCGACGTGCGCTCGATCGCGCACCTGAAGATGCTGCAGAGCCTGACCGGGAAGCTCAACCGGCTCAACGACGTGCGGGAGATCGGCGAGGCGATCGCGGCCGAGCTCCGCTCGCTCGTCGACTACCACAACTGTCGCGTGTTCGTCTCCGACGGGGACGAGCTCATTCCGGTCGCGTTCCTCGGCGAGCTGACGTCGACGGCGGAGTCGCGCTCGCTCGACATGCTGCGCACCCGGGTCGGCCGGGGGATCACGGGCCGCTGCGCGCAGCTCGGCGAGTCGATCGTCGTCGCGGATGCAGCCAACTGCGAGTTCGGCAAGCTGATCGAGGGGACCGACCCGATCGAGGAGTCGCTCCTCGCAGTGCCGCTCCGCTATGGGAGTCGCGTGGTGGGCGTGATCGTCGTCTCGAAGCTCGGGCTGAACCAGTTCGACGAGGACGACGTGCGGCTGCTCGAGGTGCTCGCGGGCCACGCCGCGGTGGCGGTCGAGAACGCGAGCCTGTACGAGTCGGCGAGGCGCGAGGCCGAGAGCGCGACGTCGCTGCTCGAGTTCGGTCGAGAGCTCGCGACCCTCGTCGACCTCGACGACATCGCGAGGCGCGTGACCGAGCTCTCCGCCGAGATCCTCGACAGTCGCAACACGTCCTTCTACCTCGAGGCGGACGGCGAGCTGCTCCTTCGCGCCGAACACGGGCATTCGCCGGAGACGGCCGAAGAGCTCGCCGCGCAGAGCTATCCCGTGGCCGCGCTCGATGCGCGCCGCGACCCGTACATCTCCGAGCCTCAGGACTACGAGCCTGTGATCGGCGAAGCCCCGGTGCCCGGCGGTCGCTACGCGGTCGCGCCGTTCGCTGTCGACGGCCGGACGGGCTGCCTCGTCGCGCTCGTCGAACGGAGCGACTTCGGGGAGCGCGAGCTTGCCCTGCTCGGCGGGCTTGCGCAGCAGGCGAAGCTCGCGATCGCCAACGCATCGAGCTACGAGGGTCTAGAGCGGACGTTCGTCTCGACGGTGGAGGCGCTCGCGAACGCGCTCGAGGCGAACGACGAGTACACCTCGACGCACGCGCGCTGGATCACCGATCTGTCGCTGCGGGTCGGACGGGAGCTCGGCCTCGACGAGCGCGCGCTGAAGCGACTCGAGCTCGGCGCCCTCCTGCACGACATCGGCAAGATCGGCATTCCGAGCGACGTGCTTGCGAAGCCGGGGCGCCTGACCGCCGCCGAGCGGAAGCTCGTCCAAACCCACCCGGAGCTCGGGGAGCGGATCATCGCCCCGATCGACCGGCTCCAGGTCGTGCGGCCGATCGTCCGCCACTGCCACGAGCGGTGGGACGGCCGCGGCTATCCCGACGGGGTCGCCGGTGAGAGCATCCCGCTCGAGTCGCGGATCATCTTCGTCTGCGACGCATATCACGCGATGACCACCGACCGGCCGTATCGGCGGCGCCTCAGCCACCGGGAGGCGGTGCGCCGCATCGCGGAGGCGTCGGGCAGCCAGTTCGACCCGCACGTGGTCGAGGTCGCCCTGCGCGTCCTCGAGCAGTCCCAGGACAGCTAGCTGCTAGCCGGCGGCCGCGAGCTCCGGCTCGCCGCCCTCGAGCGTGTGGGCGAGCCGGCGGAAAGGTCCATCGGCGGCGAGCAGCTCTCGTTCGGTGCCGCGCTGGATGATCTGGCCGTTCTCGACGACGAGGATCTCGTCGGCGCGCCGGACGGTCGAGAGGCGGTGGGCGATGATGATCGACGTGCGGCCTCTTAGAAGCCGGTCGAGCGCCTGCTCGATCAGCACCTCGGTCGGCCGGTCGATGTTCGACGTCGCCTCGTCGAGGACGAGGATCCGCGGGTCGGCGAGCAGGGCCCGCGCGATCGAGATCAGCTGGCGCTCACCCGCGGAGAGCCCGGCGCCGCCCTCGCGCACTTCGTGGTCGAGGCCGCCCGAGAGCCGGGCCGCAACGCGGTCCACGCCGACCGCCGCGGCCGCGGCTTCGACCTCCTCGTCCGTCGCGTCCGGCTTCGCGAAGCGGATGTTCGACGCGATCGTGCCGCTGAAGAGGAAGGGGTCCTGCAGCACCACGCCGAGCTGGCGCCGGTACGAGCGGAGCTGGACGTCGCGGAGATCGTGGCCGTCGACGCGCACCGCCCCCTGGTCGGGGTCGTAGTGGCGGCCGATCAGCCGCGCGAGCGTGGACTTGCCGTGGCCCGACTCGCCCACGAGCGCGAAGCAGCCGCCGGGCTCGATGTGGAACGAGACCCCGTGCAGGACGGGATCCCTGCCGTAGGCGAAGACCAGCGAGTCGAGGTCGAGGTCGCCTTCGATGCGCGACAGCGGCTTCGCCCCGGGGCGGTCCCGCACCTCGGGCTCCTCGTCGAGGATGCTCGCGATCTTCACCATCGCCGCGCCCGCCGACTGCAGCTGGCCGTACACGTCGGAGAGCTCCTGCAGCGGCTGGAAGACCAGCTGCAGGAGGTAGATCGCCGTGATCAGGGTTCCGATCGTGAGCGTGTGGTGCTGGTACAGGTGCGAGCCGAAGTAGAGGACGGTGCCCATGGCGAGGACGCCGAGGAACTCGATCGAGGGGAAGAAGGTCGAGAAGATCTTCTGGACATACGTCGCCTGGGCGCGGTTCGCGTCGTTGAGGGCGTCGAACTCGGCCTGGAAGCGTCGCTCGCGATTGAACGCCTGCACGACCGCCATTCCCGCCACCGACTCCGCGATCTGCGCCGTGACCGCCGCGATCCGGTTGCGCTGCTCGACGTTCGCCGCGTGCGAGACGCGCTGGAACCAGCGGGAGAGGATGAGCGCCGGCGGCAGCACCGCGAAGGAGATGAGCCCGAGCCGCCAGTCGGCGATGAGGAGCGCGGTGACCGCCGCCGGCAGGAGGATGACGTTCGAGACGAGGGTCGGCATGCCCTGCGAGAGCACGTCGGAGACGGCGTCAACGTCGCTCGTGATGCGCGCGATGATCCAGCCGGCCTTCTGTTGCGAGAAGTACCGGAGCGAGAGGCCGGTCAGGTGGTCGAACAGATTGCGGCGCAGGCCGATCACGACCGCCTGACCGATCGTCGCGAGCCCACGGATCAGCCGCGCCTGCAGCACCCAGCCCGCTGCCGCGACGCCGAGATAGATCGCGACGGCGATTGAAAGGTAGTGGAGGTTGCCGACGAGGTCGCCCCGTTTGTTGTAGACGGCGATTCCGTGGTCGATCGCAGCCCGGACGATGAGCCAGCCGCCGGTCTGCGCCGCGGCGTTGCCCGCGCCGACGACCACCATCAGCACCGCGAAGAGCTTGCGCCCTTCCATGTACCGCCAGAGGCGCCTCACGCGGCGATCACCTCGTCCCCGAAGAGCGTTGCGAACTCGCCGCCTGCGCGCAGCAGCTCGGCCGGCGTCCCCGACTCGACGATTCGCCCGTCGAGCAGAACGACCGCGCGGTCGGCGATCTCGACCGTGGAGAGGCGTTGCGTCGCCACGAGAACCGTGCGGCCGGCGAGCGCGGGCCTGAGGCGCTTGACGAGGCGCCGTTCGGTGAGCGTGTCCACGGCCGAGAGCGGGTCGTCGAGCACGACGACGCGCGAGCCCGCGACGAGTGCCCGGGCGAGGGCGACGCGCTGCCGCTGTCCGCCGGAGAGGTTGACGCCACGCTCCCCGATCAGCGTGTCGTAGCCCTCCGGGAGCTTCGGCCCGAACGCGTCGACGCCGGCCGCCTCGCAGGCGGCGAGCACCTCGTCCCAGTCGGCGTCCTCGCGGCCGGCGGTGAGGTTCTCGCGCAGCGGCACCGAGAAGAGCACCGGCCGCTGGGTGACGAGGGCGACGTCCGCGCGGAGCTCGGCAATCGGGACGTCGCGGGTGTCTACGCCGCCGACGAGCACCCGGCCGGCCGTCGGGTCGTAGAAGCGGGGCAGAAGGTTGAGCAGCGACGTCTTGCCCGAGCCCGTGGGGCCGCAGACCGCGACGATCTCGCCCGGCTCGACGACGAGGTCGAGCTCGTGCAGGACGTCCACCTCGCCGCCGTACGCGAAGCTCAGGTTCTCGAAGCGGATGCCGAGCGGGCCCGGCGGGAGCGGCCGGGGATCCGCCGGCTCGGGTAGCGGCTCGATCCCTTCGAGCCAGCCGAAGCTGCGGCCGGCCGACGCGAGCGCCCGCTGTGCCAGGTCGAGGATCCAGCCGATCGCCTCGAGCGGCCAGACGAGCTGCAGGAGAAGGGTCTCGAAGAGGACGAACTGGCCGATCGTGATCTGCCCGTGGATGACGGCGCGGCCGCCGAAGAAGACGACCGCGGCGATCGAGAGAGCGGGGAGGTAGTAGAGGCCGGGGACGTGCTGCGCCTCGACGCCGGCCTGACGGAGCGCCGCCGAGCGGACGCCCTCGGCCCGGTCGCCGAAACGCTCGCGCACGTCGTTCTCGCGGCCGAAGGCCTGCACCATCTCGATGCCCACCACGGCCTCGTCGGCTGCCTCGGTCACGTCGCCCTTCCGCGCCTGCACTTCCCGCGAGATCGGCGACACGCGATGCCCGAAGCGGTTGGCGACGTAGCCGATCGGCGGCAGCGCCACCGCTGCATAGAGCGTCAGCTGCGGATCGACGATCGCGAGGACGATCCCGGCTCCGATGATCATCATCACGCTCTGCATGCCCTGCACGAGGCCCCAGCCGATGAAGTAGCGAATGGGATAGAGGTCGTTCGTGGCGCGCGAGAGGACCTGCCCGGTCGCGTGGCGGTCGTAGAAGGCGCGGGGGTAGCGCAGGTACGCCTGGTAGAGAAGCTCCCGCATGCGCGCTTCGATTCGGACGCCGATCCGCGCGGTCGCGAACCGGCGGTTGAAGGCGATGGCGGCGCGCACGGCCGCGAGCCCGGCGATGATCGCGAGGTACGGCCAGAGCGCCTGCCGGTGATGGTGATGGCTCGTGTCGATCGAGTTGTCGATCGCACGCTGGATCAGGATCGGAATCGCGATCGAGATCAGCGTGTAGACGAGCGAGCACGACAGGCCGAAGACGCCGAGCTTCCACTGCTCGCGCCAGAGTCGGAGCAGGCGTCGGAAGGTCGGCAGCATGCCGAGGTCGGGCGGGTCGACTGAGCTCACATACGTGGACATGGCGAGACGCCCGGCGCAGCAGGCCCCCCTGCCTTCACGCACCGAGCAGACCGCCGACGATACCAGCGGCGGTGCTGTTCTAGTTGCGCTGTTTTCTGAGCTGCGGGTCGGCGAGCATGCTGCTGCGCTTGGGCTTGTGACCCGCGGTCTCGAGGTCCGCGTCGGGGGCGGGTTGCGGCAGCGGAGTCGGGGGCGGGGACGCGCCTGCGGGCTCCTGCTCGGCGGACGGCTTCGGCTTCGGCTCGCTCGGCGCGGAGCCCGTGAGCCGCTCGCGCTCCTGCTGGAGCTGGATGCGCAGTCCCGCCAGCTCCCGCTCGACCTTCCGGATCGCCTGCTCTCGCTCGTCGAGCCGCTCGCGCTCCGCCTTGGCGAGCGCGAGCTCCTGCACCGCCTCGCGCTCGCGGTTCTCGGCCTCTGCGATGGCCTTGGCGAGCTCGTCCGAGCGTTCCGGGCCGGCGGGCGCCGGAGCGCGCCGTCGGCCTTGCCGGCCGGCAACGTCGAGCCGGAGCCTCTCGAGCTCCCGCTCCCGCGCGGCGACGTTCCGCGCGTGCTCCCGCAGCGTCCGCTTCATCTCCTCGACCTCGGCGAGCGCCTGCTCGTAGCGGCCGCGCATGTCCAGCCCGTCGGTCACGTGTGGAAGTGTCGCTTCCAAACCGGCTGGTGGCAACCTGAATGCTCGTGAGCGTTTGGGCGTAGCGTCCCCAACGGCGGTAGATGGAGCGTACCGGGATCGAACCGGTGACCTCCGGCTTGCAAAGCCGGCGCTCTCCCAGCTGAGCTAACGCCCCGAGAGAGCTTCAGTGTAGAGGGCAGTTCGGCTCAGGCCGCGCGCTCGAGCCGTTCCTCGACCCGCGCGCGCGCCACGATCGACTCGCGGTCGCCGAAGCGCAGGCGGGCGCGGAGGGCCCGGTGCTCGTCCCAGAGCCGGTCGAGCCGCGCGTCGATCGCATGGATCTCGGCCCGCACCTCCGGGTCGTGCCGGTCGGAGAGCCGGTGCCAGAGCTCGGTTCGCTCCTCGCTCAGGCGCTCGATCTCCGTGTGGATCTCTTCGAGGGTTCCCATGCCGTCTACAACGGACGGCATGCCCTTCGCATTCCGCGCGAATCCTCAGCGTTACCGGAGGTGATATTCGCGCGGCTGTGGCCGGGTCCGTTGCGTGACGAGGAGCACGAGGCCGGTCCCCAGCCCGAACGCGAAGCCGCCGATGTGGGCGAAGAACGCGACGCCACCGCCCGCCTGCGGATGAAGCAACGAGAGCCCGCCGGTCCAGGCCTGCAACGCGATCCAGATGCCGAGGAACCAGACGGCAGGGATCTCGCGCAGGAGGATGATCCCGATGAAGATCACGGTCAGCACCCGCGCGCGTGGGAGGAGCACGAAGTAGGCGCCGAGCACGCCCGCGATCGCTCCGCTCGCGCCGATGTTCGGGATGCTCGCGGCGCTCGCTCCCGCAAATCCGAGCGTCACGGCGGTCTGCACCGCCATCGCGGCCACGCCTGCAGCCAGGTACCAGACGAGGAAGCGAACGTGGCCCAGGGCGTCCTCGACGTTGTTGCCGAAGATCCAGAGGAAGAGCATGTTGCCGAGAATGTGCTCCCAGCTCGCGTGCATGAACATGCCCGTGAAGACCCCTTCGTACCAGGGCAGCGCGTGAAAGCCGGGCGGGAGGTGGCATGGCCCATGAAGCGCGCAGGGGTAGAAGCCGTCGCGGAACACGTGCACGTCGACTCCCGGGCGCTTGAGCTCCCAGAACCAGACGAGGAAGTTCGCGACGATCAGCCCGACGGTGACGAAGGGAGTGGTGCGGCCGGGAACGCTGTCGCGGAGCGGGAGCACTGGCGCAGTTTAGGGATCAGTGCGACTTGACATACACACGCTTAGGTTTTATCCTGGTGTACGTAACAGGTATGTCCGCACCAAGGAGGAAGCACATGGCCACGCTTGTTCGCTGGGAGCCCTTCCGTGAGCTCGCCGCCCTCCAGAACGAGATGAGCCGCTACATGAACGGGCTCTTCGAGGGCAACGGCCAGGCCACGCAGAGCTGGGTTCCGACCGCCGACGTCTGGGAGACCGACGACGAGGTCGTCTATGCCTTCGACCTTCCCGGCATCCCCGAGCAGGACATCTCCGTCGAGCTCGAGGACGGCGCGCTGACGATCACCGCCGAGCGCACGCGCGAGCACAAGGTGGAGGATGGGAAGTACTTCCGCTTCGAGCGCCGCTTCGGCACGTTCTCGCGCACGATCGGCCTGCCGCAGGGCGTGAACGAGGAAGCCGTATCGGCGAAGTACGAGCACGGTGTGCTCGAGGTCCACGTTCGGAAGCCCGAGCAGCCGAAGCCCCGCAAGATCGAGATCGGCGTCGGCGACGCCCACAAGACGATCGAGGGCAAGGCCGAGGAGAAGTAGCGAGTCAACGGGTGCCTGGCACCGACCGGTGCCGGGCACCTGCCTTTCAGGCCGCAGCCAGCGCCTCGCGGATCCGGTCGGCGACCGCGGCAAGCTCGAGCGTCTCGCCCGAGACCTCGTGTAGCAGCTCGTCGGCCGTCGGTTTCTGGCCCTCCGCCCAGAGCTCGCGCAGCAGGGAGCCCGCCTCGCGACGCGAGAACCAGGCATTGCCGAAGCGTTCCCGCAGGTAGGCCCGCAGCTGGGACTCGAACGCCCACGCGCGGAGATACGCCGAGGCGTAGAAGCCGGAGTCGATGTCCCCGAGGTAGTCGGCGCCGGCGGGCTCGACCTTCGTCGCCTCGCGCAGCAGCTCGACGTAGCGCGGCCTCAGCGCGGTCACGTCCTCCGCCGAGTGGAAGTCGAGCTCGTACAAGAGCTTCGCGCAGTAGCGCCGCACGAGCCAGAGGAGCTGCGCCGCCCCTTCGGCGGCGAACTCGTACGGGCGAGGGAAGCCGAGCCGCCGCTCGAGCCACGCCGGATCGATCGTCAGGAACTCGAGCAGCATGGCCCAGCCCTCGGTAACGGCGTTGTCGCCGAGTCTCCGCTCCTCGGGAGACAGGCCCGCGTCGGTGTGGGCGAAGTGCTCCGTGTGGCCGGCTTCGTGGAAGAGGGCGCGCCAGTCGTCGGGGCCGCCCTGCGGCTTCAGCACGAGCACCACGCGTCCCGGCACCTCGATCGGCGAGCAGAAGGCGCGTGGGTCCTTACTCGGGCGCTCCTCGAGATCGAGCTCGACGTTCGGCTGCGCCCGCAGATCGATGCCGAGGTCAGCGAGGGTGCCCTCGAGCGCCGGCAGCATCCGGTCGCGCGGGAACGCGGCATCCCACTCGGTCCCGCGCCATGCTCGACCGACGTCCCAGCGCGTCACGTCTCCCAACCCCAGGCCGATGCGCGAACGGAAGAATCGGTCGCCCGCCTCCTCCCAGAGGCCGTCCGTGTCGGCGAGGAAACGGCGGCATTGCCCCGCGAGCTCGTCGAGCGGAAAGCCAAAGCTGCGGTACAGATCGGCGTAGCTCTCGGCACCGAGCCGCCGGGTCTCGCGTCGAATCACCTCGGCCGCCTGCAGCTCGAGTGGGTTCAGGTTCTCCTCGGTGAGCTCGTTCCGGGCGGCCTCGATCCGTGCGCGTACCTCACGGTCTTCCTCGTTCATCAGCCGCGGCTTGAGCATGCGGAAGGGGATCTCGTCGCCCTCGACCGATGCGGTCACCGTCGCCTCGAGCTCGGCGACCCGCTCCTGCTGCTCGCTCACGAAGTTACCGAGATAGCCCTCGCACGCGAACTTCCACAGCTCGCGGCGGCGGCGATCGCCGTCGACCGACGCCCCGAGCGACAGCGCCGTCTCGAGCTGGGTCAGGCGCTCGTGCCGCTCGTAGATCGGGGCGAGCTCGTACGTCTCCTTGTGGCCGGCGAAGTGGAGGTACGCCTCCTCGTCGAGCTCGGCGATGAAGCGGTCGGCGTCGGCGCTCAGCGCGTCGATCTCGCCTTGCTGGAGCGGCCCCGGCATGCGGATTCGTAGGATAGACCCGTGCGGGAGATCTCCCTCAAGACCGAGCGCAAGACGCAGCTGATCGAGATCACGGACCGGATCCGGGAGGCGCTCGACGGATCGAACGGTGCGTCGGCGGCGCTCGTCTACGTGCCGCACACGACGGCCGGCGTCGCGATCAACGAGCGCATCGACCCCGAGCTCGTGACGGATCTCGAGAACGCGTTCAGGCGCGTCGTCGACGACGACTGGGAGTGGCGGCACGAGGACGCCGACGGGCCGAACGCGGCATCGCATGCGCGAGCCTCGCTCGCGTCGAGCCCGCAAGTCCTCATCCCGCTCCGTGACGGGAGCCTTGCCCTCGGCACGTACCAGGGCGTCTTCTTCTGCGAGTTCGACGGCCCGCGCGAGCGCAAGATCTACGTCGCGACGCTCAGTTAGCGATGGCCGCGCCCGTCGCCAAGGGCGACGAGCTCGAGCTCGACGTCGACTCGCTCGCCTACGGCGGCAACGGAGTGGCGCGGCTAGATGGCTTCGTCGTCTTCGTGCGGCGCGGACTGCCGGGCGACCGCGTCCGGGCGCGCGTGACGAAGGTCAAGCGCAGCCACGCCGAGGCGCTGGCGACCGAGGTCTTGCGCCCCGGGCCCGAGCGGGTCGAGGCCCCGTGCGCCCACTTTCCCGCCTGCGGCGGCTGTCGCTTCCAGGATCTCGCCTACGAGGCGCAGCTCGAGCAGAAGCAGCTCCAGGTCCGCGACGCGCTGCAGCGCCTCGCAGGCATCGCCGAGCCGCCGCTCGAGCAGATCGTCCCCTGCGAGCCGGAGATCTTCCACTACCGCAACAAGCTCGAGTACTCGTTCACCGCGACGCCGGACGGCCCGGCGCTCGGCTTCCACCGAGCGGGCCGCTGGGACGAGGTCCTCGAGATCGAGCGCTGCTGGCTCACCGACGAGCTGGGCAACTCGATCCGTGACGCCGTGCGCGACTGGGCGCGCGAGGAGGGGCTCGAGGCCTACTCGCAGGCCGACGGCAGCGGCTACCTCCGCCACCTCGCCCTCCGCCAGGGCCGGAACACGGGGCAGGCGCTGGTGCAGCTCGTGACCGCGCCCGGCGAGCGATTCGAGACGGGGTACCTCGTCGACGTGCTGCGCCGCTTTCCCGAGATCCGCTCGATCCACTGGTCGGTGAACGACACACCGGCCGAGGTGACGAACCTGCCCACCCGGCTCCTGTGGGGCGAGGAATGGATCGAAGAAGAGCTCTGCGGGCTGCGCTTCCGGGTGCGCCCGAACGCCTTCCTGCAGACGAACACCGCCATGGCCGAGCGGCTCTACGCCCTCGGCGGCGAGGCTGCCGGGCTCACCGGCGGCGAGACGGTCTGGGATCTCTACTGCGGGATTGGGACGATCGGGCTCTCGCTCGCGCGGAACGCGCTGACGGTGTGGGGGATCGAGGTCTCGGAGGAGTCGGTCGCCTGCGCGCTCGAGAACGCCGAGCTCAACGCGATCGCGAACGCCGCCTTCTTCGCCGGCAACGTCGGCGAGGTCATCGAGGAGCTGCTCGAGCGCTCGGGGCCGCCGGACGTCGTCGTCGTCGACCCGCCGCGCGCGGGCCTCGCGGGAAAGGCGCTGCGGCGCCTCGGCCGCATCGGCGCGCCGCGGCTCGTCTACGTCTCCTGCAACCCGACCACCCTCGCCGGGGACGTGAAGTCCCTGCGCGAGGACTACGGCTACGAGCTGCGGCGCGTGACACCGCTCGACATGTTCCCGCACACGCCGCACGTCGAGTGCGTCGCGCTGCTCGAGCAGACGGCGTAAGGTCCTGGCATGGCCGAATCGCCCGAAGAGGACCAGGCACTCGAGAACCTCGACGAGGCGACGCGCGACGCCGCCTGGGACGAGCTCGACAAGGAGGCGGACCGCGAGCTCGTCGCTGCCGGCTGGGGAGGGCTGGGAGTGCTCGCGCGGTTTGGACGACCTCGCCTCTTTCGCCGGGGCAAGGGCGACAAGGACGACAAGGACGGGAGCTAGTCCGGCCGACGCGGCCTGAGCCGCCGCCAGAGCAGATCGGCGTTCGCGACCAGGAAGCCGAAGGAGAGGAACGGCAGCGCCGGCAGGCCGCTTGCGTTCGTGGCGTTGGCGAGGACGAGTGTCAGGGCGTACATCCCGGTCATCGCGACCCACGTCCAGCCGGGCCTGAGCCCCCAGCGCACCGTCGCGGCGAGGAAGAGTGCGAAGAAGAGGACGTCCGGAGGCCCGAGACCGGCCGCCGGCCCGCCAGGTGCGACGAAGGCGACCGCGACCGCCGAGTAGACCTCGATGTGGTGGGTGACGATCGTGTGCGTCGGGCCGGCGGCGACCGAGATCGCGTCGACGAAGGGGATGATCAGCGCGATGAGGAGCACCCAGCCGAGCTCCTCGAACAGCCAGAGGAACGCCCAGCCGGCGCACGTGTACGCGCCGAGCTTCATGAAGTTCGAGACGAGGTGGGAGTCCGCTTCCCACGTCGCAACCGCGGCAGCGAGGAAGACGACGAGCCCGACGACGACGATCCGGCGGCGCGACCAGAGCGGCAGCGCCAACAGGATGAGCGCCAGCGTGGCCGGCAGCACACCGGCGGCGATGACGGCGACCTCCGGCCAGTTGCCGACCCTGCCCACGCGCGGCGCGACGGCGTCCCACGTCACGACCGCTGCGGCGACGAGGACGAACGCCCCGACGCGCAGGCGCTTCCGGAAATCCGGGCTCAGTACGGGGGCGTCTGGCTCCACCACTCGCCGAGCACCTTGAAGGCGTTCCAGAACGCCGTCTTCGCCGGCTGCTCGTCGAGCGACTCGTCGATGTCGGGCGTGACGAGCCCCTGGATCGTCGGGGTGTACTCCTGGAGCTCACCCTCGACCAGCTGGAGCTCGCGCGCGAGCGGGAACCCCGCTGCGTTCAGGAAGGCGACGGCGTGCTCGCCCATCGCGACGACGAGCTTGGGCTGGACGATGTGCAGCTCGCGCAGGAGAAACGGCCTCGACTCCTCCTCGTCGCCGCCCGCGAACTTGAGGCAGTTCGTACCGTAGATCGCCATCGGGTCGACGTGCAGCCGCTGCAGCGACTTGAGGAGCGCGTTGCCCGCGCGGCCGTAGAACGCCACCCCCTCCTGCAGCTCCGACGCCTTCGGCGAGTACTTGAGGAGAAAGACGTCTGCGAGCGGGTGGCCGGAGCCGAGCACCGGCACGCGCGTGCCGCCGGAGGCGTTCGCGAGCTCGTCGCCGAGAGCGTTGCTCTCGGTGATCGCCTTTTGCAGGTACTTCTCGTAGATCTCGTCGTTCGCCACGGTCACAGGATGCCCCGAGCGGTTTTCGGGATCAGCGGACCCGTTCCTTGGCTTGGGCCACCCACTTCAATCCCTGGAGGTAGACGAGCGACTTCGGGCGGCGCAGCACCTCGGCGTCGTGCAGCGAGACGAGGAACTCCTCGGGGCCGCTGAAGCGGCGCATGCGGACGGCTCCGGTTCCGACCCCGGCGAGGACGTGCGCATCGGAGCCGGCGCCGGGCGTGAGGTTGTACTTGCGGGCGAAGCGCAACGCCTCCTCGTTGTAGGCCTCGAACAGGAGCCGCGCGTTGTAGACCTCGAGCACGTCGATCTCGGCAAGGTGGCGGTGGAGGGTGGCCGGCTCGGGGATCGCATGCATGCGGTCGAACGGGTGCGGGAGGTAGACGAGGCCGCCCTGCGCGCGGATCGCGGCAACGGTGTCTCCGAACGACATGCCACGCTCGACCTCCTCGCGCAGGAAGAGCCCGATCACCTCGCCCTGATCCGCCGTCTTGACCTCCTCCCCGGGAATGACGAGCAGCCGGCGGCCACGGGCGCGCTCGACCGCCTCGAGAGCACCCCCGAAGACGTTGTGGTCGGTGACCGCGATCGCGCCGAGGCCCTGCTCCTCAGCGTGGTCGAGGAGCTCCTCGACGCCGATCGAGCAGTCGTGCGACCAGCTCGTATGGAGGTGGAGATCGGCGACGATCCAGTCGCGCTCTTCGAGTGGCGGCCTCGTCGTGTGGCTGCGGCGGCGCGAGGCGACTCGCTCGTAGATCTCCTCCACCCCGTCGGCGAGGACCCCGGTCGTCTGCGAGCGCGCCGCCGCGAGGCTCTCCCGAGCGCGCCGCGCGAGGAAGGCTTCGTCCTCGATCATCCGAGCCGTCTCGGCGGCCGCGAGCTCGGGTTGTTCGGCACGTCCGGGCGGGGCAGCGATCGCGACGCCGGCCGTCTGCGCTTCGGCGACGAGCCGTGGCAAGCCCTCGACTGCGGGGACGAAGATCGCGGCGGAGCGAAGGAGCTCGGCGCGGGCAACGCCGGTGCGCGCGGTGCGCACGCGCATCCTCCCTCTCAGCCGCGGTGAGGCGGCCGGCCGCGAGGCCGGAATCCGCGTTCGCAGGAGCACGAGCTCCCAGCCGGGCTGTTCCGCGAGCTCGCGGACGAGCGCGCGGAGCAGCGGCCGCTCGGTCTGCCGCCACTCGAGCACGACGAGTCGCTTCTTTTCCGCGGGAGCGAACAGCTCGGCGTCGATCCCGTGGGGAACGAGCTCATAGCGGCCGGGGAAGCGGGCGGCTGCCGCGTCGGCGACCTCGTCGTTCGTCGCCAGGAGCGCGTCGACGCGGGCGAGCAGCCGCTCCCTTTGCGCGCGGCCCGGCGGGTAGCCGAGTCGCTCGGGAGAGAAGAAGGTCGCCACCGTCAGCGCCGCGGAGTCGCGAAGCGCGAGATACGAGAGGCTCGGCAAGCCGGGCTCGAAGCCGTGCACCACGTCGAACCTGCCGCGCGCAAGAGCGAGCGAGAGGCTGGCACGCACTCCGACCGGCAGGCCCATCCGGCTGCGTCTCGAGATCGGGACGGCCGGGGCAATGGCGATCAGCTCCGGGTCGTCGTAGTCGCCGAGGAGCGCCCGCCGGCCGGCGGCGAG
This sequence comes from Gaiellaceae bacterium, assembly GCA_035653435.1. Taxonomy (GTDB): domain Bacteria; phylum Actinomycetota; class Thermoleophilia; order Gaiellales; family Gaiellaceae; genus Palsa-739. The sequence goes on from DASRBY010000028.1 coordinate 42,509, forward strand.
GTCGCGCGCGCGGTTCGAAGGAGCCAGGATCGTCACGACGTGCCCGCGGCGTCGCAGTTCGTGCGCGAGCCCGCCCACGTGCTCGTTCACGTCGTGCGGCTGCGACCAGGCGAACGGCGTGACGAGCGCGATCCGCACGTCGATCGAGTCTAGTGCCGAATCCCCACTAGAGCTCGAGCACCATCTCGTGCTGGCGGACGGCGACGGAGCCGCCGAGCTCACCGAGGACCTGTGCAGCCGGATCATCCGCCGGCAGGTTGAGGACGTAGACGTCGCCGTACGTGCGCAGCGCGCGAATCAGCGGATCGGGCTCGCCGGCGTACTGCTGCAGCTGGGCGGTCGAGCGGACACAGAAGAGCATCGCGCCGCTCTCCGTGACCAGGCCGCGCACGTCGTCGTAATGGGAGAGCGTGCCGTCGGCGCGCTGCCACGGCTCATGCCGTTCGGGAAGCTGGCCTTTCGCCTCGGCCGCGGGAACCTCTCGCCCGGCGAGCTCCTCCTCGGCGGACTGGAGGGTCCAGACCTCGACGTCCTGCACGGTCTCGTAGCCGAGCTTCTCGTAAAGGGCGAGGGCGCCGGTGTTCTCCACGATCACCTCGAGCCAGACGCGCTCCACGTCGCGCGACCGTGCCTCCTCGTGGAGGGCGCGCATGAGCGCCTCTCCGACGCCTGCCCGGCGCGAGCCCGGGACGACGCCCACGCCGCCGACCCAGGCGTCCCTGTCGCGGATGGCGAGATTTGCGAGCCCGACCGGGTCGCCGTCCCGAAACGCGACCCGCGACGCGTCCAGGTCGAAGTCGAACTTCTCCTGCATCCACGCAAGAGCGCTTGCGTCGACGTGCATCGGCATGAGGTAGCCCTCGTAGGCTGCGGTGAAGAGCTCCGCGCGCTCGCCCAGCGAGAGCGAACGCGCGGAGCGGATGTCGGGGGTCACTCCGCGGTGACGGGCGCCTCGGCCGGCGCGTGGCGGCGATTCTGCTCGATGAACTCCTCGGTGAGCTCGTACGCCTCGTCGTCGACGATCTGCTGGGGCGGCGACTTCATGAGGTACGAGCTGGGCCCGACGAGCGCGCCCGCGACGTTGTTGTTCAGCGCGAGCTTGGCGAGCCGCACGGCGTCGATCACGATCCCGGCGGAGTTGGGCGAATCCCAGACCTCGAGCTTGAGCTCGACGTTGAGCGGGACGTCGCCGAAGGACGAGCCCTCCATCCGGATGTAGGCCCACTTGCGGTCCGTCAGCCACGGCACGTAGTCGGACGGGCCGACGTGGACGTTCCCCGAGCCGAGGTCGTAGTCGAGCATCGACGTGACCGCGTTCGTCTTCGAGATCTTCTTCGACTCGAGCCGCTCACGCTCGAGCATGTTGAGGAAGTCGGAGTTGCCGCCGACGTTGAGCTGCATCGTCTTGTCGAGGTGGACGCCGCGCTCGCGGAAGAGCGACGTGAGCACGCGGTGCGTGATCGTCGCCCCGACCTGCGACTTGATGTCGTCGCCGATGATCGGCAGGCCCTTCTCCTCGAACCGCTTCCCCCAGTACTCCTCGCGCGCGATGAAGACGGGCATGCAGTTCACCATCGCGCAGCCGGCCTCCAGGATCTGCTCGGCGTACCACTTGGTCGCCGCCTCGGAGCCCACCGGGAGGTAGTTGACGACGACGTCGGTCTTGGTCTCCTTGAGGATCCCGACCACGTCGTCGGTCTTGCCGTGCGCCTTCTCGACGACCTGCGACAGGTACTTGCCGAGGCCGTCGTGGGTCATGCCGCGCGAGACCTTCACGCCGGTCTGGGGGACGTCCGCGAAGCGGATCGTGTCGTTGGGGTGCGCCCAGATCGCGTCGGCGAGATCCTCGCCGACCTTGCCCTTGACGACGTCGAACGCCGCGGTGAACTCCACGTCCCGGACGTGGTAGCCGCCGAGGTTGACGTGCATGAGCCCCGGGACGAACTGGTCGTCCGGCGCGTCCTTGTAGTACTCGACGCCCTGGAGCAGTGAGTTCGCGCAGTTCCCTACGCCGACGAGCGCGACGCGGACCTTGCCGTCGTCGAGGCGTGCCCTACCGTTCGTTGCTGCCACTGGTTCCTCCGGAAAGTTGCTTGCGGACGTGCAGGATGCGCTGGACGACCGTGAGCCAGGCCGTCGCCGCGAGGGCGACGATTGCCCACGGGAGACCGCCCCACGGCGCGAAGACGAGACCGGCGGTGATGAGGACGACCCGCTCGGCCCGTGAGCCGAAGCCGACGTCGCCGCGCAGGCCGAGGGCCTCGGCGCGGGCGCGCGTGTACGAGACGAGGAACGAGCCGACGACTGCCGCGACGGCGAGCACGACGGCCCAGTCCCTCCCGTGGCGGGAGAAGACGAGCGCGATCGCAGCGAGCATCGCGCCCTCGCCGACCCGGTCGGTCGTGGAGTCGATGAAGGCACCGAACGGGGTCGACTTGCCGCCCACGCGGGCGAGCGCGCCGTCGAGGATGTCCAGCAACGAGCCCACCACGAAGATGCCGGCCGCGAGCCAGTAGATGAGCAGCGTGCCGGCTCGATCCTCGAACGGGACGAGGATCGCCGCCGCGAGACAGAGCGTGACGCCGGTCCCCGTGAGGACGTTCGGCGTGACGCCCGTGCGCGCGAGGCTCGTGACCGAGCGGCCGGCGAGTGAGCGGGCGCCGCGGGTGTATCCGTGCTTGACGCGGCGGAGCCGTGGAGTCGCATTCATCTCCAGCATCGCAATCCTGCTATGCCCGACTATAGCAGGTTTGCGATAATCGGTCCGACGGCGCGGAGGCGTGCGACGAGCCGCGGCGCCCATGCCGTGGCGAGCAGCGCCGTGACCGCAACGCCGATGCCGGCGAGCACGTCGAGGAGGTAGTGGTTCGCGGTCGCGACGACGCAGAACCAGACCCACAGGGGCCACAGCGCCCACAGGGCCTTCGCCCAGACCGTGCGCGAGGTGGCGACGAGGAACCACCCCACGATCAGCGCGTCGGCGGCGTGCAGGCTCGGCATCGCGGCGTACGAGTTCCCCAGCGACTGCAGGAGCGCGCTCGAATGGTTGACACCGTCGACGAACCCCTTGTCCGGAAACATCCACGGCGGCGCCGTCGGCATGAGCCAGAAGCCGACGAGGCCGATCGCATTCGCGAGGAGCACCGTGTTGCGGAAGCGGCGGAAGCCGTCGTGTCGCCGGAGATAGACCCAGAGCAGCGTGAGCCCGATGACGGTGAACTCGGAGTTCCAGTAGGTCCAGGCCGTCGCCGTCAGGAGGGTCGAGGAGGAGTCGGCGATCCGCTCGACGGTCAACTCGAAGAGGTGATGAGTCAGGTGCCGCTCGAACGAGATCACGCGGAGCCCGTTGACGAACGCCTTGGTCGGGTTCTGGTCGGTGAGGTGCCGCACCGCGAGGTACGAGAAGTAGAAGCCGAACCAGATCACGAGCTGGAGGGCGAAGTCCCTCCAACCGCGCGGCAGCACCCTGCGACCCAGAGCGACGACCCGCTCCATGCTCAAACTCTAAACCGTGGGGTTACAGGACGGCTACCGCCTCTAGCCGCCGATGTACGACATCTCGACCTTGCGCAACGAAGCCGTTTCGGTGGTGCGCAGCTCGGAATAGCGGTCGGTGCGCCGCGTCCAGATCTGCCGCAGGCGGTCGGTGAGCTCCTCGTCGGACGCGCCGAGCCGCAGCGGTGCGCGGAGGTCGTGGCCGCGCGCGGCGAAGAGACACGTGTAGAGCTTTCCCTCGGCCGACAGGCGGGCCCGTGAGCAGCCACCGCAGAACGGCTGCGTGACGGAGGCGACGACGCCGATCTCGCCTGCGCCGTCGCGATAGCGCCAGCGGCGGGCAGTCGCGTCGGGCCGCTCGGCCTCGGCGGGCTCGAGCGGCCAGCGCTCCGAGATGCGCCGAACGATCTCCTCGGCGCTGACGACGTCGTCGAGCCGCCAACCGTTCGTCGAGCCGACGTCCATGTACTCGATGAAGCGAAGGACGTGGCCGCTGCCCCGGAAGTGCTCCGCGAGGGCGAGGACGTCGCCGTCGTTCGCGCCGCGCTTGACGACGGCGTTGACCTTCACCGGAAGCCCGGACGCCGCCGCCGCGTCGATTCCCTCCAGGACCCGCTGCACCGGGAAGTCGACGTCGTTCATCGCACGGAAGGCCTCCTCGTCGAGCGAATCGAGGCTGACGGTGACCCGGCTCAGCCCCGCAGCGGCGAGCGCCTCGGCCTTCTGCGCCAGCAGGGAGCCGTTCGTCGTCAGTGCCAGCTCGAGCCTGTCGCCTGCCGGCGTCTCGATGGCCGACAGCTGCTCGACGAGATGCTCGACGTTGCGCCGAACGAGCGGCTCGCCGCCGGTGAGGCGGACGGTGCGGACGCCGAGCGAGGCGAAGATGCCCACGAGGCGCGCGATCTCCTCGAAGGTGAGCAGCTCGCGACGCTCGAGGAACGCGTAATCCCGCCCGAAGACCTCCTTCGGCATGCAGTAGACGCAGCGGAAGTTGCAGCGGTCGGTGATCGAGACCCGCAGGGTTTCGAGCGGACGCCCCAGGCGGTCGAGCAGCGGCTCCATCCCCTAAGTGTGCCCGCTACTGCTCGGCCCAGACGCGCGCGAGTTCGACGAGCGTCGCGGCGGCGAGGCCCATGTCTTCGACGCAGATCCACTCGCGCTCGCTGTGGGCGTCGTGCCCGCCGGTGAAGATGTTCGCCGACGGCAGGCCCATCTCGGTCAGCGCCGAGCCGTCGGTGCCGCCCCGAATCGCCGTCTGCTTCGGCTCGAGGCCGACGCGGCGGATGGCCTCCTCGAGGTTCGCGAGGATTTCCGGACGCTGCTCGAGCGCGACGCGGGGGTTCCGGTACTGGATGCGGTCTTCGACGTGGATCGTGCAGCGCGGCTCGGCGCCGCAGACGTCCTCCGCGAGCCCGCGGAGGAAGGCGACGTGCTCGGCGAGGAGGCCGTCGTCGAAGTCGCGAACGATGAAGCGAAGCTCGACCTCGGACGAGTCGCCTTCGAGGAGCACCGGGTGGACGTATCCGTCGCGGCCCTCGGTCGTCTCGGGCGAGAGGCGGTCCTGGGGGAGGCGCGACAGGATCTCGCCCGCCACCTTGATCGCGTTCACGAGCTCGCCCCTCGCCCAGCCGGGGTGGATCGCGCGGCCGTGGATCCGCATGCGCACCTGCGCGCCGGAGAACGTCTCGGACTGCAGCTCGCCCGCGGTCGAGCCGTCGACGGTGTAGGCGGCGGTGGCGCCGAAGCTCTCGACGGGGAAGTGGACGACGCCGCGGCCTACCTCCTCGTCCGGGTTGAACGCGATCTTGACCGTCCCGTGGGGGATGTCCGGATGTGAGACGAGGTGGGCGACAGCGGCCATGATCTCCGCGACGCCGGCCTTGTCGTCGGCACCGAGGAGTGTCGTCCCGTCGGTCGTGATCAGCTCGTGCCCGACGTGGTTCTCGAGCTCGGGCGACTCCTGCGGCCTGATCGTCTGGCCTGAGTCGCCGAGGGGGATCTCGCCGCCCTCGTAGCGAATCCGCTGCGGCGAGACGCCGGAGCCGGTCACCTCGCGCGCGGTGTCGACGTGCGCGAACAGCGCGATCGCCGGGACGTCGTGCTCGACGGTCGCCGGCACGGTCGCGGTCACGTAGCCGTGCTCGTCTATGGTCGCGTCGGCGAGCCCGACCTCCTCGAGCTCGTCTCGCAGGAGCCGCAGCAGCTCGAGCTGGCCCGGCGTGCTCGGGTAGGTGTCCGATTCCTCGTCGGACTGCGTATCGATGCGGACGTAGCGGAGCAGGCGCTCGGCCGCGTCCTCTGCGAGCCGGGCGGCGACCGGCGTCTCCGTGGACACCGCGCGAGTGTACGTTCGGGGAGTGAGCCTTCGCCTCGCCCAGCTGTACGGCGGCCTCCTCCTCTACGGGGTCAGCTCGTCGCTGCTCGTCCTCGCCGGCCTGGGGCTCGACCCGTGGGACGTCTTCCACCAGGGGCTCTCGCGGACCTTCGGCCTCGCGATCGGCACGTGGGCGATCCTCGTCGGCGTCGCCGTACTTTTGCTCTGGATCCCGCTCCGGCAGCGCCCGGGCATCGGGACGCTGAGCAACGTCGTCCTCGTCGGCGCGACGATGGATCTCGTGCTCGGCCATGTGCACGCTCCGCATGCGATGGCGGCCCGGGTCGCCTGTCTAGTGGGCGGCGTCTTCCTCAACGGCGTCGCGACCGGCGCGTACATCGGCGCCGGGCTCGGGCCGGGCCCGCGTGACGGCCTGATGACCGGGCTCGCGGCGCGGGGACACTCGATCCGTGTCGTCCGCACCGGGATCGAGCTGACGGTGCTCGCGACCGGCTGGCTCCTCGGCGGGACGGTCGGAGTCGGCACGGTGCTGTACGCCCTCGCAATCGGCCCGCTGGCGCACTTGTTCGTCCCGTTCTTTGCGCGCGGCAGGCCGACCCCCGAGCACGCGCTGGAGGCGGTATAGCCGCCGTCGGGCTCGCGCTGATCTCGGCGCTCCTCTTCGGTGCGATGAGCGTGGCGTTGCGCATCGCGCTCGACCGCGATCCCGACGTCGCGCTCGGCACGCTCGCGACGGCAGCGACGGCACTCGTCGTCGCGCTCGTCGCCGCGGCGGCCGAGTCGCCGTCCCGCGGCCTGCATCTCTCGTCTGCGTGGCCGTTCCTCCTCGCGGGCGCACTCTCCCCGGGCGCCGCGCAGATCCTCGTCACGATCGCGATCCGGGAGTCGGGATCCTCGCGCGTGTCGATGGTCTTCGGCACTGCGCCGCTCGTCTCGGTGACGATCGCCCTCATCTTCCTCGGGGAGCCGGCGCGGGCGCCGCTCCTCGCCGGGGCCGTCCTCGTCGTGGCCGGCGGGGTGGAGCTCGCCCGGGAGCGCGAGCGGCCGGCCCACCTCAACCGGATCGGTCTCCTCTACGCCTTCGCCGGGGCGACGCTCTTCGCCATCCGGGACAACCTCGTCCGCCACCTCGCCGTCGGTCGGACGGCCGTGCCGCCCGCCGTCGCGGCTGCGGCCGCGCTACTGGGCGGAACCGTGCTGATCGTGGGCTGGGCGCGACAGGGGATCGGCCGCCGCTGGCTCCCGTTCCTGCCGGCCGGCGTGCTTTTCGGCGCCTCCTACGTCTCGCTCTTCGAGGCGTACTACCGCGGGCGGGTCACCGTCGTCGCGCCGCTCGTCGCGATCGAGTCGCTGGCGGGCGTAGCCCTCTCTGCGCTACTCCTGCGCGACTCCGAGCTGGTGGGGAAACGGTTGGTCTTCGGCGCCGCACTCATCGTGGCGGGCGGCGCTCTCATCGGCGCGACCCGCTAAGACCGGTAGCACTTACCGTCACAGAAGTGGTACGAAGCCGCGGCGGTTTCGTTGGCCCCCTGCCGGCACGCTGCAGTCGGCGATGCCACCACAACCGCGAGATACCTCCGCTGGTGTCTTCCACGTGTACACGCACTGCGTTTGGGCAGCTCCTGCCTTATACCGAGATGACGCCGACAGGCTCGAGTTCCTTCGACATCTCGCCCGGGTGACGCGGACAGTCGAGTGGCGTTGCCTTGCCTACTGCCTGATGAAGACCCATTACCACTTGATCCTGGGCGTCGGCGACGGCGCCCTGCCCAGAGGCATGCATCGCTTGAACCTGGCCTATGCGCTCCATCACAACCGCCGGTACGGCCTTCGCGGGCGCGTCCAATTCGCTCGATACGGCGCGCGGCGGCTGCATGACGAGGCGGAGCTCGTACATGCCTTCTCGTACGTCGCGAACAATCCCGTCAGGGCCGAGCTCTGCCGTTCGCCGGCTGACTGGCCCTGGAGCAGCTACGCGGGCACTGTCGGAGCCGCGGGACTCGCGTCGTTCGTGGAAAGTCGTGAGCTTCGGCATGTATTCGCTGGCTGCGGGATTGACCCGCGAGCCGCCTTGCGCACGTTCGTCGAGGCCGCGTGACGATCTCGTGCAGGTAGTGCCTACCGGTCTTTCGCTCGCGACAAGTGGCCGAGAAATCTGCTATAAACAGGCTTAGATTTTCTCACCACAGGAGGCAGAGCACAACATGGCGAAGACCATCGGCATCGACCTGGGCACGACGAACTCGTGCATGGCCGTGCTCGAGGGCGGCGAGCCGACCGTCATCCCGAACGCCGAGGGCGGGCGCACCACGCCGTCCGTCGTCGCGTTCACGAAGGACGGCCAGCGGCTCGTCGGGGCCCCGGCGCGGCGGCAGCAGGTCACCAACCCCACGAACACGATCTTCTCGATCAAGCGCTTCATGGGGCGCAAGTTCGACGAGGTCACGGAGGAGATGACCATCGTCCCGTACGAGGTCGACAAGGGCCCGAACGGCGACGTGCGCGTGAAGGCGGAGGGCAAGGAGTACGCCCCGCCGGAGATCAGCGCGATGATCCTGCAGAAGCTCAAGCAGGATGCTGAGGCCTACCTCGGCGAGACCGTGACGGACGCCGTCATCACCGTCCCCGCGTACTTCAACAACGCGCAGCGCGAGGCGACGAAGGACGCCGGCAAGATCGCCGGCCTCAACGTCCTGCGCATCATCAACGAGCCGACTGCGGCTTCGCTCGCGTACGGGCTCGACAAGGAGTCCGACCAGACGATTCTCGTCTTCGACCTCGGCGGCGGCACGTTCGACGTGTCGGTGCTCGAGCTCGGCGACGGCGTGTTCGAGGTCAAGTCGACCGCCGGTGACAACCACCTCGGCGGCGACAACTTCGACAAGGCGGTCGTCGACTGGATGGTCGCGGAGTTCAGGAAGGACCAGGGGATCGACCTCGCGGCTGATCGCATGGCGCTCCAGCGCCTCTACGAGGCGGCCGAGAAGGCCAAGATCGAGCTGTCGTCCACGATGACGACGCAGATCAACCTTCCCTTCGTCACGGCGACGCCCGAGGGCCCCAAGCACCTCGACCTCCAGCTCACGCGGGCGAAGCTCGAAGAGATCACGGCCGACCTGCTCGAGCGGACGGTCGGTCCCACGAAGCAGGCGCTCGCCGACGCGGGTCTCGACTCGTCGAAGATCGACCACGTCGTCCTCGTCGGCGGCATGACCCGCATGCCGGCGGTGCAGGAGAAGGTCAAGGAGCTGATCGGCAAGGAGCCGCACAAGGGCGTCAACCCGGACGAGGTCGTCGCCGTCGGCGCCGCGCTCCAGGCCGGCGTGCTCAAGGGCGAGGTCAAGGACATCCTCCTGCTCGACGTCACC
>DASRBY010000029.1:0-171839 GCA_035653435.1 Gaiellaceae bacterium
GCGAGCGTCCTCTCGCCCGCCGCTGGTCGACCGGCTGCGCAGTTACGACTCGCGGTAGACGATACGGCCCTTGGTCAGGTCGTATGGCGAGAGTTGGATCTTGACCCGGTCGCCTGGGTTGATCCGAATCCGATAGCGGCGCATCCGACCTGACGTGTAGCCGATCGTCTCGTGCCCGTTGTCGAGGACGACCTTATGCTGGCCGCTGCGGAACGACTCTACGACGGCGCCTTCGACCTCGATCTTCTCTTCCTTTTCCGCCATGAGATCTCCCTCCTTGCCGGGGCGCGAGAACACTTCCGCGCCGACACAGCCCCTGATACGAAAAGCCCCGCAGGAGCGGGGCCTTTCCAGTAGCGGGGGCAGGATTTGAACCTGCGACCTCCGGGTTATGAGCCGTTTGTTGCTCTGTCAGGCAACGAGTTCTTCGGTATTCCTCGGTCACCTAACGTCATTTAGGATCAGGTCGGATTGGCTCGCACCGGCAAAAGTCTTGGCAAAAGTCTTCGTCTGACCAGAGAACGCTGAGGTAGGTAGAGCCAAGAGATCTGCGCTCTGCGGCGCCGGTCGGCGCGACGCGACGATACCCGCAGACAATTATTACCTCGGGCCCGATCATGAATGTGCTTGATTCGTCGCAGCATCCCGACGTAGCAGTAAGCGCACGATGACGAGGTCTGCACCCATGACGATGCCGCATGCGAGCACCAGATAGAGCGTCACATCGGTACGAAACGCGGCGGCAGTTGCGAGTGCTCCTGCAAGGGCGAGAACCCCCGCGTGTACGGATGTAACGAACACTCCGCCGCGCGCGCGATACCTGAGGGTCATCGTGGCTAGGAAGGCGGCTCGTAAGAGAAGCACCGCGGCGAGTATCGCCAGCACGACGGTCACGAGAAACAGCCTGGTGCTCCGATAATGACACCGGTGAGGCCCCCCCAACTGTGGAGCCGCACGACAGTGCTCCCAGTACGAACGGCTTGAGCGAGTGCCTTTCCTTCTCGCAGGGCGGCCCAGACCTCGTAGGTCTCCCCGGCGCCAGCTACCAAAGTAAGAGCGACTCCGACGGCAAGAGCAGTACATCCGATTTGGTGTCTATGGCGCACCAGGAAACGCCAGGCGAGCTTCGTTGCGTGGGCCACCTTGCGCGCGCCGGCCTTCAGTGCGCGAATCGGGTGACAGAAGATAGTCCAGCATTCGCCCGTCGGGTCAGTGTTGTTGACCGGGTCATCGCCTGCGTAGAGATAGCGGTTCCATCCGCTGATATCGAGGGGCGAGTCGATGGCGTCCCGCTGCAACCAGCGTCCGGTACCGGGTCCGTAATAGCGCTCGCCGACCTTATAGAGCCCCGTAGAGCTGTCGAAGTAGTAGCCCTCCCAACGCCACGGGTTCACGACCGTGCCGGTCGAGCTGGCGATGCTGCCGTAGGGCTCATACTTGTAGGTGTCGACAACGGTGCCGTTCGAGTCGGTGAGTCCGACGACTGATCCGAGGCCGTCGGTGAGGTAGTAGTAGTTGCCGCTCGGCAGTCGTTCTTCGGTGAGAGTCCCGTTGGGTTCGCGGGTGTAGTAGGTGCTGCTCGAGCCGGTGGTTTCGGCTGTGAGTCCGAGGAGGCTGCTGTTGACCTGGCTCGTGCCGCCTACTGCTGTACGGTCAGCTTGGCCCTGTCCGCTGTAGGTCATGTTGATGGCGGAGCCGCCGCTCGGGGTCATGCTTGTGGTCTGGTTCTTGGCGTTGTAGGCGAGCGAGCTGAACGAGGGGGAGCTGGTCTCGTTTCCAGCGCCGTCGAAGGTGTAGTTCCCACCGTTCGCGCTGGTGAGCTCGTTCGCGGTGTTGTACGTGTAGCTGCTGACGCCGGAGCCGCTGGAGCTGCACGTGAAGCCGCTGATGTAGCTGCCGGTGTTCTTGGCGCAGATATTGCCGTTGACGTCGTAGGCGTATTGGTAGTTCGCGCTGGAGGATGCGGCGCGGAGTAGGCGGTCATTCGTGTCGTAGGTGTAGCTGGTGGTCTGGCCGGCGACGTTGTCCGTCACGCTCTGGATCAGCTCGCGGTCGCTGATCCCTTGGCTGTAGCTGTACGCATAACCGGTCAGGGTCGAACTGCCCTTGGTGGCAGCAATCGAGGTCAGCCGCTCCGAGGCGTCGTAGCCGTCGCTGATCGTGACGCCGTTTGGGTAGCTGGTGCTGGTGCGGTTGTCGTTTGAGTCGTAGCCGAAGGTTGTGATTTTCCCGTTTGGTTCGGTGAGGCTGGTGAGCCGGTCGGCGGCGTCGTAGCCGTAAGTGACGGTCCCGCCTGCGTCGGTGTAGCTCGTGAGGTTGCCGCCTGGGTCGTAGCCGTAGCTCATTGTCTTGCCGCCGGGCAGTGACTCTTGGGTGAGCTGGTTTTGGCTGTCGTAGGTGTAGGTGGTGGTGCCGGTGTTGTCGGTCATGCTGGTCAGGTTGCCGTTGCCGTCGTAGACGTAGCTAATCGAGCTTGCGTCCGAGTAGCTGACCTTGGTCACGCGGTCGAGGTTGTCGTAGGTGTAGGTGGAAGTGTTGTTGTTCCCGTCGGTCGTGGTCTTGACGCGGCCGAAAGCGTCGTAGGTGAAGGACTCGGCGCCGAGCGGGGAGGGGTTGGTGATCTGGGTTAGGTCGCCGACGCTGTCGTAGCTGTAGCAGTAAGTCGGCCGCACCCCTAGGGTGGGGTCGACCGCGCAGGCTGCGGTCTGGGTTCCTTTGGCGTCGAGGGCGGCCCGCAGGGTGCCATTGCTGTTGTAGGCGAACTTGAGCGGGTTCTGGCCGGGTGCTGCGCCCTCGGTTTTCTGGGTCAGGTTCCCGTTCGCGTCGTAGCTGTAGTTCCAGCTGTTTCCTTGGGCGTCGGTTTGCTGGGTCGCCTGGTACGGGTTATTGGAGTCGCTGTAGGCAAGGCTGTCGGTCGCCCCGGTCGGGAGCTGCACCGAGGTCGGGTTGAACTTGCTGTCGTAGCCATAGTTCGTGATGGCGTTGGTCGCGTTCGTCTCGCTTGAGACGTCGCCATTCGAGTTGTAGGCGGTCTGGTCCGAGTGACCGAGGGGGTCGGTTACCTTGGTCACCCGGTCGAGGCTGTCGTAGTAGTAGGTGGTGGCGTGGCCGTTCTCGTCAGTGACGACCGTGTTGCCGGAGTTGTAGGTGAAGGATCTCGAGGGCGGCTGCGGAGCCACGTTGGGGCCGTCGAGGATCGAGGTAACGTTCGCGTGCGGCCGAGCCCGTCGCTGATCGAGCTCACTAGGCCGTTGCTGCCATAGGTGAAGCCGATCGTGGTGCGGGGGGTGGTGATGGAGGTGAGCTGGCCCTGGGCGTTGTGGTTGAACGTGTCGGTATTGCCGTTTCGATCGACGATCGAGCTCAAACCGACATCGATTCCGTTGTAGGCGGGGAAGTTGTATTTGAGGCCGCTGGGATGGAAGGTCAGCGTGTAGCTGCTGTCGCCGTTCTTGACCAGGGTTGCGTCGATCGAGGCTGGCGAGCTGTAGCTGCCGTCGGAGCTCTTGGTGAACACGTAGGTCGACATGTCGCCGTCCTGGAAGGTGACGGTGCTGTCGTCCCAGCCGCTACCGGTATTGACGTTGGAGAAGAGCAGCTTGATGTCCGCGGGCGCCATCGACCAACCGATTCCGAAGATCCCATGCTGAGCCGAGTCGGTCATCAGCGCCGAGTTGTAGAAGCGCTCGAGCGTCAGGGCAGGACCCGCGCCCTCGTCCAGGGTGAGATCGTTGGCGGCGAGGACGAGGTTGCCATTGGCGACGTTGACGTTGATCCCCATCCGGTCGTTCAGCTGCTGCGAGTCGTATGTGTACTCGTCGCGCAGGCCAACGCGGGGCCGGTAGCTGACGTAGAGGGTCAGGGAGTAGCCATTGCCGTTATCGAACTGCTGCACGTTGTTTGTCGACTCGCTCGTCTGCTTGAGCAGGACTCCGTCGTTTGCGGTCGTGCCGTAGACCCAGCCGCGCACGAGCGTGGTCAGCGCCCAGTCGTAGGGGATCGGCGGTGAGAGGTCGACACCGGCCGCCTGACCGTTACCGATCGTGCTGGTCGTTGAGACCGGAGTCGGAGCGAAGTCACCGCCCGGGCTCGTCCAGGCATTGGTCCCGTCGTAACTGTTCCAGGTCACCGAGCCGGTGTAGGCACGGGTCAGCTGGTAGAGGCTGATCGAGGTCGGGTTCGTGGTCGACTGCTGAATCAGGTCCGCCTCAAGCTTGGCCGCGAACACATTCGAGTCACTGGGAATCGAGCTCATGTCGTAGCTCAGCACGAACCGGTCGGCGTGGCTGCCATCCCAGCCCACATACAGCCGCGAAGCGCCGCAGAAGCTCGTCGTAGGGCTGCCACTCTCGAGCGAGCAGGACTTGGCCTGATCGATCGTCGGGTCGATCGTCACCGGCCACGCCCGAGACGGCGAAGCGAGCCAGCTCGCGTCGGGAGTCACCGTAAGCGTGTAGCCGCCTGAAGTGGGAGTGAGTGTGAGCGTGAACGCGCTCGACTGATGGCCGGCTGCATCCTTCATCACCGGCGCCGCCAGGCGCAGAAGGGCCTTGCCGCTCTGGTCGACCAGGTCAACGCCCCCGGCTGCATTCTTCTCCGGGGTTACGCCCGAGGTGGTGAGCGAGTAGCTGAAGCTCGCGGGCGCGCTCGCGCTCGCAAGCTTGATCGACTCCTTGAGCCCGGCCGGCTCGGCCTGGTAGGAGAGATCAACGCCGGGGAACGCACTCGGGTAGCTGATCGTCGAACCCGAGACGCTGCCCGCGCCGCTCGCACCAAGGAGGTGGAAGGCGACCGAGGCGCCGTCGCTCACGACTTTCACCTCGCCGCCCGCGTCCGACGGCAAGTAGGTCTTAAAGCTGTTCCCCGCATTCTCATAGCCGCCGCCCGCAGAGGCGACGAGCGAGTTGTCGATCGGCTGCCAGGCGCCGTTCGCGTCCTGATAGTTCAGCGGGTCCGGCGAAATCATCGCCTCATAGGCGCCCCCCGGGGTCACATACGTGCGCGAGGTGCGAGTGCGCAACTTCGGCAGCTCAACCGAACCAGCAGGCAATCCAGCCGCTGGCGGGGCACTAGGACTTACTGCGCTTGCCGCCGGCTGAGGACCGGCCGCGGCGAGAAACCAGACAGAGAGAAGAGAAACCAGGACAGCGAGCGAAAGCGAAAGCTTCATCGTCGACCCCCTGCCGCGCTCGCGCTGCACCGCGCCGCATCGCTACCCTCGCGCCGCTTGCGTTTGTCAGGTTGTTGTGGCCGCTAGTAGGGACCATCGGACTGTGTTTGTCAAAGGTTGGATCCCGATGCGTCTGCACAACTCCTGTTACTCAAATCTCCGCCCAGCCTCTCAAAGCTTCCGGTCTAGCACATCCGCAATTTGCGGGCTTTTCATGTCAGCAGGCATGAGCGGCCACTGTGGGCGCGTTGACTCTCGGCAGGAGGAGGCATACGGTCCCTCCCGCGATGGAAGGCTCATCGCGGACACCGTCCGAAGCTCGCAGCCCACACGTCTCGCGGGTGCGCTCGCTGTTCGAGGCCCGGGAGACAATCTTTGTCCTTGAGCTCTTCTATCTGGCAGCGCTACTCACCGCTGCGGCGACCTTTATCGACGGCATCTTCTCCCTGCCAGGCAGCCTGGGGACGCTGCCCCTTGCTGTGCCCTGGTTCGGTGCCCTCGGTGCGGTGCTTATCTCCCTGACTGGAGCGGCTACCCACGCAGCTGACTGGGATGGGAGCACGGCGTATTGGCACATCTCGCGACCGCTCGTCGGCGCGAGCGTCGCGATCATCGGCGTCCTGATCCTGCAGGCCGGCCTCACAGCCGTCGGCTCAGGTCCCAACTCAAGCGGAGCAGTCTCCACCCCGAGCGCCCCGCACAATGTCCTCTACTACGTGGTCGCGTTCGTGCTCGGCTATCGGGAACGAACGTTCCGCCAACTCCTCGCTGGCGTCGTCGATGTCATCCTCAGCCCCGGCCCGACCACAGTTGCACAGCCCACAGCCTCCGCGCTTAGCCCAACCAGTGGACCGCTAGCCGGCGGCACCAGTGTCGTAATCACGGGCACGGGGCTCGCTGGCACCCAGTCGGTCAGATTCGGCTCCAAGAACGCACAGTTCGGCGTCATCTCCGATAGCCAGCTCAACGCGGTCACGCCGGCTGGAGACGCAGCGGGCCCGGTCACGGTCACGATCACCACGCAGGCAGCAACCCTCAGCGCGCCTGCATTCACCTACACCCCATAGCAATCGGCGGCCAGATCCCACCCCCACCCACCTGATCGGAGCCTCCAATGCAACTAGACCCGAACTTCGCCTACCAGCCGACACCGCCGACGCCGCCCGCTCCCACTCCGCCGCCACCTCCCGCTCCCCCGCCGTCTCCCGGACCGAACCCCGAGCTCGGCCTGCTCGAGGCACTCATCGGTACCTGGCAAGGCACCGGCTTGAATGTGATCTGGCGGCCCGACCAGCCAGCATCCGGGAGCGACCGCTTCCTCGAGATCAACCTCACGAGCGAGAACCTGGCCTTCGAGGTGATCCCCGGCGACATCCCCAACCGCGGCCTCCTCCAGCCAGACCTGACGATGGCTGGCCTCCACTACCTGCAGCAGGTCAGCGACTCGAATCTCAGCGCCGGCCTTCACCTCGAGCCAGGCCTTTGGCTCAACATCCCCGCGACCAACGACCCCTCGCTACCGGCGACGATCGCCCGCCTAGCCACCATCCCTCACGGCACCTCGATCGTCGCCCAAGGTCTCGCCAGCCCAGCCACGACCGGGCCACCCGCCATCCCCGCCGCGAGCATCTCGCCGTTTCCGATCGGCAACCCCTCGGCCGCATCACCGTTTTCCGAGCAAACGCTGACGAACCAGACGAACTTCCGCACCAGCGGCCAAGGCCTCACGGGCGTGACCCAGGACATGCTCGATAACCCGAACAGCGTTCTCACCAACGCGGCAAGCGGGCTCACGATCGCGTCCACGATCACGCTCCAGGTCTCCACCGACGACACGACCCCGATCCTCGGCGGCGGCATCGCCAACACTGCATTCCTCGAAGGAGGCCCAGACGGCCCCAACGCCCTCGCAGCCCGCGCCACCTCCACCTTCTGGCTCCAGACGACACAGGACTCCGCCCAGCCGGACCTGCTCCAGTACAGCCAGACCGTCCTCCTCAACTTCAACGGCCTCAGCTGGCCTCACGTCAGCGTCGCCACCCTCCGCCCCACGACATAGAGAAAGGTCAAGCCGAGCCAGCACCCTCCGGCCTGTCATCACGACCAGCCCGATCGCGGGCGACGACGCGTCACCCCGATCCGCCTGGCAAGGTTGCCACACCGCCGGAGCGACGACGCTCATCGTCGGCCCTGCAGGTTCCGTCGATAATTCTCGACGACTGCCCGTTGGTGACCCAGCTGCGACTGTCGAAACCTCTCGCGTGGGCAACGTTGCCACGTGTCTGCGGGAACGTGGTTATCGCTTGCCTTGCACGGCGCGTCGGTAGTCCTCGACGGCGCCGCGGGTGGTCATCCAGCTAGTGCTGCCTGGCGTGTCGCGGTAGTAGCCGCTGATGCGTCCGGAGCGGATGTAGCCGCGTACCGTCCCTGCCTTCAGCTTGAGCAGGCTGGCTGCTTCGCGTGCCGTGATCTCCTCTTTCCTGTTCACCGAGGGCTTCGGTGGCGTTTCGGCGGCGCGTGCCGGCTTAGGGGTCTCGGGAGGGGCGGGCTTGGTCGTGGCGGGCTCCGCGGATGGTTGGTTGAGGGCGTGGAGGCCGGCGAGGATCGCGGCTTGGATCGAGCCGTGCTCGGTGGCGGCTTGTTCAAGCAGGGGCCAGTCGTCGGTTCCGATCCGGAACACCACCTGGCGTTTGAAGCCTGCCGGGCTGGGTTGGCGTGGATGCATGCGATGCGTGATAGCTCGCGTGCCTGCTTTCAGCCAATCGCCCTGGCCCCGGGCCACGCCGAGAGATGAGTGCATGCTTGATGGCTCGTTCTCATGCTTTCAGCCGCTCGGCTGGCCATAGCGAGGCGATGCAAGCCGGGCAAACGGGTATCCCTATAGCGTGGCTAAGGAGCCTCGCAACCTGCCTTCGCCGCGCAAGATAGCCGCGCTCATGCGCGACGAGCCAGGCAGCGACCAGTTAGCGCCGCCGCCCGCGGCGGCGCAGAAATTGATCGCCGAGCATCTGGCTGGGCACGGGATCAGCCCTTTCCGATTGCGTGAGCATGTTCACCTTGGCGGCAGCCGGGCAGCCTCGCAGCTGATCAGCTGGGATCCTGGACGGGCGAGCTTCCAGTGCGACCGCTGCCCCGGTCTCGTCGTCTGGACGGGCGAGATCACGGATGAGATGGTGGCGCGGGCGTTGCTGTTCGACCAGGGATTGCAGCCGCTTTTGGTCGGGTTGACCGATCCTGAGGACCGAATGGAAATGGCGCGCCGTTACCTGGCCGGAGACTCGAATCGGGAGCGGCTGCGCCAGTTACGCGGCGCGGATGCCCAGCGCCGCGCCGCTCGTGGCTCGCGCCCAATGGTGGAAGCGCGCAGGGCGCCGGTGCAGGCATGGCTCTTGCAGCGGGTGCGCGAGCAGGGTGTGCTGGAGCGGGCGCTCGACCAGGCTGAGCGGCTGCAGCGGGACGATCGCGAGGCTTGGCTTCGGCTGTGCGACCGTTTCCCCGTCGCCCGCGAGACGTTGCGCGACTGGTGGCAGGACATCGACCCGCGCGAACGGCAAGCCGCCCGTGAGACGGGCCGTGCCGCCCAGCAGGCGAAGAAGTCCACCCGGTGATTTTCCCTAGGCGGCGCGGGTTGCTGCGGGCAGCCTCGTCGCCATGGCCAGCAAGCCGGAGCGGCGAGAGCAGCGAGCAGTTCGCGGCCTGCGCCTGCATGCGCTCGCTCATCTCGTTCCGGCGATGCTGCCGGGCGAGTTCGCGGCCTTCCTGACCGACATCGCCGCACACGGGATCGAGCAACCACTCGAGATCACCCCTGACGGCGAGATCCTGGACGGCCGCCACCGCTTCCACGCGGCCCAGGAACTCGGCTGGCAGACCGTGCCGGTACACGTCGTCGAACCGGCAGAGCCGGTCGCCTACATGCTCCGCAGCGCCCTGCAGCGGCGGCAGCTGAGCGCCTCGCAGCGCGCCGCACTCGCCCTCGACCTCGACCAGTTCCAAACTGAGTCCTTGGTGGCAACGTTGCCACCCGGCCGGCGCAGCCGAGACCTCGCCGCCCAGATAGCCGGCGTCTGCCCCCGCACCGTGCAAGACGCCCGCACCGTCCAAACCCACGACCCCGCCCTCTTCGCGCGAATCAGATGCGGCGAGATCCACGCCCACAAAGCACGACTCGAACTGCAACGCCGCCAGCGCTACCAAACCATCCAACCCAGCCCGCCCCTCCCCGCTGGGCTGTACGAGCTGATGCTCGCCGACCCGCCCTGGCAACTAGGCAACCCCGACTCCGATTACGCACCCGAGCAGTACTACCCCACCCTTCCCCTCGAGGAGATCGCCGCGCTCCAGGTTCCCGCCGCCGAGGATGCGCTCCTCTATCTCTGGGCCGTCAACTCCCACCTCCCCGACGCCCTCCGGGTCATGGCCGCCTGGGGCTTCGACTACCGCGGCTGCGAAGTCTGGGTCAAACCCTGGATCGGGATGGGCGTCTGGACGCGCAACCGGCACGAACTGCTGCTGATCGGGCGCAAAGGAGCAGCGTCCCCCGCCCCCCGCCGTCTCCTCCTCGACTCCGTGATCGAAGCCCCACGCGGACGCCACTCCCAGAAGCCCGAAACCGTCTACCAGCGCCTCGAACACCTCTACCCCAGCCTCGCCAGACTCGAGCTCTTCGCCCGCGGCAACACCAGGCCCGGCTGGACCGCCTGGGGCAACCAAGCCAACCAGGAAACGGCATGAGCGAGCCGCTGCTCACCGCCCAAGAGGTCGCCAACCTGCTCTCCGTCCCCCTCTCCTGGGTGCGCGAAGCAACCCGCGAAGGGCGCCTCCCCCACCTCCGCCTCGGCCGCTACCGCCGCTACCAAGCCTCCACAATCACCGCCTGGCTCGATGACCAACAAGCCGGCCCAACAACCGGCGCAAACGACTCGCTTTCTCGCCGGAGTTGAGCGAATGAATGCGACTATGGCCGGAGAGCCGAAATGGGGCCGCGTCTGGCGCTATGAGGGCAAACGCGGCCGCGTCATCTGGCGAATCCGCTACACCGACGCCACGGGCCGCCGCATCCTCGAAACCCTCGGCCGCGAGCCCGCCTGGAACCAACAGCTCGCCGAGCGAGAATTACGCCGACGCCTCGTCGACGTCGAACGCGACGGCTACCGCAAACCGGAACGCCTCACCTTCCAGGCCTTCAGCGAGCGCTGGCTAGCCGAGTACCTGCCCGGCCGCAACCTCAAGCAGACCACCCTCGACGGCTACGGGCAAACCCTCAACCGCCACCTCCTGCCCGCCCTCGGCACCTACACCCTCGAACGGCTCGAGCGCGATCCGCAACTGCTCGACCACTACCTCACCAAGAAAACACAGCAGGGGTTGTCGCCGAAGACGATCACCAATCAGCTGCTCCTCCTCCAAGTCATGCTCAAGACCGCCGTCCGCTGGCGCCTGATCCGCCACAACCCCGTGCGCGACATCGACCGCCCCCGCCTCCACCAACCCGAACCCCAGATCCTCGACACCACCGAAATCGCCAGCCTCGACCGTGCCTATAAAAAACTGCAAGAGCGCGCCAGGAACGAGGAGGAGCGGGAGTGGTGGCGAATCGCCCACACCCTCACCTTCACCTGCCTCGGTACCGGACTGCGCCGCGGCGAACTCCTCGCCCTCCAATGGCAAGACATCCACCTCCTCGACGGCTATCTGCAAGTCCGCCAAGCACTCGTCCGAGGCCGCATCACCACACCCAAGTCACGCGCCGGCCGCCGCCGCGTCCAACTCGGCCCCCACACCAGCCGGCTCCTCGCAACCCACTACCAAGCAAGCCGCTACACCGCAGACAGCGACTACGTCTTCCACCACCCCCAAAAAGGCACCCCACTCGACCCCTCCCGCCTCAGCCGCCACTATCTCAGACCCGCGCTTCAGGCGGCCGGCATCACGAAACCGTTCCGCCCCTTCCACGACCTCCGCCACACCGCCCTCACCCACGACGCCGCCGCCGGCAACCCCCTCACCTACATCCAACACAAAGCCGGCCACGCACAAGCAGCCATCACCCAGCGCTACATCCATGCCGCCCAAACCCAATTCACAGGCGCAGCAGAACGCGCCGAAGCACGGATGTTTGGCAGCAACGGATGAGCGTGCGGCCCTCCCACTAGGCCGATCCCTCCGGTGACGTAATGTGGGTTGGCGTGAGCGGAACCGCTGAGCTGGATGAGGTTGCCGCACTTCTCGAATCAGCCGACACGGCTTGGGTGAGGCTCGCCGTGACGAAGGCGGCGTCTGCTTGGGACGTCCGGACGCTAGAGGTGACGCTGAGCGAACCTCCTCCGAGTTGGGAGCAAGTCAATTGGCGCTATGCCGATGTCAGGCTTGTCGCCTCTGCGGAAACCGGCGCAACCGTTGCCAGCTGGCTGCGCGAGCGGGAGATCACCTCACACGACTTGTCGGCTCCCCTTGGAGATCTTGCCTCTAACGCGCTCACCGAGCGACGGCAAAGCGGCTGGTCCCGAACCGGCCATGAGCCGCTCGAGTGGCCGGCAGACGAGTGGTGCGTTGCGATCAACCGACCCAACACGTTCTCCGGCGAACTTATCTCAGAAGGCGCCGGCCCCTCGTTCGTCTCGTTTGACCTCGCCAACGCAAACCTCCTAGGCCTGACCTCGACGCCCAGCTGGAGCCCCTCGACTCCCGAACTCGTCGTCCGCCGCCAAGACACGTCTGGTCGGCTCTCCCGCGTCTTCGTCGACTTCACCGAAGTAGTGGTAACGGTCGATGGCTATGCCCTCGGCCCCGAGTCCACGGTCGAGCTCGCCGGACAGATTCCAGGCAAATCACTGCCGCTAGAGAGGAACCGTGTTCAGCGAGACGCACAAACGGTTCGATTCTCTACACCGACAGGGCTCCCCTCGGGTGCCTGGGTTCTCCTCCGAAGGGACGGTAAGTGGATCGATCGCCGCACACTCTGGAATGAGCGATCGCTCGCCCAAGAGACCGGAGTCGAATTTGCCGCGGAGGCTGCGGATAGCGACGATGACTACTTCTCCCAACAAGAACAGGCTCGGCTCAGGGAAGCGATCGCGACCGCCAAAGCATTCGTCCTCGTCGAAAAGACAGATGCGCTAAGCGGCAACCAACTCCGCGCACTTCAAGCAAGCCTCGACAGCATCAGCGAGTCCGTCTCGTCGCTCAGGCGACACCAGTGGATCGACCAGACGCGCGGAGCCGTCGTCACCCTCGTGCTCGAACAGCTCGTGCCACACGGAATCGTCATCGAAGTTTTCCGGATCATTGCCCACGCCATCCCCCAGCTCCTCCCACACACCCTCCCCGCACTGCTCCCCTAAAGACGCACCAGCTAGGCGCAAACCGGAGAACGGGTCCAGTACAGGGCCTAGCCGAGATGTGGCACCCGACCCTCGGGATGAGCGACGCCTACCAGTAGATCAAGTGTTCCCTCCATGCGATGGCGGCGAAATGGTCGGAGTGAAAGTGGACGCGGTTGTTCCGGTTCCTGCTCACGTAAGCGGAACGTCTCCTCTTGGTCCCTGCCGTTGACGCGGCTCATCGCTAGAGCCAATGCAGCTGTCCAATCATTTCGTCGACCGCGACGCGGACGGCATCGAACCGCTCGCGCGACTGACCGAAGAGAGGCCCTTGCAGTAACGCCCACCCCTCACCAGCAGCCTCGCCCTCTGCGGCAATCCACGCATAGGGGGTGCCGTGCTCGCGGCGGCGACTGCGCCAGCCGTATGACCCGACCGGCGCCCAGCCGGCGTCGCGTCCATCAGCGAACGCGAGCGTCAGTATGTACTCGAACCGGTCGAAAATTTCTGTGTAGCGATCATCGCTCGGGATCAGCTCGCGTAGCGGATGGCGGAGCACCTCGTGCAACCGGTCGTTCACCGGCGTGAGGTAGCGGGGCCTGTCCGCCGGCTGGAGCAGCTGACCCTCCACGACGTTCGTAGGCGCGATTCGCTCAAGCAGACGCCTTCGTTCACCGTACTCCGTGATCTCGAGTCCGAGCAGCTGCGCCAGCAAGTCGAGCTTGCCCGCTAGGACCGCACCGAGTCCTGCCCCATAGAGCGCAAGCGTCGCCGGGTAATTGAGAAGAGCGACCCAGGCGACTGTCCCACCCACCCTTCCCGGCTCGAAGCGGCGACCGAGCTCATCGATCGCGCCGATCACCAGCGCATACTGCTCGGGCGTCGCCCAGTAGCCGGCGGTGGCGAGCATCGTCACGAGTGGCTCGCAGACCGCCTCGTAGCGTTCAAGCCGGGCAACAAAGGCGTCTTGGTCAATCGGTGCATTCGCGGGAAACTGCTCAACACCCGTCTCTTCCTCGACCCTTCGCACGTCTCCCATCACGAGGTCGCGTAACCGGATCCGGTGCCGGTCATCGGCGAGGTAGCGCTTGAGCGCAGCGACCGCGACCTTTCCGGACTCGGGGTGTGGGGACCTGAGCTCCGCGGTCGCAGAGACCTTCTCCTCAAGCTCCTGGAAGAAGGCATCGCTGCTCTCGATCGTGACGATCACCCCAGCCCGAGCAGTGAGGAGGCGAGTGGCCCGCTCACCCAGGTCTCCGCGCGTCGCCCAGTAGGTCGTGAACCGCCTAGTGGGGCATCGCTCAATCGCGTGGCGTAGCGCGTCATCCCACTCGCCTGACCAGCCACAGACGATCAGTCCGTACTCGTCGAAGACCCGGTCGAGCAGCGCATCGACTCGCGGGTCGTAGTTGGCAAGCTCGTCGGCGGTGTTGCGGATCCGGGCGTCCAGGTAGTCGCCATGCACCTTCACGATCGTGCAATCGGTATGCGCAAGGGGCAGAGCACCCGAAGCGGCGTCCGCCGAGGCGATCACGGTCGGCACCACGCCCACCTCGTCGAGCGCCCGCTCTAGCAGGCGGTCGAAGTTGGTCGTGACGATCACTCGGATGAAGCCATTGCGTACAAGCCGCGCGATCGCACGATGTGCTGGCGTCGGCACCTTCAGCCCCTCTTCGCGCTCCTCCGCATTTGGTTCGAAGTACGAACGCAACAGCCGGTTGCGCTCGGCCGGCTGACCGGCCAGCTGCGCCAGTAATTTCGAGTACTCGGGATCGGTTCCGTATCGCTCCCGATACCAAGCGGCAGGATCTCCACTGGTACCGGCTCCCTCAAGCTGAGCCACACGCTCGATCAGATCCGTCACCACCTCCCACCCGGTCGGAATCCCAGCCGAGCGAGAGATGCCCGAGCCAACGAGGAGGGCGTACGCACCGCGGTTCGAATGCACCCCGAAGGCGATCGAGATCAGCGGGTCGATCACGCCCGACAGGGTACGCCGCTGCTCGTTCGCCACTCTCCTTCGGCGCCTCGCAACCTCCGGGTGATGCGCCCCGCAGCTCGGGTAGAGACGGATGCCTGGGCCAGCGTTCTTACGTCGAGGGCTACGCTGCCGCCATCGCCGAGAGAAGCCTCGTCCGCCGCGATATCGAACTTCAGCTAGCCGGCGCCGACCTTGAGCGCCTGATTCTCGTCGGCGATGACCTGAACTATCTTTGCGGACTGCCGGACGACCGGCTCCTCACACATGCCGAAGTGAGGATTGCTGCCGCGATTCTCCGTCGCCTTCTGCTAGATGGCGGCGGGCAGCTATTTCGGCTCCTGAAGTCAGCAGTTCGAGCGGTCCGCCCGGTCATCGAGGCTACCGACATAGACAAAGCCCTGGATGCCTGGCCAGCAGCTTGGATCATGTTCGCGGTGGCAGGTGGAGCCCCGGCCTCCGGGGCGCATCACACAGGGTTCATTTTCGGGAGCGTGCCAGAAGCGGAATGGAAGCAACATGGCTCGGCCGAGGCATTCATCGCGGCCAATCCGCTCCCCATCGGCGGGTTGCGGCGGGTAATGACGATGACCGACTGGCTCAAGACGACTTCCGCCGCTGTCAACACACGCGAGCACGGCCTCGTGCGCGTGTCGCGGGAAGCGGTACTGAAGTACGCGGCCAACAGGAAGGGCGGCGTTCACTTCGATCCCAGCCGATCGATCTCGGCGAGTGCTAGTTCGGGTCGCCAGAGAAGACAGTTAGAGCAGCTAGTCCTCGACCTCGACATCCTTCGTGTTGGCCACCTTTGGAGCTACGAGTACGAAGTCGCGTCGATGGTCCATGACGTGTCACGGTCGGACTGGGCGCAGGAGCTCGCGAGGCTCGCACATGAGGCAGCGCCCCAAGACTTCGAAAGCGATCCGAACGCCCTGAAGTTCTTCTCTGGTGATGCTTCAGACGGCGATGGCACCGGCTGGGCGACCATGAGGTTCCCAGGCCCATGAGCGATCGAACGGCGGCGCGGTTGGAAACGAGAGCCCGGCGCGACGCGTACGTGGCGGCCCGCAAAGAAGCGGCCACGACCCTGGAGACCGGCAGCCTCGACGAGATGGTTCAGCTGCTCGACTCGCCATGGAAGGGCGTTCGATTGATGGTCGTCCGAGCGCTCCGTAGAGGCATCAGGCGTGAAGCCTTGCCACAACTGGTGGAGCACGCAGTCACCAAAGAAGACGAGTTTGTGCGCAGATCGATCGCCCTTGCATTAGCTGACCTGTCTGATGAGATAAGCAGAGAAACGCTCTGGAGATTGCTCGAAGACCAGTCCCAAGACGTCCGGCGATCGGCTCTGCGTGGGCTCAGCCGACTAGGCGACGAGCGCGTCGTGCCGATCGCGGTGGATTGGTACCAAACCGGCGGCGTCTTACTTCGAGCTGAGGCGGTCGGCGCGTTGCTGACCCTGCAAACCAAAACCGGCACGGGGGCCCTGGAAGGATTACTTTCGGCCGAGCCCAGTTGGCGCCGCCGCCGGCTCATTCGGAGAGCCATGCGGAAGACTGAGCGTCACAAGCAGTAGCGCCGCGTGAGGGGGCTAGGCGGAGCGTTCTCTCGCCTTGCGCCGGTCAGGTGCGGCGCGGGCAATTACGACTCGCGGTAGACGATACGACCCTTGGTCAGGTCGTATGGCGAGAGTTCGATCTTGACCCGGTCGCCTGGATTGATCCGGATCCGGTAGCGGCGCATACGACCGGAGGTGTAGCCGAGTGTCTCGTGTCCGTTGTCGAGCACGACTCGGTGTTGGCCGCTGCGAAACGACTCGACCACGGCGCCCTCAAGTGCGATTTTCTCTTCTTTTTCCGGCATGAGCCTCCGAATCTCGTTGTTGCCCTGGCGCGCAAGGCAAAAGTTGGGCAAAAGTTCCGGGAGCTGACCACCCCGCCGATGCGAAAAGCCCCGCAGCAGCGGGGCCTTTCCAGTAGCGGGGGCAGGATTTGAACCTGCGACCTCCGGGTTATGAGCCCGGCGAGCTACCTGACTGCTCCACCCCGCGTCGCGGCGCCGATTGTAGCACCCTCGTTACGGTTGTACCGATGTGGGGCCGGCCGATTTGATCGTCGGAGCGATCGACCTCGGGACGAACACGACGCGCCTCCTCGTGGCCGCGGTCGAGGATGGACGCCTCGACGAGTTGCACCGCGAGACGCGAATCACACGCCTCGGCGAGGGCGTCGACGCGCGCGGCCGGCTCCTGCCCGTCCCGATCGCGCGCGTGCGGAACTCCCTCTCCGACTACCGCCGCACCGCCGAGTCGCTCGGCGCCGAGCGCACCCTCCTCGTCGCAACGAGCGCCGTCCGCGACGCGGAGAACGGCGAGGCGTTCCTCGGCGAGATCGAGTGGAGCTACGGCTTCGTCACGCAACTGCTCTCGGGCGGCGAGGAAGCGGAGCTGACCCGGCGCGGCGTCGGTGAGCTCCGAGCGGCGACCTTGCTGGTCGACATAGGCGGCGGGTCGACCGAGCTCGTCCTCGACGACTTCCACACGAGCCTGCCGGTGGGCTCGGTGCGGTTCACCGAGCGGCACGGGGAAGACGTCGAGGCAAGCATCGAGGCAGCCCGCGAGTTGCTGCCGGAGCTCGCGCCGGAGGATGCCGTCGGCGTGGCGGCGACGATCACGAGCCTCGCCGCGCTCGACCTCGGGCTCGAGCAGTATGACCGCGAGCGGGTGCACGGGCACGTCCTGACGCGGGAGGGAGCACGCGCCCAGCTCGAGCGGCTGGCCGGAATGCCCCTCGAGGAGCGGCGGTTCGTGCCGGCGCTCGATCCCGAACGCGCGCCCGTGATCGTCGCGGGCGCCGCGATCCTCGTCGCGATCCTCGACGCCTACGGGCTCGAGGCGATCCGCGTCAGCGAGCGTGACCTGCTCGACGGAGCCGCGATGGCCGCCGCCGAGCTGCCGGAGCCGGAAGAAGGCGCGGCGCCTCCCGGCGCCTACACCTGCTGCTAGAGGACGAGCGAGCCTGGCTCGGGGTCGCCTTCGGGCGGCTCGTCCTCGGCGAGGCGCCGCTGGACGACGGCCCGCGACAGCACGCCGACCAGCCTGCCGTCCTCCTCCACCACGGGGACGCGCTCGAGATCGTGCTCCTCGAGGAAGCGGAACGCGCTCTCGAGCTCGAGGCCGACGTCGAGCGTGAAGTTCGGCGGCTCGGCGATCTCTCGCAGGGTGACGGCGGCCGGCTCGCGCCCGACCGCGACCACCTCGCGCACGAGCGTCTTGCGGGTCACGACGCCGACCAGGTGTCCGCCGTCTCCCGTCACGAAGATCGCCCGGATCTCGTCATTGTCGGCGAAGCAGCGGCCCGCCTCCTGCGCGCTCGCGCCGGCGGCGAGGGTCGTCGGCTCGGGCACCATCGCGTCGCGGACGGTCTCTGCGGACATCGTGCGCATTCTCGCGATTTACGGATAGATCCCGCGAGATTCGAGCGCCCCGGCGACTTCGCGGATCGCCGCGACCATCGCGGCCTGGCGGAGCGTGATGTGCCGGTCTTCCGAGACCGAGTAGACCCGATCGAGCGCGTCGCTCATCTTGTCGGCGAGCTTGCGCCGGATCTCTTCGCGGTCCCAGAACAGGCGTCCGAGGTCCTGCACCCACTCGAAGTACGAGACCGTGACGCCGCCGGCGTTGGCGAGGATGTCGGGCACGACCGGGATGCCGCGGTCGCCGAGGATCTCGTCGGCCTCGATCGTGGTCGGCCCGTTGGCGCCCTCGACGACGAGCGACGCGTGCACGCGGTCGGCGTTCGCGCTCGTCAGCTGGTCCTCCCGGGCAGCGAGAACGAGGACGTCGCACCGGAGCTCCAGAAGCTGCTCGTTCGTGATCCGGTCGCAGCGGTCGTAGCCGGCGAGCGAGCCATGCTCGACGACGTAGGCGTGGAGGGCGGGGACGTCGAGGCCTGACTCGGAGTGGACGCCGCCGGAGATATCCGAGACGGCGAGGACGCGTGCGCCCCGTTCGTGTAGCTCCGAGGCTGCGACGCCGCCGACGTTGCCGAAGCCCTGGACGACGCATGAGCGTCCGACGAGCTCGTACCCGAAACGCCGCGCCGCCTGCTCCGCGACCATGACGACGCCGGCGCCCGTCGCCTCCCGTCGAAAGACGGAGCCGCCGATCGAGATCGGCTTGCCCGTCACGACCTCCGGCACGGCGTAGCCGGTCTGCATCGAGTACGTGTCCATCATCCACGCCATCGTCTGCTCGTTCGTCGCCATGTCCGGTGCGGGGATGTCGGTCTGGGGGCCGATCTCCCGGATGAGCTCGGACGTGAAGCGGCGCGTGAGCTTCTCCAGCTCACGCAGTGAGAGCGCGTGGCTGTCGCAGCGGATCCCGCCCTTTGCGCCCCCGTAGGGAAGCCGCAGGAGCGCGCACTTCCATGTCATCCACGTGGCGAGGGCGGCGCATTCGCCGAGCGAGACTTCCGGGTCGTAGCGAATGCCGCCCTTGGTCGGGCCGAGCACGGTCGAGTGCTGGACCCGGTAGCCGGGATAGATCTCCACGGAGCCGTCGTCGCGGCGGAGCGGCACGCTGACGATGACCGCGCGCTCGGGGAAGCTGAGGCGCTCCGCCACCATGTCCGAGACGCCCGCATAGGGAAGCGCTTGCTCGTACTGGGCGCGAGCCATGCGGAACAGCGGCGTGTCCCACTCGAGGACAGGTTCCGCCTGCGACGCATCCAGCTCGGACACGCGCCGGAGTGTACGGTCGAGCGTGGCTCGGCGGCTGGCCTGGGGCCACCCCGCGCCTCCACCCAGCTTCGAGCCTACCGCGAAAAAGCGCGCGTGTCCGTGACCGAATCGTGGCGAGAGGCCGGCGACTCCGAGGCACGCTCGGCAGCCGGTCCGGACTGTCCTGCCGCATACGATTCGCCGCCGATGGAGGGGCACAGGTTCGTGTTTGTCGCGGGACTGCACCGCAGCGGTACCACCCTGCTCGCCCGATTGCTCGCTGCGCATCCCGAGATCAGCGGCTTCTCAGATACGGGCGCTCCCGCCGACGAGGGCCAGCACCTCCAGAGCGTCTACCCGAGCGACCACGAGCATGGCCGTCCCGGACGGTTCGGCTTCGCCCCAGAGATGCATCTGACCGAGAGCTCGCCGCTCGCCTCCGAGGAGAGTGCCAAGAGGCTGTTCGAGGAGTGGTCTCCGCACTGGGACCTGTCCCGTCCGGTGTTGCTCGAGAAGTCACCGCCCAACCTGCTCAAGACCCGCTTCCTCCAGGCGCTCTACCCCGGCTCCGCGTTCGTCGTCATCGTCAGGCATCCGATTCCGGTTTCGATCCCGACCGCCAAGTGGCGCGGCACACGCCGCTACGACAGGCTGCTCCAACACTGGCTCCGCTGTCACGCGCTCTTCGAAGCCGACCGTGAGCACCTCGAGCGGGTGCACGTCCTCCACTACGAGCAGCTCGTGCGCGACCCCGCGGCGGTGCTGCGGGCCACCTTCGAATTCCTCGAGCTCGACCCGATTCCGCCGCAAGAAGAGGTCGATGCGGGCGCGAACGAGAAGTACTTCCGCCGTTGGGAGGAGTTGAAGCGAAGCGACCTGCGAATGCGCGCGTTCCTCGACCTCGTCTCGCTGCGCTACGAGCGGCGTGTCAGGCACTACGGATACAGCCTCCTCTTCCCGGAAGGCGGGCTCTAGGCCGACCGGTCGGTGGGTCGACCTAGTCGCGCGGGAGCCCGAAGCGTTCCGCTGCGATACCCGCAAGCTCCCCGGCCGCGAGGCAGATCCCGCCACGGTCGCGCACGCCCTCGATCAGCTCGAAGTACAGCCGGTCCCACCCGCGTGCGCTCGGCGCGTCGAATCGCTCCGGATGCCAGAGGACCGAGAAGGCGCCTCCGTGCTCGGCCGCCCAGTCGAGGAGCGCGAGCACGCGCGGCTTCGCCTCGGCCGCCGAGAGCCCTGCGTACCGCTCCTCGGCGAGGGTCGCATCCATCACGGCGAGCGGTACCTCGACGAGGTCGGCAGGGCGCTCGCGCGCAAAGTCCCACGGCCGAAACGGGTGCGCGATGCCGGCGCGGAAGCCAAGCGCGTCCGGGAAGCCGAGCGACGTGTCGTAACGGAAGCCAATTCCGGCGAGCGGCGCGAGATTCCGGTGCGGATCGACCCGCAGGTAGTGGTAGCGCTGCCCGATTATCGGCCCCTCGAGCTGCGCGAGCTGAAGGCGCTCGCGTGCAAGCCGATCGAGATCCTCGGCGGCGAGATAGCTGCCATGGAGCCCCACCTCCGCCCCGGCGCCGAGCAGCGTCTCGACGAGCTGCGGTCGGAGCCGGTCGTACTCCTCCGGCGCGGCGCCGTCGGCCCGGTGGCCGTGGCCGGCCATGAGGAAGAAGGTCGAACGCGAGTAGTGCGCTCGCTCCTCGCCGGCGATTTCGGCGAAGCGCCAGTTCGGATCGGTACCGCGCACCTTGTGGAGCGGCACGCGCGCGAGCCCGCGCGCCTCGTGCAGGGCAGGGCCGACCCGGCCGGCGAGGGCATGGCCCTTCAGCCGGGCCGCGGCGCCGAGGACACCGATCCGCGTCCAGCGGCGGGGAACGTCGACGTCGTGCGTGAGCGCGACCGCGAACCGCGCCCCGCGGTAGGGCGGAGGCTCCATGCCGAGCTTCCGGCGGAGCCGCTCGAGCGGCGGGTCGAGCGGGTCGAGACACGACGAAGCAGCCAGGAAGCGTCCGTGGCGGTCGAGCTGCGCCCCACGCTCCTCGACCCGGGCGAGGTGGAAGAACCCCGCCGCGAGCTCGTCTCCGTCAGGCAGCTCACCCGCCTCGACGGCCTCCCACGCCTCCGGCCGGTAGGGCACGTCCGCACCGAGCCGCAGGTGCTGTGCCCCCATCATCTCGAGCACCCAGCCGGCGCGCCGCTCGACCCGTTCGGGAATCGACACGGCCCCGGCCACGACCGCGAGTGTACGTACCATCGAGGTTCGTGACCGACGAGCCGCAGCAGCAGCCCGCCGCTCGCCCGCGATCCCTCGCTTCCCAGCTCCTCGAGCTCAGCCGCCACTCGGTGATCTACGGGATCGGCGGGCTCGTCTCGCGCTTTCTCGCGGTGTTCATGCTCCCGCTCTACACGAGCTACGTCTACGCGGGCGACTACGGCCGGATCGAGATCCTCATGTCGGCCATGGCCGTCGCGGTCGTCGTGATTCGGGGCGGCGCCAACTTCGGCTTCCTCCGCTTCTACTTCCTGGAGAAGGGGCCTGACTACCGGCGGCGGCTCATTCGCACCGTCTTCTGGGCGCAGATGGGCTATTCGACACTCGCGCTCGTCCTTTGCGTCGTCTTCGCGTCTCCGATCGCCGGAGCACTCGGCGTGCGCAACGCGCCGCATTCGCATCTCCAGGGGAGCGGCACGAGTCTCGTTCTCGCCACTGCCGTCCTGCTCTGGGTGAACGTCAACTACGCCCAGATGACGAACCTGTTCCGGGCCGAGCAGCGCTCGATCGCCTTCTCCATCGCGACGATCGCCAACATCGCCATCACCGTCCCGCTCACTGTGATCCTCGTCGTCGTCTACAAGCACGGACCGCTCGGGATCATCGTCGGCAACCTCAGCGGCACGCTGATCGTCTTCATCGTGCTGCTCGCCTACCGCCGCGAGCAGCTCGGGCTGCAGTTCGACCGCCAGCTTCTGCGCTCGATCAATCGCTTCGGCGTCCCGCTCATGGCCGCGGCGCTCGCGATGTGGGTGACGAACTTCGGCGACCGCTTCATGTTGAGCAAGCTCCTGCACGGCTCCTACCGCCTTACCGAGGTCGGGCAGTACTCGCTCGCCAACAAGGTCAGCTCGGCGATGGTGCTCCTCTTCACCGCGTTCCAGGTCGCCTGGCCCGCGTTCGCGTATTCGATCGAGGACGAGGAGGAGGCGAAGCGCGCCTATTCCTACGTCCTCACCTATCTGCTGTTCATCGCCGCCTGGGCGGCCGTCGGCCTGAGCCTGTTCGCGCCGTGGATCGTGCACGTGCTCGGGCACAAGCCCGGGTACTGGCCGGCCGCGAAGGCGATCCCGGCGCTGGCCTACTCGAGCGTCTTCTTCGCCGGCTTCATCGTCGTCACGATCGCGACCGGTCGCGCCCGCCGGACGCAGTTCAACTGGATCGCCGCGACGGCCGGCGCGGTCCTCAACTTCACGCTGAACCTCTGGCTCATCCCGGCCTACGGAATGCTCGGCGCGGCCTACGCGACCCTCGCCGCCTACGCGCTCTTGATGCTTCTGCGCACGTGGAACGCGCAGCTCGTCTACCCGGTGCGGTACCAGTGGCGGCGCGTCGCGATCATCCTCCTCGCCGCAGGCGCGCTGACCGGAGTCGGCGAGGCGTTTCGCCACTCGCTGCCGCTCGCATTCGGCCTCACGTTCGCGTATCCGCTGCTGCTCGTGCCGCTCGGCTTCTACCTGCCGGCCGAGCGGAAGCGCCTGAGACGGCTTCTTCCGGCGCATAACTAGACTCGCGCGGATGTCTGGGAGGGGCACGGCCGTGGTCGTCGAGGTCGCATGGGTGAACGGCCTCGCGGCGATCCGCTCGCTCGGGCGGAAGGGCCTGCGCGTGCTGGCGGTCGACCACCGGCCGTTCGCGCTCGGCTTCCGCTCGCGTTACGCGGAGGCGCGCCTCGCTCCCGATCCGCTCGACGACGAGGACGGCTTCATGGCCGCCCTGCGGGCGATCGCGGACGAGACGGAGGGCCCGCTGCCGGTCTTCCCGACGCACGACGAGCACCTGAACGCGATCGCGCGGCACGCCGACGTGCTCGGCGAGCGGTATCGCTTTCCCTTTCCGAGCTGGGACGTGCTCGAGCGGATCCAGAGCAAGCGCCACCAGCTCGAGACGGCCGAGTCGGTCGGCGTTCCGATCCCGCGCACGTTCTATCCCGGCTCGGTGGAGGAGGCACGGGCGGCCGGCGAGGAGGTCGGCTTCCCGCTGATCGTGAAGCCGTCGGCGAACGTCGGCTTCCGGCGCAGCCACAAGCGCCAGCTCTTCCGCTGCGAGACGCCCGCGGAGCTCGACCGTGCGTACGAGCTCGCGGCGCCGCACGAGCCGATGGTGCAGGAGCTGATTCCCGGCGGCGCCGAGGAGATGTACACGCTGGGCAGCTACCTCGACCACGACGGGCAGGCGCTGGGCCTCTTCTCCGGCCGCAAGCTGAGCCAGACGCGGGGCTACATGGGCAGCGCGCGCGCAGGCGAGGCGCTCTGGAGGGAGGAGGTCGTCGAGCAGGGCCTTGCTCTCCTGCGGGCGCTCGACTTCCGGGGGATCTCGCAAGTCGAGGTGATGCGCGACCCGCGCGACGGCCGCTACAAGCTGCTCGAGGTGAACCCGCGCCTCTGGCAGTGGCACAGCCTGGCCGCAGCGTGCGGTGTCGACCTGCCGTGGATCGCGTACCGCGACCTGATCGGCGACCCGCTCCCGCCCGCGCGGATGCACGGCGACGGCAAGCGCTGGGCGATCACCCTCATGGCGGGCTCGGGACACGCGCTCGAGCGGCCCCCGTACGTCGACGCGGTGTTCGCACGGGACGACCCGAAGCCCGCGCTCGTGCAGCTCGGCCGCCACGCCCTGCGCGGGGTCCGCACGATGACCGGCGCGGGTCAGCGTGGCTGAGCCTCTTCGCATCCTCGGGATCGGGGACGCGAAGTCGCGCCACTTCGCCCGCTGGGCGACGCGGCTCGCGCAGCGCGGGCACGAGGTGCACGTCGCGTCCGGGCGCGTCAACCCGCGCGAGGGAGAGCTCGACGGCCTCGTCGTGCACCAGTTCCAGGATCTCGACCCGCTGCTTCGCGTTCCTCTCGTCCGTCGCCTCCGGATGGCCCCCGCGCTCGCCGGTCTCGCGCGCCGCGTTCGGCCCGACGTCGTCCACTCCCACTACCTCATGCCGTACGGCTACTGGACGGCTCGCGCGGGCCTCGAGCCGCTCGTCGTGAGCCCGTGGGGGAAGGACGCGATCGTCGACGCGTGGCAGTCGCCCGAGGCCGAGAAACGGGCGCGCGTGGCGATCGCGCCGGAGCGTGCGCGCGCCTACGTTGTCAACTCGCAAGCGCTCGAGGACGCCGCCGTCCGGCTCGGCGCCGACCGCGCGAAGTTCCACCGCATCTTCTGGCACGCGCGCATCGACGGCTACTCCCCCGACCGCGCCGACCGCAGCCGCTGGCAGGCGCTCGGCTGGCCGGAGGATGCCGTCGTCTGCCTCTCGCTGCGCAACTTCCGCCCCTACTCCAATCTCGACATCGTGCTGCGTGCGTTCGCGGCGGCTCGGCAGGAGGTGCCCCAGCTGCGGCTCTTCTCGAGCGCGGGCGGCGGCTGGACCCGCTCGGAGTTCGATCGGCTCGCCTCGGAGCTCGGCCTCGAGCCGTACATGGCCGTGCAGGACGTGCCGGCTGCCGAGCTCCCGTCCGTCACCGCTTCCGCCGACTTCGCCGTGACGCTCGCGGACGTCGACTCCTCCCCCGCCTCGCTGCTCGAGACGATGGCGAGCGGCGTCCCGCTCGTCGTCGGTCGCGCGCCGTCGATGGAGGAGTGGATCCAGCCAGGCGCGGGCGGCGAGGTCGTGGAGCGGCGAGACGTCGAGGCGGTCGCCGCCGCGATCGTCCGCCTAGCCCGCGACCCCGCGCTGCGCCGCAGCTACGGCGAGCGCAACCTGCAGGAGGTGCACGCGCGCTTCGGCGACCCGACGGCCCAGCTCGAGCAGGTCTACCGGGAGGTGCTCGAGCGATGAGGGCGACTGCGACCTGGGCTATGAACCACGCTGCCTACGAGTAGCCTGCGACCCTGTGAAACCGCTCGCCTACGTCATCTTCCAGCTGCTCGTCCTGGGCTGGGTGATCGTCGCCCACGTGCGGCGTGACCCATCGCCGACGTACCGGCTCCTGTGGCTCGGCGCACTCGGGGGCGTGATCGGGCTCGACGTTTGGTACTTCCTCGACTACGCGTATCCGGCCGGCTTCAGCTTCTGACGTCGTCCGCGTGCTCGCCCCGGAGCCCGTCCCGTGCCAGCCGCAGGCCCACGACGCCGACGAACACGGCGAAGACGAGACGGAGCGTCGACGCGGGCAGCGCGAGCGCAAGCAACGCGCCCAGCACGCTCCCCACGGCCCCGACCACGCCGAAGCGGAGCGCAAGGCCGAGGTCGCCGACTCCACGCCGCCGCAGCGCGAGGCTGCCGGCCACCGCCGTCGGCAGGATCACGAGCAGGGAAGTCGCCTCCGCGGAGTGCTGCGAGAAGCCGACCGCCAGGGTGAGGAACGGGACGATCAGCGTCCCGCCGCCGACCCCGAGCAGCCCCGAAGCCACGCCGACCACGACGCCGAAGGCGGCGAGCGCGACGTAGAGCGTCGGTCCCGTCATCCGCGTGCTCCCATCAAGGCGGCGACGCCGACGAGGAACGCGCCGAAGACGATCTTCAGGAGCCGCTCGTCGATCCGGGCGAGCCAGCCGGCGCCGATGCGGGCACCGACGATCGAACCGGCGGCGAGGCCGAGCGCCTGCCAGTAGCGCACCTCCCCGGCGACGCCGTAGGTGGCGATCCCGGCGATGCTGATCGGGATGATCGCCCCGAGCGAGAGCGCGTGCGCGTCGCGCTGCGAATACGCGGCCCACAGCACGAGCAAGGGGACCATGATAATCCCTCCGCCCACGCCGAGCAGCCCCGACAGGAGGCCGCCGCCGAGCCCGATCGCAAGCAGCTTCGGGTCGAGCGCGAGCGAGTGCAGGCGGTCACGCATGGCGGCGGCACACTAACGTTGGGTCGATGAGCTTCTCGACGCGACCCGAGCTCCGCGGGACGTTCGGGATGGTGGCGTCGACACACTGGCTCGCGACGGCGGCGGGGATGGCCGTGCTCGAGCAGGGCGGGAACGCATTCGACGCAGCAGTTGCGACCGGCTTCACGCTCCAGGTCGTCGAGCCGCACCTCAACGGGCCCGGCGGCGACCTGCCCGCCCTCCTCTGGCCTGCGGGGAGCGAGGGGCCGCTCGTCCTCTGCGCGCAGGGGCCGGCGCCAAGGGCGGCGACGATCGAGCGCTACCGCGACGAGCTCGGGCTCGCGCTGATCCCCGGCACCGGGCCGCTCGCGGCAGTCGTGCCCGGCGCCTTCGGCGGCTGGATCGCGATGCTGCGCGAGCAAGGGACGATGGAGCTCGCGGACGTGCTGCGCTACGCGATCGACTACGCCGAGCACGGGTACCCGGCCGTGCCGCGGATCGCCAGCGCGATCCGGAACGTCGAATCGCTCTTCCGCGAGGACTGGACGACGTCGGCCGAGGTCTACCTGCCGGTGCCCGCAGCGGGCGGGCTGCACCGCAACCCGCAACTTGCCGAGACCTATCGCCGCCTGCTCGCCGCCGACGACCCGCTCGAGGCCTGGTACCGCGGCTTCGTCGCTGAGGAGATCGTCCGCTTCCAGGAACGCGCCTGGCTCGACAGCTCCGGCGAGCGCCACGCCGGGCTCCTGGCCGAGGAAGACCTGCGCGACTGGGCGCCCACCTGGGAGGCGCCGCTCTCCGTCCACTACCACGGCTACGACGTCTTCAAGGCGGGCCCGTGGGGACAGGCGCCGGTCTTTCTCCAGCAGCTCCGCCTGCTCGAGGGATTCGACCTCGGCTCGATTCCCCTCGCGAATGCGGAGTGGGTGCACATCGTCACCGAATGCGCCAAGCTCGCGTTCGCGGACCGGGAAGCCTGGTACGGCGACCCCGACTTCGTCGAGGTCCCGCTCGGCGACCTGCTCTCGCGCGAGTACGCCGAAGAGCGCCGAGACCTCGTCGACGCCGAGGCCTCGCCGGAGCTCCTTCCCGGCTCGCCCGGCGGTCGCGAGCCGCGCCTGCCCGGCCCGGTCGCGGACGCACCGGTGGCTCCGGGAATCGGCGAGCCTACGCGCGGCGACACGGTCCACCTCGACGTCGTCGACCGCTTCGGGAACATGGTCTCCGCGACGCCGAGCGGCGGCTGGCTCTGGGGCGCTCCGGTCATCCCTTCGCTCGGCTTCTGCCTCGGCACCCGAGCGCAGATGTTCTGGCTCGAGGAAGGCCTGCCGAACTCGCTCGAGCCCGGCAAGCGCCCGCGCACGACGCTCTCGCCCACCCTCGCCGCCCGCGGCGGGGAGCCGTGCCTCGCGCTCGGCACGCCGGGCGGCGATCAGCAGGATCAGTGGACGCTGCACACCTTCCTCGCCCACGTGCACCACGGCCTCGACCTGCAAGAGGCCATCGACGCGCCGAACCACCACACGGAGGCGTTCCCGTCGAGCTTCTACCCGCGCGAGACGCGCCCGCGCCACGTCGCGGTCGAGGATCGGGTGGGCGAGGAGACGATCGGGGGACTGCGCCGCTGCGGGCACGAGGTCGAGGTGTCCGGTCCGTGGACGCTCGGCCGCGTCACCGCGGTCGGACGCGAGCCGGGCGGGATCCTGAAGGCGGGCGCCAACCCGCGCGGGATGCAGGGCTACGCCGCCGGCCGCTGACGCCTCGACGCCGAGCTAGCGGGTGAGGGTGACCTTGCGCAGCCCGGCGGGCTGGTCGAGGTCGAGGCCGCGGAGCCGCGTCAACCGCAACGCCGTCACCTGTCCCGGCACGACCGCGGTGAGCGGGCTCAGCCACTCCGGCACGCCCGGCGCGAGCCGTAGCTTCGTCCGCGCCCGCCGCAGCACGGCGTGGACATCCGAGATCGCGATGAGCCGCGCACCCCGCGCCCGCAGCGGCGGCACGATCTCCTCGACGCTCGGCCTTGCGGGGCCGGTCGGCGCCACGACCACGACCGGCCAACCCGGCTGGATCGCCGCGATCGGCCCGTGCATGAGGTCGGCGGGCGAGTACGCCTCGGTGACGAGCCCCGAAAGCTCCCGGATCTTGAGGGCGATCTCGAAGCCGGTGCCGTAGTTGACGCCGCGTGCGACGACGGTGAGCCCGACTGCATCGAGATAGTCGTCCAACGGCGATGCCTCGCCGAGTGACAGCTCGATCTGGGCCGCGAGCGCCTCCGGCATCCGCATCAGTTCCTCCCGCGCGGTCGCATCGTCCGACAGCTCGGCGAAGAGAAGCGCGACCGCAGCGAGCGAGTTGACGTACGTCTTCGTCGCCGCAACGGCGTGCTCCTCGCCTGCGTCGAGCGGCAGCACCGCCTCGCCGGTGCGCGCGAGCGGCGATTCGGCGTCGTTCGTCAGCGCCAGCGTCGGACGGCCCTGTGCTCGCGCCTCTGCGAGCACGGAGACGACGTCGGGAGAGGCGCCGGATTGTGAGATGCCGATCACGAGCCCGCCGTCGAGGCGCGGGGGCTGGCCGTAGATCGTGTACAGCGACGGGGTCGCGAACATCACCGGGACCCGGTGCGCACGACCGAGGAGGTACTGCGCGTAGCGGGCGACGTTCGCGGAGCTACCGCGGGACGCAATGACCACGTAGCGAATGTCGCTTCGCCGGAAGAGACGCGCGGCCGCACGCGCCGCCTCGGCCTGGCGCTCCAGCAGGCGGCGCACCGCGTCCGGCTGCTCCCGTAGCTCAGCCTCGAGCCACGACATCGCTTCGTCCTTCGCAAAGAACTGCCTGGATCTCGAGCCGGTCGTCGAGCACGACAGCGTCAGCCCGCGCGCCCGGCTCGAGGACGCCCACGTCCGCGCGCCCGAGAAACCGGGACGGCACCTCGGTCGCAGCGTCGACCGCCTGCTCGAAGGGGACGCCGAGGCCGTGGAGGTTCCGCACCGCGTCGATCATCGTCAGCGAGCTGCCGGCGAGCGTCCCGTCCTCGCGCATCGGTGCGGCGCCTCTCTCCACTGCGATCTCAACGCTGCCGAGCTGGAAGGTACCGCCGTCGCCGTCCGTCCCGGCCGCCGCGATCGAGTCGGTGACGAGCGCCACCCGGCCGGCCGCGCACGCCCAGACGAGCCGCACCGTTTCGTCGGCGAGATGATGGCCGTCGACGACGATTGCGATCACGACCCCGGCGCGGGTTAGCGCGGCTCCGGCGATCCCGGGGTCGCGCGAGCGGAAGCCCCGCATCGCGTTGAAGACGTGTGTGACGCCTGCCACGCCGCGGTCGAAGGCGTGGTGGGCCTCCGCTGCGGTCGCGTTCGTGTGGCCCGCCGACACGGCCACGCCGCGCTCGCGCAGCCGCGCGACGAGCGCGTCCGCGCCCGTCAGCTCCGGCGCGAGCGTCATCTGCGTCACGCAGCCGGCGTCGAGCAGCCGGTCGAGGAGAGCGAGGTCGGGAGCCCGGAGATGCTCGAGCGGATGTGCTCCGGGCTGGTCGGCCGAGAGGAACGGCCCCTCGAGATGAGCGCCGAGGATGCGCGGGCCGGACTCGGTGGCCGGAAGTGCTCTCAACGCCTCGACCGTGACTTCCTCGGCAGAGGTGATGTACGTCGGCTGGTAGGCCGTGACGCCGGCGAGCAGGAGCGACTCGCCCGCACGCCGGTAGTCCTCGGCGGAAGCGGAGAGGAAATCGACGCCGCCGTAGCCGTTGACCTGGAGGTCGACGAAGCCCGGGATCGCCACCCGGCCTCGAGGCCCTCCCGCGAGGCCGACTGCGACGATCCTGCCATCCTCGACGTCGACATCGCCCGCGACGAGCTCCCCGCGGACGAGCGCGGCTTCGACGCCGAGCCTCACGCCAACACCTCGCGACCGGTGAGCATCGAGCTCACCTTCTCCCACACGAGCGGAGAGTAGGGCGTCGCAAGCTTCGTCATGTGCCCGCACGCCTCGTACCCCCACGTCCACAGGTCGTCGATGCCCTCCTCTCGCGCGGCGGCCACGGCCGCCTGGAGGTCAGGGATGTCGTCGCGGTCGAGGCCGAAGCACGGCACCCAGAGCTGCGCACCGACGCCATGGCGGTCGGCGGTGTTGCGCAGGAGACGAGCGAAGCGCCGCACGAACGGCTCCGCGGCCTCGTCCCAGTGCTTCCAGTACGGGTCGGTCGCGAGCGTCGTGAGGCCGGGCAGCGTCGCCACCTCGTCCCAGTCGGCAAGCCCCTGCGCGCCTGATGTGGCGGGCAGCAGGCAGACCGTGTTCGCGCCGCCGCGCGCCGCGACGAACTCGATCAGCTCGCGCAGGAAGTCGGTGACGGACTCTTCGCGGAACCCTCTGACCTCCGCCGACGGCTCGGCCGGGATCGGCACGCCAAAACGCTCCGCGCAGCGGTCGCAGCGACAGGTCCAGCGCGCGGGGTCTTCGATCCCGACGTCGGCCGGCACGACCCATGCGGGCTCGTCCCAGAAAACAGCGTCGACTCCGCAGTCGAGCACCCAGTCGGCCCACTGCTTGCAGAACGCCCGATAGGCCGCGCTGTTCAGGCAGGCCGCGGCGACGCGGTGTCCGTCGTCGAGCACCTGCCACTCCTCCGGATGGCAGGCGACCCAGCTGCTCTCCGCCTCGCCGCCGAAGGTGCGCCCGAGCCCCCAGGGGCTCGCCTGCACCGACAGGCCCTCCGCGTGCGAGACGGCCACGATCTCCCCCATCGTCTCGCCGTAGTACGCGAAGTCGTTCTCGGAGAAGGTGTGGAGGACGCCCGTGTAGCCGCGCGCGGCTAGGTCGGCCATGTCGCGACGGACGTGGCGCGGGATCCGCACGCCGAAGTACGAGCAGCCGGCGCGGCTCACCTCAGGCCCGGGCGCGCCGCGCGAAAACCCGCTCGAGAGCGGTGGTGACGCCGGCAGAGAGCGCGCCCTCGATCACGGCCGCCTCCCCGAGCGCCGAGACCTCGAGGCGCGGCGCGGGGAAGGGCAGCCACTCCGCGAGATGGCGCCGCGTCGGCTCGAGCAGCTCGGCGTTGGCGCCCACGCTGCCGCCGAGCACGACGAGCGGTGGATCGAGTGTCGCGGCGATCGGCAGGACGTGGAGGGCGATGCGCCGCGCCGCCTCGTCCACGATGGCCGCCGCTGCGGCGTCTCCCGCCCGGGCAGCCGCGAAGATCTCCGGGACCTCGAAGGGAGGCTCGAGCAGCGTCTCCTGCCCCGCGGTCCTCTCCTCCGCGTACTTCGAGATCGCCGCGGCGCAGGGATCGACGTCGTCTTCTCGACCGCTGCGGACGGCGTCGAGCTCGCCCGCATTGCCGTTGTGGCCGCGGTGGAGCTTCCAGTCGAGGACGACGGCGGCACCGAGGCCCGCTCCGACGAGCAGGAAGGCGAAGTCGGCCACGCCCTGGGCCACGCCGTGTCGTTGCTCGGCCACGGCCGCGAGATTGACGTCGTTCTCGAGCGTGACCGGGACGCGCAACGCACGCTCGAGCTCCTGCCGCAGGTCCGCCGCCCCGAGGCCGGGCAGGTCCGCGGACGAGACGGTTCCGTCCCCGGGCGAGACGACGGCCGGTAGGGCCACCACCGCGTTCTCGAGCAGGTCGGCGGGAAGCTTGCTCGTCCGCAGCAGCGACCGGACCGAGCTCGCGAGGGCGTCGATGCGCTCCCCGACCGACCCGCGGGTGCGGATCTCCTCTCGTGCGCGAACCACGCCGTCGAGGTCGCCGAGCGCCGTGCGAACGGTGCGCGCGCCGAAGTCGACGGCGAGCACGGCGGCCGCGTCCGGATCGGCCTCGTAGTAGACGGCGCCGTAGTGCGGGCGGGCGGGATCGTGGCTCGTCTCGCGGACGAGGCCGTCCTCGAGCAGCGAGCGGAGAACGAGCGATACGGTCGGTCTCGAGATGCCCGTCTTGCGTGCGACCTCGGCGCGGGAGATGGGACCCTCCGCGCGGACGACGTCGAGCACGGTGCGCTCGTTCAAAACCCGCAGGAGGGCCGGGACGGCCTTGGCCTCGGTCATCTCGTTAGTAAGATTAACGAGAATGAAGATCGCGGTGGTGGGCGGCGGATCGACGTACACCCCGGAGCTCGTCTCCGGGCTGACGCGCCTCCCGGTCGACGAGTTCGTGCTGCACGACGTGGATGCGGAGCGGCGCGAGGTCGTGGGCGGCATGGCGCGGCGGATGCTCGGGCGGCAGAGCTTCGCGGGCCGCCTGGAGGTGACGGGCGATCTGGACGCGGCGGTCGCGGACGCCGACTACGTCCTGATCCAGATTCGAGTCGGAGGACAGCAGGCACGGCTGCGCGACGAGACGGCGCCGCTCGCCTGTGGCTGCATCGGGCAGGAGACGACCGGCGCGGGCGGCTTCGCGAAGGCGATGCGCACCGTCCCGGTCGTGCTCGAGATTGCCGACCGGGTGCGTGCCCTCGCAGCGCAGGGTGCCTGGATCGTCGACTTCACGAATCCGGTCGGCATCGTCACTCGAGCGCTCCTCGACAACGGCCACCGTGCGGTCGGCCTTTGCAACGTCGCGATCGGGTTTCAGCGCCAGTTCGCCGGCTGGCTCGGAGTGGAGCCTGCGCGTGTCATGGTCGACCAGGTGGGCCTCAACCACCTCACGTGGGTGCGACGCGTGCTGCTCGACGGCGAGGACGTGCTGCCGGGCCTGCTCGCAGAGCACGGACACGAGCTCGCCGAAGAGATCGAGCTGCCCCGGCGGCTGCTCGACGAGCTCGGCGCGGTTCCTTCCTACTACCTCCGCTACTTCTACGCCCACGACGCGGTTCTGCGCGAGCAGCTCGACGGCGAGCCCCGCGCAGCCGTCGTACAGGGGATCGAGCGAAGCCTGCTCGATCTCTACCGCGACCCCGCCGTCGACGAGCGGCCCGACCTCCTCATGCAACGCGGTGGGGCGTACTACAGCGAGGCCGCGCTCGGGCTGATCTCGTCGCTCGAGACGGGAGACGGCGCGGTGCACGAGGTCGACGTCCGGAACCAAGGGACGCTCGAGGGACTGGCCCCGGACGACGTGGTGGAGGTGCCGGCGCGCGTCGGCGGCGACGGGCCGGAGCCTTTGCCGCAGCCGCCGCTCGCGCCCGAGCTCCTGGGACTCGTCCAGCATGTCGCGGCGTACGAACGGCTCACGGTGTCCGCCGCGCTGACGGGCGATCCGGCGGACGCACGCAAGGCGCTCCTCGCACATCCGCTGGTCGGCCAGGTCGAGCTGGTGGAGGGCCTGCTGGACCGGCTCGTCGCCGAGGCGGTCCGCTGAGAACCGTCTTCGCGGTCGACGGCGGGGGATCGAAGACCGACGCGGCCCTCGTCAGGGAGGACGGGACCGTCCTCGGCCTCGCGCGTGGGCCGCTCAGCCACCCGCACCACATCGGGGTCGAGGCGAGCGCCGACGTCGTCGACGAGCTCGCAGCCGAGGTCGGAGCGCCGACGGACCTCGCCGTCCTCTTCGTGGCCGGCCTCGACTTCCCCGACGAGGAAGAGGCGTACCTGACCGAGGCGCAGCGACGCGGGTGGGCGGCGGAGGTCGAGGTGGCCAACGATACGTTCGCCGTGCTCCGGGCGGGGACGGAACGCGGGTGGGGCGTCGCCGTCACCTGCGGCTCGGGCATGAACTGTGTCGGCGTCGCGCCCGACGGGCGACAGGTGCGCTTTCCCGCACTCGGTGCCGTGAGCGGCGACCTGATGGACGGCGCGGGAGCCGTCGGCCTCGCCGCCGTCTCCGCTGCCGCTCGCAGCCAGGACGGCCGCGGCCCCAAGACCCGGCTCGAACTGCTCGTCCCCGAGTACTTCGGAGCTTCGGACACGGTTGCGCTGGCACGCGCGCTACACGCCGGCGAGATCCCCTGGCGCCGGCTCGCAGAGCTCTCGCCCCTCGTCTTCGACGCGGCCGCAGCGGACGAGGTCGCCGCCGACCTCGTCGAACGGCAGGCCGCCGAGGTCGTCGCGTTCGTCCGGGCCGCGGTGACCCGCCTCGGCCTGGCGAACGACCAAGTCGAGGTCGTGCTCGGCGGGAGCGTGCTCCAGAGCGGCAACCGGCGCCTCCTCGGCGGA
The DNA here is from genome assembly GCA_035653435.1 of Gaiellaceae bacterium. Classification (GTDB taxonomy): domain Bacteria; phylum Actinomycetota; class Thermoleophilia; order Gaiellales; family Gaiellaceae; genus Palsa-739. Next base: position 34,301 of record DASRBY010000029.1, read on the forward strand.
ATCGAGGCCGGGTTACGGGAGGTGGGGCCGCACCTCGTCGTCCGCGTCGCGAGCTCACGGCCGATCGTGGGGGCCGTGCTGGTCGGCCTCGACCGGCTCGGGGCGGCACCCGAGGCCTACCCGCGCGTGCGCGAGGAGCTCGACTCCGCGACCGCGTCAGTCGGCGACGTGGCAGGCCACGCGGCGACCGTCCCTGAGGTCCCGTAAGACCGGCGTCTCGGTCTCGCACCTCGCGATCGCGAGCGGGCAACGCTGCCGGAAGCGACAGCCCGGCTTCGGATCGACGACCTTCGGCGGCTCCCCGACGTCGCGGGCGTCGGCCATGCCGAGCTCGGCGCGCGGATCGCGCACGGCGGACACGAGCAGCTGCGTGTAGGGGTGCTTCGGCCGCTGCAGGACGTCCTCCGTCGGGCCCTCCTCCACCAGATGGCCGGCGTACATGACGACGATCCGGTCGGCGAGATAGCGGGCACTCGCCACGTCGTGCGTGATGTAGAGGAACGAGACCCCCTCGTGCTCGCGCAGCTCCCCCATGAGGTTGAGGACGCCGACCCTGATCGAGACGTCGAGCATCGAGACGGGCTCGTCGGCGACGATCAGCTTCGGCCGAAGCGCAAGCGCCTGGGCGAAGCCGATTCGTTGCCGCTGACCACCGCTCAGCTCGTACGGGAAGCGGCGGCGCGTCTCGGAGACCGGCACGAGCCCTACCGCGTCGAGCACTCGGTTCAGCTCGGCTCCGCGCTCGGTACGTGAGAGGTCGCGGTGCAACTTCATCCCTCGCACGATTCCGTGCGAGACCCGGTACGCCGGATTGATGGAGCTGTACGGGTCCTGGAACACCATCGGCACGGCCGCGCTGTAGGCGAGCCGACTGCGCCGCCCGCGCAGGCGGCTGAGAGGTCGACCCTCGAACCAGATCTCGCCGCGCGTCGGCCGGTAGACGAGCGCGAGGAGCCGAGCGATGGTGCTCTTGCCGCTACCGCTTTCGCCGACGAGGGCGACGATCTCGCCGGAGCCGATCGTCAGGTCCACGTCGTCGACGGCATGCAAGGTCTTCCGCGACAGGAGCTTGCCGACGCGGAAATGGCGCGTCAGGCCTTCGGTGCGGAGCAGTGGCTCGCTCAAGCCTCGTTCTCCACGAGGACGCAACGAACGAGACTGCCGTTCACGGAATGGAGCGGCACCTCGGCGGCGGTGCAGCGCGGCTGCACGTGCCCGCAGCGCGGCGCGAATCTGCAACCCGCGGGCGGGTGCGCAAGATCCGGAGGCGAGCCGGGAATCCCGAGCAGACGGACCTTCGGTCCGCGAATCGACGGGAAGGCCTCGAGCAAGCCCTGCGAGTACGGGTGGCGCGGGCGGTCGAACAGCTCGCGGGTCCTCGACATCTCCGCGACCTGGCCGGCGTACATCACCAGCAGCCGGTCGGAGAAGTGGCTCACGAGCGACATGTCGTGAGTGACGAAGATGACCGCGAAGCCGAGCCGCTCCTGCAGCTCCTTGATCTGCACCATGAGTGACCGCTGGGCGACGACGTCGAGCGCCGAGGTGGGCTCGTCCATGATCACGAGGTCCGGGGTGAAGAGGAGAGCCATCGCGATCATCGCCCGTTGCCGCATCCCGCCGGAGAGCTGATGCGGGTAGCTGTGGAGGTGCACGGGGTCGATCGAGACGAGCCGCAGCACCTCGCGCGACCGCTCCTCGATCTCCTTCTTCGACATGTTCGAGTGCGCCCGGCAGGCATCGCGCATCTGGTCGGCGACCGTGAGCACGGGATTGAGCGCGTTCATCGCGCTCTGCATCACGACGGAGAGATCGCGCCAACGGACCCGGCGTAGCTCGCGCTCCTCGAGCAGGACGAGGTCCTTCCCCTGGAAGAGCACTCTCCCGCCGATGATCTCGCCCGGCAACGGCGAGCCGAGCAGACGCGCGATCGCATAGAGCAAGGTCGACTTGCCGCAGCCCGACTCGCCCACGATCGCGAGGAACTCCCCCCGCGCGACCTCGAGGTCGACGTCGTCGACGGCGATAACCGGCCCGGCGTCGGTCGCGTACGCCACGCGGAGGCCCTCGACCTTCAACACCGGCCCGTCAGCCGGAACCGGCATGGGCTCTGGTCGGGCCGGAGCAGGCAGGCGCTTCGGGACGCGCCTGCGGTCGAGCTTGCGGACCCGGAGGGCGGGGCTGCTGATCTCGTCGAATGCGTAGTTGAGCAGCGCAAAGGCCGCCCCGAGCAGCGCGATGCAGACACCGGGAGCGATCGCCCAGAGCGGCATGCCGGCGAACAGCGCCTCGTTGTTCTGCGCCCAGTAGAGCATCGTCCCCCAGCTCTGGCTGTTGGGGTCCCCGAGCCCGATGAACTGCAGACCCGCTTCGGTGAGGACGGCGTAGAGCGCAGCGCCGAGGAAGCTCGCCACGATGAGCGAGGTCATCGTCGGCAGGATCTCGAACAGGATGATGTAGAGCTTCCGCTCGCCCCGGACCCGCGCCGACTCGAGGAAGTCACGCGTCCGGAGCGACAGGGTCTGCGAGCGGAGTTGACGCGCGCCGTAGGACCAGCCGAGGGCGCCGAGCACGATCACGAGCATGAAGAGGCCCGCGTTCTTCCGGTAGGCGGCGATCACGATCACGAGCGGGAAGATCGGGATCACGAGGATGACGTCCGTGATGACCGAGAGGATCCCGTCGGCGATCCCGCCGAGGTAGGCCGCGGAGACGCCGACGATCACGGCGAGCGCGGTCGCGAGGGCTCCGGCCGCGAGCGCGATCACGAGCGACAGCCGGGTGCCCCAGACGACCTGCGAGAGGATGTCCTGTCCACTGGCGGTCGTGCCGAGCAGGTGGTGGTGCCACGACGGCGCGAGTGCCGGCGTGAAGATCTGGGCGGCCGGGTCGTCGGGCGCGATCTGACCCGGGAAGACCGCCAGCACGACGAAGACAAGCAGCAGCAGCGCGCCGGCCAGCGCCTTTCGGTTGCGGCTGATCGCACGCCAGAGGTCGCCCCAGCGTCCGCGGCCGATCTCCGCGACGATCGGCGCCGGGCCGACAGGAGGCGTCGCGAGCTGGTCGGTCGCGCCGATCGAGGACGCGCTCATCTCACGTCCCGAGTGCGCGGATCGAGGATCGCGGTCAGCGCGTCGGCGGCGAGGATCGCGGTCAACACCGCGAGGACGATCATCAGGAACAGGCCCTGCATGAGGGGGAAGTCCTGGTTCTCGACCGACTGCAGGAACATCCAGCCGACGCCCGGGTAGTTGAAGACGAACTCGACGAGGATCGCGCCGCTCACGACGAAGCCGAGCGACATGGCAAAGCCGGTCAGGTTCGGCAGGATCGCGTTCCTTCCTGCGTAGGTCCACATGATCCGCCACGGGCTCAGGCCCTTCGCCCGCGCCATCCGGACGTAGTCCTCGGTGAGCACCGAGATCGTGTTGTTGCGCATGGTCAGGATCCAGCCGCCGATCGAGGTGACGAGGATCGTGAGAGCCGGCAGGACGGAATGCTTCAACGCGTCACCGACGAACGCCCAGGTCCAGCTGACATTGGTGCCGGTGACGTCGTAGCCGCCACTCAACGGCAGCCAGCCGAGCTTGATCGCGAAGAGCCAGATCGAGAGCAGCGCCAGCCAGAAGTAGGGGAACGCCGAGGTGATGACGAAGATCGGGGGCAGGACGCCGTCGAGCCAGCCGCCGCGTCGCCACGCCGAGACGAGCCCGATCAACGTGCCGAGCAGGAAGGCGATGATCGTCGTCGATCCGATCAGCGCGAGCGTCCACGGCAGCGCCTGGAACACGTCGTGCGTCACCGGGTCCGGGAAGAACGTGATCGAGACCCCGAGCCGTCCACGGAAGAGATTCCCGAGGTAGCTGAAATAGTCGCTGACCAGGCTCTGGTGGTTCTTGACGCCGAAGGCGACCTCGAGCGCGTGCAGCGCGCTGGGATTGATGTGGCCGTGGAAGCGGGCCATCATCGCGAGCGCCGGGTTGCCCGGCATGAGGCGCGGGATGAGGAAGTTCGTCGTGACCGCCGCCCAAAGGGTGATCAGGAAGAACCCGAGTCTGCGGAGGACGAACCTCACGACCCACGCCTCATGTCGGTGAAGTAAAGCTCAGCCACTCACCCCTTCGGCCTCAGGTGGAGGAGCAAGACGCCCCAGTCGGGCAGCGAGTAGGCCGCCGGGCTCGCGTACGGATTCTTCGGCGTCACCCAGCCTGTGAGCGACTTCGTGTTGTACTGGTACCAGTCGACGCCCTCGGTGATCGGGATGATCGGGACGTCCCGCACCATCGCGGCCTCGAGCTTGTCGACGATCGAATGCTGCTTCGCCAGGCTCGTCGTTCCCGCATAGGCGTTGATCAGCTTGTCGACCTGCTTGTTGGAGTAGCGCTCCCAGTTCGACGAGGCCGACTTGCCGATCGGAGCGGAGTTCTTCGAGTAGAGCTCCTGCCGCAGCTCGTAGTACGGCGCCGGCCCACCGGCGTTGTTGCCGTCGTACGCGAGCTGGTAGTGGCCGAAGTAGGTGTCGGAGTTGTAGGTCGTCTGCGACTCGTTCACCGGCGTGACCTTGATCCCGATCGCCTTCAGGTTCTGCGCGACGATCTGCGCCGAGGCGATCCAGTCGGTGTAGCCGCTGATGTTCACCATCTGGAAGGCGAGCGGCTTCCCGGCCTTCGTGTGGAAGACGCCGTTCGAGAACTTGAAGCCGGCCTTCGTCAGGATCTGCTTCGCCTTCTTCGGGTCGTACGAGAACCTCTTTGCGAGCTTCTTGTCGAGCCAGCTCTTGAACGTCGGGGTGACGATTCCGGTCTGGTTCGCCGCCGGCTCGTAGCCGTACTCGCCGATCCGGGAGACGCGGGACCGGTCGATCGCGTAGGCCATCGCCCGCCGCACGGCGACGTTCTTGAGGATCGGGTTCTTGAGATTCATGAAGATCGAGACGTTCACGACCGGCGGGAACCAGTAGTGGTTGTCCGGGCTCCTGGAGAGATAGAACGCCTTGATGTTCGGGATGAACTGGCTGCCCCACTGATCCTTGCCGCTGGCGAGATCCTGATTGGCCGGCGAGTTGTCGGTGTAGGCCGGGTAGTTGACGGTGTCGATCTTGGGGAGCCCCTTCTGCCAGTAGTGCGGATTCTTCGCGTACCTGATGTTCTGGGGGGAGCACGAGCTCACGGTGTACGGGCCGGTTGCGACCGGCTTCGTGTCCTTGTACGTGACAGGGTTCGAGATCTTCGACCACACGTGCTTCGGCACGATCGGGGTCTGGCCGGCGACGTAGAAGAAGTACGGGACCGCGGCGGTCTTGAACTTGAACGTGATCTTGTCGCCGTTCTGGCTGACGCTCTTCAGCACGGACCAGACGGCGTTGAGGTCGAGAGCTCCGTACTTCTTGATCAGTTGGAAGGTGAAGAGGACGTCGGCCGCGGTCAACGGCGTGCCGTCCGTCCATTTGACGCCGGAGCGGATCGTGAACGTGAGTGTCCTCGAGTGGTTCGACCAGGCGTAGCTCTTCGCGAGCCAGGGCACTGCCTGCCCGCTCTTCAGCGCGTTCACGAACACGAGCTCCTCGTACACGGTCCCGAAGGAGGTCGAGTAGTCGTTGGCGTTGAACGGATTGAACCCGCACGTCCAGGTCTGCCCCTGCGCGTTCGAGATCGTGACCGACGCGCCGCTGCTTTCGTGCTTGGTGCCGGCCTGGCTGCCGACTGCGGTCCAGACGGCCGCCACGACTCCGGCGAGCAGCACGACGAGAAGCCCTCTCCTCATCTCGTATCCCTCCTTGGCCGCCGAGCGGCCGTCCTCGCTTTACGCGATGCGCGGCGCGTACTCCCCAGCCGTGCGCCTTCCATGAGTTAGGAAACTAACCTATCTTTATCCTCGTGACAAGATGGTGACGACGACGGGAGCGGCCAGACCCCGCCTGATGAGGACGCTCAACGAGCAGCTGCTGCTCGACCGCATCAGAGCGAGCGGCCCGGTGTCGCGGAGCGACCTCGCAACCGCATCCGGCCTCTCGAAGCCCACCGTGGCGCTCGCTCTCGCCAGCCTCGAGGCCGCCGGCCTCGTCCAACACGCCGGTCGTCGGGTCGGCGGACGGGGACGTAGCGCGCTCCTCTACGAGATCCGGAGCGACGCGGGCTTCGTCCTCGGTCTCGACGTCGGCCGGGAGTTCGTGCGCGGCGCTGTCGCGGATCTCGCCGGAGCGGTGCGCGCCCGCCAGAGCCGGCCGGCGCGCTCCTCGAGCGGAGCCGCGCGGGTGCGCGAGCTTGCCGCGCTGGCGCGCGAGCTCCTCGACGATGCGGGAGTCGACGGGAACGGGACGCTCCTGCAGACCGTGGTCGGCAGCCCGGGCATCGTCGCGCCCGAGGGCCGGGCTCTTCGGCTGGCGCCCAACCTGCCGGGGTGGGAGAGACCGACGGTGCTGCGCGACCTCCGGCAGCTGCTCGGCGCCGAGACGACGATCGAGAACGACGTGGATGCCGCCGCTGTGGCCGAGCGCAACCAGGGCCACGGTCAGGAGGTCTCGACCTTCGCCTTCGTCTCGGTCGGCACGGGGATCGGGATGGGGCTCGTCCTCGACGGCAAGCTGCATCGCGGGGCGCACGGTGCCGCGGGCGAGATCGCGTTCCTCCCTCTCACCGGCGGCCCGCTCGACGCACGCGACGCACGCAGGCGAGGAGAGCTGGAGTCTGCCGCCTCATCCGCCGCAGTAGTGCGAGCCGCGCGGCGCGCAGGAGCACGACTGCGCAACGCTCGCACCGTGTTCGCAGCGGCGGCCGCCGGGGACGGCCGCGCGCGCGAGATCGTCGCCGCCGAGGCGGCGATCGTGGCGCGTGCCCTCGCCGCGATCGTCGCGGTCGTCGACCCGGAACTGATCGTGCTCGGCGGTGGCATCGGCCGTGCTCCGGGCTTCGCCGAGCAGGTGCACGCTCGCCTCGCGGAGGTCTCCCCCATCGTCCCGGAGGTGCGCCCGAGCGCGCTCGGTCCGGACGCCGTCGTCGACGGCTGCCTCGCCGTCGGCGGCGAGCAACTCTGGGAGCGCATCCTGAGCTCGCGCGCCGAGCTCTAGCAGTGATGCCGGGGGCGGGACTCGAACCCGCACGGCCCGAGGGCCACCCGATTTTAAGTCGGGCGCGTCTCACCAGTTCCGCCACCCCGGCGGCCTGAGGGTACCCCCCACTGCGGGCGCCGATACGCTGCGAGCCGCATGAGTGCGCAGGTTCACGACACGATCGTCGCCCTCTCCGTGCTGGGCGTGGTGGGGCAGGTGCTGATCGGAGCCGGAATCCTGGTCGGACTTCTCGCGCTCGCGGGCGTGCGGGCGCCGCTCGACGGGCTCCGGAACCTGCTGTGGGGCTACGAGCTGTGGGGAGCCTTCATCGTCGCCTCGATCGCGACCGGCGGCAGCCTCTTCTTCTCGCAGATCGCGCACTTCCCGCCCTGTGAGTTCTGCTGGTTCCAGCGGGTGCTCATGTACCCGCTCTCTATCCTCACCCTCTTCATCGCCGGCCGCGGGGACAACCGGGCGGCGCGCTACCTCCTCCCGCTCCCGATCGTCGGCGCGGGCACCGCGATCTACCACCTGCTGATCGAGAACCACGTCGTCAGCGAGCCCCATGCGTGCACCGTGTCCGCGCCCGGCGGCTGCGGCGTCAAGTGGATCAACGAGTTCGGCTACATCACGATCCCGACGCTGGCGCTCACGGGCTTCCTCCTTCTCATCGGATTCTTGGTCCTCGCATCCACCGGGGAAGCCGAAGCGCCCGCTACCCTTCCCGCGCATGCCGAGCGGTAAGAGGGCCAGACAGCAGCGCCAGGCAGCGGCAACCGCAGTGCGGACGCCGCCACCGGTGCGCTCGAAGGGCGCCGGCGGAGTCCGCGCCCGCCAGGCATCGCCTCGCGCGCTCGCGATCGCCGGCGGCATCGTCGTGATCGCGGCCATCGCAGTCGTGCTGGCCGTCGTCATGAGCAGCAACGGAAGCGGCGGCGGCTCGGGGATAGTCAAGAATTCGGACATCGCAGGTCTGCCGTCGACGGGCAGTGCGAACTCGTCCGTAGCGCTCCCCGGGGCGGCCGAGGCAAATAGCCTCTTCAAGGGGATCCCGCAGCACGGGCTCACCGTGGGCAAGCCGAACGCTCCTGTCACGATGGTGATCTTCATCGACGTCCAGTGCCCGTTCTGCAAGGACTACGAGACCACGAAGCTGCCGACGATCGTCCAGAAGTACGTCCGGACGGGAAAGGTGCAGCTGCAAATGAAGCCGTGGGCCTTCCTCGGCGGTGCGGGGTCTCAGTCGTTCAGCGGCCGCCTCGGTCTCATTGCCGCCTCGTTCCAGAACAAGGCGTTCGAGTACGCCAAGGTGCTGTACGACAACCAGGCCCAGGAGGAGAGCGGGTGGCTCAACGGCAAGATGATGGCGGCCATCGCGGCCAGCGTCACCGGCCTCGACCTGAGCAGGTGGCAGGCCGACACGAACAGCTCGGCCCCGAAGTCGATCGCGAGCCAGGTCGACAAGCTCGCCACCACGGACAAAGTCGCCGGCACGCCTACCGTGCTCGTCGGCCATAGGGGCGGCAAGCTCACGAGCGTCGCGCCGCCCGCGCAGGAGCCCGACCTGCAGGAGACCGAGACGGCGATCAATCGGGCGCTCTCGGGCACCTAGTAGGTCGCTCGCGACTCGCGAAAGTGCGCAAAGAGCGCACTTTCTCCGCTTGACCTAGATCCCGCCGCCCGAGTAGTCTCTGCGGGCCGGTTCCGATGGACTTACGGGTTCGTTGGGGCCGGCTTTTACGTGGTCCGTCCGACCGGGTCTGTACATTCCCGCGCCCCATGATCGGACTGCTTCTCATCCTGCTTGTCCTGCTCGCGGCACTCGCGGCCGGCGCCGTCTTCCTGCCGCGGCTGCTCCGGAGCGAGCTCGGAGACCTGCAGGAGAGAACGGCGACCGAGCTCTCGACGAGGAATGCGGAGTTCGAGCTCCGCCTGCAGGGTTTGGAGCAGACGCTGAACACCCGGCTGGCCGCGACGGCGCAGACCGCGACACAGATCCACGACCGGCTCGGCCAGATGACTCAGGCGACTGGGGAGATGATCGACCGCGCCAAGGAGCTCGCGAAGCTCGAGCAGGCGCTGAGGCCACCCAAGGCTCGCGGCGGCTTCGGTGAGCTCTTGCTCGAGAACCTCCTGCGCGACCGGCTCCCGCCCGACGCCTACGACCTGCAGCACACGTTCGAAGGCGGAGAACGTGTCGACGCCGTCATCCGCGCCGGAGGACGGCTGCTGCCGATCGACGCAAAGTTCCCGCTCGACAACTTCGAGCGGATGGCAGCCGCGGAGGGCGAGGAGCAGCACCTGCACGAGAAGGCGTTCGCCCGCGACGTCAAGGGCCACATCGACGCCATCGCATCGAAGTACATCCGCCCTGAGCTCGGCACGTTCGACCTGGCTTTCATGTACCTGCCGGCCGAGGCGATCCACTACGAGCTCGTGAGCGGAAAGACCGGCGCTCTCCTCGCGTACGCCCACGAGAGGCGTGTCTTCCCCGTCTCGGCGACGACCTTCAGCGCCTACCTCCAGATGATCGTGCTCGGCCTGAAGGGGATGCAGATCGAGCAGCGCGCGGAGGAGGTCATGCGCTACTGCGCCGCGCTCGCGCAGGAGTTCGGCAAGTTCAAGGAGGACTTCGACCTCGTCGGCACGCACCTCTCGCGCGCGCACGGCAAGTACGCCGACGCCGAGAAGCGACTCGACCGCTTCGAAACGAAGCTCGACCAGGCGGCAGACGAGCAGGCGGAGCTCGAGACCGAGCCGCCGCGGGCGCTCGACGCAGCCTAGGTCCGGCTAGAAGCGCAGCAGCGCCGCGACGCCGCCCACCGGCTCGAGGTCGCGATGCTCTTCGCCGATCACCTCGACCGTCCCGCCGTGCGTCAGCGTCTGGTGCACCGCGAGATCGAGACCGGTGTCAGCGGTCTGCAAGGTCGTGCCGTCGAGCGGGCAGGTTCCGTCGGCCGCCTGTGCCCGTCCGCACTCCGGACAGACGAACGCGGCCCGATCGGCGCCGTCCTGCACGAGCAGAAGCTCGACTCGACCGTCGGACGCGGCCTGCAGCGTCTCCTCCCAGCCCGTCGCGGCACGGCCGTTGCGCGCGGCCTCCTCGCGCCACCGCGCAAGCAGCTCCTCCTCCCTGCCGACGCGCCATTCGTCGAGCAGCGGCCGAGCAGCTTCGAGCAGCCGCGGCGCGTCGACGTGCGCCTCGGCGGCCACCCAGCCGACCAGCGCTGCCCGCGTCTCGGCCGCGAGCAACCCCTCGAATCCCGCTCGCGTCTCCTCCGGCCCGGCGAGAACGACGCGGACGTCCCGAAGGCGGCGGACGCACCGGTCGAGCGCGTCGGCCACTTCCCGGAGATGCCGGTCGACGATCGTCTCGATGTGCCGCTCGTAGCGCGCCTGCGACCAGCCGCCCTGGTCGTGGCGACCGGGCACGTCCGCGGTCTCGTCCGCGAGCGGCGTGAGCTGACCTCCGCGGAGCCGGTAGACGTCGCCGCGCTCACGCCCCACGTAGGCGATGAGAGCCCCGTCGCCACGTCCGACGAGGCGGACGAGCGGGGCGAGAAAGAGCTGGCCGGCGATCTTGGCCTCGTCCGCGATCGGCCACGGCAGCATGAGCGGGAGGAAGAGATCGTCGAGCTCCGCGGCGAACACGGCCACGCCCTGAACGCCCTCGCGGCTGAACTCGCTCCCGAACCAGGCCTCGATGCGTTCGAGGTCTCGTCCGAGCGCCTTGCGCTCGTCGTGTGAAAGCGTCGCCCGCCGCTCGTCGAGCTGCCGTTCCGCGCGCGCGAGGACCGACCGCGTATGCGAGGCGAGATCGCCCGGCGTCGGCACGGTGCTCGGATCGAGCCCGACGTAGAGGCTCACCGCGCACCCCTGCGTCGACCGAAAGGCCGCGAGCTCGCGCAGCTGCTCCCCCGTGATCGTTGCGGCCACGTCGCCCGTCTCCCCCGGCGGTCGATTCTTATACCTCGGACCGAGGGGCCGGCGGGAACGTCAGTCCGGCCCGGATCGTTTAATACAGCAGACAAGTTTTTGCGAGAGAGGAAGCAATGAGCGACGTACGTGATCTGATCGTGATCGGCGGCGGGCCGGCGGGGTACACCGCGGCTCTCTACGCTGCGCGCGCGAACCTGCAGCCCCTCGTGATCGAGGGCTTCAGCTGGGGCGGCCAGCTCATGATCACGAGCGATGTCGAGAACTACCCGGGCTATCCCGACGGGATCATGGGCCCGGAGATGATGGGCGAGTTCCGGCGCCAGGCCGAGCGCTTCGGCACGGAATTCGTGACCGACGACGTGACACGCGTCGACTTCTCGGAGCGGCCGTACCGCGTCTGGGTCGAGGACGAGGAGTACCGCGCCCGCTCGGTCATCGTCGCTACGGGGGCGAGCGCACGCTGGCTGGGGCTCGACTCCGAGGAGCGCCTGAAGGGGCGCGGCGTGTCGGCGTGCGCGACTTGCGACGGCGCGTTCTTCCGGGACAAGCACATCTTCGTCGTCGGCGGCGGCGACTCCGCCTTCGAGGAGGCGCTCTTCCTCACGCGGTTCGGCTACAAGGTCACGCTGGTCCACCGGCGCAACGAGTTCCGCGCGTCGCAGATCATGATCGACCGCGCGCACGACAACGAGAAGATCGAGCTGAAGACCCCGTTCGTCGTCGAGGAGGTGCTCGGCGAGGACTCGATCAGCGGGCTGCGGCTGCGCAACAGCGAGACCGACGAGACGGCGGAGGTCGAGGCCGGGGCCCTCTTCGTCGCGATCGGCCACGACCCGAACACGAAGCTCTTCGTCGATCAGCTCGACCACGATCCGAACGGCTACCTCGTGACGAAGCCCGGCACGACGGAGACGAACCTCCCGGGCGTCTTCGCCGCGGGCGACGTGCAGGATCATGTCTACCGCCAGGCGGTCACGGCGGCCGGCAGCGGCTGTATGGCGGCCCTCGATGCCGAGCGGTTCCTCGCGGCCGAGGAAGGGCACGCCGCCTCCGCACTCACGGCTCCGCGGCCGGAAGCCGAGCCCACCCAGGTCTAGTACCGGGCCCGACACGCCTGCCCGAACCCGACACGTCCCGGTGCCAGGCACCGAGACGTGTCCGTTCCGGCGAGGACGACGCGCGGCCAGCCGCATTGCGAGCCGAAGTGTCCGACGGGACGTGTCCGCGTGCCTGGCACCGGGACGCGTCTCGTGGAGACTTGGCCAGGCGCCAGAGCGCAGGTCTTGACCCTCCAACGGCGAATCGGCCGCCATGGCCGCAACGTGGATCGATCTCCTCGACCCGACCCTCGACGAACTGCGCGACAAGGCGCCGCGCGAGCTCGAGGAGACTGCGATGGAGCGGCTCCTCGCCCCACCGCAGCACGAGGACGAACCGCGCCCGACGCTGCAGGGCCACGGCGACTACGTCTTCGGCATCTTCCTGATCGCTGTCGCCGACCGTGCGGAGGACTCGGTCTACTACCAGGAGATCGACATCGTCCTCACGCACGACACGCTCCTCACCGTGCGGAAGAGGCCGCCGGGCGCCAAGCCGGCGTGCGACGTGGGCATCGTCCGCGAGGGCGTCAAGCCGGACGACTCGGCGGGGATGATGGCCTACCGGCTGATCGATGAGATCGCGGAGCGCTACCTCACCCTCGTCGACGACCTCGACGAGGAGATCGACGAGCTCGAGGACATCGTCGAGACCGAGCCGGCCGACCGGACTCGAGCACGCATCTCCTCGCTGCGCCACGACCTGCTTCACATCCGCCGCACGTTGACGCCGATGCGCGACGCCGTTCGGCGTGTGATCGACAACACGGTCGAGGTGGAAGAGGGTGCGGAGGTCTTCCCCCACGACGTCGAGGTCGCGTTCAACGCGGCGTACGACAAGTTCCTACGCGCGTCCGACGGGCTCGACCTCGCGCGCGACCTGCTCGCCGGAGTCCGCGACTACAGCCAGGCGAAGATCGCGAACGACCAGAACGAGGTGATGAAGCGCCTGACCGTGATCGCCTCCCTGCTCCTGCTGCCCACCTTCATCGTGGGCCTATACGGCCAGAACTTCGTCGACATCCCGGAGCTTCGCTGGCACTTCGGCTACGCGTTCAGCTGGGGCGTGATCGTCGGAACGACCCTCTTCCAGCTCTGGTGGTTCCGCCGCAAACGCTGGTTCTGACCGGGCTACCCTGACTTCGTGCCGCACTTCATCTGCCCGAACTGCAAGGAGCGGTCGATCGACATCGACCGCAAGGAAGGCATGTTCGACGAGGCGGTCGCCTGCCACCACTGCGGGTTCGGCTTCCTCTTCGAGCTGATGGACGACTACTACCCGGCGCCCACGACCGGCCTCGTGACCTGCGACCAGGAAGGGCGCATTCTCGCGCTCGGCCGCGGTGTCTTCGAGCTAAGCGGCTGGAGCGAGCAGGAGGTGCTGGGGTCGGACGTCGTGTCCGCCTTCGGCCTCACGGGGTTCGAGGCGGAGAAGAACCCGGTGAAGCTCTCGCTCGAATGGGGCGTGCGTCGGCTGAACGAGCAGCTCCAGCTGCGCACGCGAAGCGGCCAGATGAAGCAGGTGATCGGCGACTTCTTCCCCGCGCTCGACGACGACGGCGGCCTGCTCGTCGCGCTCACTCCGGCGCAGGGCTAGATTTCCCGCGGCGCCGAGTGCGCCGGGCGATGGGGCTCGCCGCGAACCGCCGCAGAGGCTGATGGCTCCTACAGGGAAAGGAGCCCACCATGCGGGTAACCGTCGTCATCGCCTTGGCCGGCGCGCTCGGCGCCGTGTCGCGCCACCAGCTCGAGAGCTTCGTCAACCACCACTGGGGGGATGCGTTCCCATGGGGGACGTTCGTCGTCAACGTCCTCGGCTCGTTGGCGCTCGGCGCGCTCGTCGGTGTGTTCGCGCGCCGGCTCGGAGTGCCGCTCTGGGTCCAGGCAGGGGCGACCGTCGGCTTCCTCGGCGCATTCACCACGTTCTCGACGCTCTCGCTGCAGGTCTACCGCTCGCTGGCCACCGGCCACTTCCTCGTCGCGCTGGCAAATGCGCTCGGCAGCCTCACGGCCGGCACGCTCGCGCTCTACGCGGGGATCCTGCTGGCGCGGACGCTCTAGCCGCCTCACCGCCCCAGGCACAATGAAGCCGTGGACTCGCTGCGCGGACACCTGCTCGTCGCTTCGCCGTCACTGCTCGATCCGAACTTCCGTCGCACCGTCGTGCTCGTGACCGAGCACAGCGACGAGGGGGCAGCCGGGCTCGTTCTCAACCGTCCCTCGCCCGTGCCGGTGGCAGGGGCCGTGCCGCAGCTCGAGCCCGTGGTCGACGACGGCGAGCAGGTCTGGGTCGGCGGCCCGGTGCAACCGGAGGCCGTGCTCGTGCTGGGCGAGTTCCTCGACCCGGACGACGCCGCCGTGCCGCTCTTCGGCGCGCTCGGCTTTCCCTCTCTGGCGGAGCCCGGAGAGATCGTCCCCGCCACGACCAGACGGCGGGTCTTCGCCGGCTACGCGGGCTGGGGCGTCGGACAGCTCGAGGCCGAGGTCGCGGACGAGGACTGGATCCTCGAGCCTGCGCTCCCCGACGACGCGTTCACCGACGACCCCGAGGAGCTGTGGCGCGACGTGCTGCGCCGCAAGGGCGGGATCTACGAGCTCGTCGCGCGCATGCCCGAGGATCCGCGCGTCAACTGATTCGGGCGAACACGAGGACGTGGGTGAGGCGCGGCAGCGGGAACCGCTCGCCGTGCCGGGACGCGATTTCGCTTACCGCCTCGAGCCGCCGCTCCCGCTCCTCCGGCTCCATCGTCAGGAACATGCTCGTCGTGGCCAAGCGCGACACGATGGCCTCCGAACTGGAACCCTCGACGCTGTCGATAATGGTCCGGGCGAGCTCACGGAACCACGGCGCGCCGGGCAACTCCTCGTCGACGTACGGTTCGTGTCCGGCGTAGCCGACGAGCCCGCCGAGCTCCCGCTGCAACGGGTCACGCTCGTCCCACCAGTTCCACAGCAGGACGAGCCCGCCGCCCGGGCGGAGGATGCGGTGCAGCTCGGGCAATGCCCGCTCGCGGTCGAACCAGTGGTATGCCTGCCCGGCGAAGGCGGCGTCGGCGCTCTCGTCGGGTAGAGGGATCGACTCCGCAGAGCCCTCCAGCGCCTCCACCCGGGGCACCGCCGTACGCAGCTGCTCGAGCATCGGTGCTCCCGGTTCGACCGCGATCACGTCCAGCCCGAGTGCCACGAGCCCGCGAGTCAGCTTCCCCGTGCCGGCTCCGACGTCGAGCACCCGGGCGCCGGGCTCGAGTCCGACGCGCTGAGCCGCCCAGCGCAGCGCCTCCTCCGGATACTCGGGCCGGTGCCGCTCGTAGTCGGCGGCGACGGTCTCGAAGCTGCGCGCGCGCTCAGACACGGCTCGACGGGCAGAGGTCGCTCACGACGCAATCCTCGCAACGCGGCCGCCGCGCATCGCAGACGCGGCGACCATGCCAGATCAGGAGGTGCGGGAAGCGCCCCCAGTCGGCACGCGGCACGAGCCGCACGAGGTCGCGCTCGATCTTCACCGGGTCCTCCTGGCGCGTGAGCCGGAGCCGCTGCGAAAGGCGGCGGACGTGCGTGTCGACGACGATGCCCTGCGGCTCCCCCAGCTCTGCCGCGACGACGTTAGCCGTCTTCCTCGCGACCCCCGGGAGGCGGATCAGCTCTTCGAGGCGCCGCGGCACCTCGCCGTCGAACTCCTCGAGCAGCATCCGCATCGTCCCGCGCAGCGCTTTCGCCTTCTGCCGGTAGAAGCCGGTCGCGAAGATGTCGCGCTCCAGCTCCGCCTGCGGCGCAGCCAGGTAGTCCGCGGGCTTCCGGTACTTCTCGAACAGCGTCTCGGTCACGCGGTTGACGTTCACGTCGGTCGTCTGGGCCGAGAGCATCACCGAGACGAGCAGCTCGAGCGGGCTGCGGAAGCGGAGGGCGATCGCAGCGTCGGCGTGCTCGGCCGCGAGCCGCTCGATGATGGGCCCGATCCGCTGCTTCTTCGGCCCGACCCGCTTCCGGGCCTCCTGCAGATAGCTACGAGGCAACGGCCTCTTGCAGGCTCGACCGAAGGCGCGGGCCGGCGCAGACGAGGTCGAGCGCCGGACAGCCCGCGCACGCGAACTCGCTCGGCGTCGGCAGAAACTCACCGGCCTGGATTCGCGCGATCGCGGCGGACAGCTCGGCCTCGAGCTCGGGCACGTCCGCGCGTGAGAAGACCGCGCCGACCGGCGCATCGGGCCGCTCGAGGAAGTGGTAGACGACCTCGACCTCCTCGGCGCCCGCGCGGAAGCACGCGAGCGCATAGACGAGCCGCTGCAGCCGGTAATCCTGCTCGACGATCTCCTCCGGCGACGCCTCGCCGAGCGCGTTCGTCTTGTAGTCGACGACGAGAGCCCGGCCGTCCCGCAGATAGAACACGTCGATGAAGCCGTGGACGAGGACTCCGTCGTGCTCGAAGGTGAAGTGACGCTCCTTCTCGACGCCCGTCAGCCCCGCTACGCGGCGGGCTAGATCGGACCCGCAGTAGGCGTTCACGAAGCCGCGAATCAGCTCGTCCTCGAGCTCGGGCGCGACCGGCGCGGCGAGGTCGATCTCCTCGAGCAGCGTGTGCACCGCGGTGCCGATCGCCGTGGCTGACATCTCGCCGGCTCCTTCGCCTTCAAGCTGGACCGGCCGCTCGCTCATCCCGAGCCCGTAGCGGGCGAAGTATTTGTACGAGCACTGCTCGAAGAGCGAGAGCGCCGTGAAGCTGAGCCTGCGCACGCGATGGAGCGGAGGCTCCGGCAACGCCACGAGCGGCGGCAGCTCGGGCGCGGCGGGCGGAGCAGCGGCCTCCTCCAGCGCCGTGAAGAGCGCGAGCTGGGCTGAGCTGGAAACGTCGCCGGCAGAGCCGCCGACGTCCGGCCGGGGCTCGGTCGAGACCCCATCTCCCGGTGCGGCATCCACCATCGCCAGCTCCGGGCGGTAGCGGTCGGGGCGGACGAGCAGCCGCGCCTCGCCGCGGACGAGCTCGATCGGCCCGTCTCCGGCCTGCGCCAGCTCGTCGTCGGCGTCGAGCCGGTCGAGCACCCAGGCGATCGGCGTCGGCGTCTCTCGCTCCGAGCCGAGATCGACCGAGCCCGAGACAATGAGCCGCTCCTTCGCGCGGGTCATCGCGACGTAGTAGAGGCGCAGACGCTCGGCCCGTTCGGCGGCCTGGCGCGCTTCTTTCACAGCCTCGTAGTCGAAGGCGCCTCGCCGCTTCGCGCTCACGGGATCCGCGACGCGGAAGCCGAAGCGGCCGTCCGGCAGGGCGAGAATCTCGTCGGGCGAAGGCGGCACGCGGTCGCGCCCGGCGTCGGCGACGATCACAACCTTGAACTCGAGCCCCTTCGCGGCGTGGATCGTAAGCAGGCGGACGGCGTCCGAGCCCTCCTCCTCGGCGACGGCCTCGAGCTCGCGCGCCCCGACCGCCTCCTGCTCGGCGACGAAGCGGACGAAGCCCTCGACGTCGGGCCCGCGCAGCTCCTCGTACGAGCGCGCGAGCCGCGCCAGCTTGCGCATGTTCGCGTAACGCCGGCGGCCGTCCCATTGCGCGAGCACGGCGAGGTCGTAGTCGTGCTCGGCGACGATCTGCTCGCAGAGCCGCTCGAGCGACAGGCGCGGCATTGCCCCGACGAGCCGGTCGTAGCGCTGGCGAAAGGCGCGCATCAGGCGCTCGTCGCGCTCGCCCAGGCCCGGCGGCAACGCGTGCTCGAGGCCCACGAAGAGCGGCCTCCGCGAGGCGGCGCGCCGCAGCAGCGCAAGCGCGTCGTTCGAGACGCCGACGAACGGCGATGCGAGAACCGACAGGAGCGCCACGTCGTCGTAGCGGTTCTGCAGGAGCCGCAGGTACGCGAGCAGGTCGACGACCTGCTGCTGGCCGAAGTAGCCCTTGCCCGTCGCACGGTAGGTGGGCAACCCAACACGCCGCAGCTCGTCCTCGTACCACTCCGCGTCGGTGCCCGCCGCGAAGAGGAGAACGATCTCTCCGGGCGTCGCCGCGCCGCCGTCCACGAGCTCGCGCACACGCCGCGCCACCGCACGTGCCTCGCCGCGCCGCCAATGGACGCCGCTCTCCTTGTAGCTCTCCTTGTCGGTGACGAGGAGCTCGACCGGGTGACCGAAGACCGGGTCGGGGAACTCGGCGGCGGCGGCGAGCTCCTGGAACTCGCTGCCGAAGTCCGAGCCGAAGAGCTCGTTGACTGCCGCAAGCACCTCCGGACGCGAGCGGTAGTTGAGCGTCAGCGAGAGTGGCTGCTCGGCGGCCTCGCGCCGCTCGCGGAAGACCTGGACGTCCGCGTGGCGGAAGCCGTAGATCGACTGGAACTCGTCCCCGACGAAGAAGAGCTCCGTCTGCGGCCAACCGGCGCCGAAGGCGTCGGGGTCTTCCCGCCGGGCGACGGCGGCTTTGCCACCGTCGCTTCCAGCGCCGCGTAGCAAATCCACGATCTCGGTTTGCAGGCGGTTCGTGTCCTGGAACTCGTCCACCAGGATCGAGCGGAAGCGCGCCTGCTCGCGCTCGCGGAGCTCGGGCTGCGACCGGAGCAGCTCGCGGGCCTCGAGCTGCAGATCCTCGAAATCGAGGGCCGACTCGCGTTCCTTTGCATCGGCGTAGCACTCGGCGAACTGGGTCAGGAGCTCCTGCAGGAGCGCGCGGTCGCGCGCCGCAGCCTCGTCGAGCGCAGCCTGCTCGACCGCGGCCAGCGCCTCGCCATACGCGGCTGCACGGTCTCCCCGCGCCTTGAAGCCGCTGAGGTTCATCAGCCGGTCGGGCCGGCGGTCGCGGTCGAGCAGCTCGAGCAGCTCGGCGGCCGCCCGCTGCTGGGCCTCCGTCGCATCCGGATCGGAGGCGAGCGCGATCGAAGCGACACGGAGCTCCTCCACCCGCTCGCCGAGCTCTGGCCGCGCCGCAACCGCCAGGTCCAGCTCGCGGCCCGCAGCGCGCAGCGTCTCGTAGACGCTCGTCAGCATCCGCCGCAGCCGGTCGCTGCCGTAGGTCGCGAGCAGCTCGAGCCTCTGCGGGTCGTCGGCGGAGCAGAACTCCGCGAGAGCCTCCCCGAATGCCTCCGACCGAAGCACCGCGGCCTGCGCCTCGTCGAGCTCGCGGAATCTCGGGTCGAGCCCGGCCGCGAGCGGATACGTCTTGAGCAGCCGGGCGCAGAAACCGTGGATCGTCGAGATCCAGGCTCCGTCGAGCTCCCGCGCGAGGTCGTGCCTGCCGCGCTCGGCGAGCGCCGCACGGATCCGGGTGCGCAACTCGCCGGCGGCCCGTCGCGTGTACGTGATGACGAGGATCGAGTCGACGTCGAGGCCGCGCTCCGTAACAGCGCGGACGACGCGCTCGACGAGCACGGCCGTCTTGCCCGTGCCTGCGCCGGCGGAGACGAAGACTTCGCCCGACGCCTCGACCGCAGTCAGCTGCTGCTCGTTCAGCTCGTAGCCGGTCATGCCCGCTCGATCCGGCAGATGGACCAGAGATCGCACCAGGCCGGGCACTCGCCGCCGAGCGGATCGTGCCTGACGTCGCCCGTGCGGATCCGCCCGGCCAGCGCGGTGGCAGTCCCGCGGGCCGATTCTACGACGCCCCAGAACGACTCCTCGTCGAGGTAGTCGTGCGAGACGTAGCCCGGAAGAGTCTCGGCCTCCGAGCCGCGGACGAGGCCTCGCGGCTTCCGTGCCCCCGCGAGCGGCCGGTAGAGGCCGCCGAGCGGCTCCAGCCCGACGAGGTCGCGCAGAACGAGCATGTAGAGCGGGATCTGGAGCCGCAGCTCGCTCTCGATCTGCCGCGCCGAGTGCGCGCTCTTGCCCGACTTGTAGTCCTGCACGACGCCGCGCGCGCCGAACGGGTCTACGTCGATCCGGTCGATCTTTCCCGAGAGCGTCAGTCCCGGCCCGAGCTCGAGGCCGCGCTGGAGTTCGGGAGCCGCCCGGTCGCTGCCGAACAGGACCTCGAAGCGCCGCGGCACGAGCGGCAGCGAGGACTCGCACTCCTCCTCGACGAACGCCGCGAGGTCGCGCCACAGCGTCTGGTCGAGCTCCCGCTCCTGCATCTCCGTGAGGTCCATCCGCACCCCGGCGATCGCCTCGTCGAGGCAGCGGCGCATCAGGCCGGTCGCCGCCTCGACGTTCTGCGGCTCGAGCTTCTCCACACCGAGCTCAGCCGGAATGCGCGAGAAGAAGCGGTAGAGCGCGTTGTGGGCGACGCTGCCGCGCTGCTTCGCGTCGGGCTCGGCGTCGATCGTCTTCGGATCGAGGAAGCGGTCGACGAACCAGGCGGAGGAGCAATCGGCGAAGCGCTCGAGCTCGGTCACGGCGAACGACGTGCGCGAGCCGAGCTGCTCGAGCACGAGCGGGTGCGTGAGCCGTGTCGGCCGCCGGAAGGCGCCGACGGCGCGCTCGAGCCGCCGCTCCCAGCCGTTCGCCCGCGCGAGCGCCTCTGCTTCGCTCTCCTCCTGCGCGGCGAGCTCCGCGAGAGCCCGCAGCCGCTCTCGCTCGGTCGGCGCCTCTTCGATCTGCCACGTCAGCGCCGAGAGCGGCCGTCGACGTGTCCAGCGGCGCAGATCCTCCGGAGCGAAGAGCGCCTGGACGTCGTGCCAGAAGGGGCTCGGCTCGCGCGGGCTTCCGTCGTCGTCCGCGGCCTCGCGGACGAGATAGAGGCGCTGCGAGGTTCGCGTGCAGGCCGTGTAGAAGAGGTAGCGCTCGAGCGCTACGGGGTCGGGCTGCGCCAGCCTCGCGCCCTTCTCGTCCAGAGCCCGCCGCGCCTCGTCGTCGAGGAACGGCGAGCCGCCGCCGCGGCGGGGCAGCGTGCCTTCCTCGAGGCCGACGACGAAGACTGCGCCGAAGCGCCGCGTACGGGCTCGCCGCAGGTCGACGACCGCGACCCGGCCCGCATCGTCGCCCGGCCGCGGGTACAGCACGGTCCGCTCGACAGCGGCCAGCACGTCCTCCCTGCTCAGACTCCCGTCGAGGTCGCGCCAGCCGGCGAGCTCGGAGAGGAGCCTCCTCAGCGCCTCGTAGGCGCGGAGGTCGAGCCGGCTTGCGGCGTCGGCCGGCGGCCGCTCGAGGCCGTACGCGTTGCGCAGCATCCGTTCCGCCAGCTCGCGCACCGCCTCGACCGGGTCCGCGGCCTCCCGGAGCTCGGCGAGCGCGGGCAGCGGCCCGTCGCGCAGGCGCTCCGCCTCTTCGACGACACGCTCGGGCGACTGGACGGCGCGGCCTCGCAGGCGGCCCTCGACGAAGTCGACGGACCGCCGCTCGAGGCCCGAGAACGGCGAGCGGAGGAAGTGGAAGAGGTCGTTCCGTGTCCCTCCTCCCCACGCGAAGCGCAGCAGCGCCGCGAGCGCGTGCACGAGCGGCGTCTGCGTGAGCCGAAGCTCGCCGTCGACGCTGTAAGGGATCCCGAACGAGCCGAACACCGTCTCGAGAGCACCGCGGATCCGCTCGTAGCCCGGCACGACGAGCCCGATCTGCTCCGGCGCCATGCCGCCGCGGGCCAGAGCGAGCACTTCCTCGGCGACCAGCTCGAGCGTGCCGCGGCTGCCGGCTCCCTCGAAGAATCGGATCGCGCCGTCGAGCGGCGGCGCCTCCTTCGCCGCGTCGGAGAACAGCTCCCGCTCGAGGTGGGCGAGCGCTGCGGGCGCGATCGCGCCGTACTGCGGCGGGAGCTCCTCGACGGCCCCTGAAGCGAGGCCGGCGAGATCCTCGGCCGTGCGCCGAAGTGCCGCGAAGGCCGGTCGGGCCGGCTCGTACGGGAGGGAGACCGTGACCTCGGTGCGCGCCGCCAGCGCCTCGAGCAGGCCCCATTCCGCACCGGTCAAATCCTCGAACCCGTACGCGAAGACCGGCTCGCCGTGCCAGGCGCCGAGGTCGGTCCGGAGCCGCTCGACCGCGTGACTGCGCAGCAGCCCGCGATCCCAGCGCCCGAGCCGATCGAGCTCGTCCCGGTACCCGGCGTAGAGCACGCCGAGCTCGCCCTGGATCGCCTCGGGCGCGAGCAGACCCTCCTCGAGCTCGTCGAGCGTACGCTCGAGCGAGTCCGCGAAGCCCGCACGCGCCGCGGAACGGGCGAAGCCATGGAGGCTCGCGCTGCCCACGACACGCCGGACGAGGAGCGCACGCTCGGCGCGTCCCAACGGCCGGCGGACGTCGCTCGAGTCGGCCGCGACTCGCTCGAACACGTCCTCGAAGGTGCCGATCGAGCCGCCGAGGAGCGCAGGGCGTTTGGCGAGCAGCTCGCGCTCGACGCGGTCGACGTCCGCCCGGTTCGGCACGATGAGTACCGGCTCGGCGCCCTCCCGGGAGTCGAGCACGTCGAGATAGCGGTCGAGCAGCAGCTCGACCTTGCCCGCGTTCGCAGGCCCCGCGATGAGGCGAAGCGGCACCCGCCTACGCTAGCGCGAGGGCGGGACGGTCTCTACGCGGGCTTCAGACTGCGGTCGCCGACTTGGGCCTGCGTCCGCGGCGCGCCGCCGCGCGGCCGGGCATCTTGCCGGCGCAGTTGTCGCAAAGGTCGGCCTGCTTCGCTCCGCGGCGTGCGTCGGTGTACGTGACCCGCATCACCGCGCCCTTTCCCTCGTCGACCTCGGTTCCGCAACTGTCGCAGACGAGCACTGTTTTCCGCGCCACGTTCTCCTCCTTCGCACGCCCGATTTGCCGGGAAACCTACAGAAAATAGGCGCGGACTATGCAGCTTCGCGAGCACGCCGGATGCGCCATGAACGAAGCAGGCTGAGCATCGCCTGTTCTTCCGGCGAGAGCGCGGGATCGCGTGCGCTTACCACGCGCAAATGCCGCGGGCGGAAATCGTCGATCGTTCTGCCGTCGAAGTACTGCTCGAGGACCGCCGGAGACACGTACGAGCTGCGAGTCACAGCAGGCGTATTTCCGAGCCGCTCGGCCACGCGGCGCATCACGGCGGTGACCGATCGCTTCTGCTCGGCCGCCGAGTCGGGGAATCCGTGCCGCTCGACGCGCTCGGCAAAGTAGACCGCGGCGAGAAGGGTGCCGCCCCACGTGCGGAAGTCCTTGGCGCTGAACTCCTCTCCGAGATAGATCTTCACGTACTCGTTGAGACGCTTGTTCGTGAGGTTGTAGAGGCGGCCCTCCCATTCGTACTTGAAGACCCGTGCGCCCCTGATCTCGAGCAGGCCCCGTAGCGCGGCTGCGAGCTCGGGCTCCACGAGCTCGGTGCGCACGCGGATGCCGTGCTTCGCAGGGAACGAGAGCCGGATGCGGCGGCCCCT
Source organism: Gaiellaceae bacterium (assembly GCA_035653435.1). GTDB lineage: Bacteria > Actinomycetota > Thermoleophilia > Gaiellales > Gaiellaceae > Palsa-739. The sequence goes on from DASRBY010000029.1 coordinate 57,616, forward strand.
CACCTCGACATGGCGCCGGAGGAGGGTGGTCACGCCGAACGTCCCATCCCTCACATAGCGCTCCGAGCCGACTCTGAACCAGCCCAGCTCGATCAGGCGCAGCGCGATGGCGGACACGCGCTCGCGATCGAACTCGTCCTGGTCGAAATGGAGGGCCATCGCCTCGCGCAATGCCGGCAGTGCCTCGCCGAAACGGATCAGCTTGTCGTACTTCGCCTGCTCCTGCTGCGCCCGGAAATCTGCGCTGTACAGGTACTGCTTCCGCCCGGCAGCGTCGTATCCCGTCGCCTGCAGCTTCCCCGTAGCGCGCGGAGAGATCCATACGCCCCGCCAGGCAGGCGGGATCGCGAGCCCCTCGATCCGCGCGAGCTTCGCCTCGTCGGTGATCCGCCTGCCGCTCGAGTCGTAGTAGCGAAATGCACCCTTGCGGCCTTTCCTGCTCCAGCCCATGTCGTCCCGTTGTCGTCGGCGGGCCGGCGCGGCAAACGCCGCTAGCATCGAGCGATGCGCGACGAGCGGACGATCGTCGTCCTCGAAGGCGACGAGACGGGGCAGGAGTTGCTGGAGGAGAGCCTTCGCGTGCTCGAGCCCGCGGTCACGGGAGTCGAGTTCGAGCTCCTGCGTTTCGATCTCTCGCTCGAGCGGCGCCGCGAGACCGGGAACGGCGTCGTCCACGAAGCGGCGGCCGCGATCTGGGAGCACGGGCTCGGGTTGAAGGCGGCGACGATCACGCCGGAGGGCCGCGGCGACGTCGGCTCCCCGAATCGCATCCTGCGCGAGGAGATCGGCGGCAAGGTCATCGTCCGCACCGGGCGCCGGATTCCGGGCGTCGCGCCGCTCGGCGGCGTGCATGCGCCGATCTCGATCGTCCGGATGGCGGTCGGGGACGCCTACGGCGCGAAGGAGTGGCGCGAGGGCGCGGGCGACGACGAGGTCGCGTTCCGCACCGAGCGCATCGAGCGCCGGATCTGCCACGCCGTGGCCGAGTTCGCCTTCCGCCAGGCCGAGCGCACCTCCGCGAAGGTCTTCGGCGGGCCGAAGTACACCGTCAGCCCGACGTACGAGGGGATGCTGAAGGAAGAGATGGACGCGGCCGCCGAGCGGCACTCGGAGGTGCCGTACGAGCCGCAGCTCATCGACGCGACGTTCGCGCTGCTTCTCTCCTCGGCCGGCGACCCGCTCGTGATCCCCGCGCTCAACCGCGACGGCGACATCCTCTCGGATCTCGTGCTGCCGCTCTTCGGCTCGATCGCCGGCTCCGAGTCCCTCCTCGTCGCCTTCGAGTCGGACTTCGAGCCCGCGGCGATCATGGCCGAGGCTGCGCACGGTACGGCGCCGTCCCTCCAGGGGAAGAACGTCGCCAACCCGATGGCGATGATTCTCGCCGGCGCGGCTCTCCTCTCGCATGCGGGCGAGGAGGCGCAGCGGGCCGGACGCGCGATTCGCGAAGCGTGCCTCGAGGCCGTGGCGCAGGGCGCACGCACGGCCGACCTCGGCGGCCACCTCGGCACGAGCGAGTTCACGGACGACGTGATCTCGCGGGTGCGGGCGAAGCTCGAGGTCTGGGCGAGCCTCTAGCCGACGAGCGAGGGCAACTTCGAGAGCGGCTGGAAGACGAGCTTCCCGTGCCCCTTTCCACCGGACGTCGCATAGACGAGACCCCTGGGGCCGAGCGCGGCGTCGCTGCCCGCGCCGCCCGAGACCACAGTGTTCTTGCCGCTCGCCAGGTCGACCAGGTGCAGCTGCCGCCCCTCGACGGCGGCGTACTGACCGTATGCCGCGAGCGGTGCCGCTGCGTTGATCGCGAACGGCTTGAACGAGAGAGGCCAAGTCTGCAGCAGTGAACCCGTCGTCCAGTCGAAGACTTGAAGCGTGGTGGTCCACGTCCAGGGAGCCGGCCCGGTCTCGGGGCTCGTCTCCGTCAGCACGATCAGACGGTTGCCGCTGAGCGCGACCGAATTCTGGAGGGTGCTGGCGTAGTAGCCATCGGACGATGGTGGCGGCGGGATGGGGGTTGTGAGCGAGATCTCACGCAGCAACTTGCCGTCGGAGGAGTAGATGCCCACGGTCGGCTCGGTCGTCGGCGTCGAGGGCTCGTCTGCCGGCCACGCCGCCAGCGACCGCAGGACGGCAACGTGACCGCCATTCGCCGCCTCGGCCACGATCGCGCCGGGGCCGGTGACGATTGGACGCAGCCCTTTGTGAGTGATGAGACTGAGCTTCTCGTGACTCGTGGCGGCGTCGTTCGACTTCCACGTGCTGACGGCGAGAACCTTGCCGGAACCGACGGCGCCTGCGATCCAGCCGCCGACCGCGTGAGCCGAATCCTCCCGCCCGAAGATGTACCCGTGCGCGATCACCTGCGCCGGCCCGCCCAGCGGCGCTGTGTAGAGCTTCTCGCTCTCCTCCGTGTTGCCGTAGGCCACCCGCTTGATCCAGGCGACCCGCGTGCCGGCGATCGCGACCTGGGAGGCATTGATGCTGTGTGTGGCGTTGCTGTACTCACCCTTGACCGCGGACGTCGAGCCCGTCGCCACGTTCCAGACGTAGATCCTCCCGGCACTCGCGTACGCGACGCGAGGACCGTCCATCGCGAGCGTCACGACGCCGTGCGCCGTCACCTTCACCTCGCTCCTCTGCGACTGCGCCGCGCCGGCCCGCGTGGGGACGAACAGCAAGACGGTGGCAAGCAACAGCCCCAGGAGCCGGAGACCGCTCATGGGGTAACGCTAGGGCCCCTCTGTTAAGAAGCTGCGGCGGCGTGCCACGTGTCCCAGCCCGCGGCCCAGGCCTCGACGAAGAGCTCCGCCGCGACCGGGTCGAACTGGGTGCCCTCCCCCGCCTCGATCTCGGCGAGCGCGCGGTCGTGCGTGAGTGCGCGACGGTAGGGGCGCGGCGAGATCATCGCGTCGAAGGCATCCGCGATCGCGAGGATCCTGGCCTCGATCGGGATCCGCCGCCCGCTCAGGCCCGCCGGGTACCCGCCGCCGTCCCACCGCTCGTGGTGGAAGAGGACGTACGGCAGCGCGTCGTGGAACCTCCGTAGCGGCAGGACGAGTTGCGCTCCCGCGGCGGGATGGCTCCGCATCTCCGCGAGCTCCTCGAGGGTCAGCGGCCCCGGCTTTCCGACCAGTTGCGGCCGCACCTTGACCTTGCCGACGTCATGCAGCGGCGCGGCCCAGCGGAGAGCGCGGATCCGCTCGCGATTCCAGCCCAGCGCCAGGGCGACGGGCTCGGCGAGCGCTGCGACGCGTGCGCCATGGCCGACTGTCTGGTCGCGCTCCTCGAGTGCGCGTGCGATCGAGGCGAGCATGTTCGAGACGGATTCCGCGCCGGGTCTCGGAGTCCTACTTCTGCCAGATGCCACCGATCGGCGTCCCGGTACGCGAGAAGCCGAGGCGTGGCAGCCCCCACGCATCCTCGATGGTGCGGAGGAGACCGTAGTGATTCGTCGGCTTCGCGAACCGCGAGCCGCGCCGCACAGTCGGCCCGAGCGCGAGCGCATCGACGTGCCCACCGCCTCCGGTGTCGCTCGAGCCCTCGTCGAAGACGACGAAAACCACGCCGCCCAGCAGCTCGCGCGAGTGCAGCAGCGGCACGACGTGGGCCTTCAGCCAGGCGTCGCCGGTTGCCACGGAGCAGTCGTGCATGTCGTCGCAGAGGTTCGGGATCACGAGCGAGAAGTCCGGCAGCCGGTGCCGGGCAAGGTCGCGTGCGAGCTGGGTGAACGGAACGACCCGGTCTCGTCGGCGACGCGAGTCGAGGACGTCCCGGAAGTAGAGGAATGGGTCGTGCTTCTTCGCATAGCGGCCCGCAGATCCGCCGGTGAAGCCCGCATACGGCAGATCCTCGGCATACGTCTTCCACGTCTTTCCGGCTGCCTCGAGCGAGTCGGCGAGGTTCCGCGCGCCGACCGCGCACCCGGTGCAGTCGCTCGAGATGCCGTGGGTCGAGCCGGAGACGAGCGCAAGGTAGTTCGGCAGGCTCGGATGCGCGACGGCGTCGTAGTCCGTCAGCGCCGCGTAGCGGCGAGCGAGGACGTTGAACGTCGGCGCGGTCGGGCTGCCGGCGATCGCGGATGCCTCGTGGTTCTCGAACACGACGACGACCACGTGCGTGAAGTCCGGGATGCGCACCGACCGCGGCACCGTCGTCGGAATCGTCGCGCTCGCCGAACCGCCGCAGCCGGCGGCCGCGAGCGCGAGGAGGAGCGCGAGCGCAAGCCGCGGCGCTACAGCCGGCTTTCCAGCCACTTCTTCCCGTAGTGCGTGGCGAAGAAGCCCACCAGGACCGCGGCCGCGATCCCGCCCGCGGCATAGATCCCGTAGCGCTGGATCGCGTCGGCGGCCGCGTGTCCCGCGTAGTAGGCGACGAGGCCGACCGCCGTCGCCCAGCAGATCCCGCCGGCTGCGTTCCAGAACAGAAATCTCCACCAGGGCATCCGGCCGATCCCGGCGGCCCACGCCGCCGTGTAGCGCAGCACGGTGACGAACCGTCCGAAGAAGACCACCTTGCCGCCGTGCTTCGCCATCAGCCGCTCGGCCGCCGGCAGGAAACGCTCGGCGTAACGGCGCAGGAATCCCCAGCGCTCGAACAGCTCGCGCCCGCCGAGCCGGCCGATCAGCCAGTAGCCCAGGTTGTCGCCGATGATCGCGCCGGCGGCCGCGAGCACGATGACCCACACGATCGAGTGGTGCCCCTGCGAGGCGAGCACCCCGAAGGCGATCAGCGCCGTCTCGCCGGGCAGCGGAATCCCGAAGGACTCGATCATCACCACCACGAAGAGCAGCGGCAGACCGTGGCTCGTGAAGAAGTGCGTCAACGTGCGTAGGCTACGACCTGGTGAGGGTCGGGATTCCGCGCGAGACGACGCAGGGCGAGCGCCGTGTCGCGCTTGTCCCCGAGAGCGTCGCGAAGCTCGCCGCGCAGGGCTTCGAGCTCGTCCTGGAGAAGAGCGCCGGCGACGCAGCGTCGTTCCCCGACGAGGCGTACACCGAGGCCGGGGCGTCGCTCGGCGACCCGTGGGAGGCAGACGGAGTCGTCAAGGTGCGAAAAGTGTCGGCGGACGAGCGGGAGCGGCTCCGCTCGGGCCAGCTGCTGATCGGGTTCCTCGAGCCGCTCTCGGACCAGGCGGGCGTGGCGGCGCTCGCCGAGCGCGGCGTCACGGCCTTCGCGCTCGAGTCCGTGCCGCGGATCACCCGTGCCCAGGCGATGGACGCGCTCTCGTCACAGGCGACGGTCGGCGGCTACAAGGGCGCGCTCCTCGCCGCCGAGCATCTGCCCCGCTTCTTCCCGATGCTGATGACGGCGGCGGGAACCGTGCCGCCCGCCAAGGTGCTCGTGATCGGCGCGGGCGTGGCCGGGCTGCAGGCGATCGCGACCGCGCGCCGGCTCGGCGCGGTCACGACGGGCTTCGACGTCCGCCCGGTCGTGCGCGAGCAGATCGAGAGCCTCGGCGCGAACTGGCTCGACCTCGGCGTGACCGGTGCCGAAGCCGAGGGAGGCTACGCGCGCGAGCTGACGCCGGACGAGATGGCAGCGCAGCAGCAGGCCCTCGAGGGACGTATCGCGGACTTCGACGCGGTGATCACGACCGCCGCAGTCCCGGGCCGGCCGGCGCCGAAGATCATCCCCGCCTCGGCCGTCCAGGCGATGCGGCCGGGCTCCGTGATCGTCGATCTCGCGGCCGAGACCGGTGGCAACTGCGAGCTGACCGAGCCCGGCGAGATCGTCGAGCGCGACGGCGTGACGCTCGTCGGCCTGACGAACCTCCCGAGCACGATGCCGTACCACGCCTCGACGCTCTACTCGCGCAACGTCCAGGCGCTCCTCCTCCACCTCGCACCGGAGGGCGACCTCACGCTCGACTGGAGCGACGAGATCACCAGCGGCGCCTGCGTCGCCGGCAGGCAGGAGGTCACGGCGTGAGTCATTCGATGCTCCTCGTCTTCGAGGTCACGATCCTCGTGCTGGCGATCTTCCTCGGCTTCGAGGTGATCTCGAAGGTGCCGACGCTGCTCCACACGCCGCTCATGTCGGGGACGAACGCGATCCACGGAATCGTCGTCGCGGGCGCGATGATCGTGCTCGCGTCCGGGCACAAGGGGCCGTTCATCTGGATCATCGGCTTCCTCGCCGTCGTGCTCGGCTCGGCCAACGTCGTGGGCGGCTTCGTCGTCACCGACCGCATGCTCGAGATGTTCAAGAAGCGGGAGCCGCCAAAACGGGACGAGCAGTGAGCACTCGAGTCGCCGACGCTCTCTACCTGATCCCGATCATCAGCTTCATCCTCGCGCTGCGCTTCCTCTCCAACCCGGCGCACGCGCGGCGCGGCAACCAGATCGGCGCGGCCGGCATGCTCGTCGCGATCGCCGTCACGTGGATCAAGGCCGGCGGCGGGAGCTGGTGGGCCCTCGTACTCGCGATGGCGATCGGCGGCGGCTTCGGGGCGGTCGCGGCGCGCAAGGTGCGGATGACCGCGATGCCGCAGATGGTTGCGCTCTTCAACGGCGTCGGCGGGGGCGCGGCGGCGTTGATCGCGCTCGCCGAGCTGCACCGGATCCTGCCGCCCCCGGGCCGGCCGACGTACGACGTCTCCACGGCGATCGCGCTCTCGGGCCTGATCGGCGCGATCTCGTTCGCGGGCTCGATGGTCGCGTTCGCGAAGCTCCAGGAGCTGATCGGCGGCAGGCCGATCACGTATCCCGGCCAGAACGTCGGGAACATCGTCCTGCTCGTCGGGCTCGTCGTCTTCGCGATCGCGCTCGCGGCCGGCGTGCAGGATCAGTGGCTGCTCTGGGTCGTCGTGGGCGGCGGGGCGCTCTTCGGCGTCCTCTTCGTCCTGCCGATCGGCGGCGCCGACATGCCGGTCGTGATCTCGCTGCTCAACGCCTTCACCGGCCTCGCCGTCGCGATCGGCGGCTTCGAGCTCCAGAACAACGTCCTCATCGTGGCCGGCATGCTCGTCGGCGCCTCCGGCACGCTGCTGACGCTGCTGATGGGCAGGGCGATGAACCGCTCGATCGGCAACCTTCTCTTCGGCGCCTTCGGCCAGGTCACCGCAGAGGCGGCCGCGATCGCGGCGGGTACCGACGGCGGGACGGTGCGCAGCGCGAGCGCCGAGGACGTCGCCGTGATGCTCGCGTACGCGCACAAAGTCGTCTTCGTGCCGGGCTACGGGCTCGCCGTCGCGCAGGCGCAGCACGACGTCCGCCAGCTCGCCGACCTGCTCGAGGAGAAGGGCGTCGAGGTCTCGTACGCGATCCACCCGGTCGCAGGGCGGATGCCGGGGCACATGAACGTCCTGCTCGCGGAGGCGAACGTCCCCTACCCGCAGCTGAAGGAGATGGACGAGGCGAACCCCGAGTTCTCGCGCACGGACGTCGCGGTCGTGGTCGGCGCGAACGACGTCGTCAACCCAGACGCGCGCGCGAACCGCGGCAGCCCCATCTACGGGATGCCGATCCTCAACGTCGACGACGCCCAGGCCGTCGTGGTGCTCAAGCGCTCGATGAACCCCGGCTTCGCCGGGATCGAGAATCCGCTCTTCTACAACCCGAAGACCGTGATGCTGTTCGGCGACGCGAAGGAGTCGATCACGAAGCTCGTCGCCGACGTGAAGAGCCTCTGATGCCCCGCCAGACGCCGCTCGAGCTCTAGGCGCCGGGGATCGTGATCGGCCCCGCGCCGGCCTCGCACGTGGCCCAGGCGTGGAAGGTCAGGGGCATGGTGGCTCCCAGTTGAGTCAAGTTCCCGACCACGACGTCCCAGCCGTCCGCTGTCTTTCCATCCGACGTGTCCGGCCCGTCTCCCACCACGACCGGATCCGCGCCGTACCCCTCTGTCACGAGATAGCCGCCACCGACGGGATACGACCCACTCGCACACAGCGCCGACGACTGTCCCGCCGATGCTCCGCTGCCATCGCCAGGCTGGACAACGACAGCAGGGCCTCGGACAAGGGTGAAGGCGATGTGCTGTCCCTGCTTCCCATGCAGCGAGGCAATAGCCGCCTCGGTGAGCTTCGTTTCGGGAATCGAGTGGTTCTGGATCAGGTGCCCGTTGATCAGCCTCGTAGCGGCGACGGCCGAGCCCGACGCCACGACGGCAGACACGAGCGCTGCGATGAGTGCCGACCTCATGCCTCTCCTCTCGCTGGCTGCGTACGCAACCTCATGGATGAACGACCCCGTCCCTCGGGGCGAACGTCATTCGCATCGTAGGGAGATGCGAGCGATAAGTCGAGCTAGGCGAAGAAGCGAGCCGGGTCGAGCAGCTCGAGCTGCGGGGAATCGCGCCCGAGCATCGCGTCGGCGACGAGCTCCCCGCAGGCGAAGCCCAGTACGTTGCCGTGACCGGAGTAGCCGCCCGCTACCCAGACGCGGCCGTCGCGGCCGGGCACCGGGCCGACGAGCGGCAGCAGGTCCTGCGTGAGGCCGAAGATGCCGGCCCAGCGGTGGGTCACCTCGACCTCGCGGTGGGCGAGCTCGTGGAGGAACGACTCGAGCGACGCCTGGATCGTGGGCGTCGTCTCCTCGACGTCGGTCAGCTCGTCGAGGATCGAGACGTCGCGGAAGCCCCCGAGCAGGATCCGGCCGTCGGGTAGCTGCTGCCAGTAGTCGAAGCCCTGGCGTGCATAGTGCGGCCGGTCGTACAGAACCTGTTCGATGGGCTCGCTCGCGACCACCTGGCCTCGGGTAGGCCAGATCAGGTCGGCGAGCTCCGGGACGAGGCCGTGCCCGTAGCCGTCGGTCGCGACGAGGACGCGCTCGGCGGCGAGCCCGTCGACGTCCTCGACGCGGTCGTGCTCGCGGATCTCGGCCCCCGCCGCCGCCGCGAGTGCGGCGAGCCGCCGGACGAAGCGCGCAGGCTGGATCGAGCCGTCGTGTGGATGTGAGATCGCGCCGAGAAAGCGACCGGCAGCTCCGCCGGGCACGTCCTCCAGCCATTCCGCGTCGAAGCCGTCCTCACGGAGCGCCTCGTATTCGAGGCGAATGCCCTCGCGTTCCTCCTCGTCGGCGGCGAGGCGATAGCTGCCGGTGCGCCGGAGCGCGTCGCCGGCGAGCTCCGCCATCCGCCCGAGCGCCTCTTCGGTCCAGCGCCAGTACGCGACCGCGCGCTCCGCGCCGTACGTCTCGCGCGCGACGTCGTACCGGGCCGCGCCTCCGCCCAGCGCGAAGCCGCCGTTACGGCCGCTCGCCCCCTCGGCGATCCCGCGCGCGTCATGGACGCGCACGCGGAGGCCGGCCTCGGCGAGGCGGCGCGCGGCCGAGCAGCCCGTCACGCCCGCGCCGACGATCGCGACGTCGACCCGGCCGTCATGGCTCCGGTCGGTGCGGGGCGGAGCGGCATCCTCGAGCCAGTACGGATTCACGAAGCGCGACGGTACATGCCGTCGCGAACGACGACACGGCCTTCCAGCTCGAGCTCGACGAGCGTCCGGGCGATCTCGTCGGCGCCCAGCCCGGTCTTGCGGGCGAGCTCGTCGGGGCTCGCGGGCAGGAGGTCGAGAAGTGGCGACCGCTCGTCCTCGCCCGGCTGCGGCTCGATCCCGAACGAGGCGAGGACATCGGCGGCGCTCGTCAACGGCGCCGCACCCAGCTTGAGCAACGCGTTCGTCCCCGCGGCGAGGGAGCTCGTGATCTCCCCGGGCACCGCGAAGACCTCGCGCCCCTCCTCGAGCGCGAGGTCGGCCGTAATGAGGGCGCCGCTGCGTTCGCGCGCCTCGACGACGACGGTCGCGGCACAGAGCCCGGCCACGATGCGATTGCGCGCCGGGAAGCGCCAAGGCGCCGGCTCGACCCCTGGCGCGTACTCCGAGACGATGAGGCCGGCATCCGCGACGCGGCGAGCGAGCTCGGCGTGCGCAGCGGGGTAGTCGCGGTCGATGCCGCAGCCTAGGACGGCCACTGTCTTTCCGTCGGCCTCGAGGGTTCCGCGATGCGCCTCGGCGTCGATCCCGCGCGCCAGGCCGCTCACGACGACGAGACCCGCGGCTGCCAGCTCCCTGCCCAGGCTGCGGGCCACAGAAGCGCCGTAGCCCGAGCTGGCGCGCGCACCGACGACCGCGACGGCGGGTCGGGCCAGCAGCTCGGGCTTCGCCACCCCACGCAGGAATAGGCCCGCCGGCGGATCGTGGATGGCGCGGAGGAGCGGCGGGAAGCCCGGCGCCGACCGCGGCAGGAACCGGTACCCGCCCCCGGCCAGCCGCTCGAGGTAGGCGCGCTCGTCGAAACTACGCACGAAGGCGCGCCAGCGCTCGCCGCGCGGGGGGCGGACGAGATGCGTGCCCGTCTCGGACGCGAAGGCCGCGAGCGCGAGCTCAGACACTCGACAGCTCGTCGGGCGAGCGATAGGAGAGCGCTTCCGCCACGTGCTCTGCGCGTACCGATTCGGACTCCGCGAGGGCCGCGATCGTCCGGGCCACCCGGCCGACACGCGCGTAGCCTCGCCCGGACAGGTGGAGGCGGTCGGCGGCGCGACGCAGCAACGCATCGGCCCCCACATCCCGCGAGGGCGGCTTCGCCGCAAGCCGCTGCCGCGCGGTCGCGACCCGTTCGGCTACCGCCGCCGAGCTCTCGCTCGGCGCGGCGGCGAGCTCTGCCCCACGGACGCGCGGCATCGCGAGGACGAGGTCGAAGCGGTCGAGAAGCGCGCGCGAGAGCTTGTCGCGGTAGCGGGCGAGCCGCTGCGCCGAGCAGCTGCATTGCGCAGCGGGGTCGCCCCGGCCGCCGCACGGGCAGAGGTTCATGGTCGCGACGAGCATGAACCTCGCCGGGAAGACGACCCGTCCGGCGGCGCGCGAGACCGAGACGAAGCCGTCCTCGAGCGGCTGGCGCAGCGCCTCGAGCGCCGGCCGCTGGAACTCGGCGAGCTCGTCGAGGAGCAGTACGCCGCGATGGGCAAGGCTCGCTTCGCCCGGCCGCAGATGCGGGCCGCCTCCGACGATCGCGGCCGTCGACGCGCTGTGGTGCGGGGCGCGAAAAGGAGCACGCGAGACGAGCGGCTGCTCCCCGTCGACGAGGCCCGCAACGGAGTGGATCCGCGTCACTTCGAGTGCGGCGTCCGAGTCGAGCGACGGCAAGATCCCCGGTAACCGCCGCGCGAGCATCGTCTTTCCCGTCCCCGGCGGCCCGCCGAGGAGCATGTTGTGCCCGCCTGCGGCGGCCAGCTCGAGCGCACGCCGGGCGCGCTCCTGCCCCCGGACGTCCGCGAGGTCGGGCGCCGCGGGGCCGTGGCCGTTCGGCGTGCAAGGCGTCTCGGGCTCCAGCTCGCGCTCGCCGCGCAGATAGGCGACGGCCTCGGCGAGATGCCTCACCGGGATCGCAGCGACGCCTGCGAGGGCCGCCTCGCGCGCCGATTCGGCGGGACAGAGGAGACGCTCGGCGCCGAGCCGCCGCGCACCCTCGGCGACGGCGAGCACGCCACCGACCCGCCGCAGCCGCCCGTCGAGCGCAAGCTCGCCGACCGCTGCCGTCCGCTCGAGCGAGCTCCGCGGAAGCTGCTGCGATGCCGCGAGCAGCGCGAGCGCGATCGGCAGGTCGAATCCGGAGCCTTCCTTGCGCAGCTCGGCCGGCGCGAGGTTGACCGTGATGCGCCCCGGCGGGAAGGTCAGCTCGGCAGCGGAGATCCCCGATCTGACGCGCTCGCGGGCCTCTTGACACGCACGGTCGGCGAGGCCGACGATCGCGAACCCCGGGATGCCGTCCCGAACGTGCGCCTCGACGTCGACGCGCCGCGGCTCGAGGCCGACGAGAGCATGCGTGACAGCGCGTGCAAGCACGCCTCGACGCTACGAGCGGACTGCTTACGCCGGTGTGCCGGTTTGGTCGCGCCTCTCCGGCGCTAGGGCCCTGACGTTACGGTGCCGAGGTGAGCAGCCAGCGCGTCAGGAACCTCCTGACGGTCCCGCTCGAGCAGGTCGACAATCCGCCGGGCCACCGGTTCTCGGCGACGTCTTTGACCCAGCCGTTCGGAGCCGTCGCGACCGGGATGGGCGTCTACGAGCTCGCGCCCGGCAATGCCGCCTGGCCGTATCACTTCGAGACGGTCGAGGAGGAGTGGCTGATCGTGATCGACGGCGAGCTCACACTTCGCACCCCCGAGGGCGAGGCCGTGCTGCGGGCCGGCGACGTCGCGTGCTTCCCCGCCGGCGCAGCCGGAGCGCATGCGGTGCGCAACCACACGGAGGCGCCCGTGCGGTACGCGATGCCGTCCTCGAGCGCGCGGTACGGCGACGCGGCCGTGTACCCGGACAGCGGGAAGGTGCATATCGCCAGCCGGGGCTTCGACCACCGCGGCCGGCTCGGCGAGCCCGTCGGTTACTGGGAGGGCGAGCAGTGAGCGTCGCCAACCTCTTCGCGGTCGAGCTCGCCAAGGACGAGGAGGACGCGCCCGGCTACGCGGTGAGCTACGTCCGCGTCGGGCCGCGCGTCGGCGGCGAGCAGCTCGGCCTGTCCGTGTACGAGCTCGGCCCCGGCCAGAGCATCTGTCCCTACCACTACGAGAACGCCGAGGAGGAGTGGCTGATCGCCCTCGTCGGCCGGCCGACGCTGCGCACGCCCGAGGGCGAGCGGGAGCTCGAGCCGTGGGATTGCGCCTTCTTCCCGACCGGCGAGGCGGGTGCGCACAAGGTGACGAACCGGACCGACGAGACCGTGCGCGTCTGCATGTGGTCGAACAAGCTCGCCGTCGCGACCTCGATCTACCCGGATTCGGAGAAGGTCGGCGCCTGGCCGCCCGGCAAGCTTTTCCGCCTCGCGGATGCCGTCGACTACTTCACAGGCGAGGCCTAGGAGCCCGCACGCGGCTGCCGCCACGGCCAGCCCAAGAGGACGAGGCCGGCGACGACACAGACGGCGCCCATGACGGCCCAGAACGTGCTGCCGGTCATCGACGAGCCCTGGAGGAGACCGGTGCCCTGGCCGATCCAAACGGCTCCCGTCACGCAGAGCAAGGCTCCCACCAGGCGCCTGAGGATGATCACGAAAGTCACTACGCGTGGCTCCGGATGCCGGTTCGCGGGCTCAGCTCGCCCGTGCGACGAGAACGTCCTCGAAGTATTCGCCGGCCCGCCGGCCCGTGCGGCGGTTGACGTGTCTGCGCAGCCGCGCCTCGAGCCTGAGCCCGGCGCGCGCAAGGATCTCCGGATAGAGGTCGCGCCGGTCGTTCACGACCACGAGCACGGGCGCATTCGGTCGCAGCGACGCCACAGCGCGCTCGAGCGCAGCGGCGATGCCGGCCCGATAGGCCTCGAGCGCCGCGAGAGACGTCCCTGACGCGGCAGCGCCGATCTCTCGTTCCCGCCGGTCGTCGAGCCCGAGCAGCTCGTACGCGTAGCGGTGCTGCTCGTGGTAGTCGATCAGCCCTGGATACGGCGGGGAGGTGAGGATCCCCTCGTACGGCCCGGCGAGGGGCGCCTCGCGTGTATCGCCGTGGAGCACGGTCGCCTCACGCTCCGGGTCGCGTTCGCCGGCAAACTCCGCGATCCGCTTCGCGGTGTCCAGCGTGTAGCGGCGGAGGAAGCCGGACGCCGACTCGACGGGCCGGCACGTCCGGCGGTGCTTGTGGCACCAGTATTCGCCGCGCTGGGGCTCTCTCGGCGCCTCGAGGTCGAAATGGGCCGTCCGGCGCGCCGACCGCGCGGCGCGCGAGAGGATCACGCGCAGCACGTCGCGATGCCGGTACTCCGGAATCAGCTCGCGGAACGCGAGGAGCTCCGCGGACGCCTGCGGCGCGTACCACTCGCGGAGATACCCACTCCTGCGCGCGCGGCGCCGCGGCAGCGCACCCACTCGCCCGGCGACGTCCCCCAGCTCTTCCTTCAGCTCCGCGAGGTCGTACGGAGCGGTCTTGACGCGCATCAGGAGGCAGTTGAACGCGGCGATGTCGACTCCGGTCGCGTCGAGGCCGGACTCGAGCGCCTGGACGAGCGTCGTGCCCGACCCGGCGAACGGGTCGAGGACGTGCTCGCCTGGCCCGAGGTAGCGGTCGAGCAGGGCCTCGACGAGCTGCGGGATGAACTTGCCGTGGTAGGGGTGGAGCCGGTGGACGTGCTTCGTCCGTTCCCGCTCGGGCAGCTCGGCCTCCGACCACGAGAGGTCGAGGTCCAGGGTCGCGTACAGCTCGTCCTGCGTGACGGCCACGCAGGTCTGTTCGGCGCGCGGCTCAGAACGCCTGCGGGAGCCGCTGCAGGCGGCCGTCCCGTACGGCGATCACGTCGAAGCCGACGGCCAGACGGCCGAGCTCGGGACGCGCGCCGAGCCAGGCTTCGGCGGCGCGCCGCAGGCGTCGCTGCTTCTCGGCAGTCAGCATCTCGAGTGGGTCGCCGAAGCGCGATCCCTTCTTCTCCTTGACCTCGACGAAGCGGAGCGTCCGGCCGCGCCGGACGATCAGGTCGAGCTCGTTGCCGCCGGCCCAGACGTTCTCGCCGAGGATCTTCCAGCCGCGCATTCGGTACCACCAGACCGCGCGTCGCTCGGCGGCGAAGCCGGAGCCTCGTCTAGGCAACCGCCTCCTCGCTCTCGTAACAGAGCGCCTGGAAGCTGAGCCGGTGGACGGCCGACGGCCCTCGCGCGCGGACGACGGCGGAGTGGCCGGGCGTGATGTAGCCCACGTGGTAGGCGAAGCCGTAGGCCGGATAGAGCGCGTCGAGTCGGCGCATCAGCCTGTCGCGCGTCACCTTGGCGACGATCGAGGCCGCGGCGATCGCCGCGCTCTTCTCGTCGCCGTCGACGACGGCGGTGTGCTCCGGCGCGGCTGGCCCGAGCCGAAAGCCGTCCACCAGGCAGGCTTCGGCGGGCGGCGCCAACGCGTGGAGCATCGCGCGTAGGCCCGCGAGGTTCGAGCGGTGGAGGCCGTTCCGGTCGATCTCCCCGGGAGGGATTACGCGCACGGCGATCCGCTCCGCGCACCCGACGACGGCCCGGAAGAGATCCTCGCGCCGCTCGGGAGAGCACTGCTTCGAGTCGTTGAGGAAGCCGAGCGGGCGGACGCGATGGTCGCGCAGCGAGCCGTAGTCGAGGAGGACGCCAGCGACGACGAGCGGGCCCGCGAGCGAGCCGCGCCCTGCCTCGTCCGCGCCGGCGACGAAGCGAGCGCCGAGGCGGCGGTCGAAGCGCAGGAGCTTCTGGCCGGTCCGTTTCACCTCGCGGCGAGGATATCGGCGTCCTCGGGCGACGACGATCGGCCCGCCGCAAATTCCGGAAAGTTGTTACTCGGCGCTTGTTACTTCGGCGGCGGCCGGCTCGGCCTCTGCCGCGCCTTCGGGCTCCGAGCCCTCGTCGGCGGGAGCGTCCTCGGCCGGCTCGTCGGCGGGCTCTTCCTCCGCCGTCGGCTGCTCGTCGAGCGGCTCCTCGCCCGTCGGCTCCGCCTCGGTCTCGGCCAGGTCCTCCGGCTTGGTCGCCACGGGCGCCTCCTCGGTCTCCGCGAGCGCCCCGTCGACCGCCTCCGGCAGCTCGGAGCCGGCTCCGTAGCGCCGCTCGCGCACGCGCGCCTTCTTGCCGACGCGACCGCGGAGGTAGTAGAGCTTCGCGCGGTTTACGTCGCCGATCGCGGCGACCTCGACCTTCTCGATCTTCGGCGAATGAAGCGGGAACGTCCGCTCGACGCCGACGCCGGAAGAGATCCTGCGCACCGTGAACGTCTCGCGGGCGCCTGCTCCCTGCCGCTTGAGGACGATTCCCTCGAAGACCTGCACGCGGCGGCGCGTACCCTCGATCACCTGGAAGTGGACGCGCACGGTGTCCCCCGCCTTGAAGCGCGGGACGTTGCGCAACTGGGCGCGCTCGAGGTCCTGGATGACGTTGCTCATGGAAAGAGGGCCTGGCGGCCGACGGCCAATGTAGCAAGGCCGACGTCCGGGACTAGCGGAAGCCGATCCGGTCCGGAGGCCAGTAGACGAAGAAGACGATTCCGATCAGCTTGCCGCGCGGGACGGCCCCCCACGTGCGCGAGTCGCACGACTCGGAGCGGTTGTCGCCCATCATGAAGTAGTCCCCTGGTGGGACCTTCCAGGTCTCGCTGAAGTGGGCGTTGTCCGAAAGGCGGTCCTGGGCCGGGATGTACGACTCCTTCAGCTTCACGAATTTGATCGAGCCCGGCCTGCGAACCCAGATGAATCCCCGGTCGTCCTCGCGGAGCGTCTCGCCCGGCAGGCCGATGACCCGTTTCACGAACGTCCCGCCCTCGCCGCACTTGCTCGCGGCCTCGCTCGGGGTGTTGAAGACGACGATGTCGCCGCGTGACGGAGCGGCGAAGTCGAGGCAGATGCGGCAAGCGAGCACGCGGTCGCTCGAATCGCCGAGGCAGCCCGCCGCCGGCTTCGCACAGTTGAGGGCCGGCTCCATCGACGACGAAGGGATGCGGTACGGGTTCACGACCCATTGCTTGAGCGCGAGCACGATGAGGATCGCGCCCGCGATGGTGAGGATCCAGTCGAGCGTGACCCGGACACCGCGGGGGATCCCCGGAAACAGGCGCGCGAGCGGGTCACGGCTGCGGTGGGCATAGCGGTCCGCCTCGGCCTCGGCGGCGAGAAGCTCCTCGCGGCGCCGATAGCCGTGCTCCTCGGGCTCATAGGTCCTGGGCGTGTCGCCGTATTCGGGCTGTTGCCACGGCTGGCTGGGGGTCGGCCAGCCACTCTCGTCCTCCTCCGGCCAGCCGCCGGTGGGCTCATCGACGTTCGCCTCCGCCCCGTCCTTCCCGTCCTCGTCGCCGAGTTCGGGGCGGTTCCAGTCGAAGCGGTCGCTCATGTCACGTGCTCCCGCCGCCAGGACTCGACGCGCGCGTGGTCGCCCGAGAGCAGCACCTCCGGCACCGGCCACCCGCGGAACTCGGCGGGCCGCGTGTAATGCGGATACTCGAGCCCGCCGCCGAGCTCGGTGGAGAAGCTCTCGAGCTCCCCCGACCCCTCCGCCAGCGCGCCCGGAAGGCGCCGGGCGACGGCGTCGAGCAGGACCATCGCCGGCAGGTCGCCGTTCGAGAGGACGTACGGGCCGACCGAGAGCACGTCGGTGGCGAGATGCTCCACGATTCGCTCGTCGAAGCCCTCGAAGCGCGAGGAGAGCAGGGTAAGCGCCGGCAGCGCCGCGAGCTCCTCGACGATGCTTTGCGTCAGCTGTCGCCCTTTGGGCGTGAGCGCAATCACCGAGCCGGGCGGTTCCCCGCCGTAGGCAGCCTCGAGCGCGGCGGCGACGACGTCCACGCGCAGCACCATGCCCGCGCCGCCGCCGTACGGCTCGTCGTCGACCTGGCCCGCACGCAGCGGCGTCGAGTCCCGGTAGTTGAAGAGCCTGAGCTCGAGCTCCCCGCCGAGGACGCTCGCGACCGGGCGCTGCTCGGTCAGCCAGGCGTAGGCGTGGGGAACGAGGGTGAAGACGTCGATGCGCACGGCTGGGCTATTCCGGGTCAGCGAACCCCACGGCGACAACGATTCGCCCGCCGGCCAGATCCACCTGCCTGACGCACGCCTCGACGAGGGGGAGCGACGTGCCGGAGTCGAGCTCGAGCACGTCGTTTGCAGGGTACTCGAGGACTTCACGCACCCGTCCGAGCACCCGTCCGCCCTCCTCCTCGACGCGTAGCCCGACGAGCTGGAAGACGTAGAACTCGTCCTCTTCGCCGAGGCTCGGCAGCGTCGCGCGCGCCACGGCGAGCTCAACTCCACGCTCCGGATGGGGATCGAGTCGGATCACCGGCCGGCCGCCGGAGCCGCGCCGTGCGGCGACGACGGTTGCCGGCTCGCCGCCGGCGTAGAGCGTCGCGCCCTCGGCGAAGACACCCTCTCGCTCGCTCGCCCCCTCCACGAAGAAGCCGCCGTCGAGCCCGTGCGGCTTCCCGACCCGCCCGACTCGCACCAGGTCAGGCATGAGGCCTCCGGCTCGTCGCGCCGGCCCGCGCGGCCAGCGCGCCGCGGAGCGCGGCTCCGCCGCCCGGGAGCGGCACGCGGCCGGTGGCTTCAGAGCCCACGTTCCGTGAACTCGGTGAGCGCCTCCTCACGGGTTGCCTGCAGCACGGCGCCCTCGTAGGGCGTCCGCCGGTGCTCGAGGTCGAGCAGCCAGTACGCGCCCGGCTCCTCCTCGTACGCCATGCCGACGCTGCCGGCATTGATCACGCGCACGCCGCCCACCGTCCGGTCGAACTGCATGTGGGTGTGGCCGCAGACCACGGTCCCGACGTCGAGCCCGTCGAAGAGGAAGACGATCCGCTCCTCGGGCGTGCGCTCGGTGAAGATGTCGACGTCGTTGCGCGGCGACGCGTGGCAGTAGAGGACGTCCGCTACCACCTGCGTCTCCGGCAGCTCGTGCAGAAACTCGATCTCCTCCTCGCTCAGCTTCGAGCGCGTCTCGTCGAGGGACCCCGGCGGGGCAAGCCCCTCCTCGCCTGGATAGAGCTCTCGGTCCGCGTTGCCGCGAAGCCAGCGGACGCGGTCGCCGAGCCCACGGAGTCGTGTCAGCGTCTCGGACGGCTGCTCGCCACCCGCGACGACGTCGCCGCCCACGACGATCGTCGCGTCCTCCGGGACCTCCGCAAGCACGGCCTCGAGCGCGGCGAGGTTGCCGTGGATGTCGTAGAGAGCGGCGACGGCCACGGCCGGTCAGTCGACGATCTCGAGCTGAAGCCGGCGGCCTGCCTCGACGCCGCCGGCGCGGACGATCGTGCGCAGCGCGCGCACGAGCCGGCCCTGGCGGCCGATCACCTTGCCAACGTCTCCTTCGGCGACGTGGAGCCGGAGGAGGAGCGTGCCGTCCTCCTCTTCGACCTCTTCGACCTGCACCGCTTCGGGCTCGTCGACGAGCCGGCGGGCGAGCTCGGTCACCAGGTCGCGCATCGCTAGCCGATGCCGGCGGCTTTGAGGAGCTTCGCCACCGACTCGGTCGGCTGCGCGCCCTTCTCGAGCCAGCCGCGCACCTTCTCCTCGTCGAGGTCGATGAGCGACGGCTCGGACTGCGGGTTGTAGCGGCCGACGATCTCGATGAACTTGCCGTCGCGCGGCGAGCGCGAGTCGGCGGCGACGACGCGGTAGATCGGGTTCTTCTTCGAGCCGACCCGCGTCAGCCTGAGCTTCACTGCCATCCGGTTACCTTCTCGCTTTCTTCTTCTTCTTCCGTTTTGAACTCGCCTTACGGGTCGCGCTCGGTCGCGGACCGCCGCCCATCGTAGGCGCTCCCGCCGCCATTCCGGGCAACTGCGGCATCTTGCCCGATCCGGCCATCTTCATCAGCTTCGCCATCTGCTTGCGGGCTTCGATCAGCTGGTTCACCTGCTCGACGGTCGTGCCGGAGCCCGCGGCGATCCGCTTGCGACGCGAGGCGTCGATCACGTGCGGCACTCGGCGCTCGTGCGGCGTCATCGAGAGGATGACCGCCTCGACCCGCTTCAGCTGGCGCTCGTCGACCTGGTCGAGTCCCTCGAGCTGCTTGCCGAGGCCGGGGATCATCTTCAGGACGCCCTGCAGCGGGCCCATCCGGCGCAGCATCTTGTAGCTCGAGAGGAAGTCGTCGAAGGTGAACTCGCCCTTCATCATGCGACGCTCGAGCTCCTCCTTCTCCTCCACCTCGATCGCGGCCTCGGCGCGCTCGATCAGCGTCAGGACGTCGCCCATGCCGAGGATGCGCGACGCCATCCGGTCCGGGTGGAACCAGTCGAGCGCGTCGAGCTTCTCCCCTGCGGAGGCGAGCTTGATCGGCCGCCCGGTGACGGCTCGCACCGAGAGCGCGGCACCGCCGCGCGCGTCGCCGTCGAGCTTCGTCAGGACGACGCCGTCGAAGTCGATCCGCTCCTGGAACGCTTGGGCGACGGCGACGGCCTCCTGGCCCGTCATCGCGTCGAGGACTAGCAGGACGTTGGTGGGCTTCGCCTCGCGCCGCACCGCCGCGAGCTCCTCCATCAGCGGGTCGTCGACGTGGAGCCGGCCGGCCGTGTCGAGGATCACGACGTCCCGTCCGTCGGTGCGCGCCTGCTCGATCCCCTCCTGCACAGCCCTGACCGCGTCCGAGCGCTCCTCGGCGTAGACCGGAACTCCCACTTGCTCGCCGAGCTGCACGAGCTGGTCGATCGCGGCCGGCCGCTGCAGGTCCGCGGCCACGAGCGCCGGCTTGCGGCCCTCCTTCTCGAGCAGGAGCGCCAGCTTGCCGGCAGCGGTGGTCTTCCCCGAGCCTTGCAGGCCGGCGAGGAGGATCGTGGTGGGCGGCCGCGGCGAGAAGGCGAGCCGGGAGTCGGTGGCGCCGAGCAGCTCGGTCAGCTCCTCGTGCACGATCTTCACGACCTGCTGGCCCGGTGTCAGGCTCTTCCGCACCTCTTCGCCGAGCGCACGCTCCCGCACCTGCGCGACGAACTCCCGGACGACGCCGAAGTTGACGTCCGCCTCGAGCAGGGCGAGGCGCACCTCGCGCATGGCGCGCGAGATCGCCTCCTCGTCGAGTACACCGCGCCCTCGGAGGTCGCCGAGGGCGCTCTGGAG
The DNA here is from genome assembly GCA_035653435.1 of Gaiellaceae bacterium. Lineage (GTDB taxonomy): Bacteria > Actinomycetota > Thermoleophilia > Gaiellales > Gaiellaceae > Palsa-739. The sequence continues at coordinate 78,077 of DASRBY010000029.1, forward strand.
CTTGTCGCTGAGCGCGTCGAACATCGCGGTCGCAGGGTACCCAGGGTGGAAACCGCCCAGCCCGAGAGTCACACTGCGGACATGGTTTCCGCCCCCGCAGCGCGGAAGACCGTCAGCGTCCTCTTCTGCGACCTGGCCAATTCGACGATGCTCGGCGAGCTCCTCGACCCGGAGGCGCTGCGCGAGCTGATGGGCAGGTGGTACGACGAGATGCGGGCCGCCGTCGAGCGCCACGAGGGCACGGTCGAGAAGTTCATCGGCGACGCCGTGATGGCCGTCTTCGGGCTTCCCCGCGCTCATGAGGACGACGCTCTGCGAGCGGTTCGCGCCGCACTCGAGATGCAGAGCGCTCTCGCCCGCCTCAACGGCTCCCGCGCCGGACGCGACGTGCCGGAGCTACGGATCCGGATCGGGATCAACACGGGCGAGGTCGTGACCGGAGACGAGGAGACCACGCTCGCCACGGGCGACGCCGTCAATACTGCAAAGCGGCTCGAGCAGGCGGCCGGCGGCGGCGAGATCCTGATCGGCGCCGTGACCGAGCGGCTGGTACGCCATGCGGTCCGCCTCGAGCCAATCACCCCGGTCGAGGCGAAGGGAAAGAGCACGCGGGTCGAGGCGTGGCGCGTGCTCGGCGCGATCGCCGGAGCCGACTCGTTCGCGCGCCGCTCGGACATCCCGCTGGTCGGCAGGACGCGCGAGCTCTCCCTCCTGCGCGACGAGCTGACGGCAAGTGCCGCCGACCGTGTCTGCCGGCTCGTGACGGTGATCGGCGCGGCCGGCGTCGGCAAGTCTCGGCTCGTGTCGGAGCTCGTGGCGGAGCTCGGCGCCCACGCCACGGTCGCCGCGGGCCGCTGCCTCCCCTACGGCGACGGGATCACGTTCTGGCCGCTGACGGAGCTCTTCCGGCGCCTCGGAGGCGAGCAAGCCGTGGCGGACGCCATGGGCGACGACCCTGACGCCGCGCTCGTCGTCGAGCGCCTGCGCGTGCTCGAGGGCAGCGGCGCCGCTCCGCCGGAAGAGCTCTTCTGGGCCGTACGGCGACTCTTCGAGTCCCTCGCCGGGCAGCGGCCGCTCGTGGTCCTGCTCGAGGACGTCCACTGGGCCGAGCCGACGCTGCTCGACCTCGTCGAGCACGTCAGCCGCTGGAGTCGCGAGAGCCCGATCCTCCTCCTCTGCGTCGCGCGGCCCGAGCTGCTCGAAGAGCGCCCTCATTGGGAAGGCGCGCTCGTGCGACTCGAGCCGCTTTCGAGCGGAGAGTCCTCCCAGCTTCTCGACGCCCTCGACATCGCCGGCATCCTGTCGTCGCAGCTCCGCGCACGGGTGGCGGACGTCGCGCAAGGGAATCCCCTCTACACCGAGCAGCTCTTCGCGATGCTCGCCGAGGAGGCGCGCGCCGCGGCCGAGCTCGTCACGCTGCCGCCGACGATCCAGGCGCTCCTCGCCGCCCGGCTCGACCGTCTCGAGCCCTTCGAACGTCAGGTGCTCGAGCGAGCCGCGGTGATCGGCAAGGAGTTCTGGCCCGGCGCGGTTGGTGCGCTCGGCAGCGATGGGGAGGTGCTCGGGCCGACGCTCCTCCAGCTCGTCCGCCGCGAATTCGTCGAGCCTGCGGCGTCGAGCATTTCGGGAGAGGACGGGTTCCGCTTCCGCCATGCCCTCATCCGCGACGCGGCCTACGCCGGTATCCCGAAGCGGACGCGCGCAGATCTCCACGAGCGCTTCGCCGCCTGGCTCGAGGTGCACGGCACGCGCGACGAGCTCCGCGGCTACCACCTCGAGCAGGCGTACCGGTACCGAGACGAGCTCGGAGCGCTCGACGAGCACACGCGAGCGCTGGGCGAGCAGGCGGGCGAGCTCCTCACCGCCGCCGGGAGAAATGCGCTGGCGGGCGACGACCTTCCGGCTGCCGTCAACCTGCTCGAGCGCGGGGTCGCCCTCCTGTCACGGACGAGCGACTCGCGCGGCTACGTCCTCCTCGACCTCGCGATCGCCCTCATGCGCTCCGGCGCCTTCGCGGCGGCGGAGGGCGTGCTGGAGGAGGCCATCACGCTGGCGCGGGCCGGCGGCGACCGGCGGCTCGAGCTGCGCGCGCTCATCGAGCGAGAGTTCTTCCGGATCTTCACGAACGCGGGAACGTCGGCCGAGCAGATCACGCGAGTCGCCCAGAACGCGATCCCCGCCCTCGAGGAGCTCGGCGACGACGCCGGGCTGGCTAAGGCGTGGCACTTGCTGAGCGAGGCTCCGGTCGACGCGTGCCGGTGGGGCGAGCGAGCGGACTCGCTGGATCACGCGCTCGAGCATGCACGGCGCGCAGGGGACACTCGCGAAGCCGCCTTCGTCGCCGGGTCGCTGCTGCAGGCATTCGTGCTCGGCCCGACGCCGGTCGACGAGGCGATCGGTCGAGCGCGTCTCTTCCTGGCGGAGAGCCACGGCGACCGGCTGCTCACCGCCTCGATCCTCAGCTCCCTCGCGGTGCTGCTCGCCATGCGCGGCGAGTTCGGGGAAGCGCGGGCGCAATGGGCGCGGGCGCGTGCGCTCTGGGAGGAGCTGGGAATGGCGGCCCGCCGCGCGCTCCGGTCGATCGACGCCTCGACGATCGAGCTCCTGGCCGGAGACGCCGAGGCCGCCGAGCGCGAGCTCCGGACCGGCTTCCGCATGTACGAGGAGATCGGCGACGTGCACCTCCGGCCGACCATCGCCGCCTACCTCGCGGCCACGCTCGCACAGGAGGGCCGATCCACCGAGGCAGAGGAGTTCGCCCAGTTCGCCCGGTCGCACGCCTGGGAGGACGACATCGTCACACAGGTGATGTGGCGCGTTGCAAAGGCCCAGATCCCGGCACCGGCAGGGGAGTCGGAGCGACTGGCCCGCCAGGCGATCGAGCTGGCGGCGCCCACCGATTTCCCCGATCTGCAGGCGACGGCATTGCTCGCTCTGGCGCGCGTCCTCCGGGAGGCGGGATCGCCGGAAGCAGCGAGCGTCGCCGCCGAGGCGGAGGCGGTCTACAAGCGCAAGGGGAACATCGCGGGCGCAAAGTGGGCGGCGCAGCTCATCTAGGCAACGCCCCCACGCAGGAGTAGGGTCTCGCCGGAAAGGAGGTCATATGACCAACCTAGGGCGAGGCCCCTGGCAGCCCGGCAGAGGCGAGAGCATCGAAGAGGCGACGAAGCAAGCCTGGGAGAACGCGAAGAAAGGGCACCCCGCACCCGGATTCGCAGCCGCGAAGGCGCCGGGCGGCACCTACAGGCTCGAGATCTACGTCGAGACGGAAAATCCGATTCGCGGCTACGTCGTCACGCTCGACCCGACCGGCCCGTAACCGAGGTTCGTCGCGCCTAGGCCACGAGCGCACGCGCATAGTCGCGCGGGTCGAACGGCTGGAGGTCCTCGAGCGCCTCGCCGACGCCCACCAGCTTGACGGGCAGGCCGAGCTCGTAGGCGATCGGGATCGCAACGCCGCCCTTCGCCGAGCCGTCGAGCTTCGTCAGGACGACCCCCGTGACGCCGACGGCGTCGCCGAACAGGCGCGCCTGCTGCACGCCGTTCTGGCCGGTCGTGGAGTCGACGACGAGGAGCGTCTCGTGCGGCGCTCCGTCGAGGCGGCCGGCGAGGACGCGGCGCACCTTCGCGAGCTCCTGCATCAGGTTCGTCTGCGTGTGTAGTCGGCCGGCCGTATCGACGACGACGACGTCGCGGCCGCGAGCGACGGCCGCCTCGACGGCGTCGTACGCGACCGCCGCGGGATCGGCTCCTCGCTCGGAACCGACGAAGTCGGCGCCGGCCCGTTGCGCCCAGATCTCGAGCTGCTCCTCCGCCGCCGCGCGGTACGTGTCCGCGGCGGCGACGACGACGGAGCGGCCGTGCTCCGAGAGTCTCGCCGAGAGCTTGCCGATCGTCGTCGTCTTGCCGGTGCCGTTGACGCCGACGACGAGGATCACGGCGGGCTCGTGGCCGATGTCGAGGACGGGAGGCTCGCCGAAGAGCTCGGTCACTTCCTCCGCGAGCGCGACGTTCAGATCGGCGAGCTCTCCCCGCGCCTCGAGCCGGCGCACGAGCTCGGCGGTGGCGCGGACGCCCACGTCGCCGGCGATCAGAGCCTCCTCCAGGCGCTCCCAGTCCGCGTCGTCCCCGGGATCGAAGGACGCAGCCGCAGCGAGCTCGCCGGTCAGCGCGCGGCGCGACTTCGAGAGCGAGTCGCGCAGCCGCGAGAAGAACCGGCCTCCACTCTCCTCGGGCTCCGCCGCCACCTCCGGCCCGCCCAGCAGCTCCCCCCACGTCCTCGCCACGGTCAGGCGGCGAGCTGCCAGGTCTCCTCGCGGATCAGAGGCAGCTCGGTGCCGTCCGCGAGAACTGCGTCCACCTCGAGGTTCGGGCCGCCCACCATGAAGTCGACGTGGATGTTCGAGACGTTCATCCCCTCGTCCGGCTCGCCGTCGAAGGAGTACGGAAGCCCGAAGCCGTACGCGATATGGCACGTGGCGTTCTCGTCGTAGAGCGTGTTGTAGAAGAGCGCGCCGGTCTGGCCGACCCGGGACTCCTTCGTGACGAGCGCCAGCTCGCCGAGCCGGTCCGCGTTCTCGATCGTCGCCAGGTGGGACCGGACGACATCTGCTCCCGCCTCGGCCTCCACCCGCACGATCCGCCCGTCCTGGAACGTGAGCTCCAGGCTGCGGATGAGCTGGCCGCCGAGGTTGAACGGCATGGTCGAGCGCAGCGTCCCCTCGGCTCGCCGGGAGTCGGGAGTCGTGAAGACCTCCTCGGTCGGCATGTTCGCGACGTAGTCGATCCCGCTCGCGGTGCGGAAGCGCGCGCTGCCCCACCGTGCGCTCGGGAGGAGGCCGACGGTGAGGTCGGTTCCCGGGCCCCGGTACCGGAGCGCGTCGGGGCGGCGCTCGGAGAGCGCGGCGGCTCGGGTGTCGAGCTCGTCGAGGTGCTGCCGCCAGGCCTGGACGGGGTCGGGCTCGTCGAGCCGGAAGCAGAACGCCACGAGCTCCCACAGCCGTTCGACGTCGGGCTCACCGAGGACTTGGCGTGCCCAGCCGGCCGTGGGCGCCCCCACGCCGCACCAGTTGACGCTATTGGCCCGATACTGCTCCCGGGTGATCTCGGCTACCTCGATGGCGTTGGCGCGGCCCACACGCCCGCCGTCGAGGTCCGCGAGAAGCTCCGGCTCGGGATTTCCCGACGTCCCCAGCCGGGCGTTGCCCGCCATCGACCGCGCGAGCGTCTTTTGCCACTCGGGCGAGTAGGTGAGCGCCTCGTCCGGGCCGAGCTCGATCATCGCCCGCTTCACGTGCTGGTCTTCGTAGGTGACGTTCACGTAGGACGCGCCCGCACGGTACGACTGGCGCGTCAACGCCCGCACGAGCTCGTGGTGCTCGACGAGCCCGCGGACGAAGACCTGCTGCCCGGGCTGGACGTTCGCGCCGACGCGGACGGCTAGCTCTGCGTACCGCTCGAGGCGTTCGTCCATCCCCGACGATCCTACGTGGACCGTTGCATTACGATCGATGGGTGCGCGAGCTGCGGCAAGGCGTCTGGCACTGGCAGACGCCGCACCCGGACTGGGACGACGAGCAGTGGTGGCCCGAGCTCGTGTCGTCGTACGCGATCGAGCTCGGGGACGACTTCGTGTTGTTCGACCCGCTCTCCGTGCCCGACGAGCTGCGGAAGCGGGCGACGGCCGTCGTCCTGACCGCGCCGTACCACGAGCGCGACGCGCGGAGTCTCGGCCTGCCGGTCCACACGCCGCCCGCGGACACCTGGGAGGACTGGGTGGAGAAGTTCGGCGTCGACCCGGACCGGGTTCGCGGCATGGAGAGCGAGGATCTCGCCTGGCTCCGCGCGGGCGAGAGCGAAGGACAGTTCCACGGCCCCGGAGCCTGGCCGTTCGGGATCGAGGCCTACGCGGGCCGAGAGGACAACGACCTCGTCCTCTGGGTGCCCGCGGTGAACGCGATCGTGGCCGGCGACTCGCTCTCCGACTTCGGCGGCGGGCTCGGGATCCAGATGGGCGGCCGCAAGCACCAGACCCCCGACGATGTCGCCAGGAAGCTCCGGCCGCTGCTCGACCTGCCGGTCGAGCTCGTTCTGCCGGCGCACGGCGAGCCGACGGATCGCGCGGCTCTGGAAGCGGCTCTCGCTTAACCCTAGGCGGCGCTCGCCGCCTCCGCCTCGTCACGCGGGAGGCGGCGCGAGACGACCTGCGACACGCCCTCGCCGCCCATCGTCACGCCGTAGAGCACGTCGGCCGCTTCCATCGTCCGCTTCTGATGCGTGATCACCACGAACTGCGCCCGGTCGGAATAACGGCGCAGGAGCTCGACGAAGCGGCCGATGTTCGTGTCGTCGAGCGCGGCTTCGACCTCGTCGAGGAGGTAGAACGGGCACGGCCGGGCGAGGAAGAGCGCGAAGACGAAGGCGATCGCGCCGAGCGCCTTCTCGCCGCCGGAGAGGAGCGAGAGCCGCCGCACGCGCTTCCCGGCCGGACGCAGCTCGACCTCGACACCCGCTTCCTCTTCGTCTTCCTCGGCCTCGGTCAGCCTCAGCCGCCCTTCGCCGCCGGGGAAGAGGGTCGAGGTCACCTCCGCGAAATGTCTCTCGACCGCGTCGAAGGTCTCAGCGAAGCGCCGTTCGACCGTCTCCGTCAGCTCGGCGCTGAGCTTCTGGAGCTCCGCGAGGCTGGCCTCGAGGTCGGCGCGCTGCGCGACGAGCTCCTCCAGGCGCTCCTTCTCGGCGTGGTACTCCTCGTGCGCGAGCGGGTTCACCTGGCCGAGCGTCTCGCGCCGCCGCTCGAGCCGCTCGACGGTTGCGAGGAGCTGGTCGCGATCGTCGCCCTCCGCGGGCTCGTCCGCGTTCGCGCTCTCGAGACGCCTGCGCGCCTCGTCGGCCTCGGCCTCGACCCGCGCGGCCTCGACCTCGACGGCCGACACGGCCTCCGAGGCGGCAGCGAGCTCCTGCCGCAGCTCGACCTCGGCGGCGCCGAGCCGCCGCAGCTCGGTGCCGAGCTCGCCGCTGCGTGCAGCACCGGCGTCCACCTCGGCGCGAAGCGGCGCCTCGAAGTGCGCCGTTGCCACCTCGAGCGCGCCCACGAGCCGCTCGGCGAGCTGCAGGCTGCGGTCCGTGACCGGATTCCGCTCGAGCGAGTAGGCGTCATCCGGAATCGGAGCCTCGAGTCGCGCCCGAAGCTCGTCCAGCTCCGTCGCGAGCGACCGGCGGCGCGCCTGCAGCTCGAGCAGCAGCGCCTCGGCCGTCTCCCCGGCGAACCAGAGCTCGCCGCGCTCGGGGTCGTACCCGAAGCCCTCGGGTGTGACCGCCGGCCCCGACGACGCGAGCAGCTTCTCCTTGGGGACGACGGGCATCCGGGCGACGAGTTGCGCCGGATCTCTCCCCACGAGGACGACGAGGCTGCCGAGGCCGGCGTCGCGCGCCCGCTCGAGCAACGCGAGCGCTCCGGCGTGGTCGTCGCGCACCACGGCAGAGGCCGAGCGGCCGAGCGCGGCCGCGGCTGCCCGCTCGCCGCCCGGCTCGACCTCGATCAGGGAGAAGGCGATCCGCTCGCCCTCCTCCGCCAGCGCGCGAGCAGCGGGCGGGAGCCCCTCCTGCTCCGCCAGCACCCGGTCGAGCGTCCGCAGGCGTTCCTCGACCAGGCGAATCTCGGCCGTCAGGGCAGCCCGCTCGGCGCGGACCCGCTCGTCGAGCACGCGCCGCGGGCGAGCGAGCTCGTCCCGGAGGCGAAGGAGGCGCGCCTCGGCCGACTCGCGCCGCAGCTCGAGACGCTCCGCCGCGCTCCTGAGCCGGTAGAGAGCCTGCAGGGCCTGCTCGCGAGCGCCGGCCGCGTCCGCAAGCTCCTCCTCTGCCCGGCCGCGCTCCGCGAGCAGCGCCTCGAGCCTCTCCTCCACTCCCTGCCGCCCGCCCCCCGCGGCGCTCCGTCGCGCCACGAGCTCGGCCAGCCGCTCCTCGAGCCCGGCCAGGTCGAGCTGCGCGATGCGCGCGCGGAGCCTCGCGATCTCAACCGCTAGCTTCTGCGCGCGCTCGGCTGCGGTCGCCTGCAGTGCGAGCGGCCGGAGCCGCTTGCGGACCTCCGCCTCGACGTCGCGGGCGCGCTCCACCTCGACCGCGACGCGCGCAAGCTTCAGCTCGGCGCGATGCCGGCGCGCCTTGAAGCGCCCGAGGCCCGCCGCCTCCTCGATCAGCGCCCGCCGCTCGGTCGGCCGCGAGGCGAGGATCGCCTCGACCTTCCCCTGGCTGATGATCGAGTGCATCCCCTGACCGAGCCCGAGATCGGCGAGCAGCTCGACGAGATCGAGACGCCGGACCGGAGTCCGGTTGACGAGATACTGCCCCTCGCCGCCGCGGTGCAGCCGGCGCGCGACCGAGAGCTCGGCATAGTCCACCGGCAGGGCGCCGTCGGCGTTGTCGAAGAGGAGCTCCACCTCGCAGTGCTCGGCAGGCCCGCGCGTGCCGCCGCCGGCGAAGAGGACGTCGTCGGGCTTCTCGGCCCGGAGCTCTGTGGGGCTGAGCGAGCCCGCCGCCCAGCGAATCGCGTCCGAGACGTTGGACTTGCCGGAGCCGTTCGGGCCGACGATCACGCCGACGCCCGGCTCGAGACGGATCTCGACCGGGTCGGGAAAGGACTTGAAGCCACGCAGCTTGACGGCGCGCAGATGCACCGGCGCCGAGACTAACGTCGAGGACGGACGCTACTGCCGGTCGTGCTCGTCGTCGGAGCGCGCAAGCGGAGCGTCTTCGTCCGCGTGCTCGTCGTCTGCGAAGATCTCGAGGATCCCACGCGGATCGGGATCGACCTCTTCCGTCGCGAGGCGCCGTAGGCGCAGCTCCGAGTTGGTGGGCCGCTTTTCAGCCATGAGGCTGGACAGGATGCCAGAAACGGCCGCAGGGCCGTAAGGCGCGATCAGCGACGCGTGCCGCTGACGAGGAGGTATTCGCGCTCGTCGAGGTAGCTGCCGTCGGGCTGCCGCCCCGACTCGAAATGCTTCCGGGCGACGCTCTCGAACTCTTCGCGGCGCTCGGGCTCGAGGTTGTCGAGCATCATCTTGACCGGCCCGAACCTCGGCGCGAAGTACTCCCAGGCATGCTCGGGAGACTCGTCCGTGAAGCGCGATATGCGTCGCTCGACCGACAGGTCGAATGCGTCGCCGAGCATGCTCCGGACGTGCTCCTCCCGGCCCCACTCGGCCGGTATCCCTGCGCCCGGCGGAGGCGGCGGTTGGAAGCTGGCGAACACCCTGAACATCTCGCCGACGGTGCCCTCCGGCGTCCAGGCCGAGAACGCGAGGCGGCCGCCGGGCCTGGTGACGCGGGCGAGCTCGCGCGCCGCGGCCTCGTGGTCGGGAGCGAAGATCATCGCGACCGACGAGACGACCTTGTCGAAGCTCGCGTCCTCGACGTCGAGGTTCTCGGCATCTCCGACCCGGTATTCGATCTCGTAACCGCCCGCCTGTGCGCGTGCGCGGGCGACCTCGATCAGCCGCGGTGAAAGGTCGACGCCGGTGACGCGCGCACCCGCGCCTGCTGCCAGCTCGGCGACGTTGCCGGCGCCGCAGCCGACGTCGAGCCAGCGCTCGCCGGGCTGGGGGTCGAGCGCCTCGATGAGGGCGACGTGCATGTCGCCGATCGAGTCGGCGACCTCCTCGAAGGCGCCAGCCGACCAGACGACGGACTGCATCTGCTTGAGCGCGGTGAAGTCGGGCATGGGCGGAACCTACTACGTCTCCTCCGCAGCGTCGAGCTTCGCGAGCGCCTCTCGCGCGGCCTCCTGCTCGGCGGCCTTCTTCGTCCGCCCCTCGCCGCGCCCGAGCTCCTCGCCATCGACGAGGACCGCGCAGGTGAAGCGCCGGTCGTGGGAGGGGCCCTCCGCCGAGATCTCCGCGTAGGCGAGCTGGTGGCCGCGGGGGAAGAGCAGCTCCTGCAGCTCCGTCTTCGGGTCGACGCGCTCCGTCACGGACTGTTCGATGTGGCGCGAAAAGGCCTCGACGACCGCCCGCTCGATCGCGGCGAATCCATGCTCGAGGAAGAGCGCGCCGAGCGCCGCCTCGAGCACCGCCCCGATCACGCTGGGCGTCTGCGCCAGCCGCTCGACCTCCTCGCGTGCCGGTTCCTCCGGGGCGCGGGCGGCAAGGCGGGCGCCGATGCCGAGCTCCTGCGCCACCTCAGCACACGTGGCGCGCGAGACCACGTGCGCGCGCGCCTTCGTCAGCTGCCCCTCGAGGAACTCCGGATGACGCTCGAAGAGCGCGTTGCCGACGGCGAGCTCGAGGACGCTGTCGCCGAGGAACTCGAGTCGCTCGTACGAAGCAGTGCGCTCGCTCGCCCACGACGAGTGGGTGAAGACGGGCTCCGCCAGCTCCGGCGGGAGTGCGTCGATCAGCTGCGCGAGGTCGGAGTCCGCGGCTACTGGTGCGAAGCGACGTAGTCGACGGCCTGGCCGACGGTCTGGATCTTCTGCGCGTCCTCGTCCGAGATCTTGATCCCGAACTGGTCCTCGAGCTCCATGATCAGCTCGACGAGATCGAGGGAGTCGGCGTCGAGGTCCTCCTGGAAGGATGCCTCCTCCGTGATGTCCGCCTCGTCGATCCCGAGCTGCTCGGTGAGGACCTCCTTGACCCGCTCGTAGACTTCCTCGCGCGACGCTGCCATGTCACCTCGTTGTGTCGGGGCCTGAAAGCGCGCCGATCATACAATCTTCGCCTCCTGCGGCAGCCGAGCAGCAAGGCGGCCGACGACGTCGTGATCGACGCCGCGGGCGGCCAGGCGGATCGCGTTGGCGATCGCGGTCGGCGAGGAGTTGCCATGCGCGATCACGACGAGCCCGCGCAGGCCGAGCAGGTACGCGCCTCCGTACGTATCGGGATCGAGGCGCGCGCGGAGTCGCCGCGCGGCCGGGCGAATGAGGAGGCCGCCCAGCGCGCCCGCCGTGCTCGCGGTGATCTCCTCGCGCAGCGAGTCGAGCAGCGTCCAGATCGTTCCCTCGACGGCTTTCAGGGCCACGTTCCCGGTGAAGCCGTCGGTCACGAGGACGTCGGCGGCGCCCTCGAGGATGTCGCGGCCCTCGGCGTTGCCGCGAAAGTCGAGGTCCGAAGCGGCGAGCAGGTCGTGGGCCTCGAGTGCGAGCTGGTTCCCTTTCTCCGGCTCCTCGCCGATGGAGAGAAGGCGCACCTGCGGCCGCGCGATGCCGAGTATCTCCTCCGCGAAGACCGCTCCCATCGTCGCGAACTGGAGGAGGAGCTCGGCTCGGCAGTCGGCGTTCGCGCCGGCGTCGATCAGGACGGAGGGGCCTCTGCGCGCGGGGATGGGGACGGCGATCGCCGGGCGACGGACACCTGTCACGCGGCGCAGGTGGACGAGCCCTGCGGCGAGGATCGCCCCGGTGTTGCCGGGTGACACGACCGCGTCGGCCTCGCCGTCGGCCACCGCCTTCACCGCCCGCACGAGCGAGCTGTCGGCCTTCGTCCGGAACGCATCGGCCGGCTTCTCGTCCATCCCGACCACCTGCGTGGTCGCCACGTGCGCGAGCCCCCGCGTCTCGAGCTCCGACGAGCCGAAGATCACCGGGACGATCTCGTCCGACGCCGCCTGCAGCGCACCGTCGAGCACGGCGGCAGGACCGCGATCGCCTCCCATCGCGTCGACCGCGATGCGAGTCATGTCCTAAGGGGCGTTGACCCGGAGCGGCTCGACCTCGCGGCCCTTGTACGTGCCGCAGGTCGGGCAGACGCGGTGGGGGCGCTTCGGCTGGCCGCACGTCGGGCAGACGTTGACCTTCGGAGCGCTGATCGCGTGCGTCGCACGCCGCTTGTCACGGCGCGACTTGGAGGTTTTCCGCTTTGGGACGGCCATGGGCGCGGGCCACTATAGCCTGCGGCGGTGGATCCGACCGAGATCTTGGAGCGCTTCGACGAGCAGATGCGGCGCCGGCCCGCGCCGGACGGTCTCTTCGTGAGCAAGGGCTGGAGCGCGGTGCTCTGGCGGCCGGACGACGGCGACGTGGAGCCTCTCGTCGCCCGCATGCGCGAGCTGCCCGGGCGCGTCGAGTGGAAGTACTACTCCCACGACGGGCCTGAGCTGCGCGAGCGGCTCCTCGGCGCCGGTCTCGAGCCCGAGGACGAGGAGACGGTCGTCGTCGCCGAGGCCGTCTCGATCCCTCCGCCTCCCGAGGACGTCGAGGTCCGGGTCGCAACCGACGAGTTCGACGAGCTCGCGGCGCGGGTCTTCGGCAGACGTTACGCGCTGCCGCAGCAGGCGGTCGCCGTGGTGGCCGTGGTCGACGGGCAGCCGGTCTCCGGCGGACGCGTCGACTTCGAGGAAGGCGTGGAGTTCGCCGGCCTCTTCGGCGGGATCACGCTGCCGGAGTACCGCGGGCGAGGGTCGTATCGCGCGACGGTCGCGAAACGGGCGGAGCTCGCCCGCCAGCGTGGCTACCGCTGGCTCTACTCGGATGCGCTGCCGACGAGCCGGCCGATCCTCGAGCGGCTCGGCTTCCTCGCCATCACACGGACGACGCCGTTCGTCATTCCCCCCGCAGCTCGCTGAGCTTCGCCCAGCGCGGGTCCACGCTCTCCTCCTCGTGCTCGTGCGGCTCGGCGTTGAGGTCCTTCCCGCAGACGGGACAGAGCCCCGCGCAGTCCGGACGGCAGAGGATCTTGTCCGGCAGCGCGAGCGCGATCGCGTCGTGCGTCCAGGCGGAGAGGTCGAGCCGGTCGTCCTCGAGGTACTCGGTCTGCTCCTCGTCGCCCTCGGGCTTCGTGGCCTGGTACTCGCGCAGCCCGAGCGACAGCGGCAGCTCGGCATCCTGCAGGCAGCGGAAGCACGGGCCGGCGAGCGTGACGTCGAGCGAAAGCTCGAGCACTGCGCCACTCGAAGCACGCGTGACGGTCAGCTCGGCGGGAGCCGGATTCGGCTGCGGCTCGTAGGTCTGGCCGCCGAGCAAGAGCGGCTCGAGCTCGATCTCGACCCGCTCGCGGGCCTGGTCGCCGGAGCGAAGTCGAAGCGTGCGGAGGTCGAACGTGGTCACTTCCGCACCGTAGCGCGGGCTCAGCGCGGCGGAACCGGGGGCGCGAGCTGCGGCCGGGGCTTCGGCTGCCGGCGCGAACGCTCGGGCATCCGCAGGCCGTTTGGCGTCCGGGCGAGCACGAGCATCGCGACCGAGGCGAGGATCACGGCACCCGCAGCGATCTCTCTCCTGCCGACCGCCTCGCCGGCGAATGCCCAGCCCAGCATGACGGCGACCGCGGGGTTCACGTACGCGTACGTCGAGACGAGCACGCTCGACGCGCCGCTCCGGAGCAGCCAGCCGTATGCGGTAAAGGCCACGATCGAGCCGAAGACGACGAGATAGCCGAACGCCACGGCGGAGCCGGCCGAGATCGCAGCCGGGTGGACTCGGCCGAGCTCGCCGGTCGCGGCTCCCGCGACTCCGAGGAAGGCGGCGGCGCAGAGCATCTGCATCGCGGCCGAGAGGAACGGCGGCTGCGGCAGCGGCGCGACGCGTCCGTAGGCCGAGCCGGCCGCCCAGGCGAGCGCGGCCACGAGGATGACTCCGGCGCCGACGGGATCGACGTGCGCGCTGGGACCGGCGAGCAGCGCGACGCCGAACAGGCCGGCCGCGATCCCGGCGAGCGCGCCGAGCGAGAGCCGGACTCCGAAGAACGTGCGATCGAGCAGCGCCGTGAACAGAGGCACCGCCGCGATGAGGAGCGCGGTCAGGCCGGAGGCGACCCGCTGCTCGGCCCACGCGACACCCCCCGTGTCCACGAAGAGGAGCAGCCCGCCAACGACGGCGGCGGCCGTCCACTCGCGCCTGCCGGGGCGCGCCGTTGCGACGTCGCCGCGCCACGCGGACCACCCGTACAGGAGCCCGCCGGCGATCGCGAATCGGACCGCGAGCATCAGCAGCGGCGGCAGCGTGCGATCGGCGACGGCGATCGCGAGATACGTCGATCCCCAGACGACGTAGACGATCCCGAGCGCGGTGGCGACCTTCGTCCTCATGCCTCCATGGTGCCGAGCAGGATCGATCAGAACAAGTTGAGTTATCGTTCATATTGATCATGAGCACTGATCAATGGCTGGGCATCGAGCTGCGCCACCTGGCCGCCCTGGAGGCGGTCGCGCGGACGCGTTCCTTCGGCCGGGCCGCGCGCGAGCTGGGGTATACGCAGTCGGCCGTCAGCCAACAGATCGCCCAGCTCGAGCGGATCGTCGGGCAGCGGCTCTTCGACCGTCCCGGCGGGCCTCGCCGAGTCGAGCCGACGGAGGCCGGCCTCCTGCTGCTCGGGCACGCGGACGCGATCGTCGCGCGCCTCGACGCGGCCCGAGCGGACATGGCCGCGCTCGCCGAGGGCTCGGCGGGAACGCTCCGCGTCGGCATCTACCAGAGCGTCGGCGCCCGTCTCCTCCCCGCCCTCGTCCGCCGTTTCCGGACCCAGTGGCCGCGGGTCGGCGTTCGCGTCCGGGAGGAGAGCTCCGCGACGGATCTCCTGCGGCTGCTCGAGCACGGCGAGCTCGATCTGACCTTCGCCGACCTGCCCCTACCGGAGGGTCCGTTCGAGTGGGCGGAGCTGCTGCAGGATCCGTACGTCCTGCTCGTCTCGGCCCGCTCGGAGCTCGCGAAGCTCGACTCGGCGCCGCCACTGCGGGAGGTCGCGAAGCTGCCGCTGATCGGGCGCCGCACGACCGACGAGCCGGAGCGCCATCTCGCCGGGCGCGTGCCCGAGCTGAATGTGATTTTCCGCACCGACGACAACGGCACGCTCGGCGCGCTCGTCGCGGAGGATCTCGGGGCCGCGATCGAGCCGCGCCTCGTCGTCGACCCGCGCGACCGCGCGGTGAAGATGCTCCCGTTCGGCTCCCGGATTCCACCGCGGACACTCGTCCTCGCGTGGCATCGGGACCGCTACCGCTCGCAGGCCGCCCAGGCTTTCGTCGAGCTGGCGCGCGAGCTCGCAGCGCCGTAAGTACCTCTATCTTGCATCGCAAGGCTTAGTGAACTACCATGCGACGCATGGCAGCTGAGAGCAGGCGCAGCCAGATGCTCCGTGGAGTCCTCGACCTCTGCCTTCTCGCGGTCGTCGTCGACGAGCCCGCCTACGGCTACGAGATGACGCGACGGCTTCGCGAGCGGGGGCTCTCCACCGTCGGGGAAGGCTCGATCTACCCCCTGCTGGGCCGGCTCGAGCGCGACGGCCTCGTCTCGACGCATCGCGCGGCGAGCGACGGCGGCCCGCCGCGCAAGTACTACCGCGCCTCGCCGAGCGGCCGGCGTGCGCTGGCCGAGGGGGTGCGCGCCTGGCGCGAGGTGCGGGGCGAAGTCGATTCGGTTCTGACGGCGGTCGATGCGGAGGTGGCGACATGAGTCCTTACGTCGAAGAGTGCCGGCGGGAGTGGAAACGGCTGGGGGTGCCCGACCTCCTCGCCGAGGAGATGGCCGGCGACCTCGAAGCCGACCTCGCGGAGGCGGAGGCCGACGGCGTGTCCGCAGCCGAGATGCTCGGCGAGAGCGATCCGCGGCGCTTCGCGGCCACGTGGGCACGCGAGCGCGGCCTCGTCTCCGAGGCGGCGCCGAAGAAGCGACGGCGGCGCATTTGGCCATGGATCGTCGTCGGCGTCTTCCTCCTCGTTCTTCTCCCAACCTGGCTGGCGCTCCAGACCGTCGGGTCCGGTCACGCGACCAACCACCCGGTGCGCGTCACGCCGCCGCGGCGAGCCACTGTCCCGAACGTCATTGGGATGAAAGCCTGCAAGGCCGTGCGGCTCGTGCTCCAGGCAGGTGTCGACGCGGTGCGCCTGCCGGGGCACACGCACGGCTACAAGTGCGAACTGGTCGTCGTCGAACAGGTTCCAGCGCCCGGACACGCCATCCGGCATCACGGCCACCCGACCAGGGTGACGTTGCGGCTCGGTCGGCGCTAGCGGCTAGAAGCGCTCGTCGTCGGCGACGTCGCCGTTCGCGCCGAGACCCGCGATGACCGTCTCCTGCGAGCGCTCGTGCAGCCGCTCGCGCCCCCGCCGGACGGCGGTGAGGAAGCGTTCGAGATTGACCTCGAGGGACGCGAGCTGGTTGTCGGCCCAATCCTCCATCTCGAGCTTCATCTCGCGTGCGCTCCGCCGCGCATCGTCGACGATCTCGTCTGCCTGCCGCTCCGCAATCTTGACGATCTCGGTCTGCGACGCCTCGCGCACGGCCTGTTCCCGTGCCTCGGCGAGGAGACGATCGACCTCGCGTTTCGCCTCGGCGAGCATCTCCTGCCGCTCCTTGACGATCCAGCGGGCCTGCTTGATCTCCTCCGGAATCGTCGCGCGCATCTGGTCGAGGATGTCGTAGATCTCCTCGCGGTCGATCCGCACCTGGTCGGTGAGCGGCACGGCCTTCGCGTTGTGGACGAGGTCGTCGAGCTTGTCGATCAGAACTAATACGTCCATTGGCCGAGCAGTGTAGCCCTCTGAGCGGAGGACGCGGTCATTCTCCCGGACGTTCGGGGGTCCCGGGCCGTCCGTTCGGGAAGATTTCCGCGAGCCTGCGGGCCACGGGGCCGGGCACGAGCTCGGACACGTCGCCGCCGAAGGCGGCGATCTCCTTCACGCCGCTCGAGGAGACGAAGCTCACCTGCGGGCTCGCCATCACGTAAATCGTCTCCACTTCGGGCGCCAGCGTCCGGTTGAGCTGATTCATCTGGAACTCCCACTCGAAGTCCGAGATCACGCGCAGCCCTTTGACGATCGCTTTCGCCTCCCATTTGCGGGCGAAGTCGACGACGAGTTCGCGGAAGACGTCGATCTCGACGTTGCCCAGCCCGGAGAGGGCGTCGCGTAGGAACTCGACGCGCTCCTCGACCGCGAAGGTCGGCTGCTTGTGGTGCGGCGTCCCCACCACGCCCACGACGACGCGGTCGAAGATGCCGGCGGCGCGTGTGATCACGTCGACGTGGCCGTTCGTGACGGGGTCGTAGCTGCCGGGCGCGATCGCGGTGATCACGTTCCCGCCTCGAAGAGCGTGACGCGGGTCTGGCCGTACTTGCGGCTCGTCCTGACCGGCAGCGGGAGCTCGGGCTCGGTCCGCGTGTCCGTCTCGACGACGAGCAGCCCATCCGCTGCGAGCAGCGGCGGCAGGTGACGCGCGAGTCGGGGCTGGATCTCCGTGAGCATGCCGTAGGGAGGGTCGACCAGCACGAGATCGTACTTCGCGCCCGCGGTTCCCTCCTGTGCGACGGTGCGGAGGACGTCGCCGCGGACGACGCGCGCGCCGGTGAGGCGCAGCCGGTCGAGGTTTCGCTCGATCGTCTGCACGGCCTCGGGGTCGTGCTCGACGAAGACCGCGCTCGCCGCGCCGCGCGACAGCGCCTCGATGCCGAGAGCGCCGGAGCCCGCGAAGAGGTCGAGCACTCGCGCGCCTTCGACCGGCCCGACGAGGTTGAAGATGTTCTCGCGGACGCGGTCGGAGGTCGGGCGGGTGTCGAGGCCGCGCGGCGCTGCGAGCTTGTGGCCCTTCCGGCTCCCGGCGATCACACGCATTCGGGGATCGTCGCATGGGACCCTTCGTAATCAGCCGCAAGCGCCTCGGACAAAGCACCGATGCGGTTCCCGGGCTTCCACCGCGACCCTGCAGAGGTGACGGATTCCGGCATCGATCTCTACTGGCTCCCTCTGGGAGCAGGCGGCCGCTCCGTGCGCTTCAACGGCCGTGTCTACGAGGCGTTCGTCGCCGCCCTCGAGCGGCGCGAGCGCTGCGCTCTCTACCACTCCGCGCTCGAGGTGCGTGTTCCCGACGGCCGCTTCGTGATCGAGATGACTCCGGTCGTCGGCGGCGGGAACGGCGACCGCGGTGTCGTCGCCGGGGGTGCAGTCGGCAGCCGCCTGGTCGGGCGGCTGGATCTCTTCCGCTACGAGGTCCGTTGCTGGCGCGACGGGCAGATCCCGGACGTGGCCGAGGCCGTCGAGAGCCCGCGGCGTATCAGCGACGATCCGGTCCTCGCGCGGCGGATTCTCGATCTGGCGCCGCTCGTTCCCACGCCGACCTGGGGCCGGGACGAGCTGAGCACCGGCGACATGTGGAACTCCAACTCGCTCGTTTCCTGGCTGCTCGTCTCCGCCGGGATCGGGGTCGCGCAAGCGGTTCTTCCCGTGGGCGGCAGAGCCCCGGGTTGGGATGCCGGTGTTGCGGTTGCAAAACGCGGACGAGCCTCACGCGAGCGTCTCCGGCTCGACCTCGGCGAAGAGCGCGGCGGCGGCGTCCTGTAAAGGCCCGGGCCCGACTTCTGCTGCGGCAATCCGCGCCCGCTCGAGCAGGTGGCGGTCACGGCGCAGCTGGGCGAAGCGGAGGTCGGAGAGCCCTGATTGGCGCGTGCCGAGCAGCGCGCCGCCGCCGCGCAGCTCGAGGTCGACCTCCGCGAGCTCGAACCCGTCGCTCGTCTCGCAGAGCGCCTGCAGCCGGGCGTGGGCGGACTCGGTCAGCTCCTCCTTCGCCCGCGAGACGAGCAGGCAGTACGACTGCTCGGCGCCGCGGCCCACGCGCCCGCGGAGCTGGTGCAGCTGGGCGAGGCCGAAGCGGTCGGCCTCCTGAACGATCATCACCGTCGCGTTCGCCACGTCGACCCCGACCTCGATCACCGTCGTCGCCACGAGCACGTCGAGCTCTCGCCCCTTGAAGCGCGCCATGAGGTCGCGCCGCTCGGCGGCTTTCAGCCGGCCGTGGAGGCAGCCAACCTGGAAATCGCGGAGCTCGGCACGCCGCAGCCGCTCGGCCTCCGCCTCGGCCGCGCGCGCGAGCGAGGTCTCCGACGCCTCGATCAGCGGGCAGACGACGTAGGCCTGCCGCCCCTCACGCAGCAGGCGCGTGAGCCGGGTGTACGCCTCGGAGGCGCGATCCTCGGTGATCCAGCTCGTGATCACGGGCTTGCGCGACGCGGGCGGCTTCGCGATCTCGGACACCGCGAGATCCCCGTAGACCGTGAGCGCGAGCGTGCGCGGGATCGGCGTCGCCGTCATGTGGAGGACGTGCGGCGCGCGTCCCGCAACGAGGGCCGAGCGCTGCTCGACGCCGAAGCGGTGCTGCTCGTCGACGACGGCGACGGCGAGGTCGCGCAGCTGGAAGCCCTCCTGGATCAGTGCGTGCGTCCCGACCACGAGGTCGGCGCCGAGCGCCGCATCGCGTTCGCGCTTGCGCGACGAGCTCGTGAGGAGCGCGCAGCCGATCCCGAGCTCGAGGCAGAGGTCGGCGATCGTCGAGAAGTGCTGCTCGGCGAGCGTCTCCGTCGGAGCCATGAGCGCGCCCTGCCGGCCGTTCTCCACCGCGCGCAGCAGCGCGTAGAGCGCGACGACCGTCTTGCCGGAGCCTACGTCTCCCTGCAGGAGCCGCTGCATGGGGACGGTGCGCGCCAGGTCGCCGTCGAGCTCGCGGATCGCCTGCTCCTGATACGGCGTGAGCGCAAAGGGCAGCGCCTCGCGGTAACGGCGGATGAGGTCGCCCGGCTCGCCGAGGGCGGGCGCAAGCGTTCTCTCGCGCTCCGCGGCACGACGAGCGATTCCGACCTGGAGGACGAGCAGCTCCTCGAAGGCGAGGCGCTGCCTCCCGCTTTCCGCCTCCTCGAGGTCGCGTGGCCGATGCACGGCGGCGAGCGCGTCGCGCTTGAGCGCCAGCCCTTCGCGCTCGCGGAGCTCGGCAGGCAGTGGATCCGGCACGTGGAGCGTGAGCGGCAGTGCCGAGTCGACCACGCGCCGCACCGTCGCGGCGGCGATCTCCTCGGCCGCCGGATAGACGGGCGCGAAGTCTGCTGTGGCGTGGGCCTCGTCGCCGATGTCGTAGGAGCGGGGCTCGAAGCCGAAGCGGCCGAGCCTGCCACGCAGCCGGACCTCCGTCCCCGGCCGCAGGCGATCGAGTAGCCACGGCTGGTTGAACCACGTCACGCTCACGGTCGCGGTCCCGTCGTCGACGCGCGCGATGATCCGTGTCCGGCGGCGACCGCGCATGGGGCGGCTCTCCACGTTGAGCACGCGGCCGGTGACCACCGCCTCGTCTCCGGGCTGCAGCGCCGCGATGGATACTTCGTCGGCAGCCGTCTCGTACCGTCGCGGCCGATGCTCGAGCACGTCTCGCACGGTCGCGAGCCCCAGCCGCCCGAGCTTCCGCCGGGTCGTGGCGGCGACCCCCGGCAGCGAGTCGACACTCAGCTCGAGCCGCTCCGGCCTGAGGGCGCGCGCTGTGCGCGGCCAGACCCCGGGCTGGTCCAGCCCAGCGAAGACCGTCTGTCGACGGGTGGTTGTCATCGTCCGCGGCACCGGGCAGCCCGAGTATTCCGCGCGGACCGGACGTCAGGGATGCGCAAGGACCTGGGGCGCCGCGTCGAACTCTTCGATCGTCAGCCGCACGGTCTCGCCGCAGCCAGGCCGGCCGCACTCGCAGCCGAATGGGAAGCCGGGGTGCTCGCGCGGCGCCTCCGGCGAGGCAAGCCACGCGCGGATGTTCGCAGCCGCGGCCTCGTTCTCCCAGCGGCGGACCTCCGCCAGATCGGCGGGGGGCTCCGGCAGCTCGAGCAGAGCTTCGACCTCGGAGACGAGGTCGCGGGAGCCGTCCATGACCAGCACGGGAAAGCCGCACTCACGCGCGAGCGTCGCGACCCGGTCAGCATAGAGCCGGTCCTTGACGAGCCGCGCCTCGAGGGCGCGAGCCGGGTCGCTCGAAGGCATCGGCCGGGGAACGAGCACCTCCCGCTGCCACTCCGGCGTGGGGTCGAGGAAGACCGCCTGGTCGCCCGCTGGGACGAGGTCGGGGAGGACTTGCGGGCCCTCGACCACGGTGGGCACGTCGGGGAGCACGGCAAGGTCGTCGAGCGCGTAGCTCATCATCCGTCGCGAAATCTCCTCGAACTCGATCGCCTGCACGCCGGGCGGCGTCTCGAGCCATTGCTCGTCGGGCGTCTTGCGCGGCTGCGCCCAGCGGGCGTCGTACGCGTACCAGAAGCTGTCGATCGCAAATCGGCGCAGCCCGTGCCGCGCTGCGAGGGCGCGGGCCGTGGTCGACTTGCCCGCCCCTGTTCCGCCGCCGATCCAGATCCGGCTACTCGTCATCCTGGAACCAGAAGAGCGCGAGCGTGCCGGGGCCTGCATGCGCTCCGATGACCGCGCCGAGGGCGACGACGAGCTCGAGCTCGGCCCGCGGCCGCCGCTCCCGCACCAGCGCCTCGAGCTCGGCCGCACGCTCCGGCGCCGCGGCGTGGGCGACGGCGAGCCGGAAGCCGGGCTCGTCTCGCGTCTGCGTCTCTAGCGAATCGGCGAGCTCGGCGAACGCCTTCGTCTCGCCCCGGACGCGCTTCACCGGCACGACCTCGCCGTCGCGGATCGAGAGGATCGGCTTGACCTGCAGCAAGGCGCCGGCGAACGCGGCCGCCTTGCCGATGCGGCCGCCGCGCGAGAGGAACTCGAGGGTGTCGACCGTGAAGAGCAGGCCACGCTCCCGGCGGTACCGCTCGACGAGCGCGTCGACCTCCTCGTCGCTCGTGCCCCGCGCGAGCCGGCGCTGGATCGCCAGCGCGAGCAGCGCGATCGACGCGGACGCGGTCTCGGTGTCGATCGCGCGCACGCGCCCGTCCCCGAGCTCGGCTCCCGCGGTCTCCGCGCTGGCGAACGTGCCGGAGACGCGCGCGGAGACGTGGAGCGAGACGATCCGCTCGTAGGCGCCAAGCTCCTCGTAGGTGGCGAGGAAGTCGCCGGGCGTCGGCTGCGACGTCGTCGGAAAGACGCTCGAGCCACGCAGCCGCTCGTAGAACTCAGCGGCGCTGATGTCGACCCCGTCGCGCAGGCTCGCGTCGCCGAAGCGGACGTAGAGCGGAACGACACGCCAGTTCGGGAAGCGCTCGGCTGCGTCCGGCAGGTCCGCGGTCGAGTCGAGGACGATCGCCGTGTTCTCGGCAGTGAGCCTCACCCGGCCGCGGCCGGAGCCGCGTCGAGAATCGCGGCCACGATCTCGTCGAGCTCCTGATCCTTCGCCAGGCAGGCGACCGCACCCGCGTCGAGCAGCGCCTCGCGCTCGGCATCGTCCGCTGACGCGGTCAACGCGACGACAGCGAGGTCGGGCACGGCCGCGACGACCTGCGCCGTCGCCTGGATGCCGTCGAGCGTGGGCAGGCGGTAGTCCATCAGCACGACGTCCGGCCGATGCTCGATCGCCGCGGAGACGGCCGTCGCGCCGTCGCCGACCGAGGCGACGACCTCGACGTCGGCGCGCATCCCGAGCAAGAGCTCGAGCGCATCCCGGAAGACCTCGTTGTCCTCGACGAGCAGGATTCGCACCGGTCGCATTCGTTTCAACCCTATTCCGCTCCCAGCAAGAGTGGGTAATGCGGCTGGCCGCCCTCGTGCACCTCGACCTCGAGCTGCGGCTGCGACGACGCGAGGACCTCGACGAGCCCGTCGAGCGGCGGCGACCCGGCGCCCGTGAGGAGCGTCAGGAGTGTCCGCGGCTGCTCGGTCAGGCGGGCGACCACGGCAAGTGCGACGTCCACGAAGTCGTCGCCTCCCGCCACGGGGTCGCCGTCTGCGAGGCCGAGCCAGTCCCCACGTCGGATGGTCAATCCGTTCAGCTCGACGTCGCGGGAGGCATGAGTGATCTCGCCCGTCGCCACGGCCGCCGCGGCCGCAGCCATCTCGGCGGCGTTCTCGGCAGCGCCGCGCGTGCCGTCGTAGGCCACGAGAGCGGCGAGCCCGGCGGGAATCGAGCTCGTCGGCACGACCGTCGCGCCGAGCCGCGCCTGCTCGGCGGCGTGCTCGGCGGCGAGGCGCACGTTCGGGTTGTTGGGCAGGACGATCCCCTCCTCGGCCTCGAGCTCCTCGAGCGCTGCGACGAGCTCTGCGGTGGACGGATTGGCGGTCTGCCCGCCCGCCACGACGCGAATCGTCCCAACGGGCTCCGCCAGCGTCTCGAAGAGCAGCCGGTTCCCCTCGCCCGCGACCACGGCGACCACCCCGCTCCGCGGGCGCGTCGAGGGAACGAGTGAGAGTCGCCGCTCCCGCTCCTCCTGCTGCACCTGCATGTTCGCGATCTCGACGCCCTCGATCGTGCCTGCGACCGTGCCGAGCGAAAGCGCGGCCCCGGGATCGTCCGTGTGGACGTGCACCTTGAGCGCGGTCTCGTCCCCCACCACGACCAGTGAGTCCCCGAGTCGCTCCAGCCCCGCTTCGAGCTCGTCGCGATCGAGCGCGTCGCCCTCGACCACGAAAACGGTGCAGTAGCGGTAGCGAGACGGCTCGAGGTGGATGGCGTCGGGCCCCGGCGCGGCCACGGGTGCAGGCGTCAAGGGCAACGCTTCGCCGCTGACCGCGCCCGCCAGCCCCCGCAGAAGCTCGACGAGCCCCGCGCCGCCCGCATCGACGACGCCCGCTTCTCGCAGCACGTCCAGCTGGTCGGGGGTCCTGGCGACCGCCTCCTCCCCGTGCCGGACCAGCTCGACGAGCATCGCGCCGAGCGGCTCGGGCTCGCCGGCGCGGCGCTCGGCCTCCTCCGCGAGCTCGCGGATGACGGAGAGCATCGTCCCCTCGACTGGGCGCCGCACGGCCCGGTAGGCGGCGTCGGAGGCTCCGCGCAGCGCACGCGCGGTGAGCTCCGGATCGATCCCGTTCGTCGACTCCGCGAGCACGTCGGCGACGCCGCGGACGATCTGCGAGAGGATGACGCCGGAGTTGCCGCGCGCTCCCATGAGCGCGGCCCGCGCGACCGCATGCGCGAGCGCAGGCCGGTCCGCAGCCTCGGTCGAGGCGATGGCGTCCGCGACCGCCCGAACGGTCAGCGCCAGGTTGGTGCCGGTGTCGCCGTCGGGCACGGGATAGACGTTGAGGTCGTCGATGCGGCTACGACTGGTCTCGAGCGAAGCAAGCGCAGCGCCGACGAGGCCGCGGACGAGC
The DNA here is from genome assembly GCA_035653435.1 of Gaiellaceae bacterium. GTDB lineage: Bacteria > Actinomycetota > Thermoleophilia > Gaiellales > Gaiellaceae > Palsa-739. Next base: position 101,987 of record DASRBY010000029.1, read on the forward strand.
TCGAGATCTCCCTCGGCAGTCACTTCCCGCCGGTTCGCACGTCGTCGACGTGTACCTCGACGGCGCCGACCGGCAGGCCCGTCAGGCGCTCCACCTCGTAGGCGACGCGGTTGCTGACGCTCGACGCGACCTCGGCGAGGTTGAGGCCGTACTCGACGACGACGTGGAGGTCGATGGTCACCTGGCCTCCCTTCCGTCCGATCTCGATCCCGCGGGGGCGCCGGCGCGCGCGAGCGATCTGGCCGCGGAGCGACCCCTTCATCCCCACCACGCCGTAGCACTCGAGCGCCGTCTCCGCGACGATCTGCGCGATCGCCTCGCTCGAGATCGTGATGCGCCCCAGCCGCGAGGAGAGCGCGTGCCCCGCTTCCATCACGCCCTTGGACCGGCCGCTCCGCCCTACGGTTGCGCGAAAAGGAGCTGCGACCACTCGTCGCGATTCGCGATCCGTGCGTCGCCGAACCCGGCCTCGCGCGCGAAAGCGACCAGCTCGTCGTCGGCGTGGAAGTGGCCGCGGCTCGCGAGCGGATAGGGCGCCGCCGGAGTTCCCTTGGCCTCCGGCGCCGTGGTCATCACCGCGATCCGTCCACGTCCGGGATCGAGAACCCGCCGCATCTCGCGCAGCGCGGCGACCGGCTCCGCGAAGAAGAAGAAGGCAACGAGGCAGGAGACCGCGGTGAACTCGGCGTCCGCGAACGGGACGGCGGTCACGTCGGCGAGCTCGATCCGCGCGCCGGTCTTCGCTTGCGCGAGCCGCACCATCTCGCGGCTGTGGTCGAGCCCCGCGATCGCGCAGCCGCTCTCACGCGCGCGGCGGAGGAAGGCTCCGCCGCCGCAGCCGACGTCGAGCAGCCGGTCGTCGGGACCGAGTGCGAGCGCGTCGAGCACCGGCTCCCAGAGGAACGAGTGGGCGTCTTCCGCTCCGTACGTGGCCCGGGCCTTTCGGCCGTGCGGCCGCCGGGCGATTCGGTCCGTCATCCGGTCGATCCGCCACTCACGGAGGCGTTCCAGCACGTACACGTTCGCAGCGTGCCAGACCGGCGTCAGAATCGAGCCCGATGGCGAGGCTCGCGACCGCGGAGGAGATCGACGTCGCCGCAGGCGTTTTGGCGCGCGCGTTCGCTCGCGACCCGGTGCTCACGGCGTTCTTCGGCGCAGGCTCGGTCGAAACCGCAAAGATGGCTCGGTACTTCGAGCTCGAATTCCGAATTGCGCTCGCGGGCTACGGCGAGGTCTGGCTCGACGACGAACGCCTGGGCGCGGCCCTGTGGCGCCGGCCCGGCGGGTATCCAGAGCCCATGTCACTCCAGCTCCGGATGGTGCCTCGCTACCTTCGCCTGTTCCCGCGCCAGTTCTTCAGCGCGTCCCGCAGCCTCAACAAGCTCGCACGGCTCCACCCTCGCGAGCCGCACTGGTACCTCTTCGCCGTCGGCGTCGTTCCCGAGGCGACCGGCCAGGGCCGCGGCAGCGCCCTGCTCGAGCCGGTGCTGGAGCGGTGCGATGCCGAGCGGCTACCCGCCTACCTCGAGGCGTCGAGCGAGGACAACGCGCGTCTCTACGCGCGGCTCGGCTTCGAGCGGCGGGACGATGTCGAGATCATGGACGGGGTCCGGGTGCGGCCGATGTGGCGCGAGCCGCGCTAGAGCGCTTTCTGGACCTTGCCGGCCTTGAGGCAGCGCGTGCAGACGTACGCGCGCGTCGCCTTGCCGGCGATCAGGACGCGGACGCGCTGGAGGTTCGGCTCGAAGCGCCGCTTCGTGGCGACCATGGAGTGGCTCCGGTGGTGGCCGAAGCCGGGCTTCTTGCCGCAGATTGCGCAGACCTTCGACATCGGCGGCCCAGGATAGCGAGCCAGGCCGGGGCTTCGCGAGCCAGGAGGACTTGGCGAGAATCAGGCTGAGCCGCCGGCGAGCGGCTTTCCGCCAAACCCCTCCTACTAGCCGCGCGCCTGCTTTCGGACCTGGGAGAAGAGGTCCGCCATCTCCAAAGCGGCACGAGCGGCGTCTGCGCCCCTGTCGGCTCTCGCCTCCGCCTGCTCGGCCGTGTCGACCGTGAGGACGCCGAAAGCCACGGGCACGCCGGTCTCGAGCCCGGCGAGCTGGATGCCCGAAGCCGCCTCGCTCGCGACGAAGTCGAAGTGCGCCGTCTCGCCGCGGATCACGCAGCCGAGGGCGACGACGCACGAGTAGCGGCGGGTCTTCGCGAGCGCCATGGCGCCGATCGGAAGCTCGAACGCGCCCGGCACGGGCATGACGGTGACCCGCTCCTCCGAGACGCCTGCGGCCTCGAGCGCTTCGAGCGCCGACTCGAGCAGCCGGTTCGAGATCTCGCCGTTGAAGCGCGAGACGACGACACCGACCGTCCGGTCAGCTCCCGACGGCGAGCCCTCGAGGACGGCGACCCCGTCGGGGATGTCGAGCTCGCCGGGCGCATGCACCGGCACCGCAGCCTCAGGCTCCGGCTCCTCGTCCTCCTCCTCGGTCGCGGGCTCAGGCTCGACCACCGCCTCGGCGGCTGCCGTCGCCGTCGGCTGCGGCTTCTCGTTCGCCGCAGGCTCTTCGGCGTCTCCCTCGTCGTCGCGCAGCGCAGGCCATTCGGTCTCCGGTGCGTCTTCCTGCTCGGCAGCCGGGGCCTCGCCCGGCCAGAAACCCCCGCTCGCGCTCATTCGCCCTCCGACTCGAACTTGAGATCCTGGTGGTGCAACTTGTGCCCGAGCTTATCCCGCTTGGCGGCCAGATAGCGAACGTTCTCGGGATGGGGCGGCATCTCGATCGGCACCTGCTCCGTCACCTTCAGGCCGTATGCCTCGACGCCGGAGACCTTCTTCGGATTGTTCGTCAAGAGGCGCATGGTGGTGATCCCGAGCTCGGCGAGGATCTGGTTCCCGATCCCCCACTCGCGCTCGTCCGCCGCGAAACCCAGCGCGAGGTTCGCGTCGACCGTGTCGAGCCCGTGCTCCTGCAGCTCGTAGGCCTTGAGCTTGTTGAGGAGGCCGATACCGCGCCCCTCCTGCGCCATGTAGAGGAGGACGCCGTGCCCCTCGGCGGCGATCGCGGCCAGCGCCGCCTCGAGCTGCTCGCCGCAGTCGCAGCGGAGCGAGTGGAAGACATCCCCCGTCAGGCACTCGGAGTGCACGCGGACGAGCACGTCCTCGCCGACCTCGCCCATCACGAGCGCGAGGTGCTCGCGGCCCGTAAGCGTCTCGCGGAAGGCGATCGCGGTGAACGCGCCGAACTCGGTCGGCAGCTGTACCGAGACAACGCGCTCGACGAGCCGCTCCGTACGTCGGCGGTACTCGATCAGGTCGGCGACCGTGATCATCCTGAGCCCGTGCCGTTCGCAGTAGGGGACGAGATCCGGGACGCGGGCCATCGTGCCGTCCTCGTTCATGATCTCGCACACGACGCCGGCCGGAACGAGCCCGGCGAGCCTGGCGAGGTCGACGGCCGCCTCGGTCTGGCCGGCGCGGACGAGGACGCCGCCGTCGCGCGCCCGGAGCGGGAAGACGTGGCCGGGCTGGACAAGGTCGTGCGTCGTCGAGGCCGGGTCGATCGCGACGTGGATCGTGTGCGCGCGGTCGGCCGCCGAGATGCCCGTCGTGACTCCCTCTCGGGCCTCGACGGACACGGTGAACGCCGTGCCCAGGCGGGCCTCGTTGCGCTGCGTCATCGGCGGCAGGCCGAGCTGCTCGCAGCGCTCGCCGGTCAGGCAGAGGCAGATGAGCCCGCGCGCGTGAGTCGCCATGAAGTTGACCGTCTCCGGCGTCGCGAACTGGGCGGCGACGACGAGGTCGCCCTCGTTCTCGCGCTCCGGGTCGTCGACGACGACCACCATCTTCCCGTTCCTGATGTCCTCGACAGCCTCCTCGATCGAGGCGAACGGCGTGACGGCCGAGCTCACGGCAGCCTCGCTGCGACGAGGCGCTCGACGACCTTCCCGAGCACGTCGGCCTCGAGATTGACCTCCTCGCCCACCTGCAAGCGACCCAGCGTCGTCACCGCGAGCGTGTGCGGGATCAGCGCGACCTCGAAGCCCTCCTCGTCCAACGCGGCGATCGTCAGGGACACGCCGTCGACCGCGATCGAGCCCTTCTCGATGCAGTAGGCGAGGACCCCTTCGGGCGCGTCGATCCACAGGCGCGGGCTGTCTTCCTCCGGGGCGACGGACCGGACGCGGCCGACGGCGTCGACGTGCCCCTGCACGACGTGGCCGCCGAGGCGGTCGCCGACGCGGAGCGAAGGCTCGACGTTGAGCGCGCGGCCCGCCTCGATGCTACCCAGCGCGGTGCGGGCGATCGTCTCCGGCACGACGTCGAAGGCGAGTCGCCCGTCCTGCACCTCGACGACGGTGAGGCAGACGCCGGCCAGGGACACCGAGTCACCGACGTCCGCGGTGGCCGCGGTCTCCGGCGCCGCGACCAGGAGCCGCGAGCCGTCGAAGGCGTCGACGGTCCCGAGCTCGCGGACGATCCCGGTGAACATGCGACAAAGGTTACGGCTCGTGGAGATATGCCTCCACGAGGACGTCCTCCCCGGACGGCTCTGTGCGGAGGTGGAGGAGCTCGAGCGGCGCGCCGAGCTCGCCGAGCACATGCGGGCCATCGCCCGCCAGGACCGGCGCGACGAAGAGGAGAAGCTTGTCGACGAAGCCGGCCGCGAGGAACGCCGTCGCGAGCGTCGGCCCGCCCTCGAGCAGCAGCGATTGCACGCCCTCTGCCGCGAGTGCGCGAAGCTCGTCCCCGAGCGGCCCACTGCGGAGCTCGAGCTCCGAGCCCTCCGGCAAAGGTCCGCCACCGAACGCGAGCCGCCGCGGTTGCTTCGCGGCGCCGACGCCGCGTGCGTCGAGGCGCGGCGCATCCGCCCGCACCGTGCCGATGCCGACCGCGACGGCGTCCGAGGCAGCGCGCAGCTCGTGCACCCGCCGCCTCGACTCCTCCCCGGACACCCAGCGGCGGCCGGGGACGGTGACGCGCCCGTCGAGCGTCACCGCAGCCTTGTACGTGACGAAAGGCCGGCCCAGCGCCTTCCAGACGCGCCACGCCTCGTTCTGGCGGCGCGCGGCGAGGTCGTCGAGAAGCTCGACCTCGATGCCCGCGGCACGCAAGCGCTCCAGCCCGCGGCCGTCGACGACCGGGTTGGGGTCTCGGGCGCCGACGACGACCCCGGCGACCCCCGCCGCGACGACCGCGTCGGCGCACGGGGGCGTGCGCCCGTGGTGCGAGCAGGGCTCGAGGGTCACGTGGAGGGTCGCGCCCCTCGCCGCCTCGCCGGCCTGCTCGAGCGCGATCGCCTCGGCGTGACGGACCCCCTCGTACTCGTACCAGCCCTCCCCCAGCACGACGCCGTCCCGCTCGACGACGGCGCCGACGAGCGGGTGGTCGCCGGTCTTGCCGCGTCCGCGCTCGGCGAGCTCGAGCGCGCGCGCGAAGTGGCTCACTGGAGCGCCTGCAGGAGGTGGTGGTACGCGTCGCTCAGGTCACGGCCTCCGAAGATCGCCGAGCCCGCGACGAGGAGCGTCGCGCCGGCTGCATGCGCCGGGCCGATCGTCTCGTTGTCGATCCCGCCGTCGACCTGGACGTGGACCCGCTCGGGCAGCGCGGCCCGTAACCGCCGGATCCGGTCGACCGCGTCCGGCATGAACTTCTGGCCGCTGTAGCCGGGGTGGATGCTCATGCAGAGGACGAGGTCGGCCTCCGCCGCGACGGCTGCGACGTCCTCGGGCTCGCTCTCCGGGTTGAAGGCGACCCCGACCTGCAGGCCGTGCTCGCGGGCGGCGGCGATCGTGGCTGCGACGTCGTCGACGACCTCGTAGTGGAAGGTGGCGCTGTCGCCGCCGGCGGCCGCGATCTGGGGGAAGTGCCGCAACGGATTGTCGACCATCAGGTGACAGTCGAGCACGCCGCCGGCCTCGTGCACGATCGGCGCAATCGACTCGAGCACGACCGGCCCGATCGTCACGGGCTCGACGAAATGGCCGTCGCCGACGTCGAAGTGGAAGATGCGGCACCCGGCGCCGAGCAGCGCTCCGATCTGCTCTCCGAGGCGCGCGAAGTCCGCCGCGTAGAGCGACGGCTCCACCTCGGCCCTGCTCACCCACTCCGGCCAGCTCATGCCGGCGATCGTAGGCGGGCGACGAAGAAGCCGCTCGTGCCATGGACGCTCGGCAGCGTGAGGAGGAACTCCGGCCGTGACGGGTGGGCGAAAGCGGGCCACTCCTCTCCCAGTGGCTCGACGCGCAGGCCGCTCGCGTCGACCACCGCCTCGCATTCGTCCGGGTCGAGCGTGCACACGGAGTAGACGAGCGTGCCGCCCGGCCGCACCCGTTCGGCCGCCGAGCGGAGAAGCGCGAGCTGGAGGTCGGGAAGCGGCTGCGCGCGCCAGCGCAGGTCGGGGCGCTGGGCGAGGACGCCGAGGCCCGAGCACGGCGCATCGACGAGCGCGCGGTCGTAGCCGTCGAGCTCCGCCGGGAGGGCGGTTCCGTCCGCCTCGACCACGGCGACGTCCGAGCGGCCCATTGTCGCGAGGTTCGCGCGCAGCTCGCGCGCGCGTGCCGGATCGATCTCCACCGCCGTCACCTCGCCGCGCAGCTGACCCGTCTTGCCGCCTGGCGCGGCGCAGAGATCGAGCACCCGCTCGCCGTCGCGCGAGCCGACGCAGAGCCCGGCGAGCTGCGAGCCGCGGCTCTGCGGCCAGATCCTCCCGTCCGCCACCAGCGAATCGTCCACCCGCTCGACGCGGTAGGCGCCGGGCACGTCTGTCGCTTCGGCGCCGGCCGGAGGATCGCCGCGCACGAGGCGAACGACCGTCTCGAGAGGCTCGTTCATCGCACGCATGAGCGCGAGCGCTCCGTCGGCTCCGAGCACGCGCACGAAGACCTCGTGGATCCAGTCCGGATAAGACTCCTTCAGCGGCCCCTCCGGCAGCGCCTCGAGGAGCGGCCGGATCCCGTCGGCAAGGCGCCGCATTACGGCGTTCGTGAACGGGACGGCGCGCTCGAGCCGGGCGCGCCGCACGAGCTCGACCGACTCGTTGACGGCGGCATGGGGCGCAGTGTCGGTGTAGCCGAGCTGGTAGGCGCCGAGCCGCAGCGCGGCCCGCACGGGCGGATCGAGCTTGCGCACCGGCCGTCGGCCCAGCGTCTCGATCGCGTGATCGAGCGTCCTCACTCGCTGGACGGACCCGTACGCGAGCCGCTGCGCGAACCCCCGTTCCCGCTCGTCGAGGCCTTCGGCCGCGCTGCGGAAGGCGCGGTCCGCGTACGCCTCGTGCTCGAAGACCCGCAGCAGCACCTCGTAGGCTGCCTGGCGCGCCGGGCTGATCACGAGCGGCAGACGAGGATCGCCCAGCCAAGCGACGCGCGCTGCCAGCGGAGATAGCGCTCCCGGCGGGCGGCCCCGAGCGCGCGAAACTCCTCCGCCTGCGGGTGCCTCGGGTTCGCCTCGAGCCAGCGGTCGAGCGTCTGCCAGTGCAGAGTCTCGTAGCGGTCCCAGTCGTCCTGGGACGAGTCGATCAGCGAGACCGCGCGCACCCCGGCCGTCTCGGCCCGCTCGACGGTCTCGTCCAGCGGAAGTAGCCCGCCGCGTTCCTCCGCGCCCTCCGGCGGCGGCGGCCAGACACGCCAGTACGGCTCTCCGACGGCGACGAGCGGAGCTGCGGCCGAAAGCCGCTCGAGGGTCGGCACGAGACCGTCGTAGACGAACGTTGCACCGAGACAGAGCGCCGCGTCGTAGCGCGCGAGCTCGAACTCGGCCGCGTCGCACTCGATGAGCTCGATCCGATCCGCGAGCCCCGCCGCCGCGACGCGGTCGCGCGCCGCCGCGAGGAATTCCGGCGCACGCTCGACGCACGTGAGCCGGCAACCGAATTCCTGCGCGAGCACGAGCGCAGGCCCGCCGCGGCCCGAGGCGATGTCGAGGACCCGGGAGTCCGGGCCGAGGCCGAGCCGTCGGCCGAGCAGACGGATCTTCGTCGCGCTCGTCGGGTTCTGGATCTCGTGCTCCGCCTCGGCGACCGCGTACCACCAGGTCATCGACGGCCTCGCAGGTACGCGTCGTACGCCATGCGGCGGCCGCCGGCCGGCTGCACCTCGAGCGGCTCGAACGAGCCGTCGTCCTGCACTCGCGCCTGCCAGACGAGGAGGTCGCCGAGCCGCGCGCCGATGTGCGGCGAGAGCGCTCGGACGCGGTTCACGAGCTCCTGCGCGGGCTGCGCGAGATCGAGCTGGCGATCCTCCGGTCGGATCTTCTCCGCATACGTCGCGCCGTCCTCGGCCTGCGGCTCGAAGGTCGGCTCGTCCTTGTCGAGGACGTCCCGAAGGAGCTCAGCCGCTACCTCGGCGGCGTGCGCGTAGACCGCGCCGGCATCGTCCTCCGGAGCGATCGAGAAGGCCCGCTGCGCCGCGATCGGCCCGGCGTCGAGCGCCTCGACCGTGCGGTGGATCGTGACGCCGGTTTCCTCGTCCCCGGCCATGATCGCCCGCTCGACCGGAGCCGCCCCGCGCCAGCGAGGCAGCAGCGAGGGATGGACGTTGAGCCACAGCGCGCGCTCGAGCAGCGAGCTCGGGATCAGCAGGCCGTACGCGCAGACGACGACGGTGTGGGCCGCGACTCCGACGGACGAGTCGAGCTTCGCCGGCTGCTCGAAAGGGATCCCGAGCCGCATGGCCGTCTCCTTCGCGGGCGGCGGCGCGACCCGGCGTCCCCGGCCCTTCGGTTTGTCGGGACGGGTGAAGAGCTGCACGACGTCATGCTCCGCGGCGAGTCGATCGAGCACGTCCGCCCCGAATTGCCCGGTCGCGGCAACCGCGATCCGACGGGCCACGGCGGCTAGCCGATGACGATGCGCGGGCGCAGGCTCGCGAGCGCCTCGCGCCGCGCCTCGGGCGTCGTCCGGTCGAGGATCAGGACGCCCTCGAGATGGTCGGCCTCGTGCTGCGCGACGCGCGAGTACGGCTCCTCGAGCTCGTACCGCACTTCGGCGCCGTGCTCGTCCTGCCCTGCAATCGCAATCGTCGCCGGCCGCTCCACGGGAAGGAGCACGCCCTGGATCGAGAGGCATCCCTCGTCCTCGACGGTGGTCTCCTCGCTGCGCTCGACGATCTCCGGATTCGCGAGCGCGACCGTCTCGTCCTCGGCAACCTGGAAGACGAAGAGCCGCTGCAGCACTCCGACCTGCGTCGCGGCGAGCCCGATCCCGTTGGCATCGACCATGAGCTGTTTCATCCGGTCGACGAGCCGCCGCAGGTCGTCGTCGAACTCCTCCACCGGGCGCGCGGCCATCTTCAGCGCCGCGTCCGGATACTGGCGGATCTGCGCGAGCGCCAGGCGTCGTCGCGCCTGCTGCTCGGGATCGAGCTCCTCCTCCTTGATCTGTCCCTCGATTTCCGCCATGGGGGCGGACTGTACCCTCGCAGGACGTGGATCCAAAGACGCTGCGGGAGATCATGAACCAGGGCGCGACGCGGCCCGAGACGCCGCGCGAGCGCCACGAACGCGAGACGCTGGAGGCGGATCTCGAGTCGAGTCCCATCCGCGGGACGCCGCTCCGGCAGCAGCTGCGCAACTTCAGGCCCGACCCGGCCTCGGGAGTGCGCGCGCTCGGCGGGCCGACGGCGTGGATGCGCCGTCTGCGCGCGATCGAGGACGCGGTCGAGCAGCACGAGCGCCAGCTTGACGAGGCGTGGCGCGCCCTTGCCGAGGACGTGGAGGATCCCGCGGCGTTCGCGGCCGCCTGGCGCGAGCTGGCCGGCAACTGGAGCTTCGCCCAGGTGAACGAGCTGATCGAGCGCCACAACCGCAACTTCCCTGCCGAGGCGCGGCTGGCCATGGATCCGCGGACGCGCGACTTCGTCCGCATCAACGGCCGGTCGTACCTGCGCGAGCCTCTCGACGAGCGCTGGGTGCTCGCCCGCTTCCCGCCCGACCGGGATGCGGCCCTGCGCGGCTAGCGCGGCCGGTTCTCGCGGTGCTGAGCCGCGCCCTCGACCTCGTGCAGCCAGGGCTCGCGGCGCTTGATCCAGATCTCGGCCTCGGGCCGTAGCTCGAACGGAGCGTCGTCGAGCGAGCCGAGCTGGAGCTCGACGTCCTCGTCGTCGAGGAGGAACAGGCGCGAGCCGCACCGGGGGCAGAAGCTGTCGTTGTCGTAGGTCGCGTACTCGCCCTCGACGCTGAACGCGGCGCGCGGCCACTGCCCATAGATGGTGTACGTGCTGCCCGACCGCTTCCGGCAGTCGCCGCAGTGGCAGCGGCCGACGTGGAACGGCTCGCCGCGAACGGTGTACCGCACCGCGCCGCAGACGCAGCCCCCGCTGCGGGTTCTCTCCTCCACCGTCGCGGACTCTAGAAGCTCTGTGGATCGACGTCGACGACGGCGCTGAGGCCGGCGCGGCGCATCGCGGGCGCTGCCGCCGCGAGCAACGCTGCGGCGCGGGAGGCAAGGGCGCGCGGGCGGTCGGTCTTGCCGACGAGCTGGGCGCGGTTCCGGCCGCGCAGCCGCAGGAGCGGCGCGGGGCCCAGCAGCTCGAACTCCGGGAGCCCGGACTTGAGCTCCTCGAGCGCGCGGGTGGCATCGGAGAGCTCCGGGCCGGAGACGAGGACGCGCACGAGGTGACGGAACGGCGGGTAGCCGAGCGCGTGCCGCCGCTCGAGCTCGCCTGCGAGGAAGCCGACGACGTCGTGGCGCGCCGCGTGCTGCACGGCGCGCGACTCGGGCTGGAAGGTCTGCACGAGGACGCGCCCGGGAGCGTCGCGGCCGCTGCGTCCCGCCAGCTGGGTCAGGAGCTGGAACGTGCGTTCCTCGGCCCGGAAGTCGGGGAGGCCGAGTCCGGTGTCGGCGTCGACGACGGCCGCGAGCTCCACGCCGGCGAAGTGATGGCCCTTCGCGACCATCTGCGTGCCGACGAGGACGGCGCGCTCGGCCCGCGCGAACCGCTCGAGCGCCTCGCGCAGCTCGTCGGGCTTCGCCACCGCATCGGCGTCGAGGCGGATCCGCTCGAGCTCGGGAACGTGCTTCTCGAGCTCGCGCTCGAGCCGCTGCGTGCCGGCTCCGATCCGCGCAAGCTCGGGCGAGCCGCATGCGGGGCACGTGTCCCCCGCGGGCTCGCGGGCGCCGCAGTGGTGGCAGCGCAGCGTGCCGTCCCCGTGCAGCGTCAACGCGACGTCGCAGTTCGAGCAGCGTCGGGTGGCGCCGCAGGCGCGGCAGTGGAGCGCGGGGGCAACGCCGCGGCGGTTGAGGAGGAGGATTGCCTTGCCGCCTCCCTCCGCGAGCCGTCCCAGCTCGGCGAGGAGCGGCGCGGAGAGCGGATACCCGGTCTCCCGGCGGAGGTCGACGACGCGGACCGTCGGCAGGGGAGCCGCGATCCGGCCGCCGAGCTCGAGCCGCTCGAGCGTGTGCCACGACTCCGGTCGCGGCGTGGCCGAGCCGAAGATCGCGACCGCGCCCTCGAGGGCGGCGCGCTTCGCCGCGACGGTGCGGGCGTCGTAGCGGGGGTCCGATTCCTGCTTGTACGAGCTGTCGTGCTCCTCGTCGACGCAGATCACGCCGAGTGACGGCAGGGGCGCGAACACGGCCGAGCGCGCGCCGACCACGACCGAGGCCTCGCCGGTGACGATCCGTTCTCGCTCGTCCCGCCGCTCGGCCTCCGAGAGGCCGGAGTGGAGCAGCGCGACGCGATCGCCGAAGCGGGCGCGGAACCGGCCGAGCGTCTGGGGCGTCAGCGCGATCTCCGGCACGAGGACGATCGCGCCGCGGCCCGAGGCGACGACCGCTTCGCAGGCGCGGATGTACACCTCGGTCTTGCCGCTGCCCGTCGCACCGGCGAGCAGGACGTTGCCGCCGCCGCTGGCCAGCAGGCGCTCGATCTGCCCGAGTGCAAGTTGCTGGGAGTCGGAGAGCCGCGCAGGCGCCGGCTCGGCGGGAAGCGCTGCAGCCTCGGTCACGGCGCGCCGCTCGCCGCGCCGCGCGGGCTGGTAGGGCGCGACGAGGGCGAGCGCGCGGGCAGGCGTCGAGCCGTAGTAGTCGGCGAGCCACAGGGCGAGGTCGACGAGCGCGGGCGGGAGCCTCTCGAGCACCCGGTCGGCGGCAACCGGCTCCACGTCCGGCGGCGCCTCTGCGTCGGCGTCGACCACGACCCCGCGACGCTTGGCGTTGCCGAAGCGGATCGCGAGGACGGCTCCCTTCCCGACCTCGTCCTCGATCTCGTACGTGAACGGCCGCGCGAGCGAGCGGGCGCTGACGATCGGATAGACCGAGGCGAGGCGAGACACGGGCAGCGAGCGTAGCCGCGACCCTGGTCGGAGCTCGGCTAGACGCCGGCGGCGGTGACGACGAAGTCGGTCGCGAAGCCGAGCAGGACGCCCGCGACGACTACCCAGGTGACGAGAGCGGTGCGCCCGTAGCTGCGATTGACCGCCATCAGCTCCTGCACGACGTAGAGGATCGAGCCGGCGGCGACGGCGAAGAAGACGACCGACATCGCCTCGCTCGACCACGCCTGCCCTAGCACGGTGCCGAGGAAGGTGGGCCCGCCGCCGATGAGGCCCATGGCGCCGAGGAATGCCCAGCTCGGGCGGCTTCCCTCGCCGGCCAGCGGCCCGCAGATACCGAAGCCCTCGGTCGCGTTGTGCAGCCCGAAGCCGACGATCAGCGTCACGGCGAGGCTGATCGAGCCGGCTGCGGCCGCCTGGCCGATGGCCAGGCCCTCGCCGAAGTTGTGGACTCCGATCCCGACCGCGATCAGGAGAGCGAGCTGCTTTCCCGGCGTGAGCTCGTCGATCCAGCGGCGGTGCGTGAACTCGTCGACCGCGGCGGCCCCGGGGCCGACCATCGCCGTCACCCGCCGGCTCGCGCGCCTGCGCATCCAGACGGCGTAGTGGACGAGGCCCATCAGGCCGAGGGCGAACCCTCCGGCGCCGAGAGCCGAGAGCCACGCGAACCGACCCCAGTGCCGAGCCTGCAGCGCCGAGTCGATGGGGCCGACCGCGCCCGTGAGGACGTCCCAGAACAGGAAGAGGAGGATCCCGGTCGCGAGCGCGGAGAGGCAGGCCCGGACGATCGGCGGAAACGTGTTCACGCGCGCGATGGGCAGGCCGAGAAAGATCGTGGCGCCCGCGATCGCTCCGAGCAGAAGGATGTGTCCCGTCGACATGACCAGTATTCGCCTGCCCCTGTAAGGGTGCCCTTACACGCAGGCGCGAGGGCAATATAGCGGCGTGCCTGCCGCCGGCCACTCGGTAGACGAGTACCTCGAGACCATCTATTTCCTTGCCTTTCCGATCGGGGAGTACACGCCGCACCGGCCGGGATCCCCACCGCTCGCCTCACGGGTCGCCGAGATGCTCCACGTCTCGCGTGCCTCGGCGGGAGAGATGCTGAAGCGGCTCGAGGCCGAAGGGCTGATCGAGCGCGGCAAGAAGAAGGAGGCGCTCCTCACCGACCGCGGCCGAGAGCGCGCCGAGCGCGTGGTGCGCAAGCACCGGATCATCGAGCGTCTCCTCACCGACTTCATGGGCTACACGGGCTACGAGTCGCACGAGCGCGCCGACGAGCTCGGGGACACGTTCAGCGACGAGATGATCGAGCGGATCGACGACAAGCTCGGCCATCCGCAGCGCTGCCCGCACGGCTGGCCGGTCGACCCCGCGGTCGAGCAGGCCGAGAACGCCGAGCTGGCGCCGTTGGCGACTCTGCCGGCGGGGACGCGCGCGACGATCGTCCGCCTCGCCGAGCACGACGGCGACCTCCTGCACTGGTTCTACGACCAGGGCCTCGTGCCGGGCACGAGCATCCTCCTGCGCGCCGCCGAGCCGGCGGCGGACGAGTTCACCGTCGCGATCGAGAAGGTCGGCGAGCGGGCGATCTCCGAGAAGGCCGCCGCCGGCCTCTTCGTCAGACCGTCGTAGGTTCGGCCAGCCCTGCAGCGGTCCGCAGCGCGTCGGCCCTGTCGGTCCGCTCCCACGTGAAGTCGCCGTCCTCGCGGCCGAAATGCCCGTAGGCGGCCGTCTTCGCGTAGATCGGCCGCCGCAAGTCGAGATCGCGGAGGATCGCCGCCGGACGCAGGTCGAAGTGCTCGCGGACGAGCTCCTCGATGCGCGGCACAGGGATCGCCTCGGTGCCGAACGTCTCGACGAGGACCGAGAGCGGATGGGCGACGCCGATCGCATAGGCGACCTGGATCTGACAGCGCTCCGCGAGCCCGGCGGCGACGACGTTCTTCGCGACCCAGCGCGCCGCGTAGGCGGCCGAGCGGTCGACCTTCGTCGGATCCTTCCCCGAGAATGCGCCGCCGCCGTGCGGGGCGGCGCCGCCGTACGTGTCGACGATGATCTTGCGCCCCGTCAGCCCCGAGTCGCCCATGGGCCCGCCGATCACGAACTTCCCCGTGGGGTTGCAGTAGATGAAGTCCCGGTCGTGGTCGAGGCGGCGCTGCTCGTACAGGTCCTTCGGCAGGATCGGCTCGATCACATGCTCGATCAGGTCGGGCTTGAGCAGGGTGTCGACGTCGAGGCCGTCGCGGTGCTGGGTGGAGACGACGACGCGCTCGATCTCGGCCGGCCGCTGGTGGCCGTGCTCGTCGCTCTCGTACCGGACGGTGACCTGCGTCTTGCCGTCGGGGCGCAGGTATGGGAGCACGTCGGCCTTCCGCACCTCGGCGAGCCGGCGCGCGAGCCGGTGCGCGAGCATGATCGGGATCGGCATCAGCTCGTCCGTCTCGTTCGACGCGTAGCCGAACATCATCCCCTGGTCGCCGGCCCCGAGCTTGTCCAGCGGGTCGCTGTCGCCGTGCTGGTTCTCGTAGGAGTGCAAGACGCCCCGCGCGATGTCGGGCGACTGCTCGTCGATTGCGACGAGGACGCCGCATGTCTCGGCGTCGAAACCGAACTTCGCGCGCGTGTAGCCGATCTCGCGGATGCGGTCGCGGACGAGCCGCGGGATGTCGACGTAGCACTCGGTCGTGATCTCGCCGGCGACGACGACGAGCCCGGTCGTGATCAGCGTCTCGCAGGCGACGCGCCCCTCGGGATCGTTGGCGAGGACGGCGTCGAGCACGGTGTCGGAGATCTGGTCGGCCATCTTGTCCGGATGGCCTTCGGTCACAGACTCGGAGGTGAAGGAGAACGAGCGGCTTTGCATAGGCGCCAGGCTAGCGAACGGCTCCGGCGTCACTCCTCGGTGGGTGCTCGGCCCATGAGCCCCGCTGCGAGGTCCGTGATGCTCTGGCCGGAGAGGACGGCGCAGACTCCCTCCGTGATGGGCAGCTCGACGCCCAGCCGGTGCGAGAGGTCGCGGAGGATCGGGGCGGTCGTGAGGCCCTCCACGGTCTGACCGATCTCGGCCACGGCCCGCTCCGGCGTCAGCCCCTGGGCGATGAGCTCCCCCGCCTGGCGGTTGCGGCCGTGCCGGCTCCAGCAGGTCACGACGAGGTCTCCGATTCCGGCGAGGCCGGCGAACGTCTCCGCCCGGGCGCCCGCCGCCTCCCCGAGCCGCGCCATCTCCGCGAGGCCGCGCGCGATCAGGGACGCCTTCGCGTTGTCGCCGAGCCCGAGGCCGTCCACCCCGCCGGCCGCCAGCGCGATCACGTTCTTCGCCGCGGCGCAGAGCTCGACGCCCACGAGATCGGGGTTCACGTAGACCCGGAAGAGGCTCGAGTTGAGGGCTTGCTGCAGCTCGCCGGCCAGGGAGCCGTCCTCGCTCGCGATCACCGCCGCGGTCGGCAGGCCCTCGGCGATCTCCTCCGCCATGTTCGGGCCTGAGAGCACCGCGACCGCGCGGCCTCGAACTCGCGTCGACAGGCGCTCGCCGGTCTCCGGGTCGAGCCCCTTCGCGAGGCTGAGCACCGGCGCATCGCCCGGGAGTGCCTCGATGACGTCACCGACCGCGCTGCTCGGTACGGCAGCGACGACGACGTCGACCTCACCGGGGGCGTCGGCGAGCGCGACCGCTTCGGCCGAGCTGAGGTCGACACTCTGGAGGTAGCGCGGGTTCCAGCCCATGCTCGCGATCGCCTCGGCCTGCTCGCGCGAGCGGCAGGCGAGGACGACCTCGTGCCCGCGGTCGAGCAGCATGCGCGTGAACGCCGTCCCCCACGAGCCGGCCCCCGCCACCAAGAACCTCACGTCACGATCGTTTCACGAAGTCGATCGAGACCGGCACGCCGTCGAGGCCGAAGCGCTCGCGCAGCCGGTTCTCGACCCAGTAGCCGTAGTCCCGCGTGACGAGCCCCGGGTCGTTGACGAACACGCGGAAGCGCGGCGGACGCACCCGGATCTGGGCGCCGTAAAGGAGGTTGAGCCTGCGGCCGCGCGGGCCGCTCGGCGGCTGTCGCGCCTCGCGCAGCTCCGCGAACGCGCGGTTCAGCTCGGCGGTCGGGATCCGCGCGGTGTGACGGTCGAAGAGCTCGGCTACGCCGTCGAGCAGCCGCTCGAGGCCGCGTCCGGTATGCGACGACACCGCGACGAATGGTGGCCGCTGCCGCAGCCGTCGGCGCAGCTGCCCGCGAACCTCCTCGACGTTGATCGTCGTCACGTCCCACTTCGAGAGGACGACGAGGGTCGAGCAATCGGCGTGGCGCGCGACGTCGGCGACCGCGATGTCCTGCTCCACGATGCCTTCGGAGGAATCGACGAGGACGAGCGCCACGTCGGCCCGCTCCGCAGCTTCGAGGGCGCGCAGCTCCGAGTAGAACTCGATCCCCTGCCGGTGCCGCCGCTTGCGCCGCAGGCCGGCGGTGTCGATCAGGACGAAGGTCCGCTCGCCGCGCTCGAGCACCGTGTCGACGGCGTCGCGCGTGGTGCCGGGGATCTCGCTCACGATCAGGCGCTCCCGGCCGAGAAGCGCGTTGACGAGGCTCGACTTCCCGACGTTCGGCCGCCCGAGGATCGCGACGCGGATCGCGTCGTCCGGCAGGGAGGGGCGTCCAGCCGGCGCGAGGCGCTCGAGCTCGTCGATGACGCGGTCGAGCAGGTCGCCGCTGCCGGTGCCGTGCAGGCCGGAGACCGGGATCGGATCGCCGAGGCCCAGCCGGTGCAGCTCGAGGGCGAGCGGCTCCTCGCTCGGATCGTCGATCTTGTTCGCCAGCACCAGCACGGGCTTGTGCGCCTCGCGCAGGATCTGGGCGACCTCCTCGTCGCCCGGCGTCACGCCGGCGCGCGCGTCGACGACGAAGAGCACGAGATCGGCCTCCCCCATCGCCTCGCGAGCCTGCTGAGCGATCGCCCGCGTCAGCGGCGCCCGATCGGCGAGGTCGACACCGCCGGTGTCGACGAGGACGAAGCGCTTGCCCGTCCACTCGCACACGAGCTCCTTCCGGTCGCGCGTGACGCCCGGGCTCTCGTGCACCACCGCGGCGCGCGTCTCGGTGAGCCGGTTGACGAGCGTCGACTTGCCCACGTTCGGGAAGCCGATGATCGCCACCGCGCCGAGCAGCGGTGGAGGCGGGGGCGCGGGCAGCTCGCCCGCGTCGAGGTCCTGGATGTCCTCGGTCACGCCGGAAGCGTGACCGGTGCAGCGTCCTCACGCGTCGGCGGCGTCGCGACCCGCGGGCGTCCCGCCTCGTGCAGGTCGCGCAGCCACGCCCACAGCCGGTTCAGCTCGGCCTCGATCTGCCCCGACGCCTCGCGGTATCCCTTGGCGCCGCGCGGCAGGCCCTCGAAGCGCATCGGCTCCCCCCA
This sequence comes from Gaiellaceae bacterium, assembly GCA_035653435.1. Lineage (GTDB taxonomy): Bacteria > Actinomycetota > Thermoleophilia > Gaiellales > Gaiellaceae > Palsa-739. The sequence continues at coordinate 119,652 of DASRBY010000029.1, forward strand.
CGCGATCGAGACCGGCGCGAAGTTGCCGAGCCGCCAGTGCTGCGAGCCGTGGATGGCGGCGCAGATGACGGGCACGTTCTCCTGCAGCGCCACCATCGCCGCTCCAGGCTGCACGTGCCCTGGGACGCCGCTCCGCTGCCTCGTTCCCTCGACGTAGACGCCGAGGGCGTGCCCGTCGCGCACGACCTCACGCATCCTCCGCACCGCATCGCGGTCGGATTCGCCGCGCCGCACCGAGAGCGTGCCGAAGCCGCGGATGAGCTGCCCGAGCCCCGGCACCCCGTGCGCCTCGACCTTGGCGAGGAAGTAGAGATTGCGCTTGCAGACGAAGCCGACGCAGGGGATGTCGATCCAGTGGAAGTGGTTCAGCGCGATGACGAGGCCGCCGCTGCGCGGGATCCGCTCCGTGCCGTACGAGCGGAGCCGCGTGACGACCGACGTCGGGAAACCCAGCATGGGCCGCCCGAACGCCCAGACGACGTCCTCGGACCTCACGCGGGGGAACGCTCGCGCACGAGCGCCTCGATCCGGTCGACGACGTCCTCGACCTCGAGACTTGTCGTGTCGATCTCGATCGCGTCGGGGGCCGGCTGCATCCTGGCGGCGTCGCTCTCGTCGCGGAGGCGCATGTCGGTCGCGAGGGCGTCGGCGCCGATCCCGGGGCGCTCCACGCTCCTGCGCCGCGCTCGCTCGTCGCGGTCGGCGACGAGGAAGACCTTCACCTCGGCGTCCGGGACGACGACGGTGCCGATGTCGCGTCCCTCGACCACGACGTCACCGTCGCGCCCGAGCTGTCGCTGCCGCTCGCGCATGACCTCACGGACGGCGGGATGTCGGGCGACGACGGGCACCATCCGGTCGACGCGGGTCTCGCGGATCGACGAGGTGACGTCGGTGCCCGAGATCCACACGCGGTCGTCCTCGGAGAAGAGCACGGGATGCTCGCGCGCGAGCTGCGCGAGCGCGTCGGCGTTGCCCAGATCGAGCCCTCGCTTCATCGCGAGCCACGTGAGCGCGCGGTACATCGCGCCCGTGTCGAGGTAGCGGAACCCGAGGCGCTCCGCGAGCGCACGCGCCACCGTGCTCTTCCCCGCGCCCGCAGGCCCGTCGATCGCCACAATCACTTTCGGGGCCCCCGGAACATGCGAAGCATTTTTTGGGTCTGGGTCAAAGCTGCTTCACCGCCTCGTCACCGACTCCAGGAGCTCGTAGAAGCCGGGGAAGCTTATAGCTGCCGTGTCGGCGCCCTCGATCGCCACACCCTCCATGGAGGCGAGACCGGCGACGGCGGCGAGCATTGCGATCCGGTGGTCGCCGCGGGCGTCGACACGGCCGCCGCGGAGCCGCGCGGGGACTCCCGTGACAGTCCAGCCGTCGGAGCGTGAGCGGATCCGGGCGCCGAGCGGGCGCAGGCCGTCGGTGACCGCTTCGATGCGGTCGCTCTCCTTCACGCGCAGCTCGCCGGCGCCCGAGACCCGCGTCTCGCCCCGAGCGTGGGAGGCGAGGAGCGCGACGAGCGGCAGCTCGTCGACGAGGCCAGGCACCTCGTCCGCGCCGATCTCGGTTGCGATGAGCTCTCCGGGTTGCACCTGCACCGAGGCGACCGGCTCGCCGCCTGCGCGCCGGCGGTCGAAGACGGCGACACGGGCTCCCATCCGCTCGAACACGTCGAGCAGGCCGGTGCGGCGCGGGTTGACCCCGAGATCGTGGATCGTGAGGTCGCTGCCGGGAACGAGGGCGGCCGCGGCGAGGAGCGGCGCGGCGGAGGAGAAGTCGCCGGGGACGATCGCTTCCCCGAGCCGCAGAGCGGCGGCCGGCTCGACGGTGACGGACGTCGAGCTGCGCCGTAGGCGAACGCCGGCCGCACCGAGCATGAGCTCGGTGTGGTCGCGGGTCGGGATGCGCTCGATGACGGTTGTCGGCCCGTCCGCGTTGAGACCTGCGAGCAGGATCGCGGACTTCACCTGCGCGCTCGCCACCTCCGGCTCGATCTCGATGCCGCGCAGAGCGCCCCAGCCGCGGACGACGAGAGGCGCGTGGCCGTCGGTCGTCTGGACCTCGGCGCCCATCCGCCGCAGCGGGCCGGCGACCCGCTCCATCGGCCGCGGGGTGAGCGACTCGTCGCCGGTGAGCGTGAACTCGCCGTCCTGCCCCGCGAGCACGCCGGTCAGGAGACGCATGAGCGTCCCCGCGTTGCGGCAATCGACGGTCCCCGGCCGGAGCCCGCGCAGCCCCACTCCGTGCACGACGAGCTCGTCGTGGGCGACGTCTTCGACCTCGGCGCCGAGGGTGCGGACCGCGTCCACCGTCGCCTGCGTGTCGCCTGAGCGACCGAAGCCGCGCACCCGGGTCTCCCCTTCGCCGAGCGAGCCGATCAGGACTGCGCGGTGCGAAATGGACTTGTCCCCGGGCACGACGAGGTGCCCGACGAGCGCGACCGCAGGCTCGATCCTCAACCGATCGTGCGGCCCATGAGGGACGCGAGCGCGCGAATCTCGTCGGAGAAGTCCCGGAAGTCGGAGGTCGGGATCTGCTGCGCCGCGTCGCACAGCGCCTCCTCCGGCCGCGGATGCACCTCGACGATGATCCCGTCTGCCCCTGCAGCTACCGCCGCCCGCGCGAGCGGCAGCACGAGGTCACGGCGGCCGGCCGGATGCGACGGATCGACGATCACCGGCAGATGCGTCTCCTGCTTGAGCACCGGAATCGCGCCGATGTCGAGCGTGAACCGCGTCGCGGTCTCGAACGTCTTGATGCCACGCTCGCAGAGGATGACCTCGGAGTTCCCCTCCTTGACGATGTACTCGGCGGCCATCAGCAGGTCCTCGACCGTCGACGAGAGGCCGCGCTTGAGCAGGACGGGCTTCGGGGCGCGGCCGACCTCGGAGAGGAGCGAGAAGTTCGACATGTTGCGGGCACCGATCTGGATCACGTCCGCCGCCTCGACGACGGCCTCGACGTGGCGCGGGTCCATGAGCTCGGTCACGAGGGGCAGCCCCGTCTCGGTGCGTGCCTCCTTCAGGATCTCGAGCGCCTCGTCACCGAGCCCCTGGAAGGCATACGGCGAGGTGCGCGGCTTGAACGCGCCGCCGCGCAGCATCGTCACGCCCTCGGCGGCGACGACCCGCGCGGTCTCGAGCGTCTGCTCCCGCGTCTCGACTGTGCAAGGCCCGGCGATGAAGCCGAAGTAGCCGTCGCCGATGCGGCGGCCGCGCGCCTCGATCACGGTCGGGTCGGGGGACAGCTCCCGCGACACGAGCTTGTACGGCTTGAGAATCGGCAGCACCTGCTCGACGCCGGCGAAGCCCTCGAGCGGCAGCGTGGCGAGGAGCTCCCGCTCGCCGATGGCGCCGATCACCGTCGCCTCGCGGCCGGGCGTGACGAGCGCCGAGCACCCGGCCTCGTCGAGCCGCGCGACGACCTCGTCCACCTGTTCCTGGGTGGCGCTGGCGCCCATCACGATCAAGAGCTCGGGTGCGCCCGTGACAGCCATTGAAGAAGCTTAGGCAGAATCACTGCCCATGGCCGATCCGCAGCCAGCAGCCGAGCCGGCGAAGCCCCGCGTCTTCTCCGGGATCCGCGCGACGGGCGACAAGACGCTCGGCAACTACTCCGGCGGCTACCGGCAATACGTGGCGACGCAGGAGCAGGGCGAAGCGTTCTTCTGCATCGTCGATCTGCACTCGATCACGACCCCGATCGAGCCGGCCGAGCTGCGCGAGTACACGCTCGCCGGCGCGGCGATGCTCTTCGCGACCGGCCTCGACCCGGATCGCTCGACGGTCTTCGCGCAGAGCCACGTCGTCGCGCACGCCGAGGCCGCCTGGCTGCTGAGCGCGGCGACGAGCTTCGGCGAGCTCCGCCGCATGACGCAGTTCAAGGAGAAGTCCGAGGGGCAGGACTTCGTCTCGGCCGGGCTGTTCACGTACCCGGTCCTGATGGCCGGCGACATCCTCCTCTACCAGACCGAGATCGTCCCGATCGGCGACGACCAGCGCCAGCACCTCGAGCTCACCCGAGACGTGGCCGAGCGCTTCAACCAGCGCTACGGCGAGACCTTCACGATCCCGCGCGGCGTCTATCCCGAGGAGGGCGCCCGGATCAAGAACCTCCTGGAGCCCGAGCGGCTCATGTCGACCACGCGCGGCGCGCCGCAGGGCGTCGTCCGGATGGTCGACGAGCCCGACGTGATCCGGAAGAAGTTCAAGTCGGCCGTCACGGACTCGGAGAAGGAGATCCGGCACGATCCCGAGGCGAAGGCAGGCATCTCGAACCTGCTCGAGATCATGTCCGTCGCGACGGGCGAGCCGGTCGCCGAGCTCGAGCGGCGCTTCGAGGGGAGCGGCTACGGCGAGTTCAAGGAAGCGGTGGGCGAGGCGGTCGTCACGCTCCTCGCCCCGATCCAGGAGCGCTACCGGGACTTGCGCGCAAACGAGCGGGAGCTGCAGCGCCTGCTCGCGGTCGGGGCGGAGAAGGCGCGCCGGGCGAGCGAGCCCACGCTCGAGGCGATGTACGAGCGCATGGGGTTCGTCAAGGCCGAGGCGGGCCGGTTGTTCGGAGCTGCTCGACCTCGCGGTCTGTGAGGTCCCGCCACGCCCCGGGCTCGAGCCCTTCGAGCTCGAGATCCGCGTAGGCACTGCGGTGCAGGCCGGTCACCGGGTGGCCAACGGCAGCGAGCATCCGCTTGACCTGGTGCTTGCGTCCCTCGTGGAGGACGAGCTCGACGCGGCGTCGGCCGAGGCGCCGGGCCCGCGCCGGAGCGGTGCGGCCGTCCTCCAGCTCCACACCCTCGCGCAGCTGGTCCAGTGCGGCCTCGTCCGGGTCGCCTTCGACCTCGGCGACGTACGTCTTCTCGACGCCGTAGCGCGGATGGGCGAGCCGGTGGGCGAGCTGCCCGTCGTTCGTGAGGAGAAGCGCTCCGGTGGTGTCTGCGTCGAGTCGTCCCACCGGAACGACGCGGGGCTCGCTCGGAACGAGGCCGACGACGGTGGGGCGCCCATGCGGGTCTCGGGCAGTCGTGACGACGCCGGCGGGCTTGTGGAGCAGGACGTATCTCAGACGCTGGCGTGCGACGTCCTCCCCGTCCACCGCGACCCGGTCGTGGGCTCCGACCACCGTGTTGAGCCGGCCGGGCTCGCCGTTCACCGTGACCCGGCCGGCCTTGATCAGCTCGTCCGCGCTCCGGCGCGATGCGACTCCGGCCCGGGCGAGGAACGCGTTCAGCCGCATCCTGAGAAGATATTCGGGTGCCGCACTACATCTCGCTCATGCGGTGGACGTCGCAGGGGCGGCTGGGCCTGCCCGCGTGGCGCGACCGGATCGAGGATGGCGAGCGCGAGATCGAGGAGGCCGGCGGAAGGCTCGTGGGCGTGTGGGTGACGCTCGGCCGCTACGACGTGGTCGAGGTGTTCGAGGCTCCGGACGACGACACCGCGCTGGAGATCGTCACGAAGCTCAGCCACCACGGCGCCGAGCAGACGGAGACGCTGCGGGCGTTCACCCGCGACGAGGCCGAGAACATCATCAAGAAGCTGTGACGAAGTCGCGAGGGTGACGACACGGTAAGCGGTACCGTCACGTCTTCGTGACGGCGCCCGGCGGTCAGGCGCTGCGCTTCTCCGCGACCGCGTGCAGGCGGTCGCGGATCTCCGCGGCGTCGGCGCCGACGTCGTCGAGGCGCGGCAGCTCGGAGAGGCTCTCGAGCCCGAACACGCGCTCGAAGAGCGGCGTCGTCCGATAGCGAACGGCTCCGCCGGGAGCGTTCTCCCGGCCGGCCTCGGCGATCAGGCCGCGCTCGAGAAGGTTCGCGACAGCCGAGTCCGCGGCAACACCCCGGATCCTGGCGATGTCCGGCCGCGAGCAAGGGCCGAGGTAGGCCACGATCGCGAGTGTCTCGAGGGCCGCCTGGGAGAGGTTGCGCTGGGCCGGCCGCTCGAAGAGGCGCGCGCACGCAGCTGCCTCCTCGCGTGCGGCGCGGAACGCCCAGCCGCCCCCAACGTGCTCGAGGACGATCCCGCTTCGCTCCTCTGCGAACCGCTCGCCCACGAGGCGCAGCGCGTCCTCCACCCGCCCGGCGTCGTCGCCGGCTGCCGCGGCCAGCTCCTCCACCGACAGCGGCGCCGAGGCGACCACGAGCAGTGCCTCGAGCGTCCGCGCGAGGCGGTCGAGCGGATCCGGTGGGATCAGGCGGAGCGGGCGGTCCATGCAGCGGTCCTTTCTGCTTGAAGGGCGTTCTCCTCCGAAGTTCTCTTGACCCGGATCGGGGCGAACGGAGCCGCCTGCTCGATCACGAGCTCGCCGGCCCGCCGGAGCTCGAGCAACGCGAGGAAGGCAGAGGCCTGCTCGAGCCGGGTCAGCTCTGCGACCTCCGTTTCGAAGTCGAACCTGGAGCGCCGCCCGAGCAGCGCGCGGAAGCGCTCGAGGAACTGCGAGACGGGCGGAAAGCGCAGGGCCATGTGCGAGAGGGAGACCTCGGGCGGTTCCTGCGCGAGCAGCCGCAACGCGTGCGCAAGCGTGCCCGAATCCTGCGGCGCGAGCGGCGTCTCGACCTTCGGCGCGAGGGGCGCCGGGCCGAGCCGGAAGAACCGGTCGCCCTCGGTTGCGAGCCGCTCCCGCAGCCAGGCCGCTGCCTCCTTCGCCCGCCTGTACTCCGCGAGCCGCCGCGCGAGCTCCTCGGCCGCCTCCTCCGGCTCGAGCTCCGCGAGCTCGCCGGCCTCGTCGGGGAAGAGAGCGCGCGCCTTCAGCTCGAGCAAGGCCGCGATGAGGACGAGGAACTCCCCGCAGGCCTCGAGGTCGAGCTCGTCCCGCTCCGCAAGCCGCTCGAGGAAGGCGGTGACGATGCCCGCGAGGTCGACGTCGCGCAGGTCGAGCTCCTCCTTGAGGACGAGCGCGAGGAGCAGGTCGAACGGCCCCTCGAAGGCGTCGAGGTCGAGCTCGAGCTCCCGCACGATCACCTGCGGGACCCTAGTGCCGTTACCGGACGCGGCTCTTGGGGACGGCCATGCGCGGGCCCGTCGGCACCGGACGGTGCTTGACGACCGGCTTCGCGGACGGCCGGCGAACGAACTGCCACCAGACGAAGAAGGCGACCGACAGCACCCAGATCCCGAGGGAGACCCAGAAGTTGACCCGCATCCCGAGGAAGTGGTTGGACGGGTCGATTCGGAGGACTTCCTCGAAGGTACGGAAGGTCGTGTACCAGGCGACATAGAGCGCGAAGAGCGCCGGCCGCCGCAGCGTGAAGCGCCGGTCGATCCAGAGGAGGACCCCGACGCCGAGCAGGTCCCAGATGAACTCGTAGAGGAAGGTCGGCTGGTAGTAGCCGAAGTTCCCGGAGGACTGGTAGCGCGCCTGGATGCCGCTCTGGTGCGCCTTGTCGATGCGCAGCGCCCAGGGCAGGCTCGTCGGCTTGCCGTACAGCTCCTGGTTCCAGTAGTTGCCCCAGCGGCCGATGCCCTGGGCGAGGAGGAGGCCCGGCGCGACGGCGTCCATCATCAAGCGGATGCTGTTGCCCGAGCGCCGCACGACGAGGGCGCCGACGGCCACGCCCGCCGGGATCGCCCCCCAGATCCCCAGGCCGCCGTCCCACACGGCGGCGAAGCCCCACCAGTGCTGATGAATCGCCGGATCCTGGTTCCAGCTCGTGATGTCGTGGTAGGCGCGCGCGCCGATGACGCCGGCGATGACGCCCCAGAGCGCGACACGGAACACGAGATCCCAGTCGCCGCCCCAGCTAACCCAGCGACGGCCGGTGAGCCAGATGCAGGCTGCGATGCCGATGAGCAGCATCACGCCGTACATGTGCAGCGTCAGCGGCCCGAGGCTGAACGTGCCGCTCGACGGAGATGGGATGGAGCCCAGGACGACGCCGGTCACGGGGCCATTGTGCCCGACTGTCGCTTCAGCCGAGAATCCGGACCGCGAGCTCCGGCGAGCAACCGCGCTGGATCAGCTCGATCGCCTCGTGGAGGTCGACGTCCAGACGGGCGGCCAGCCTGACCGCATCGTCGCCGGGGAAGCCGACGCGCATCAGCTCGGCAGTGCGCCAGCGCTCGACGCGCTCCAGCTCCGTCTCGACGATGTCGTGTGCCGCAGGCATTCGCAGGTTCCGCTCTCACTTTCGGGAACTCGCGCGGATTGGATCTCCCCCTCCGGGGGGATTTCGCCTGGACTACTGGATGGCCGCTGCGCCCAGCAGGTGCCTGACCGAGGCGAAGAAGTCGGGCTGCGGGTCGACGCGGTAGTCGGGGCCGAGCTCGAGCAGCCTCGAGCCGAGCGAAGTGACGAGGTCGACGTACACCGGCGCCTCGCCGGGGAAGTCGCGAACGACGCCCGCGAGCTCGCGGATCACTCCGGCCGGCGCGCTCCGCGCGTCGACCTTCAGGCGAACCTCGCGCCGCTCCGGCGTCGCCTCGAACGCCGCCACTTCCAGCGCGATGAGCTTCGTCTCGCCTTGCTGCTTGTGGTCGACGCGGCCCTTGACGACGAGGACGGCGTCCTCGACGAGCAGCCCATGCGCGGCCGCGTAGGTCGAGTTGAAGACGACGACCTCGACGGATCCCGTCATGTCCTCGAGCTGGACGAAGGCCATCGGCTCGCCCTTCTTCGTGGTCGTCGTGCGTACGGAGGCGACGATGCCGCCGGCGACGACGGTCTCGCCTTCGCGGCGGCGCTCGAGCTCGGCGAGCGCGCAGTCGGTGCGCCTCCGCAACTGGTCGCGGATCGCGCTGAGCGGATGCTCTGAGACGTAGAGCCCGAGGCTCTCCTTCTCCATGCGGAGCAGCTCCGCCTTCTCGAACTCCTCGGTCGAGAGGGCCGGGTACTGAGCCTGCTTCGGCTCCTCGCCGAGATCGAAGATCGATCCCTGGCCGAACCGTCGTGCGTCGTGCGCGGCGTTTCCCGAGCCGAGCGCCTGCTCGAGCACCTCGAGCATCGCCTTGCGCGAGCCGGGCAGCGCGCCGGCCTTGATGAGCGACTCGAGCGCGCGCCGGTTGACGACCTGCGGGTCGACGCGCTCGGTGAAGTCCCAGACCGACGCGAACGGCCCGCCCTCCTCCCGCGCGGCGACGATCGCGCGGCACGCGTTCTCGCCGACGTTCTTCACTGCGTTGAGGCCGAACCGGATCTTCCCCTCGACCACGGCGAAGTCGACCTGCGACTCGTTCACGTCGGGAGGCAGCACCTCGATCCCGAGCTCGTCGCAGGCGTTGACGTAGAAGGGCACCTTGTCCTTCGTGTTCATCACGGAGGAGATGAGCGCGGCCATGTACTCGCGCGGATGGTTCGCGCGCAGCCAGGCGGTGCGGTACGAGATGAGCGCGTAGCAGGCGGCGTGCGACTTGTTGAAGGAGTAGTCCTGCGCCTGCTCCATGTCCTGCCACAACTGCCGCGCGACGCTCTCCGACGTCCCGCTCGCGGCGCAGCCCTCGAGGAACTTGCTCTTGAGGGAGGCCATGAGCGAGTGGATCTTCTTGCCGATCGCCTTGCGGAGGTCGTCGGCCTCTGCCGGCGCGAAGCCGGCGATCTGCTTGGCGATCTCCATGTACTGCTCCTGGTAGATGCAGATCCCGTGCGTCGAGGCGGTGATCGACTTGAGGCGCTCGTCGGGGAACGTGACCGGCTCCTGGCCGTTCTTGCGCCGTGCGTAGACGGGGATGTACTGCATCGGCCCCGGCCGGTAGAGGGCGACGAGCGCGATCAGGTCCTCGAACTCGGTCGGCTTGACCTGACGCAGCGCGTCGCGCATCCCCGAGCCCTCGAACTGGAAGACGCCTATGGCCTCGCCGCGCGCGAGCATCTCGTAGGTCTTGCGGTCGTCGAGCGGGATCGCGGAGATGTCCAGCCCCGGGACGAGCGCCACCGCCTTGTCGATCACGTCGAGGTTGCGCAGGCCGAGGAAGTCGACTTTGAGGAGGCCGATCGACTCGATCGTCGTGCCGTCGAACTGGGTGACGACCTCCTGGTCGGCGCCCTTCTGCTGTACCGGGACGAGCTCGGTGAGCGGCCCGGCGCCGATCACGACGGCGGCCGCATGGATCCCGTCCTGGCGGGTCAGCCCCTCGAGCGGCCGCGCCAGCTCGACGATCTCCTTCGCGGCCGGGTCGGAGTCGTATGCCTGCTTCAGCTCGCCGCCGGGCTTGAGGCAGTCCGCGAGCGTCTGGCCAGGCCCTTCCGGGATGAGCTTCGCGATGCGGTCGACGACGCCGTACGGGTGCTCGAGCACCCGGCCCGCGTCGCGGACCGCGGCGCGCGCGGCCATCGTCCCGAAGGTGATGATCTGCGCAACGCGGTCGCGGCCGTACTTCTCGCGGACGTAGTTGATGACGCGCTCGCGGCCCTCCACAGCGAAGTCGATGTCCATGTCCGGCATGGACTTGCGGCCCGGGTTGAGGAACCGCTCGAACAGGAGGTCGTAGCGGATCGGGTCGAGGTCGGTGATGTCGAGGCAGTAGGCGACGAGGCTGCCCGCCGCCGAGCCGCGGCCGGGGCCGACGCTGATGCCGTTTCGCTTCGCGAAGCCCACGAAGTCGGCGACGATCAGGAAGTAGTCGGAGAATCCCATCTCCTTGATCGTCTTCAGCTCGAACTTGAGCCGCTCGCGCAGCTCGGTGGTGACCGTGCCGTAGCGCTTCGCGGCGCCGACCTCGACGAGCTCGACGAGGTACTCGAAGGCGTCGCGGCCCTCGGGGGTGTCGAACTTCGGGAGCAGGATCCGCCCCAGCTCGATGTCCACGTGGCAGCGCTCGGCGACCTCGAGCGTCCTCCGCAGGGCATCGTCGCGGCCGGGGAAGTCGGCGGCCATCTCCTCGGGCGTCTTGAAGTAGAAGTGGTCGGTCTCGAAGCGCCAGCGGTTCGGGTTCTTCAGCGAGTCGCCGGACTGGATGCACAGCAGGGCCTCGTGCGCGCGCGCGTCCTCGTGGCGGAGGTAGTGGACGTCGCCGGTCGCGACCGTCGGCAGGCCGCGCTGCTCGGCGAGCGCGAGGAGCTGCGGGTTGATCCGCTGCTGCACCTCGAGGTGCGCGTTCTGGAGTTCCACGTAGACGTTGTCGCGCCCGAAGATCTGCTCCAGCCGGTCGAGCTCCGCCTCGGCGTCGGTTGCGCGGTTCTCCTCGAGCGCCTTGCAGACGCGGCCCGAGAGGCAGCCAGACAGCGCGATCAAGCCCGCGCGGTGGGTCTCGAGCAGCTCCCAGTCGACGCGCGGCTTGTAGTAGTAGCCCTCGAGGTAGCCGAGCGAGGAGAGCTTGATCAGGTTGCCGTAACCCTCGTTCGTCTCGGCGAGCAGCGTGAGGTGCGCGTATCCCTTCTGCTGGGCGCGCCGGTCGTCGGCGACATAGACCTCGCACCCGACCACCGGCTTGACGCCTTCCTTCTGCGCCGCCTTGTAGAGGTCGATCGCGCCGGCGAGCGAGCCGTGGTCGGTGAGCGCGACCGCCGGCATCTCGAGCTCGGCGGCCCGCTTCGCGAGGTCCGGGATCCGGCACGCGCCGTCGAGGATCGAGTACTCGGAGTGGACGTGGAGGTGGACGAAGGGCGCTTCGGGCACGGGAAGTCGAGGATAACGCCGTGCCCGGAAGGCGCCGACCTCGCCGCGGCTGCGAAACTCGATGCGTGCTCGGGCGCCGCGCCATCCCCCTCGCTCTCGCCGTCACGGCCCTCCTTGCCGTGGTCGCGCTCGCGGCGCACGGACGTCCGCTCGGCGCCCGCGCAGCCCACGGGAACGGACTGCCCCTCTCGTTCTGGGACTACGTCTACACGAGCCTCGTCATCCTCGCCGTCCCCCTCCTGGTCGGCGTGCTGGCGGCCGTGTTGCTCCTCCGTGGGAAAGGCGGAAAGCGGCCGACCTTCGGCAAGAGGCTCATCACCATGGTCGCCCTGTATGCGCTCCTCCTCGTCCTAGTGTTCGCCCTGCGCCACGCGCACCCCCATCTGCACCGGCAGACGCAACCGCCTGCCACCGTGGGCCGAGTGAAGACGCCCCAGAACGGACGGCCCTCGCCCGGCTCGCACACTCTCCGGTTCCAGTGGGACGAGCTCGCGATCGTGCTCGGCGTGCTGCTCGTGCTGGCGACGGGCGCCGTCGTGGTGGCGAGGCGATCTCGGCGGGATCCGGCCACGCCGCTCGAGCTCGCTCCCGAGGCGCTCGCCGCCGCGCTCGACGAGTCGCTCGACGACCTGCGCGCCGATCCCGACCTGCGCCGGGCGATCGTCGCCGCCTACGCCCGGATGGAGACCGCCCTCGCCGCGGCCGGGCTGCCACGACGACCGGCCGAGGCCCCGCTCGAGTATCTCGAGCGCGCCCTCCTCGCTCTCGACACGAGCGCCGGGGCGGTGCGGAGGCTCACCGATCTCTTCGAATGGGCTAGGTTCAGCCAGCATGAGCCGGAGCCGTCGATGAGGGACGAGGCGGTGGAGGCGCTCGTCGCGGTGCGGGACGAGCTCCGCGCCACGGAGCTGACCCAGGCGTGAGGCTTGCCTGGCAGTTCGTGCGGCCAGCGACGGCGGCCACGGTGGTGCTGGCGGTCCTGCTCGCGCTTCCGCAGGTCTCGACCTCGCGCGCGCTCGGGATCTGGGTCGTCCTCGTCGCGGCGCTCGTGCTCCTCGTGCTCCTCCAGCACTCACGCGAACGCGGCCGGCCGAGGCGTCCCGCTCGCTTCGAGGAGGCGCTCCGAGGGCGAAGCGCCGCTGACCCGGAGCCCGTGGAGCTCCGGCGGATGGAGCGAGAGCTCGAGCTCGGGATCGCGAACGCGGAGCACGGGCATCGGCGCCTCCTGCCACTGCTGCGCGCCGCGGCGGCCGCGCACCTTTCTGCCAGGCACGGTCTCGACCTCGAGCGCCGGCCGGAAGCGGCACGCGCACTGCTCGGCGAGGACGCCTGGGAGCTGGTGCGCCCCGACCGGCCTGCGCCCGAGAACCGGCACGGGCCTGGCGTGCCGCGAGAGCGCATCGCCGCCCTGATCGAGCGGGTGGAGTCGTTGTGAGCGAGCTGGCCCAGCTCCGCACGCGCGCCGATTCGATCCTCGCCGAGGTCGAGAGGGCCGTGGTGGGCAAGCGCGAGCCGCTCGAGCTGATCCTGGTCGCCCTGCTGAGCGACGGCCACGTGCTGCTCGAGGACTACCCCGGCCTCGCGAAGACGCTGATCGCCCGCTCGTTCGCCCAGGCGACCTCGCTCCGCTTCGCGCGCATCCAGTTCACCCCCGACCTGATGCCGGGCGACGTGACGGGCTCGCAGATCTTCGACCAGCGGACCACCGAGTTCGTCTTCCGCCCGGGCCCGGTCTTCGCCAACCTCCTGCTCGCCGACGAGATCAACCGCGCCCCGCCGAAGACCCAGGCCGCGCTGCTCGAGGCGATGCAGGAGCGGCAAGTGACGATCGAGAACACGACGCATCTTCTCGAGCCGCCGTTCCTCGTGCTCGCGACCCAGAACCCGATCGAGTACGAGGGGACGTATCCGCTGCCCGAGGCGCAGCTCGACCGGTTCCTCGTGCGCATCTCCATCGGCTATCCGGCGCGGGAGGACGAGATCGAGATGCTCGAGCGCCGCCTCGAGCGCGGCGTCGACGAGGTCGAGCTCGAGCCGGTCGTCGATGCCGCGACGCTCGTGGAGATGCAGCGGGCGCTCGAACAGGTGCACGTCTCGGACGCGATCGAGGGTTACGTCGTCGACCTCGTGACGGCGACGCGTGCGTCACAGCGGCTCGCAGTCGGGGCGAGCCCGCGCGGCAGCATCGCCCTGGTCAAGCTGGCGCGCGCGAAGGCGGCGCTCTCGGGCCGCGACTTCGTCACGCCCGAGGACGTGAAGGCGGTGGCCGTGCCGGCGCTTGCGCACCGGGTGATGGTGCGCCCCGAGCTCTGGGTGCAGCGGCTGCGCGGCGAGGACGTCGTGGCGGATGCACTCCAGACGGTGCCCACCCCGCCCGCCGAGGACGCCGTGCGCACCGCGGAAGCGTGACCGGCTTCACGTCGTGGCGGCTGCCGGCGTACGCCTCGCTCGCAGCCGCGGGAGTCGTCGCGGGCCTCGCTCTCGGCCGGGTCGAGCCGGTGGCCCTCGCTGCCCCGTTCCTGCTCGCGCTCGTCGCTGCCGCGGCCGGCCACGACCCGGAGGTCTCGGTCCGGCTTCGCCTCGACCGCGACCGCGCGCTCGAAGGCGACGAGGTCACGGCGACGATCGACCTGTTCTCGGCCGCCGACGTCGACCGCTTCGAAGTGGTGCTCCCGCTGCCGCCCGAGCTGAGCGTCGACGGAGGGCCCGCGCGCGCGGTCCGGCTTCAGGCGGGCGAGGCGCGGACGATCGAGCTGACGCTCTCGTGCGACCGGTGGGGGGCTTTCGCTCTCGGGCCCCTGCTCTTCCGGGCGCGGGACCTGCTCGGGCTTCGCTCCTGGGAGGGCGACGTAGGGAAAGCGCAACCGCTGCGCGTCTATCCGAGCGAGGAGACGATTCGCTCCCTCGTCGCGCCGCTCGACACGCAGGTCTTCGCGGGGAACCAGGTCTCGAGGGCGCGCGGGGAAGGAATCGAGTTCGCCGACCTCCGCGAGTGGCAACCGGGCGACCGGCTGCGGCGCGTCAACTGGCGCGCAACGGCGCTCCGCGGCGCGCTCTGGGTGAACGAGCAGCACCTCGAGCGGAACACCGACGTCGTGCTCTTCCTCGACACGTTCGCCGAGGTGCGCGTCGAGGGACGGAGCACGAACGACCGCGCCGTGCGCGCAGCCGCGACGCTCGCACACGGGTACCTGCAGCGCCGGGACCGCGTCGGCCTCGTCGGCTTCGGCGGCTTTCTCTCGTGGCTCGTGCCGGCATCCGGCACGCGGCAGCTCTACGCGATCGTCGACACGCTGCTGACGAGCAGCGTCGTGCACAGCTATGCGCTGCGCGACGTCGACGTACTCCCGCCGAGGACGCTTCCGCCGAAGGCGCTCGTGCTCGCGATCACCCCGCTGCTCGACAGCCGCACGGCCACCGCGCTCCTCGACCTGCGCGCGCGCGGCTACGACCTGATCGTGGTCGAGGTGTCCCCACTCGAGCTGCTCGTGCCGGATGCCGCCTCGGCGGCAGGGCTCGCCCACAGGTTGTGGCGCCTCCAGCGCGACGCCCTGCGGTGGCGCTACGAGCAGGTCGGCGTCCCGGTCGTGACGTGGCGCGAAGGCGTCCCGCTGGCCGTCCCGCTCGAGGAGGTGAACCAATTCAGGCATCTCGCCCGGCCCGCGTAGGAGCCGCCCTGGGAGCCTGCGCCGCGTACGGCGGCGTAATCGCCGACGCGCTTACCCGCGCTCCTTCGCCGGTGGCGGCGTTCGTGCCGGGCGCCGCGCTCGGGGGCATCGTGCTCGTGGCCTCGCTCCTCGTCGGCGGCTTCGGCCTCGGCGCCGCGCTCTTCCTCGCCGGGGGGACGTACGTGGCCGCAGTCGTCTCGGCCGGCCACGGAGTCGACGCGAGCGCGCCGCTCGTGGCCGTGCTGCTGCTCCTCTCGGGTGAGCTCTCCGCGTGGTCGCTCGACGAGCGGTGGCGGATCCGTCCGGAGCAGCCCCTCTCGTGGCGCCGTGGCGCGGCCCTCGCCGCGCTGGCGCTCGGCGGCCTCGGGCTCGCTGCACTCGTGGTCGCACTGGCGGCGGTCCCGGCCGGCCACGGGCTAGCCCTGACCGCGGCGGGCGCGGCCGCCGCGGTCGGCGCGGCCGGAACCGGGATCTGGGTCGCGCGCCGCTAGCCGCGGCCGGGCTCGACGCAGCCCGGACGTATATTCGTGAAGTGAGGTCTCTGCCGCTTCTCCTCGCGGTGGCCGCGCTGCTGGGCGGCCTCACGGGCTGCGGTTCGTCCCAGCCCAAGGGGGTCAACTTCCACTCCGCCGGTGGCCGCTACACGGTCACGCAGGTCGAGGCGGCCTTCGCTGCGCAGGGGATCCGGCTGCGCCTGGCCCACGAGCAGCTTCCCGGCGAGGTCGTCCTCCACGGCGGGCCGAAGGGGCCGCATCTGGTCACCGTTCTCGTCGGGCTCTCGAACGGCCACGTCGGCCCGATGCCGGCCGAGGGGAGCGGCCAGCGCGTTCAGACCCACGGGAACGTCCGCGTCTCGTTCGATTCCTCCCACGTCCAGGCGGTCACGAGCGCCGTGGCCCGGCTCCACTGATCCGGATGCTGCCGCGCCGTTGTCAAGCCGGGATGCTGACGACCTGCTGGATCATGCCGCCGTCCATGACGTAGCTCGAGCCGGTCACGTACGCCGCTTCCTCCGAGCAGAGCCAGGCGACGAGCGCCGCCACCTCCTCCGGCTTCCCGGGCCGGCCGAGCGGCACCTCGGGATCGAGCCGCTCCGCGTCCGCCACGTTGCGCGGAGTCGCGATCACGCCCGGCGCGACAGAGTTGACGCGGATCCCGTACTGCGCGAGCTCGAGGGCGAGGTTGCGGCTCAGCATCCCGAGCGCAGCCTTCGCCGCCGCGTAGACCGCGAAGTCGGCCCGCGGGATGTGCTCGTGGACGGACGTGATGTTCACGATCGACCCGCCGTGCTCCATCATCCTCCGGGCCGCCGCCTGCGCTGCCAGGAAGCTGCCGCGCACGTCGACGTCGAAGGTGAGGTCGAAGTCGTCGACGGTCAGCTCGAAGAACGGCTTCGCGGTCGAGAGGCCGGCGTTGTTGACGAGCGCGTCGAGGCGTCCGAAGGTCTCCTCCGTCCCGGCGACGAGCCGCTCGGGCACCTCGGGGTCGGCGATGCTGCCCCAGACCCAGTGGATCCGGTCTTCGCCGAACCGCTTCTGCAGGTCGGCGAGCGGGCCTTCGTGCCGCTCCTCGTTGTCCTGCGTCGCGTAGCCGAGCTTCCAGCCGTCGGCGAGAAGCCGCTCGGCGATCGCGAGCCCGATCCCGGTGTTCGCCCCCGTCACGATGGCGACCCGATCGGCCACGGAGGACTTCTTCCCCGCACTCTCGGCCACTAATCGACCGCGGCGCTCGGCGGCTGGACGCGGGTCTCCTCCTCCGGCTCGGGCAGCTCTCGCGGCGCGGTGGCACGAAGCCTCCCCACGAGGGCGGCGAGCCCGAGCGCGCCGGCAGGCGGGACCAGGATCAAGGCGGGCAGCTGATAGCGCCAGGAGAACTGGTTCACGGCGGCGGCCGTCGCGAGCACGAGGAACGCCGCGCCGAAGAAGAGGAAGCAGGCGGAGCGCAGTCCCGAGCGCCTCGCCGGGCCCAGGCCCACCGCGCCGAGCAGGCCGAGGACGAGCGCGACGGCCAGCAGCGGTCCGGGGGTGTAGCCGAAGCGCTGGTACGAGCGGAGGAAGGACGCGAGCGAGCCGTCCACGTGCGGGCGTTCGTGGCGGCGGGCCATGAGCTCCAGCGAGCGCCCGTAGACGGGATAGTGATCCTGGAACTGCCACCGCCCGACCGGGACCTCGCCCTTGCGCGTCGTCCGAGTCGGGGCGAAGCCGCGGACGAAGCTCGCCTCGACCGCATGCGCGTAGGTCAGAGGCTGGTGGAGGATGACCCGCTTCGCGAAGTTGCCGGCCACCTGCGATCTGGCGACCTGCGACACCTTGCCGCGGGCGAGCGAGGGAGGCACGCGGAGCCGGAAGATCGGCGACTCCTTCCGCGACCAGGAGAACGCCTCGATCGACGGCCTCTGCCCCACCGGCTGCTTCGGGCAGAGCACTCGCTCGTAGGCGGGCAGCGAGAGCGTGCGGCAGTCGGCGAACGGCGCCACGCGTGCGTAGAGGAAGTGCCCGCTGTAGCCGTTGAGCGCGTACACCCCGTAGAGCGACTGGAACCACGCCGCGTAGAGCGCGAGCGGCAGCGCGAACGCCGCGCCAAGCGCGACCAGCCTCGCGAAGACGGCGCGCCACGTCAGCCCCGTCCGCAGCAGGAGCACGACAAGCACCGCCGGGACGACGACGAGCAGCGAGACGGAACGTGTGAGCGTCGCGCCCGCGAGCGCGAGCCCGGCGAGGCCGGCGGCGAAGATCGCGGGCCGGCGGCGCCAGAGCAGCAGCACGACCCCGGCCAGCAGCAGCGCCTCGAACAGGGTCTCGGTCAGGATCTGCTGCTCGAGATCGAGCTGCATCGCATCGAGCAGCACGGGCGCGGTCGCGAGCGCCGCGAGCCAGCGGGTGACGTCGAGCCGCACGAGCAGCGCATAGATCGCGATCGCCATGGCGAGGCCCAGCAGGTGCTGGACGAGCGGGACGACCCAGAGCCCGGCACCGAGCGGGAGGATGCGGAGGAAGACGGGATAGCCGAGCGGCCGCACCAGCTCGGGCTTGAGGTGCGCCTCGTTCTCCAGGTAGCCGATCGAGTCGATGTAGATGAGCGCCGGCCGGTAGGCGAGCGACGTCACCACCCGGAGGGCGATTCCGGCGGAGAGCAGGAGCGCGAAGAGCCAGTGGCGGCCGAGCGTCCGCAGCGCGGGCGCCGCGTCCGGCACGCTCACGGGCGTGGTGCGGCGGCGGCCTCCACGCTGGGTGTCGGCCGCCCGAGGAAGACGAGCACGACGAGCTCGGCGAGGACGGTGACGAGGCGCAGGATGATTGCTGCTGCAGTCGCCTCGCCGTGCGAGACGATGCCGGCGAGAAGTGCGACGTAGGTGACCTCGCGCACGCCGACGCCGCTCGGCGCGATCACGACCACCAGCCCCACACCCCAGGCGATCCCGGCGGCGCCCGCCACCGCGAACGCGCTCCCCCAGCCGGAAAGGGCTCCCTGGACGAGCACCGCGGAGGCGACGTAGGCGACGAACGCTGCCGTGTCGTTGGCCGTCACGCGGAAGAGGCGCGTCCGCGTCAGCCGCGAGCGGCGCTCGACGAGCGGAGAAGCGACCGCGGGCAGGGCGAGCAGGAGCGCGAACGGGACCCAGACCGGGCTGCCCCCGATCGTGAATGCGATACCGCCGACGGCCAGCGAGGCGCAAAGCGCGAGCACGTTCTCGGCGCCCACGGTGGACACTCGATCGAAGACGGTGCCGTGAATGAGCGTTGCGCGCGACACAGGCGCCCAGATGCCACCGGGGAGGTAGCGGATCGCCTGCGTCCGGCACCAGACGCTCAGGTCCTTCCTCTGCGTCACGCCCTCGACGAGCAGGGCCCAGCCGCGCGCCAGCAGCGCCCACCAGACGAGCGCCGCAGCGACCGCTCCGACCAGCAGCCAGGGGTCGACCTTCGAGAGATCGGCCGCCCGCACGTACCGGACGGTCATGAACGCGACGATCCCGAGCGCGACGACGAAGGCGACGACGCGGAGGATGGGCAGGTACCGGGAGACCCAGCCGGTGAGCGGCTCCAGCCGGGCCCGCAACGGCAGCCGGACGGCCAGCTCCTCCGCGGTGCCGGCGTCTTCCGTCACGGCCGGGCCTCGCGCGTCGCCGCGCTTCTTGAGCGGCGCTCGCGCAGCCACGTTCGCACGATAACGCGCGCGTACCGGAACCCGTACAGCAGGTTGGCGCCTTTCTTGCTCTCGCCGGCGATCCGGAGGTGATGGGACACCGGCCGCTCCGTCACGCGATAGCCGCGGCAGATCGCGCCGATGAGCAGCTCCGACGTCTGGTACTGCACCTGCTCCTGGCGGACCGTCTGCGTAACCTCGGGGCGGAGCGCGCGGAGCGCGCTCGACGTGTCCGTGACGCGCACGCCGGTGAGCAGCCGGATGAGGGCGGCGAACAGCCGCACGCCGGCGCGGCGCACCAGGTCGTCTCCGTCGTCGCTGCCGAGCACGCGCGAGCCGATCACGAAGTCGGCCTCGTCGTCGACGAGCGGCTGGAGCACGGTCGGGATGTCGGCCGGATCCCACTCGCCGTCGGCGTCGAGCGTGACGATGTAGCGCGCGCCGTGGCGGGACGCGAGCTCGTAGCCGAGGCGAAGCGCGACTCCGTGGCCGCAGTTGCGCCGCAGCGTCGCCACGCGCGCGCCGTGCCGCTGCGCGACGTCGGTCGTGCGGTCGCCGCTGCCGTCGTCGACGACGATCGTCTCCACCGCGAGCCCGCACGCCTCCGCGGCGATCCCGTCGAGCACGTGCCCGATCGCCTCCTCCTCGTCGTAGGCCGCGATCACGACCGTGACGGGCGCCAACCGGAGGTCGGGGTAGCGCTCGTCGAACTCCCGCAGGGCCTCGGCCCGCACCTCGGGCACGTACGGCCGCAGAGTCGTCGCAACTCCGCCCGGCTGAGGCTCGGCCGCCACGCCGTGGCGCTCTTCCTGCTCGCTCACGACTACGCCCGGCGGGGACGACTCGGTCAATGCGTCGATACCGCGGAAGACTCCACGGCCGACGCTGCGGTCGCCGACGCGGCGACGAGACGCTCCGCCTGCTCCCTCGTCCAGGCCGACCGGCACGGGATCTTGTCGAGGTCGCACCGGTGCGCATACTTCGCCGCGATCTCGGTCACCTCGAGCAGGAGCTGGTCCTCCAGCGTGATCGGCTCGAGGCCGAGATCGAGCAGCCGGCGATTCTCGACGACGAGGTCGTTCTCGCTCGCCTCGTTGCGCGGATTCTCGACGTGCTCGATCTCGGCGCCCGTCAGCCGCGAGACGAGCCTGGCGAGGTCGATCAGCCGGTGCTCCTCGGTCATCTGGTTGAAGATCCGCACGCGCTCGCCGTGCTCCGGCGGGTTCTCGACCGCGATCTGGATGCAGCGAACCGTGTCCTGGATATGGATGAACGCCCGCGTCTGGCCGCCGCTGCCGTGCACCGTGAGCGGATAGCCGATCGCGGCCTGCATCAGGAAGCGGTTGAGCACCGTCCCGTAGTCGCCGTCGTAGTCGAAGCGGTTGATCAGCTGCTCGGAGAGGCGGGTCTCCGCGGTTTGCGTGCCCCACACGATCCCCTGGTGGAGGTCGGTCACGCGCACCCGGTCGTTCTTGTTGTAGTAGGCGAAGATCAGCTGGTCCTGGGTCTTCGTCATGTGGTAGATGCTGCCGGGGTTGGCCGGGAAGAGGATCTCCTGCTCGAGATCCGGCCCGTCCTCGATCGGCACCTTGATACGGAGGTAGCCCTCGGGGATCTTCATCCCCGCGGCGCCGTACCCGTAGACGCCCATCGTGCCGAGGTGGACGACGTGGGTCTCGAGGCCGGCCTCGACGATCGCGGCGAGCAGGTTGTTCGTCGCGTTCAGGTTGTTCGAGACCGTGTAGCGCTTGTGCCACGAGCTCTTCATGGAGTACGGGGCGGCGCGCTGCTCCGCGAAGTGGACGACGGCGTCGGGCCGCAGGTCGGACAGGAGCTGGAGCAGCTCGGCGTAGTCCTGGGCGACGTCGATCCGGTGGAAGGCGATCTCCTCGCCGGTGAGCTCGCGCCATACGCGCAGCCGCGTGCCGAGGGGAGCGATCGGCGTCAGCGACGACGCCTCGAGCTCCACGTCGGCCTTGCGGCGCGCGAAGTTGTCGACGATCGAGACCCGGTGACCGAGCCGGGAGAGATGAAGGACGGTCGGCCACCCGCAAAAGCCGTCGCCGCCCAGCACGAGCACGTTCATTTTGGCTTGCTCCACCTCCTGAAGGTCGTAGGACAGTAGCCGACCGAGCCGCCGGATCGACGCGCGTTCCGCCCCCAACCAGGCGGAGAATGGGCCGCGACCTGCAAGATGGAGCCATGGACCGGGCCGAGCTGCAGGCGGTGCAGAAGCCGCTCAAGGACCGCTATCGCGAGGAGCCCGCAGCGGCGCTCGTCACGCTCCGGGCCGACGGGCAGCTCGACGAGGAGCAGATCGCGTGCAGGGTCGAGACCGGCCGCGCGCTCGTCGAGGCCGGGCTCCATCCCGCGACCGGGGGCACGGGCGCGCTCGCCTGCTCCGGCGACATGCTCCTCGAAGCGCTCGTCGCCTGCGCCGGCGTGACCCTCCGCTCGGTCGCCACCTCGATGGAGCTCGACGTCTCGGGCAGCGTTCACGCGGAAGGCGACCTCGACTTCCGCGGCACGCTCGGGGTCGACCGCGAGGCCCCGGTCGGGTTCGCCGCGATCCGGCTCCGGTTCGACCTCGCCTCGGACGCGTCGAAGGAGGAGCTCGACAAGCTGCTCGAACGGACCGAGCGCTATTGCGTCGTCTTCCAGACGCTCGCCGGCGGCGTCCCGGTCGAGATCACCTACTCGAGCTCGTAGGCCATCAGGATCGCGTCGACGTATTCGCCGCCACGGCGGTAGTGCCGCTTGCGATACCCCTCGCGCTCGAAGCCGAACGTTTCGTAGAGCGCGATCGCGGCCTCGTTCCAGGGGAAGACGTGCAGCTCGAGCTTGCGGACGCCCGCCGCGCGAGCCCAGTCGACGGCCGCCTGCAGGAGCGCCGTGCCCACCCCTTGCCTGCGCGCGTCGCGCGCGACCATCAGGCCGACGTCGGCGACGTGACTGCTCGCCGGATGCGGGTCGCGGCCGACCGAGAGCCTGCCCACGAGCGTCCCGTCGTCGCGCTCCGCAACGAGCACCGCCGCGTGCGCGTAGCGGCGTAGCGCCTTGAGGAAGCGGCGCTCGTCGCCTGCGCTCCGCCACTCCCCCGCGATGCTGATGAGCCAGCCCTCGGGCTCGGCGCTGACCGCGTCGGCGAGCCGGGTCAGCTGCTCGGCGTCGGCCGGATCGGCACGACGGATCCGGAAGCTCACGCGTCGACCACCACGGCAGCACCGCCGCGCCGCGGATCGCCCGCGGCCGCGAGCGAGCCGTCATCCCCGATCTCGACCGCGGAGACTCCGCCGAAGAAGAGGTTCTGCTCCTGCCAGCGGACGACGGTGTAGCCGCCGGCCTCGAGTTCGTCCGCCACAGCCGGATCCTCGCAGTGGGCGATACCGGCCTCGACATGGATCCGAGGCGCGTCGACCGCCTGCACCACGCCCAGGCCGCGTGCCGCGACGTTCGCCACGATCTGGAGCATCGCGCCGTGCAGCCGTCTGCTGCCTGCCGAGCCGACGACGAGCCGCGGCCTGCCGTCGCGCAGCAACACGGACGGCGCCATGAGGGAGATCACCCGCTCGCCCGGCCGCTCCTCGCCCGCGAGATGCGTCTCCCCCAGCATGTTGTTGAGCGCGAGGCCGGTGCCGGGGACGACGACTCCGCTCGCAGAGCCGAGGGAGCAGGACAGCGAAGCAGCATTTCCGTGGCCGTCGACGACGCTGATGTGCGTCGTCCCGCCGGCGGCCTCGGCATTTCGCGCGGCCTCCTGAGCCTCCATCGCCCTGGCCATGGCGAGCGGCGTCGCCTCCGCATCGCCGAGCGACTCGAGCCCGACCGCGAGCAGGGAACCGCCCCGCGACGGCGGCGGGTTCGTCCTCAGCTCGTCGCCGCGGTAGCGCACCTCGAGCGGTTCCCGCTCGATCACCCGATAGCGGGCGAGATCGTCGACGGTGATCGGCACGTGCGCGGCGATTCGCTCGGCGAGCTCGCCTCGGTAGAGACAGCCTGCACCTTCGGCGGCGATCCGGTCGAGCGTGGCGGCGAGCTCCGGAGCCGCGAATCGCTCTCCCACCTCGAGCGGACGACCCGGCCCGTAGAGCGCATCGCCCTCGGGGGAGTGGCGCAGCAGCGGGTCGAGGATCCGGTGGAGATAGGCGTGCGGCTCGTCGAGCACGACACCTTCGCGCGCGAGGCGCGCCGCCGGTGCGAGCAGCTCCGCCCACGGCACCGAGCCCCAGCGGGCGTGAGCCTCCCCGACCCCGAGAGCGACGCCCGGCACCGCCACCGAGGCCGCCCCGGAGTAGAAGACCTGCTGGTAGTCGCCGAAGTCGACGACGAGCTCGAGCAGCTCCGTGGTTGGAGCCGGCCGCAGCGGCACTGCCACGAAGAAGTCGAGGAGATGCGTCCGTCCCTCGTCGGACCGATGCACGAGCAGGAAGCCGCCGCCGCCCGGGCCGGTGAGGGGGCTCTCGCACACCCACGACACGGCAGCCGCGGCTATGCACGCGTCGACGGCGTTGCCGCCCGCGCGGAGAACCTCCGCTCCCGCCTCGGCCGTCAACAAATGCCCCGCTGCCACTGCGCCTCTCATCCGGCGAGCGTACGCTTCCGCGAATGGCCGAGGTGTCCTACGCCGGCGCGGGTCGCGCGTCCTGGCGGCGGCTGCCGATTCCTCGCGAGGCCGTCTTCTGCACCGCGCTCGCGACAGCCGCCGCGTCGTTGCTCGTGTGGCTCGCGCCGCCCAGCGGAGACTTCGCGGCGCACGAGTACCAGCGCTCCCTCTTCCTCGTCCACGGCTTCGCGCTCTGGGACAACTTCTGGTACGCCGGGCGCTACGCCTTCGTGGGCTACAGCACCCTGTACTACCCGCTCGCGGCCGTGCTCGGGATCCGGGTGCTCGCGGTGCTCACCATCGCGGTCGCCGCCGGTGCCTTCGCGGTGCTGCTGGAACGCGAGTGGGGATCTGCAGCACGCTGGGCGGTTCGCGCGTTCGCCCTGGTCTGGCCGGGGATGTGGATCACGGGCCAGTTCCCGTTCGCGCTCGGAGTCGCCCTCGCCCTTTCGGCGCTCCTCGCGTTCCGCTCTGGGCGGCGTTGGATCGGCGCCGGGCTGACCCTGCTCGTTCTCGCGGCCAGCCCGGTGGCGCTCGTCCTGCTCGGCGTCGTGCTCGCAGGCGCGGCGGTCGCGCACCGCGCGCCAGTGCGGGGGAGCGTCGTGCCGGCCCTCGGGATCGGAGCGGCAGCGGCGGCGGAGCTCGTGCTCGTGCGGCTCTTTCCATTCGGGGGCACGCTCGGCTTCCCGGTCAGCGAGGCGGCGGCCGCCCTGGCCTTCTGCGCCATCGGCATCGCTTGCACGTTCCGGCTGGAGCGCGCCCGCTTGCTCCGCTTCGTCTTCGGGGCGTATGCGCTGGCGATCGCGGTCTTCTACGCGGTGCCCTCCGGTCTCGGCGACAACATCGTCCGCCTGCGGTTCCTGGCGGTGCCACTCGCGTTGCTCGTGCTCGCGCTGCGCCGCTGGCGCCCGGTCAAGGTCTCGGTGGCCGTCCTCGCCCTCGCGCTCTCGTGGAACGTGAGCCCGCTCGCGGCGGGCTGGACGCGGGCCACCGCGGACGTCAGCGCCCATCCGCGCGTGTGGCGCGCTCCGGTCGCCTATCTCCATGCGCACCTCCATCCGGGCTATCGGGTCGAGGCGGTCGACACGACCGACCACTGGCCCGCGTACTACCTCGCGTCGGCCGGCATCCCGCTCGCGCGCGGCTGGTTCCGCCAGGACGACTTTCCGTTCGACGCGCTGCTCTACCGGCAGCGGCCGCTCGCTCCGGAGGCGTATCTGGGCTGGCTGCGACGGCTCGGCGTCGCGTACGTCGTCCTCACGCGCGCGCCGCCCGACTACAGCTCACGCCGCGAGGCGCGCCTCGTGCGCAGCGGCCGCGCGGAGCTGCGCCGCGTCTTCTCGACGCCCCAGATCACGATCTACGCCGTCCCCCGGGCGCGCCCGATCGTGCACGGGCCGGGCGATCCGGCCGTGCTCGCGTTTCGCGAGTCGCGCCTGGTGCTCCGCGTCTCGCAGGGCGGGACGTTCGCCGTCGCGGTGCGCTGGTCGCCGTACTGGCGCGCATCGACCGGCTGTCTCGCCCCCAGCCCCGACGGAATGGTGCGGCTGCGGACTCGCGGGTCGGGCATCGTGCGCATCGCGTTCGACGTGAACCCGAGCAGCCTCCTCGCTGCGCTCGCGGGCCAGAGCCCGCGCTGCCGTTCCCGCTAGGAAACTTCGCGCACAAGCTCGGCGAGCGGCTTGCGATTCGCGCGGGACGACCACTCCGCCGCCGTGCGGCTGCCCGGCGAGCGCGGACGCAACGGGTAGCCGAAGGACAGGATCGCGCGCACCTCGCCGCCGCAGATCTCGGCGGCCGCTGCCGCGTCTCGCACGCCGTTCGGGCACGAGACGACGCCGTCGGCCCAAGCCGCGAGCATCATGTTCTGCGAGCAACGGCCGACGTCGAAGCTTCCCGCCTCGCCGACGATCGCCACGACGAGCGCGGCGGTGCGAACGTTCTCGGGCGCATAGACCGCCTCCGACAGGCGCTCCTGCGCCGAGCCGGAGACGACGACGAACTCCCACTGCTGCCGGTTCCTCGAGCTGCCCGTGAGCCGGCCGGCATCGAGGATCCGCTGCCGCACGTCGTCCGGAATCGCCGTCTCGGCGTACGCACGCTCGTCACGCTTCGACGCGATGGCGAGGTAGGGGTCCACCGAGGGCGGGTTCAGGTGCGGAGGAAGGACGGGACGTCCAGGTCGCCGCCCTCGCCCTGCTGGCGCCGCTGTTCCGTCCGCGGTGCCATCGTGTCGCCGCGCGGACGCCGGCCGCGACCGCCGAAGCCCGTGGCGACGACGGTCACCCAGACCTGTCCGTTCAGCCGGTCGTCGACGGTGGCGCCGAAGATGATGTTCGTGTCGTCGGTGGCGGCCGCGCGGATCACCTCCGCGGCCTCGTTCACCTCGACGAGCGTCAGGTCGTCACCACCTGCGATGGAGAGGAGGATGCCGCGCGCCCCGGTGATCTCGGCGTCGATGAGCGGCGAGCGCAGAGCCCGCTCCGCGGCCTCCTTGGCCCGTCCGTCGTTCGACGACGAGGAGAAGCCGATGCCCATCAGCGCCGTGTCCGAGTCGGACATGATCGTGCGCACGTCCGCGAAGTCGAGGTTGATCAGCCCCGGCATCGTGATCAGGTCACAGATCCCCTGGACGCCCTGGCGCAGGACGTCGTCGGCCACCTTGAAGGCGTCGAGCATCGACGTGGACCGCTCGAGCACCTCCAGCAGCCGGTCGTTCGGGATCACGATCGTCGTATCGCAGGCGCCGCGCAGCTCGGCGATTCCCTCCTCGGCCTGGCTGCGGCGCCTCGTTCCCTCGAAGCGGAACGGCGTCGTGACGATGCCGACCGTCAGCGCGCCGAGCTCGCGTGCGATCCGCGCGACGATGGGAGCTGCGCCGGAGCCGGTACCTCCACCCTCGCCCGCCGCGACGAAGACCATGTCCGCCCCGCGCAGCTCCTGCTTCAGCTCGTCGTAGGCCTCGTCGGCGGCGCGGCGTCCGACGTCGGGGTCGGAGCCCGAGCCGAGCCCCTGGGTGAGCTCGCGGCCGATGTGGATCTTGACCGGCGCGTCGCTCGTCCGGAGCGCCTGGATGTCGGTGTTGACGGCGATGAACTCGACCTGGCTGATGCCCGCGTCGATCATCCGGTTGACGGCGTTGAGGCCGGCGCCTCCGACGCCCACGACCTTGATCACGGCAAGGTATGCGCCCGTGTCCGCGCCCGCCCGGTGCAGCCGCGCCGGCGACTCCGGCAGCGGCTCGAGATAGCGCGACACCGGCGGGAGGTCCGCGGGCCGAAGCTCGGGGCCCGGAGAGGGCGGTAGCGGATCGGGATCGGGCGACGGCGCGGGCGGCTGCGGATCGGGCAGCGGCGGGCCCGGCATCGGGTCGGGCGACGGGGTCGGCGGCGCCGGGGTCTCGACTCCGGCCTCCTCCCAGCTCGGGACGTGCTCGACCGTGCGCTCGTCGGGCTCCGCCGGCGCCTCGGTCTTGGCAGCAGCCGGGACGACCGCGGCGTCCTCGGACGGCTCGGCCTCGCCGCGCTGCTCAGCCTGCTTCTGCGCCGCCTCGGTCGCGCGGAAGAGCTCCGCTAGCGGCCCCTCACGCATGCTGGCGCGCCGACGCGCCATCGAGCACCTCCTTCGCCAGATCACGGTACATCCCCGCTGCCTCGCCGGTCGGGTCGTACTTGAAGATCGACTGCCCCTTCACCGGCGCCTCCGCGTAGCGCACCGTCTTGCGGATCTTCGTGTTGAGAACGAGATCGCCGAAGTTCTCCTTCAGGATCTCGACCGCCTCGCGGGAATGGAGGAGCCGCCGGTCGAACATCGTCGCGAGGATGCCCTGGATCCCGACCTGCGGGTTCAGGTTCTCGCGGATCATCGAGAGCGTGTTCTCGAGCTGGACGAGCCCGCGCAGCGACAGGTACTCGCACTGGACGGGAACGATCACGCCGTCGGCCGCGACGAGCGCGTTGATGGTCAGCAGGCCGAGCGAGGGCGGCGTGTCGACGAGGACGTAGTCGTAGCTCTCCCGCACGGGCAGGAGCGCCTTCTCGAGCGCACGCTCGCGTCCGATCATCGAGGCGAGGGCGAGCTCGGCACCGGCGAGGTCGATCGACGAGACGGCGACGTCGAGCTCGTTCGAGCGCACGATCTCGGTGATCGGCAGCCGGTGGACGAGGACGTCGAACATCGACCGGTCGATCTCGTCCGGGTTCCACCCCTGCGACATCGTCAGGTTCCCCTGCGGGTCGAGGTCGACCGCGAGCACGCGCAGGCCCTGCTCAGCGAGCGCCACGCCGAGGTTGAGCGTGGTCGTCGTCTTCGCGACGCCACCCTTCTGGTTGGCGAAGGCGATCACCCTGGCCATGGCCGGACCGCTATCCGTCGTCCGCGTCAGCGGACGCGGGAGTAACCGCGTGAGCCCCATTCCTGCTGACCTTTCGCAGCGCCGTAGTCGACTCCTTCTCGTCTAGGTTCCCCGTCGTGGAGCGGAAATGGCGCGTTCTCATCGTGGTGTGCATAGCGGTGTTCATGCTGCTACTCGACATCACGGTAGTCAACGTCGCGCTGCCGAACATCGACAAGGAGCTGAATACCTCCTTCACCGACCTGCAGTGGGTGGTGGACGCGTACGCGCTCACGCTCGCGGCGACGATGCTCAACGCCGGCTCGCTCGGCGACCTGCTCGGCCGCAAGCGGGTCTTCCTGATCGCGATCGCGCTCTTCACCATCTCGTCCGCATTGTGCGGCGCTGCGAACTCCCCGCTGTTCCTGATCCTCGCGCGCGGCGCCCAGGGGATCGGAGGCGCCGGGATGTTCGCGGTCTCGCTCGCGATCATCTCGCAGGAGTTCCACGGCCGCGAGCGCGGCACCGCGTTCGGGATCTGGGGCGCTACGGTCGGGCTCGCGGTGGCCATCGGGCCGCTCGTCGGCGGCGCGCTCACGACGTACGTCGGCTGGCGCTGGATCTTCTTCGTCAACGTCCCGATCGGCGCGGCAGTCGTCGCCGGCGGCCTGCGCGAGCTGCGGGAGACGCGCGACGAGGCGCACGGCGGCTTCGACCTTCCCGGCCTGCTCACCTTGACGGCGGGGCTGTTCGCGCTCGTGATCGCCCTCTTCCGCGGCACCGACTGGGGCTGGTCGAGCGGGCGCATCGTCGGGTTGTTCGCGGCCGCGGCGGTCTTGCTCGCCGCCTTCGCGTTCATCGAGCTGCGGCAGGAGGCGCCGATGTTCGACTTCCGCCTCTTCCGCGTTCCCACCTTCACCGGCGCGCAGATCACGGCGTTCGCGATCTCGTCGGGGATGTTCGCCCAGTTCCTCTTCCTGCCGCTCTACCTCGAGCGGGTGCTCGGCGTCTCGGCCGTGAGGACGGGGGTCATGTTCCTGCCGCTGTCGCTCGTCTCGTTCGTCGTCGCGCCCATCGCGGGCCGCTTGTCCGCCCGGATCCCCGTCCGGATCCTCCTCAGCGGCGGCCTCGCCCTCAACGGCGTGGCGTTGCTGCTCATGCGCGGCCTGACGCTCTCGTCCACCTACACGGCACTCGTCGCCGGCTTCGTCGTCGGCGGGATCGGGATCGGCATGGTCAACGCACCGCTCGCCTCGACCGCCGTCAGCGTCGTCGAGCCCAGGCGCGCCGGGATGGCCTCCGGCATCAACAACACGTTCCGGCAGATCGGGATTGCGACGGGGATCGCCGCGCTCGGCGCGATCTTCCAGAGCCGGATCGCCTCCAGCCTCCCGGGGCCTTCGCGGCTCACCCACGCGTGGGCGCAGTCGATCGCCTCGGGCTCGATGAACCCGCCCGGACCGCAACGGCCGCGGCCTCCTGACTTCATCCTCACGCCGCACCAGGCCTTCATCAACGGGATGAACACGATCTTCTTCGTCGCGGCGTTCGTCCTCTTCGCCGGGGCCGTGTTGGCGTTCCTGCTCGTGCGGCGACAGGACCTCGTTGCGAGCGCCCCGCAGCCGGCGCCGGAAGCCGGCTAGGCCTCGGCGGTCGCCGCGCGCACGAAGCGCGGGCGGAGGCGAAGCGCGAGCTGCCAGCTCGCGATCAGGAGGATCACCGCGGCGCCGGTCACGATCACGAGCGCCTGTGCGGCGATCGAGAAAGCGACGGCCTCCGACGTCCCCACTCCGCCCAGCACGAGGATCGCCGCACCCGCGCCGGCCTGGGTCGCCGCCCCTGCGGGCGCGATCGGGAGTGCAGCCGATGCGGCGCAGGCGACGAGGAACGCGAGCGCGAGCACGAACGACCCCGGGATGGCGAGCGCGTTGAGCAGAAGGAAGACGGCGAACCCGCGGAGGCTCCACGAGACCGAGACGAACAGCCAGGCGGCCCAGGCCTCCTTGGCGCAATGGGTGTGCTCGGCGAGCCAGCGGCCGACCCGGAAACGCGCGACGAACGAGAGCCGCGCGATCCGCGGCAGAAAGGCGACGATGCCGGCGGCGGCGACTCCGGCCGCGGCGACGACCGCGAAGCCGGCGCGCGCCGTCCAGTGGCTCGAGCCGGCCGCGGCGACCGACGCCATCGGCGTGAGGGCCGCGTTGTCGAGCATGCCGAGCACGATGAGGCTCAGGCCGAGGGTCCCGATCCCCGTCTTCGTTCCGGGATAGCGCTTCACGATCGCGATGCGGACCGCATCGTCGACCCGCCCGGGCAGCGCGATGCCGCCCACGCACGCTGCGCCGCCTGCGAAGGCCAGCGCATCGGCGGTCGGCCGCTCGTTCGCGAGGAAGAGCCGCTGCCAGCCCCACGCCTTGAAGGCGTATGCACAGAGAAAGAGGAGAGCCGCGCAGGTCACGAGCGTCGGGTCGGCGTGACGGATCGGCCAGCCGCCCCCGACGAAATGGCGCACGCTGACGAACGCCACGCCCAGAAGGACGAGACCGAAGCCGCCGTTCAGCGCCAGCTGAGCCTTCCGGTTGGAGAGAAGCCGCATCACCGCAGTTACAACGGTGCTATCGGCGAAGCGGGCGTGAGGCTTGGTCACTCGATCGGGGCCATGGACGCGGCACGGTACCCGCGGTTCGTGAGTTTCATGTGAGGACCGGCGAGTCATCGGCCTCCGACCGAGCTCGTGCCGAGGTCGAGCCGGAGCGCTCGGCCGTCGGCTCCTCGCAGGCGGAGGTCGTCGGTCTGCGCCGACGTCTCCACGGCGCTGCCGAGCGGCGCCTCGGCGATCGTGAGCGCGCCGGTCTGGCCGGCGTCGATCGTGCGCACCGTCTGGCTTCCGGCGGCGAGGTCTTGACGGACGATCACGACGCGACCAACAGCGGGGTCGTTCCCCGCTGCGCCGGCGTAAACCGCGACGAGCGTCCTGCCGTTGCTCACGAGCCAGCCGTTCCGCACCTGCAGGATCGATGGGGAGATCGGCACGGGCGCGCCGGAGCCGAGCATCCGAGCCGGGATCGGCCGCGGCGCCGGCTCGGGCGGACCGGCCGGGACGGGGCTCGAGTCGGTCGTGGCGACCGACTCGAGCCGCTGCAGTGCCGCGGCCTTCTCGGGCGGTGCAGACACGTTGAGGCCGAGCGCCGGAATCGAAACGCCGGTCGCCGCGACCGCGAGGCCGCCTCCGGTCGCGAGGATGCAGACGCCGCTCGCGGTCAGCAGCCGAAGCACACGAGCTCCGGCTCGACGAGGTTGCCGTTCAGCGAAGAGAGCGTGCTCCACGCCGACGTGGGAGCCAGCCCGCCGCCGGGCGAGGCCGTGATGCCGGCGAAGAAGTAGCTGCTCCCCAGCTTCCGGACGAGGGTCCACTGGTACGCGTTGGCGGCGTAGTAGATCTCCGGCAGCGGCAGCGCGAGCCCGTGGAACGAGACGTAGCCGACGTCGCTGACGTGCCAGCCGTTGTTGCAGAGGCCGTCCGTGCTCCCGCTCTGCGGGCAGCCGTCGGCCGAGCCGAAGTCGTAG
Organism: Gaiellaceae bacterium; assembly: GCA_035653435.1. Classification (GTDB taxonomy): domain Bacteria; phylum Actinomycetota; class Thermoleophilia; order Gaiellales; family Gaiellaceae; genus Palsa-739. The sequence goes on from DASRBY010000029.1 coordinate 151,511, forward strand.
TACAGCGCCCACCCTTGACCCTGGTCGCCGTTCACGAGCTGCTTCGTCAGCGCCGCGCCGTCCCAGCTCGGCTCCATGTCGGAGGCGGCGTCCGCCGTCTGGCTGTCGTACCCCTTCGCAGACTGGTAGTTGGCGAGATCCTCCGCGCGTTCCGCCTGGCGATAGCCGGCGTACCAGGCATCGGTGCTTGACATCCCCGAGGCCGACAGGTGGTAGTTGCTGTTGCCGTAGAGGATGTCGACGCCGCCCCGGACGTGGCAGTTGTGATACCCGTCGGCCGCTCCCTTCAGCGCGTCGAGGATGTCCGCGTTCGAGAAGGTCGTGTTGCTGAAGTCGATGGCCCCCCACGTGCTCGAGTCGAGCTTCCTCGCCGCGCCGAAATCGAGCAGGAGGAGCCGCGTGCCGGAGCCCGGCTGGCTCCTGGCGAAGTCGCAGGCGCGCGCGTAGGCGTACGACTTCAGCGCGCCGGCCGACGCGCCGTACATGTACCAGGCGCCCACCGGTGACGGCGTCGCCGCGGCCACCGCCGAGAACGATGCGAGCCCGGCCGCCAGGACCGCTGCGACGACCGTCGGCCTCATCGACTGCTCCCGACCGCGACAGGCGCATCACCGGCGGCGGCGAGCGCCGCGGCGGCCTCCAGTGCACGCGGGTCGCGCTCCCGCTCGGCCCATTCGCCCGCCTCGCGCACGAGCTCTCGTAGCTCCGCAAGAAGCGAGGACACGCCGGCTCCCTCGCGCTCGAGCGCTTCGATCCGCTCCAGCCGGGCCAGCACCGCACGCGCTTCTTCCATGTCCCGACCGTAGGCGGCAACCGGTGACGTGTCCGTGTCAGTTAACTCGCGCGTTGCTGGAGGCTCGCGACCGCGCCGGAGACCCCGAGCAGGGCGTCGTCGAGGTCACCGATGAGTGCGAGCCGGTCGCCGTGCAGGAGGACGGCGACGAGCAGGCGGCGCAGGAGCTCGCAACTCGGCTCTCGCAGCCGCTCGGCGAACTCGGAGCGCTCGGCCGGAGTCGCGCCGAGCAGGGCGGCTCCGCGCATCGCGGCGGCCCAGGCCCCGTCGCCCTCGCCGAGCACAGCATCGAGCGCGTGCCGCAGCTGCTCGCCGCGAAACGGCTCGGACTGGAAGAGCGCGAGCTCCCACCGGTCGAGCGCGTCGCCCAGGCGGGGATCGTCGTCGGCCGCCGCGAGGCGTACCCGAACGTCACTGGCCACCGAAGCGCGGAACGGGTCGAGGCGCGTCGGTTCGCCCGGCGGGGCCGTCGCCGCGATGGGAAGCACCGGGCGGATTCCGTACGGCCGCCAGTCGAGGCGCTCGAACAGGACGGGGCCGGCCGCGACCGGTGCGGAGGTGGCGAGACGGATGGCCGTCACGGCGTCCGCGAGCTCGCCCGGCGCGTCAGGCGTCAGGCTCGTACCGCCGGCGAGCGAGCGCTCGAGCTCGAGCACGCAGATCCGGTCGGGCTCGCGGCCGAAGTTGCGTGGCAGGAGACCGGCCGCCTCGGGCCACATCGCCGCCAGCTCGCCGGTCGCGGCGGTGCGCACGCGGATGCCGTCCCCGAGCTCGATCTGCGTGCCGACCGAGAGGCCAATGAGCGGAGCAACGGCTCCGTAGGAGTGGCCCTCGCCGTAGAGCGAGGCCTCGAGCTCCTCGTAGGCGCGCGCAAACGCACTGTCGTCCCAGTCGAATCCGCCGCAGTTCTCGGCGGTGCGCACGAGCAGCGGCACGAGCACGCTGCGGTAGACGGCAAGCCGCTCGTCTCGCACCTCGCCCTCGTGGGCATGGGCGAAGATCCGCGCCGCCGGCTCGCGCAGCAGCTCTCCGGCCGCGTCCTGGACGTCGACCCGATCGAAGAGCCGCTCGGCCCGCGCCTCGACGAAGCCGCGCACGAGCGGGCGGTACTCGTAGAGCGTCGGGCGGCCGTACGAGCCGTGCTCCTCGAAGGCGAAGGGGAGGTCGGTGCCTTCCTCGAGCTCCCGCGTGAAGACTGCGAAGGCGCCGAGGCAGAAGCGGCGGAGCGTGTCGTGGAGGTGCGGCGCGCGCATGCCGAAGTGACGACTACGACGGCGGCGCGTTGCCTCCTACCTGGCAGGAAGGGCACCAGTAGGCGGTGCGCGCGTGGTCGCCCTGCGGGGCCGAGCGGACGATCCCGCCGCACCGCGGACAGCCGCGTCCCGCGCGACGGTAGACACGCCGCGTCGGCCGCGGCCCTTCGACCGAGGCCCGCATCAACCGGTGCGCGACCTCGAGGACGACGAGGAGCTCGCTGTCGCCGAGCTCGCCAAGCTGCTGCCAGGGCGAGATGCGCGCCTCCCAGAGCGCCTCGGCCTTCCAGAGGTTGCCGATGCCGGCCACGAGGCGCTGATCGAGGAGCGCGTCACCGACCTCGCGCTCGGGCCGCTCGCCGCGCAGGCGAGCGAGCATCGTCTCGTAGTCCGGCGGCTCGGCGAGGATGTCGGGCCCGAGCCGCGGCGCAGCGCGAGCGCCGAGGAGCTCGAGCACCTCGCCGTTCCAGAGCACGGCCTCGTGCTCGCCTCCGCGCAGCACGAGCCACGGCTTCCCGAGGGGAGTCGCGCCGCGCCGCTGCACGCGCCAGCGGCCGTTCATGCGCAGGTGGCTCCGCAGGACCAGGCCACCGTCGAACGAGAGCAAGAGGTTCTTCCCGACCGCCTCCACGCGCTCGAGCGTGCGCCCGTCGAGCCGCGCCGCGAGCCCCTTGACTGCCGCCCGCGGATGCGGAGTCTCCACCTCGACCTGCTCGCCGACGAGAACCTGCAGCCGGCGGGCTGCTCGATGGAGCGAATCTCCTTCGGGCATGCGGGGAAGCCTACGATTGAGCCGTGATTCGACCTTCTATCGGCGTTCGCTGGTGGCTCGGGATCGCGTTCGCGGTCGTCGCCGCGACCTCGACTGCGATCGTGGTCGCGCAGTTCTCGGACCGCTCCGAGAACGCGTTCCGCCGGCATGGCGAGGACGTGACGCTGGCCGACGCGCTTCGGGCCGCGAAGAGCCCGACCACGGCCGGGTTCGCGCGCGTGAAGCAGCAGAACCTGAGGCTTCGCGAATTCCACAGTGCGTCCGCGGCGAAGTCGCAGCTCGAGCGCGACGCAGTCGCCGCGGCCCTCGCCGGCAAGCAGTTCGTGAGCGAAGACCGAGACGGCGGGACGTACATCGCCGCAGTCCCGTATCACGGAGGCGCGCTCGTCGCGGCCAACCGGCTCGGCGACGTTGCCGAGGCGATCGACATCGTGAACGGTGAGGCGTTGCGCGCGGGCGTCATCGCGGGCGTGATCGGCGTGGTGGTCGGGCTCCTGCTCGCGCAGCTCATCGCGCTGCGCCTGCGACGCCTGAGCGCGGCGGCCGAGGCGATCGCGCAGGGCGACTTCGAGACGCCGCTCCGGTACCGCTTCCGCGACGAGTTCGGCATCCTCGCGCACAATTTCGACCGGATGCGGCGCCAGCTGAGGCGCTCTTTCCGCCGCATAGAGGCGGAACGCGACCGGCTCCGGCTCCTGCTCGAGCGACTGCATGAGGGAGTGCTCACGATCGACCAGGATCTGGTCGTCCACTTCGCCAACGCCGAGGCACGTCGCTTGCTCGGGGGCCGCCTGCGCGAGGGCGACGCGCTGCCGGAGCCGTGGCATGGGTTCGGGCTCCGCGCGTTCGCCCAGGGGCTCTTCGACGAGCGGGCGGCGGTGACCCAGGTGCACGTGACGCCCGACGAGCAGCACGCCTACGGCGTCGTCGGCATCCCCTCCCAGCCCGAGACGGACTGGGCGCTGCTCGTCGTCGACGACCTGACCGAACAGGAGCGCCGGGAGCTCGCCGAGCGCGAGTTCGTCTCGAACGCGGCGCACGAGCTGCGCACGCCGCTGACGACGATCATCGGCGCCGTCGAGGTGCTGCAGGCCGGCGCGAAAGAGGATCCGGCCGAGCGGGACCGCTTCCTCGCCCACATCGAGCGCGAGGCCGGCCGGCTGGCGCGGCTCGCGCGGGCGATGCTGACGCTGGCGCGCGCACATTCGGGCCAGGAGCCGCCGCGCGTCGAGGCTGTCGAGCTTGCGCCGCTCCTGCGAGAGGTTGCGGCCGGGCTCCATCCGCACGTCGGCGTCTCGATCGACGTCGAGGCCGTCGACGAGCTCGCGGTCGAGGCGAACCGCGACCTGCTCGAGCAGGCGCTGCGCAACCTCGGCGAGAACGCGGCGAAGCACACGGCCCGCGGCTCGGTCGCCCTGCGCGCGTACGCCGACGGGAACACGGTCACGGTCGAGGTCGAGGACTCGGGGCCGGGGATCAGGCCCGAGGTGCAGCGCCATGTCTTCGACCGCTTCTACCGCGGCGAGCGCGACGCCGACGGCTTCGGGCTCGGCCTCGCGATCGTGCGGGAGTCGGTGCGGACGCTCGGGGGCCGCATCGAGCTCGACTCGTCGCCCGGCCACGGCACCGTCTTCCGGATCCTGCTCGCCCCCGCACGCGTGCGGGAGGAGGCGCCCGCCGCGTGAGCGACACGATCCTGCTCGTCGACGACGACGCCGGCGTGCGCGACGTCGTCGCGTTCACGCTGCGCCGCGAGGGCTACGAGGTCGACGAGGAGCGGGACGGACAGTCGGCGCTCGAGTCGGGCCGCTCGGGCCGGTACTCCCTCGTCGTGCTCGACGTGATGCTGCCGGGGCTCTCCGGAGTCGAGGTGTGCCGGGCGCTCCGGGCGGAGAGCGACGTCCCGATCCTCATGCTGACGGCGCGCGACGCGGAGTCGGACCGCGTGCTGGGCCTCGAGCTCGGCGCGGACGACTACGTGACCAAGCCGTTCTCGAGCGCGGAGCTCCTCAGCCGCGTGCGCGCCATCCTGCGGCGCCGTGAGCTCGACCGAGCGGGCAGCGGCTCGACCGTGCGCAAGCTAGGCGGCCTCCAGATCGACCTCGGCAGGCACGAAGTCCTCGTCGACGGCGAACGCGTGCACCTCACGCTGTCGGAGTTCAAGGTTCTCTCGCTCCTCGCCGAGCGCCAGGAGGCCGTCGTGTCCCGGCGCGAGCTCATGCAGCACCTCTGGGCAAGCGAGTACGTCGGCGACGAGCACGCGTGCGAGGTGCACATCTCGAACCTGCGGCGCAAGATCGAGCGCGATCCGTCGCAGCCGGAGCGCCTCGTGACCGTCCGCGGCTCGGGCTACAAGCTCGTCGCGGCCTGAGGCGTGTTCTTCCTGCTCTTCGGGTCCAGCGGCGCCGGCAAGACGTCCGTGCTCGGCAAGTTGCGCGGCCGCGTCGCAGACCTCGTCCTCCATGACTTCGACGAGATCGAGGTCCCGGCAGGCGCGGACACTGCTTGGCGGCATCGCGCCGAGGAGCAGTGGGTGCGCCGCGCACTTGACTACGAGGCGCGAGGAGACGACCTGCTCCTCGCCGGACAGGCGCCACTCGGCGAGCTGCTCGCGGCCCCGTCAGCTCCACGCCTGGAAGCGATCTCGGCTTGCCTCCTCGACTGTGACGACGCGACGCGGATCGAACGGCTCCACGCGCGCGGCTCGCAATGGCTGGAACGGGCCGGTGCAGGTCTCCAGGACTACCTCAACTGGGCGGCCTGGATGCGCGAGCACGCGTCCGATCCATCGTCGCGGCCCGAGGTCATCAAGCACCAGGCGACTCTCAACGAGATGCGCTGGTCGCGGTGGGAGGGTTGGCCGATTGACGATCCGCGCTGGCGCGTGCACGTGATCGACACATCAGCTCTGCCGGTCGAAGGAGTCGCCGACGAAGTAGTCGAGTGGATCAACGCGGAGACGGAGCTCTTCCGTTCCGGCGCGCACCCGCTCGCGCGACGCTAGCGCCCTCTTCGCCGGCTAAGCGCGGAGCACCGCCCGCCGCGGTCCGGCGAGGAAGCCGGCTTCGACGAGCAGGGGCATGACGAGCGTCTCGGTGACCGGTTCGCCGTCGAAGCGCTCCACCGCGAGCCGCTTGGCGCCGCCTCGCTTCACGAATCCCACGAGCGCCGCCAGCGCGGGCCGCAGCCACTCCTCGTCGGGCTCGCGGAGCGGCACGAGGGAGCGGCCACCCCGCTCGACGAAGAGCGCGGACTCGCCGCCGAGCAGCACGACGTGCGCACCTGCGACCCGCGCGGCCCGGGCGCCCGAGCGCTTCGGCCACGGGAGCACGGCGCCGTAGGGCTGGGCCGGATCGGCGGCGGCGAGCACGAGCGGCTCAGGCTCGTCGCCTTCGCGCGGTCGCAGCTCACGCAGCCGCTCGACCGCTCCGCCGAGCGCGAACTGCGCTCCGCCGAGCCCTTCCACGAAGTAACCACGGCGACACGAGCCGAGCGTCTCGAGCGCCCGCAGCTCGCCGTACACGGCGCCGTACCCGCCGGGAACGCCCTCGGCGCGGACGGCGTCGCGCGTCACGACACCGTGACGTTCGAGCAGCAGCTCGGCGAGTGCCCGACGGTCGGGCTCGCCGCCCCAGAAGAGCTCGGCAGCGAGCGACCAGCGCCCCTGCGTCGCAGTCGGGCGATGCGCCCGGGCGCGCGAGAACCGCCGCGCCCGCCGGTCCGGCCGCGGCGGCTGGTACCGCCGCTCGGCGCGAAGCGGTGCCCAGGAGTCGTTGGTCACCTCTCCGCTCCAGACGAGATCCCAGAGAGCCGGGAGGGCGACCGCCGCGTCGAGACCGGTGCGCTCGAGCAGGTCGTGCCAGAAGAGCGCGCGTCCTTCCAGCACACTCCGGATCGCCTCGTGGACTTCCCCCTCGGCAGGCGGCGCAGCCGCCGGCCGGCCGATGAGCGAGGCGTCGTCGCGGAAGAAGACGGCCACCCGGTCGAGCCCGGCGCCGACCCAGACGAGCTCGCCGGAGCCGCAGAGCTGGTCGAGCAGCTCGGGCCGGTAGTCGGGGACGCGTCGCGGCAGCACCTCCGCCTCCCAGAGGGCGACGGGCAGCGCCAGCGCCTGCAGCGGGACGAGCGCCTCACGCAGTGACGCGCGGCGGTCGATGCCGTGCCAGCTCGGCAGGAAGCGGCCGAGCGCCGCCTGCTCCACCGGCTCGACCTCGCGGCGCAGAGCGGCCAGGGACGCCCGGCGCAGCCGCCGCAGAACGTCGGGATCGCACCACTCGCGCTCGGTGCCGGCGGGCCGGAGCTCCCCACGGACGAGCTTCTCCTCGCCCTCGAGCTCGCGCAGCTCCTCCTCGACGTCGACTCCGAACCAGGCCGACGCCTCGTCGGTCGTGAACGGCCCGCGGCCTCGGGCCCACCGGGCGACGAGCGAGCGCAGCGCATCCGCCACGGGCTCGAGGAACACGCCGGGGAGGCCCGACGGCGGGACGACGCCGAGCGCGTCGCGGTAGCGGCCGGCATCCTCGGCCGCCGCCAGCCGTTCCTCGCCCGCGACGCGAACGCGAATCGCGCGCCGCTCGGCCTCGAGGATCGCGGCGTGCGCCTCGTCGAACTCGCCGGCGCGCAGGTCGCCCCGCAGCCGGAGCAGATCGTGGAGCCGCTCTGGATCCTGCGGGAACGGCCGCAGCGAGCCCTCCACGTCGGCGAGCGCGGCGGGGTCGATGAGCTCGCGCAGCTCCTCCTGGCCGAGCAGCTCGCGGAGCAGGTCGCGATCGAGCGAGAGCGCCTGCGCACGCCGCTCCGCCGGCGGCGTGTCGTCCTCGTACATGTACGTCGCGATGTAGTCGAAGAGAAGGGACGAGGCGAAGGGCGACGCGCTCGCGGTCTCGACGTCGACGAGGTCGAGCTCCCGCGCGCGCAGCCGGCCGAGCAGGCGCTTCAGCGCCGGCAGGTCGAACACGTCCTGCAGGCACTCCCGGTAGGTCTCGAGCACCATCGGGAAGCTCGCGTACTTGCGAGCGACCTGCAGCAGGCCCTGCGCCTTGAGCCGCTGCTGCCAGAGCGGCGTGCGCTCGCCCGGACGGCGACGCGGGATGAGAAGGGCCCGCGCTGCGTTCTCCCGGAAGCGGGCTCCGAAGAGCGCCGTCTGCCCCACCTCTGCGAGCACGAGATCCTCGAGCTCGTCGGGGTCGAGCACGAGCAGGTCGGTCGAGGGCGGCGAGTCGGCGTCGGGCAGATGGAAGGCGATGCCGTCGTCCGACCAGATGGACTGCACCTCGAGACCGAGCGACTCGCGCAGCCGCGCGCCGACGGCCATCGCCCACGGCGCGTGAACCCGGGCGCCGAACGGAGTGAGGATGCACACCCGCCAGTCGCCGATCTCGTCGCGGAAGCGCTCCACGACGACGGTCCGGTCGGAGGGCAGCGCACCGGTCGTCCGCTCCTGCTCGCGCAGGAAGGCGACGAGGTTCCGCTGCGCACGCTCGTCGAGATCCGGCACCTGCGGCTCCGCCTGCGCGAGCAGCTCGCGCGCGAACCTGCCGATCGCCTCGCCGAGCTCGTACGGACGGCCGACGCCTTCGCCCTTCCAGAACGGGACCGCGCCGGGAACGCCGGGCGCCGGCGAGACGAGCACACGGTCGCGCGTGATCTCCTCGATCCGCCACGACGACGCGCCGAGCACGATGACCTGGCCCGCGCGAGCCTCGTAGACCATCTCCTCGTCGAGCTCCCCCACTCGCCCGCCCGTCTCGCCCGCGATGAAGACACCGAAGAGACCGCGGTCGGGGATCGTGCCGGCGTTCGTCACAGCGAGTCGCCTCGCTCCAGGCCGGCCGCGGAGGACGCCGGCCGTGCGATCCCAGATGATCCGGGGCCGCAGCTCGGCGAACTCGTCGGACGGATAGCGCCCGGCGAGCATGTCGAGGACGTTCTCGAGCTGCGCACGGGAGAGGTCGGCGAAGGGATGGGCGCGGCGGACGAGCTTGTGCAGCTCAGCCACTTCGACCTCCTCGTCGGCGCAGATCGCGACAATCTGCTGGGCGAGGACGTCGAGCGGGTTGCGCGGAATCTGCGTCTCCTCGATCAGGCCCTCCCGCATCCGCTGCGCGACGACCGCCGACTCGAGCAGGTCGGCCCGGAACTTCGGGAAGATCCGGCCCCGCGAGACCTCGCCCAGCGAGTGGCCGGAGCGGCCGATTCGCTGCAGGCCGCGCGCCACCGACTTCGGCGACTCGACCTGGATCACGAGGTCGACGGCGCCCATGTCGATCCCGAGCTCGAGGGAGGAGGTCGCGACGAGGCACGGGATCCGGCCTGCCTTGAGGTCTTCCTCGATCTGCGTCCGTTGCTCGCGGGCCAACGAGCCGTGGTGGGCGCGAGCGATTTCCTCTTCGGCGGCCTCGTTGAGCCTCAGCGCCAGCCGCTCGGCGAGGCGGCGATTGTTGACGAAGACGATCGTCGAGCGGTGCGCCCGGACGAGCTCGACGAGCGCGGGATAGATCGACGGCCAGATCGAGCGGGTCTCCCAGCCTTCTTCGCCGGTTTCCCCCGGCTCGCGCACGTCCTCGACCGGCACGACAACCTCGAGGTCGAGCTCTTTCGCGACGCCAGCGTCCACCAGCGCGATCGGCCTGCCGCCCGACACGAACTTGCCGATCTCCTCGAGAGGCCGCTGGGTGGCCGAGAGGCCGATGCGCTGGAACGGCTGCGCCGTCAGGGCCTCGAGCCGCTCGACGGAGAGGGCGAGGTGGGCACCGCGCTTCGTTCCTGCGACGGCGTGCACCTCGTCGAGGATCAGCGTGTCGACGCTGCGCAGCAGCTCTCGCGCGCGGGACGTGAGCAGCAGGAAGAGCGACTCCGGAGTCGTGATCAGGATGTCCGGCGGCTCGCGGAGCATGGCCGCGCGCTCCTTCTGCGGCGTGTCGCCGGTGCGGACCGCGACGCGCAGCTCGGACTGGAGCCCGGCGAGCGGGCCGCGCAGGTTGCGCTCGACGTCGTAGTTGAGCGCCTTGAGCGGCGAGACGTAGAGGACGCGGAGGCCACTGCCTGGCGCGGCGGCCGTGAGCCGGTCGATCGCCGACAGGAAGGCCGCGAGCGTCTTGCCCGAGCCGGTCGGCGCCTGGATGAGGACGTGGCCGCCCGCCGCGATGGCCGGCCAGCCCTTCTCCTGCGCCGGTGTCGGTGCGGCGAAGTTCCGCTCGAACCAGGCGCGCGTCTCGGGGCGGAAGACCTCCAGCGGCTCCATGCACCGAGCCTAGCTCGACCGCCTCGACCTAGAGGTCTACGGTACGGACATGGTCACGTGCCCGGCCTGCGGCCAGGAGAATCCCGAGGGCTTCCGGCTCTGCGGGATGTGCGGGGCGGCGCTCGTCCCCGCGACGGGACGCCCCCGCGAGGAGCGCAAGGTCGTGACGATCCTCTTCACCGACCTCGTCGGCTCGACGGCCCGCGCCGAGGGCCTGGATCCCGAGGATGTCCGCGCGACGCTGTCGTCGTACTACGCGCAGCTCCGGGCCGAGCTCGAGCGGCACGGCGGCACGGTCGAGAAGTTCATCGGCGACGCCGTGATGGCCGTCTTCGGCGCGCCGGTCGCCCACGAGGACGACGCCGAGCGCGCCGTGCGGGCGGCGCTCGCGATCCGCGACTCGATCGGGGAGGAGCTCCAGATCCGCACGGCCGTCAACACCGGCGAGGCGCTCGTCGCCCTCGGAGCGAAGCCGGGCGAGGGCGACGCCATGGTGGCGGGCGACGTCGTCAACACCGCCGCGCGGCTGCAGGGCTCGGCGCCGGTCAACGGGATCCTCGTCGGCGAAGGGACGTACAGGGCGACGCGGCACGCGATCGACTACCGCGAGGCCCCGCCGGTCCAGGCGAAGGGGAAGGCCGAGCCCGTCAAGGTGTGGGAGGCCGTCGCCGCCCGATCGCGCTTCGGCAGCGACGTCGAGCAGAAGCTGCGCACCCCGCTCGTCGGGCGCGAGCGCGAGCGCGGCCTGCTGGTCGACGCGCTAGAACACGCCCGCTCCGAACAATCCGCCCAGCTCGTTACCCTCGTCGGCGTCCCCGGCATCGGCAAGAGCCGCCTCGTCGCCGAGCTGTTCCAGATTCTCGAGGCCGACCCGGAGCTCATCAACTGGCGCCAGGGCCGCTCTCTCCCCTACGGCGAGCGCGTGAGCTTCTGGGCCCTCGGCGAGATCGTGAAGGCCCACGCGGGGATCCTCGAGTCCGACGACGCGGCGGCAGCAGACGGGAAGCTCGCTGCGATGGTGGAGGCGCTCACCGAGGACGAGGCAGAGCGGGAATGGCTGACCCGTCACACGCGTCCTCTCGTCGGCCTCGAGGGTGCGGAGCGCGCCGAGCGCGAGGAGGCGTTCGCGGCCTGGCGGCGGCTGCTCGAGGCTGCCGCCGAGCAGCGTCCGCTCGTGCTCGTGTTCGAGGACCTCCACTGGGCCGACGACGGGCTTCTGGACTTCGTCGACCACCTCGCAGACTGGGCGACCACGGTGCCCCTCCTCATCCTCGGAACCGCGAGGCCGGAGCTGCTCGACCGGAGGCCGGGCTGGGGCGGCGGCAAGCGCAACGCGTTCACGCTCTCGATCGGAGCGCTCAGCGACGAGGAGACGGCCGTGCTCCTGCAGAGGCTGCTCGACCGCGCGGTGCTCGACGCGGACGCGCAACAGGCCCTGCTGCAGCGCGCCGAGGGGAACCCGCTGTACGCAGAGGAGTACGCACGGATGCTGGCCGAGCACGAAGGCGACGACCTCCCGCTGCCCGAGACCGTGCAGGGCCTGATCGCGGCGCGCATCGACGGGCTCGCGCCCGAGGAGAAGACGCTCCTGCAGGACGCCTCGGTGATCGGCAAGGTCTTCTGGCCCGGTGCGCTGCCGGGAGCGGCGGAGGGGATCCTCCATTCGCTCGAACGCAAGGAGTTCGTGCGGCGCGACCGCCGTTCCTCGATCGCCGGCGAGACGCAGTACGCGTTCCTGCACGCGCTCGTGAGGGACGTCGCCTACGGCCAGATCCCGCGCGCGGAACGGGCGGAGAAGCATCGCCGCGCTGCGGAGTGGCTCTCCTCCCTTGCGGGTGACCGCACCGAGGACCACGCCGAGATGCTCGCCCACCACTACCGGGAGGCGCTCAGCCTCACCGAGGCGGCCGGGGGCGACACGACGGCGCTGCGCGGGCCGGCGCGCCGCGCGTTCGTCGAAGGGGCTCAGCGCGCGCTCTCGCTCAACGCGGGGGTCGCGGCCCATGAGCTCGCACTGGAGGCGATCGCGCTGACTCCGCCGGACGACTCGCAGCTGCCTGAGCTACAGCTCCTGGCGGCCAGGGGAGCTCGTGACCTGGCGGACGTGGACGCGAGGGAGCTGCTCGAGGACGCTCGCGATGGGTTCCTCGAGCTCGGCGATGTCGCGCAGGCCGCTGAAGCGTCTCAGGCCCTGGCCCGCGAGGCGTTGCACCGAGGTGACATTGCGCGCTCGCTCGAGGCAGGCCGGCAGGCGCATGAGCTGGCGCGATCGGTGCCGCTGTCCCCCGCATCGGCACGGGCGCTGGCCGGGCGAGCCCGCCACCTCGAGATTCTCGAGGGCGCCTCCAACGAGGCGATTCCCCTCGCCCACGAGGTGCTGGCTTTCGCGGACGCATCGGGGGACGAGCGGCTGGCGATGAACGCGCTCGGCACGATCGGTCTCGCCCGCGTCCATTCGGGCGACCCGGCCGGGATCGACGACTTGGAGCAGGCAGTCGTGCGTGGCGAGCGCATCGGAGCCGTGTCCGAGGTCGGGACAACCCTCAACAACCTCGCCAACTGCCTCTGGGAGGTCGGCCGCCTCGATGACTCGACTATCCGCTACGGGGAGGCTCGCGAGCTGTGCGAGCGCTACGGCCTCACGGCGGGCGTCTCGTGGCTCGACGGGGAGCATGTCTACGACTGCGACAGGCACGGAGACCTCGAGGGCGTGATCGCAGCCGCCGCGCACTTTCTCGGCCGCCCGGATGCCGCGACGAGCTATCAGACCCGTCCCGTGCTCATCACGCGCGCGCGCGCTCTGCTGGCCCGGGGACAGGTGGACGAGGCCCTCGCGGACGCGGAACGGGCGCTCGCGAGCTTTCGCGAGGGGTACGACGCGCAGATCGCGACCGACACGCTCACGGCCGCCTCCCGCTGCGTCCGCGCAGCCGGACGACACGAAGATGCGGATGCGCTCCTCGCCGAGGCCCTTTCCGCGCCGTACCGGGTGGTCATCGACCTGCCGCTCTACCTCGCGGAGCTCGGCCGAGGCGACGACTTCCTCTCGCTGATCGCGGGGAACCCCGGTCACGCCTGGGAGGACGCGGGGCGCGCCGCGGCGGCCGGAGACCTGCCGCGCGCGGCCGGGATCTACGGCTCGATCGGAGCGCGGTTCATGGAGGCGTGGGCGGCGCTGCTCGCCGCCGAGCGGGGCGACACGTCGCGGCTCGACGGCGCGCTTGCGTATTTCGAGGAGCAGCGCGCGACGCCGTACGTCCAGCGCTGCCGTGCTCTGCTGCAGGCCTCCGCGTAGGATCAACCCCGTGCCCGAGGCGCTGTGGTTCACCGAGGACGAGGCGGCCTGCCGCCTGATCGCGGACGATCCGTTCGCGTTGCTCGTCGGCTTCGCGCTCGACCAGCAGGTGACCGTCCAGCAGGCGTTCCTCGGCCCGCTGCGCCTCAAGGAGCGGCTCGGCACGCTGGAGCCCAAAGCGGTCGCCGCCGCCGACCTCGAGCCGCTGTTCCGTGAGAAGCCCGCGATCCACCGCTTCCCGGGCTCGATGGCCGAGCGCGTCCGCGAGCTCGCGGGAACGGTCGCCGAGGAGTACGGCGGTGACGCGTCGCGGCTCTGGAAGGAGGCCGCGGACGGCGCCGATCTCCGCCGCCGCATCGCGGCCCTGCCGGGTTTCGGCGAGATGAAGATCAAGTCGCTCGGCGCCGTGCTGGCGAAGCGGTTCGACGTGCCTGCCGCGCAGGAGCTCGTGCCCGGGCATCCCACCCTCGGAGACGTCGACTCGCCGCAGGCGCTCGCCGACTACCAGGCCGCGAAGAAGGCGCACAAGGCCGAGTGGCTCGCGTCGAAGCCCGCACGCTGACCGACGGCGGCCAGCCGGCCGAGCAGACCGCGAACGCGCTCGCCGAGTTCGTCGCCGCCGCGAAGCGGACGCTCGAGATCGCGGTCTACGACTTCCAGCTGCCGCCCGAGCTCGACGAGATCGTCTGCGGCGCGCTCGTCGCGGCGCAGAAGCGCGGCGTCGCCGTCCGGCTCGCCTACAACCTCGACCACGCGAAGGTGGTGCCGCCGCCGCCGGCCACGGATCCCGGCGAGGTCGAGGCGATGCCCTTCCCCACCGCCGCAATCCCTGGCGTTCCCGACCTCATGCACCACAAGTACGTCGTCCGCGACGCCGCCGCCGTCTGGACCGGCTCGACGAACTGGACGGCCGACTCGTGGACCCGGGAGGAGAACGTCGTCATCGTCGTCGACTCGCCCGACATCGCAGGCCGCTACCGCGACGACTTCGAGCAGCTCTGGACGACGCGCTCGGTGGCGCGCAGCGGCAAGGTCGACACGGCTCCTGCCGACGGGATGCGGGCGTGGTTCTGCCCGGGGCGCGGCGAGAAGCTCGCGCACCGGATCGCGAAGGCGATCGGGGCCGCCCGCCGTCGCGTGCGCATCGCCTCGCCCGTGATCAGCTCTGGGCCGATCCTGGGGACGCTTGCCCAGACGGCCTCCGATGCCAAGGTGGACCTCGCCGGCATCGTCGACTCCACCCAGGTCGCCGAGGTGCTCGAGCAATGGCACGAGAACGGCAACGCCGACTGGAAGGGGCCGCTGCTGCGGACAGTGCTCGGCCGCGCGCCCTTCTCCGGCAAGCGCTCGACGCCCTACGCGCCCGGCTCGGTGCACGACTACATGCACGCGAAGGTGACCGTCGCCGACGACACCGTCTTCGTCGGCAGCTTCAACCTCTCCCACTCGGGCGAGCTGAACGCCGAAAACGTGCTCGAGCTCGAGGATCCGGAGCTCGCCGACCGTCTCGCCGCCTTCATCGACGAGGTGCGAGCCCGGTATCCCGACGTCGACCTTTAGCGGAAAATCCCCCCATGTCAGGGGGAAACTACTCTCTTGCCTGAAGGCACGAAAGCCGACGAATTGCCTATGGCTGCGACCCTTGCACTCTCTCTCTCCCCGTTTCGGGGGATGTTCAGGTCATACGGGACACATACCGCGGCCACCCTCGATTTCATAAAGCGACGAACGATCTTCTGGTTACCGGACAACGTGTCCGGCCGGTACGAAAACGACCAGAGGAGCTTCGACATGCGGAAGATTCGGAATGCCACCCGGACGATGAAGATGGTCATCGCCGCCGTGGCAGCAATGATTGTCTTCGCGAGCACCTACGGCTTCGCGGCGTCACTCGGGTTGTCGACCGCCGGCCTCGGCGCCGGCAGCGGCGTCGTCGCCGCCTGCACGGGCGGCTCGACGATTCAGGTGGCCTATACCACGGCCTATGCCTCGGGGATTCCCGGCTACTCAGTCAGCCAGGTGAACCTCTCGAGCATCCCGGCAGCCTGCCAGAGCAAGTCGTACAAGATCCAGCTGACCGGCGCAGGCGGCGCGGCGGTCGGTGGCGAGATGAGCGGCACGTTGCCGGCCTCGGCCACTGCGAACATCCCCACGTCGGGCAGCCCCGACGCGAGCCTCGTCACCGGCGTCTCGGTCGTCATCTCGTAGGGAACGTCTTCGTACCGGCGGACAGCGAGCGGGGCACGATCATGCGCCCCGCTCGACCCCCGATGGGAGGTGACGAGCAGTGAAGCGGCTGATCAACATTTTCGGTGCCGTGCTGACCGCAGCGTTGCTGTCGGCCGGAGTAGCCGCAGCCGCGAGCCTCGGCCTCTCGACGAAGCAGCTCGGAGCGGGCAATTTGACGGTCGCCGGATGTACAGCTTCCGCGCTGACCGCCACGCGCAATGTCAACAACAGCGGCAATGTAACTCAGGTCAACGTCCTGAACGTGCCTCAGGCATGCGCGGGCGAGACACTCGCCGTCACGCTCGAGAACAACTCGCACGCGAGCCTGACCAGCTCATCGACCATTGTCGGCGCGTGCACGGGCGGCTGCACCGTGTCCGTGACTGGCTTCAGCACGGTTTCTGCGACGACCGTGACGGCTTACGCGCTCTCGCTCACCGGATAGAGAACCGATGCGCCGCTTCCACATCACGCGTTTTCGCCTCGCCGCCGCGATCCTGCTCGGATCGCTCTCGGTCGCCGGGGTTGGCTACGCCGCGACCGTAGGACTCGCCTCGACGAAGCTCCATACCTGGAGTCAGTCGCTGTCGAAAGGTGCCTGCAGTCCCACTGAGTCCGAGGCCGAGATCGACGCGAGCAACCCGAACACGAACTTCGGGAATCAGGCCTCCGAGACCGTCGCGTCCAAGAACAGCGGCAACTCATACGTGCTCATCGGGTTCGATCCGGCGGCATCCCCCTGTTCGCTCCCGACGACGGCCGGCGCCGACTCGGCGACGTTGACGATCAGGGTGACGGGCACGTTCAAAGGCCCGGACACGATCTCCGCCTATCCCATCACCTCGCCTTGGAGCGCCGCGACCGTTACGTGGAACACCATGCCCCTGTACGGCGCGACGCCCGACTTCACCTTTGCCGGCGTCGGCACGTCCACGTTCATCGTCACTGCTCCTCTCGATGCCGGAATCAAGAGCGGCGCCTTCTACGGCTGGATGCTCATCGACACGACCGGCACCAACAACGCTACGACCACGATCGCGGGCTACGGCTCGGGCCAGGCCCCGTCGATCGCACTCAACTATGAGAAGTAGCGCCGGCACGATCGCCACGCCCACGGGCCGGCTGCATCTGGCGCTACCCGAACGGCTGCGTCTTCCCCTTCTCGTGGCCAGGCTCGTCGCGCTCGGCGCGCTGATCGCGACCTGCCTGTGGTTCGGCTTGCCCCAGAGTCTCGGCGGTCGCGCCGAGTGGGTGCTCGTGAGCGGGACGAGCATGCTCCCGCGCTTCCACACCGGCGACCTCGTCCTCGTCGAACACCAGTCGAGCTACCACGTCGGCGAGGTCGTCGCGTACCGCATTCCGAAAGGGCAGGTCGGCGCCGGTCACGTTGTGATCCACCGGATCGTCGGCGGCAACGGAAGGAGCGGCTGGACGATGAAGGGCGATAACCGCACCGCTTCGGATCTCTGGTATCCCACGAACCACGATGTGTTGGGCGCGCGGTTCCTGCGGATCCCCGACGCCTGGTTCGTCCTCCGCGTCTTCCATATGCCGATCCTGCTGGGCTTGTTCGCGGCTATGGGCGTCTTCTTCTGGATCGCGCTCTCCAACGAACAAGAACCGGACTCCAACACTGCGAAGGAGATCGGGTGAGATGAGCGCGATCGGGGATCTCTACCTCGTGGAACGCCGCGCTCTCATCGCTCGCTCCCGGTCGACGCTCGCACGCCTCGCACAAGACCGCTCGGTCGTTCTGGGGACAGCGGTCATCGGGCTCCTGCTCACGTTCGCGACGATGCTGGCGACGGGGTCTTCTGAGGCGATCGGAACGATCATGTTCGTCCCCTGGGTCGCGCTCCTGGCTGCTCAGCTCGGCCCCCGCGCCGGCAGCGTCGCGGGAGCCGCGGCCACGGCTCTCTACTTCGTTGCCGCCGAGGTGGACGATCTCCCGGACGGGCCCCTCGCGCTCGCGCTGCGCTTCGCACCGCTGGTCGGTGTGGGAATCGCCGCCGGGCTCTCCTCTCGGCGTATCTCCTCCGATGCGCTCGAGCTGCAGTCGACGAGCGCGCTGCAGCGCGCATTGCTCGATTCGACCGTCGACGGTATCTGTCTCACCGACGCCGGCGGCAACATCGTCCTGGCCAACGCTCCGCTGCAGCGCTTCTCGGTCGAGCTGGGCCTGCCGCCCTACGGCACGGCTTGGGAGCGGTTGCTCGCGCTCGCCGACCGGACGACCGAGCCGGCGCGCTACCGCGAGCGGATGCTCGAGCTGGGACGAGAGCCGGCTGCGAGCGAGGATGAGTTCGAGCTCGCCGACAGCGGGCGCGTTTTCCGCGGCCACACCGCACCCGTGGCTCGGAACGACGGAACCGTCGTCGGCCGGATCTGGACGCTGCGCGAGGTGACGGCCGACCGGCAGCTCGAACGGCTGCGCGACGCCTTCGTGTCTGCGGTCTCGCACGAGCTTCGCACACCGCTCACCTCGATCTCGGGATTCCTCGAGCTACTTGGAGACGCTGAAGAGGAGCTCAGCCCCTCGGGCCGCAACTACCTCAACGTGATCCGGCGCGGTACTCGGCGGCTGCAGGGGATCGTGGAGGACCTGCTTCTCGTCGCGCAGATCGAGGCGAACCGGTTGGAGCTGGAGCGCGGGCCGGTCGATCTGGCCGAGCTTGCGACTGCGACAGTCGAGGCCGCCCTCCCAGCCGCGGCGGAGAAAGGGATCGACCTCCGCCTCGACGTCGCAGACAGCCTCCCACTTGAAGCCGACTCCGCGCGGCTCCGTCAGGTACTGGACAACCTGGTCTCAAACGCGCTCAAGTTCACGCCGAGTGGAGGCTCGGTGATGCTTTCCGCCTCGAACGGTTGCGGCCAGCTGCGGCTTGACGTCACCGACACCGGAATCGGCATCCCGCACGAGGAGGTCGGCCAGCTCTTCTCGCGCTTCTACCGCGCATCGACGGCTACACGCCGCGCCATCCCCGGAACAGGCCTCGGCCTCGTGATCTCACGCGCGATCGTGGAGGGCCATGGCGGCACGATCTCGCTCGAGACCCGCGAGGGCAAGGGGACCCGCGTGACCGTCACGCTCCCGCGCTCGTCAGGCTGACGGTGGCACGTACCGGTAGCCGAAGCCGCGAACGGTCTCGATCGGCTCAAAGCCTGCGGCCTGCTGCTGGCCGAGCTTCTTCCGCAGATATGAGACGTAGAGCTTGACCTGGTCTCGCGAGACGCCTCCCGCATGTCCCCAAACCTGCTCGACAAGTTGGTCGCCCGACAGCACATGTCCCGCGTGCTCGACGAACGTTACAAGCAGGCGGAACTCGAGCGGGGTGAGGCGGATGGGCAGGCCACGGCAGACGACGTGCCTCTTGCCGTAGTCAATCGAGAGCGCACCGTCGTCGTAGTGGTCGAGGTGGGCAGGCTCCGGAGCCCGCCGGAGCAGTGCCTCGATCCGCGCGAGCAGCTCTTGACGGCCGAAGGGCTTAACCACGTAGTCGTCCGCTCCGGCCCGGAAGCCACGCACCTTGTCGATCTCGCCGCTGCGCGCTGTGAGCAGAATCACGGGCACGTCGCTGAGGTCGCGTAGGCGCTCCAGCGTCTCGAAGCCGTCCAGGTCCGGCATCGACAAGTCGAGTAGAACGAGGTCCGCCGGATGGGCGTGGAACGCACGGAGCGCGGCGCGGCCGTCGTCTGCCGTCTCGACGTTATAGCCGGAGCCCCGCAGGAGCTGCTCGAGCAGGAGGCGGATGTCATCGTCATCGTCAACGACGAGCACCCGCCGCGGAGGTGCCGTCATCACCGCGCTCAGTATGAGGAACGCTCCGGCCGATGAGAAGGCAATGAGCCGCGTCGGCCTCGTAACCGCGCTCGGAATCGCATTAGCAACCCTTCTTTTCGCGGGTTCCTCTGCCCGGGCACTCCGGCTGCCCGCGGCTCGACGCTGCCCGGTGTTTCCGGCCGATAACCCGTGGAACCAACGTGTGGACAAGCTTCCCGTATCGGCAGATTCGGCCCAGCTGATCAGTTCGATCGGGCTCGACGCTCCGCTGCACGCCGACTTCGGTTCCGGCACGTGGGACGGCGGTCCGATCGGGATCCCGTTCGACGTCGTGTCACGGCAGACGCGGGGCAGTCGCGTGTCGTTCGAGTACGCCGACGAGTCGAACCGCGTCCGCTACCCGATCCCGCGACACGTGCATATCGAGGGTGGTGCGCACGCGACCGGCGACCGGCACGCGATTCTCGTCGACAAGAGCAGCTGCCGGCTCTACGAGCTGTACGACCTACGCCACACGAGCCGAGGCTGGACGGCCGGCTCCGGCGCGGTCTGGAATCTCCGCTCGAACCACCTCCGCCCGGCGGGCTGGACGTCGGCCGACGCCGCCGGCCTGCCGATCTTTCCCGGGCTCGCCCGCTGGGACGAGGTCTCGCGCGGCGTCATCGACCACGCGCTCCGCTTCACGGCGCCCGAGACTCGACGCGCGTACGTCTATCCCGCGCGCCACTACGCGTCGAGCTCCAACGACCCGTCGCTGCCGCCGATGGGGCTCCGGGTCCGGCTGAAGGCGAGCGTGAACGTGGCGTCGTTCCCGCGGCAGGCACGCGTCGTGCTGCGCGCGCTCCAGCGCTACGGGATGATCCTCGCCGACAACGGCTCGCCCTGGTACATCTCGGGCGCGCCGAATCCGCACTGGTCGAACGACGCGCTACATACGCTCGGCCGCCTCACGGGCGCCGACTT